>JBBDWL010000028.1:3922-7427 GCA_040902895.1 Vicinamibacterales bacterium | reverse complement strand
ACCGCCTCGCCGCAGTCGGGCTCGCCCTGCTCGATGTGCTGGATCTAACGGTCGAGTGAGTCGAGTAAGTCGAGTAAGTCAAGTAAGTCGAGTAAGTCGAGTAAGTCGAGTAAGTCGAGTAAGTCGAGTAAGTCGAGTAAGGAGTAAGAGTAAGGGGTAAGCAAGTAACGTAAGGCTGAGCACGTTGACATCATTGAATCATATGTTTAGCATCATGATGTATGCGGACCACGATTACGGTGGATGATGATGTGGCGGTGCGGCTGGAGCGGGTGATGGAAAAGCGGCGGCAGACGTGGAAGGCCGTGGTCAACGAAGCGCTGCGGACGGGGGTCGAGGCGCTTGAAAAGGGGCGGCCGGTGGCACAGCCCTACCGGATCCGGCCCGTCAAGATGGGGGCGAGCGTGGTCGGGAGCCTGGACAACATCGAAGAAGTGCTGTCGCGCGTGGAAGGCGAAGCGCATCGGTGATTCTCATCGACGCCAATCTGCTCCTCTACGCTTTCAACGCCGACGCGCCGGAACACGCCATCGCCAGGCCCTGGCTCGAAGAGCGACTCAGCGGGCTATACCGCGTCGGATTGCCGTGGCCGTCGCTGCTGGCGTTCATTCGGCTGGCGTGCAATCCCGCTGTGGTCTCGGCGCCTCTACGGGCGGCGGCCGCGTGGAAATACGTCGAGGAATGGCTGGCTCTCGACAATGTGTGGATCCCGGAGGCCGGCCCAGGTCACGCCGCAATCCTGGCCGGCTTCATGGACCTTTCGCAGATGACCAGCCGGCTGGTTCCCGACGCGCACCTGGCGGCGCTGGCGATCGAACACGGCCTGACGCTGTGTTCGACCGACGGCGACTTCGCGAAGTTCCCCGGCCTGAAGTGGCTCAATCCGCTGGCAGTGGAACATTGACAATGTGGCCGAGCTCGTGCCGCCCGGCAGGACGAGCGCGGATCCGGCTGTGCCTGCCGGCCTGGCGCGGCTCGCCGACCGGGGCGTCGCCCGAATCGGCGCGCCGAACGATCCAGAGCTGTACCGGGGCCTTCCCCCGCTGAAACGGAAACCGTCATCCGCCGCGCGGCTTCTCGATGACGCGCGCGCGGAGCGATGACGCTCTATGTCGAATCGAGCGCGGTGCTCGCATGGCTGCTCGAACAAGAGCACGGCGAACGGGCCGCGGCTGCGCTCGCGTCGGCGGAGCTCGTCATCACGTCAGACATCACACTGACCGAATGCGACCGCGTGCTCGTCTGCGCCGTAGCGCTCAACGAGCTTAGCGAAGCGGACGCCGCCGGCCGCCAAACCCGGCTCAACATGGTCGCAGCGCGATGGACGCTGCTCGGGCTGGACGATGAGATCGCCGAACGCGCGCGGCGGCCGTTCGCCATCGAGCCCGTGCGCACGCTCGATGCGCTTCACCTCGCAAGCGCGCTCGTCGCGCAGAAGGCCTTGCCCGGTCTGGCGGTGCTCAGCCTCGATCGGCGGGTGCGGGAGGTGGCGGAACGCCTCGGCCTTGTCCTGCTGCCGAGCGATGAAGATCTGGGGTAGCTTACCGTGCAATCTTCTCCGTGGGCGGCGGCAACGGCCCACCTGCAAGCCGTGCAGCCAGCAGCACCGCTTCGATGAGGCTGCCTTCGTCGGCCTGGTTTTTTCCCGCGATGTCGTACGCGGTGCCGTGATCGACAGACGTGCGGATGATCGGAAGTCCGAGCGTCACATTGACTGCCGATCCAAACCCAAGCAGCTTCACCGGAATCAACCCCTGATCGTGATACGCCGCGACGATGACATCGAAATCGCCGCGCGCGGCGCGCACGAAGAGCGTGTCCGCCGGAAAGGGCCCGGTGACGTCGATGCCCTCCTCGCGCAGCGCCGCAATGGCCGGGCGCATGACGGTGTCTTCCTCAGTGCCGATCAGGCCGCTCTCGCCCGCGTGCGGATTCAAGGCCGCGACACCGATGCGCGGGGCCGCCACGCCAAACCGCGGCATTTCCAGATGCGACAGCTGCACGGCATCGCGAAGCCGCTCCACGGTCAGCGCCGCGGGCACGTCGGAGAGGGGAATATGGACGGTCGCAAGCACCACGCGAAGCCGCGGCGACCAGAACATCATCGCGACGCGCGGCGCGCCGGTGAGGTGCGCGAGCAGATCGGTGTGGCCCTTCCACGGATGGCCCGCCAATGCGAAGCCTTCCTTGCTGATCGGACCGGTCGCGATCGCGTCGACTTTCTTCTCGAGCGCGTCTCGCACGGCTGATTCGATCGCCTGATAGGCCGCCGTGCCGCCTTCCGCGCTCGCGCGACCGGGCGCAAACGACGCCAGCGCATCCTCCAGCCACGGCCCGTAAATCACGGGCTTGCAGCACGTCGTGACGCGCGGCGACGCCGCGGCCTTGCGCGCGATCTCGGGACCGATGCCGGCGGGGTCGCCGACGGTGATGGCTATGACGGGTAGAGGCATTGGCAATGGCGGAACGGAGATTGGCAGCAAACCCGTCAACTGGCTCGGGTTATGACCTGCGCGTTTTCCAAGACACGCACATCACGGAACTCGATATGTAATGTATCTGTGTCAGTAAAGTAGCGAATCGTCATGGCTTGAATCCTCTATCAAACACACGCGCCTTCCCTGCGTCATCGACGAAAAGAGCCAGCGCTTCACGAATGCGACGTTTCGCTTCTTCGAGAGTTCGCCCATAACTGTGACATCCGGGCACGCGAGGAACCGTCGCAATCCAGTGTCCTGTTTCATCGCGTTCGAGTCGAACTTTGTAGGTCTTTATCGCAGCCATCTTTTCCCCAGAATAGTGGCTTACTATCGGCCGCTTGCTCTCACAGATTCAGCGCGACCCAGTCTGCCACGATCTTCGTGTTGGCCTGTCGATCGAGCGCGGTGAGCCCGCGCTCCACCGCTGCGAAGGCCGCCAGGCCCCGCTCGCGATCGAAGGATCGCGCAAGGGTGGCAATCTCCTGCGCCATATCCGCATTGGTCAGCGACGCGGGATCGCCGCCGGCGATCAGAATCTGCATGTCTCGGAGAAAGGCGGCAGCGGCTTCGAGACGCGCCGCCAGCGCGTCACGATCCTTGACGCGGCTCGACGGTGCCGCCGCAGCGGTCTTCGCCACGGCGAGCCGGCGCGAAGGTTGATTGCTGGCGGCCGCTGACAGAAGCTGAAAGGCCACATCGCGCGCATCGGTCAGCTCGCCGCTGCTGCGCGCAAGCGCGCGGCCGACGCTGCCGTCAGCCAAGGCCGCCGCCGCGCGCGCCGCCGGCTCCGCCATGGCGTGCCGATCGACCAGCACGCGCACGACGTCGGCGTCGGCAAGCGGCGCGAAGCGCAGCTGATAGCACCGCGACCGCACGGTGGGCAGCAGCACATCGCATTGCGACGACACGAGAATGAACATCGAGGCGCTCGTCGGCTCCTCGAGCCGCTTGAGCAGCGCATCCTGCGCCGGACCTCCCGCCGCGTCGGCGTGATCGATGATCACCACGCGCCGGCGTCCCTCGAA
>JBBDWL010000028.1:0-3822 GCA_040902895.1 Vicinamibacterales bacterium | reverse complement strand
GACCTCCCGCCGCGTCGGCGTGATCGATGATCACCACGCGCCGGCGTCCCTCGAACGGGCGGTAACTGACGTGCTCCAGCGCGTCGCGCACCTGATCGATCCCGATCGACCCGCTCTCGCCCGGCTCGACGACGATGATGTCGCCATGCACACCACGGGCGATCCGCGTGCATGCCGCGCACCTCCCGCACGCATCACCATCGAATCTCTCCGGCGGGGACCCCTGCGCCCCGCCTAGCTCGGTCGCTCGCGGGGCCCCAACGCCCCGCTCCGCTTCCTCGCGACGATTCGGACAGTTCACCGCCTGCGCCACGGCCATCGCCACGGCGAACTTCCCGATACCTTCGGGCCCGTTGAACAACAGGCTCTGCGGCAGCGACTCGCGCGCAATCGCCGACGCCAGCAGTTTCAGGATCGGGCGATGGCCCGCGATGTCACGGAAAGACACGCGGGGAATTGTAAATGGTAAATGGTAGATAGCATTGTCGATGGTCTATGGCCAGCAGCTTCGGTCGAGCCTCTGGCCATAGACAAGAGCCAATGCTGTTTACCATTTACGATTTACATTGCGGGTAAACAACACGTTGGTGGCGGCGGCTTGGGCGGCGGCGCCTTTTTCTTCTTCTCCTGCTCCGCCCTGCGCTTCTCCTGGGCGGCCTCGCGGCGCTCGGCTTCCTTGGCTTTGCGATCCGCCTCGCGCTGCTTGCGGTCTTCCTCGGCCTTGATTTGCTCGGCCGTCTTCGCGTTGCCGCGGAAAATGCGCCGCCAGATGCTCGGGCGATCCTCTTCGCGCTTCGGGTCGGCAACGGTGGGAGTCGCCGGATCGCCTGGCTTCGGCCTCACCACCGGCGGCGGATTCGGATCGGGCGTGCCAGGCGGCGGCGCGACCGGCGCGGAGGGATCCGGCGTTCCTGGAGGTGGCGCGAGAACCGGCGCGCCGTACACAGGCGACACCGGCACGGAAGGCGAATGATAGCCGCCGTGCAGATCGCAGTACTCAGTCGGCGCGACTCCCTTGCGGTAGTACTGCGTCACCACGAACGACCGCTGCACCGGATTGCCGAGGTCGTCGTACGTAATCTCTCCCGCGCGGCAGCCGTCGGTGGCGAGCTTGCCCGACACGCTGCAGATGGCGACGCCCACGATGTCTTTCGGCCGCTCGAACCACTCGGGCTTGTTGCCCCGCGTGGCGTCGCGCATGAAGCGGGCCCAGATCGGAACGGCGACTTGCGCCGCGTATCCGCCATTGAAGATCGTGCGCGGCTTGTCGAATCCCACCCAGACGCCCGCCACCAACGAGGGCGTATAGCCCACGAACCAGCCGTCGCGGTACTCGTTCGTCGTACCGGTCTTGCCGGCCGCGGGCAGCGTGAAGCCTTCCCGCCGGGCGCCATAGGCCGTGCCGTGATTGATGACCTCGGCCAGCATGTCTGACATGAAGAACGCCGTCGCTTCCTCAATCGCGCGGCGCGGGGCGTCCTTCGCTTCGAACAGGACCTTGCCGTCGCGATCGACGACCTTTCGGATGAACAGCGGATCGCGCACCAACCCGCCATTCGCGAACGCCCCGAACGCCATCGTCATCGCGTCGAGCGTCACGTCGCCGGCGCCAAGCGCCATCGACGGCACCGCGGGCTGATCGCCAAGCTCCAGCTTCTTCGCATACTCCACGGCCGTGCGCACGCCCACCGAATTGATCATCTGCACCGCCGCGCGATTGCTCGACGTCCGCAGCGCCCTCCTCATCGTCATCGAGCTGCCCGATGAATGTTCGTCTTCCGGCACCCACGCACCCTGCGGCGTCGCGGTCGGCATGTCGAGATTCGCGATGATCGTGCCAGGCGACGCGCCATGCTCGAGGGCGGCGGCATAGACGAAGGGTTTGAACGCGGATCCGGCCTGGCGCTTGGCCTGCACAGCACGATTGAACCGGCTTTCGCGGAAGCTGCGGCCGCCGACGAGCGCGCGCACCTCACCCGTGCGTGGATCGGCCGCCATCAGCGCGCCCTGCAGATAGTCGGGCGCGCCCTTTTCCGGACTCCAGCCCTTCAACGCTTCCTTGCGCGTAGGATGCCGGAAGTTGCGCCGCGACTCGAGCTGCGCAAGCCATTCTTCGACATGCTTTTCAGCCGCCTGCTGCATGTCGGGTTCGAGGGCCGTATACACTTTCAAGCCGCCCTGATAGACGCGCTCCCAGCCGAACTGCTCCACCAGCAGCAGCCGCACCTGTTCTTTGTAGTAAAGGCCGAAGCTCTCGTGAATGCTGAGCCCGTCTTTCAGCTTCACCGGCTCCTTCCGCGCGCGATCGTATTCTTCGCGCGTGATATTGCCCGAGTCGACCATCGTCTCGAGCACGACGTTCCGGCGCGAGACCGCGCGTTCCATGTTGATCGTCGGCGCCCACGTCGAGGGTGATTTGATGAGACCAATCAGCAGCGCCGACTCGGCAATCGACAGATCCTTTGCCGGTGTCGAGAAGTACCCGCGCGCGGCGGCCTCGATGCCGTACAGGCCGTCGCCGAAATACACCTTGTTCAAGTAGAGGGCGAGAATCTCGTCTTTCGTATAGGTGTTTTCGATCTGCGCGGCGAGGACCATCTCTTTCAGCTTGCGGCGATAGGTCTTGTCTGTTGAGAGGAAGCTGGTGCGCGCGAGCTGCTGCGTGACGGTGCTGCCGCCTTCCGCCTTGCGCCACTCCCGCACGTTGCGAACGATCGCGGCGAGGATGCGGCGGAAGTCGACGCCTTCGTGCGCATAGAACCGCTGGTCTTCGGCCGACAGCACGGCCTTGATCACGTTCGGCGAGACGTCTTCGAGACCAATCTCGAGCCGCTGTTCCTTGAAGATCGTGAAGACCGGCTTGTCGTGACGATCGAAAATGGTCGTCGCCTGATCCATGCGGCCGATGCCGCCGATCGCCTCGCGCTCGGGCAGTGCAAGGGCGATGTCGTAGCCCATCCACGCGGCCGACAGGCCCGCGGTCCAGAACAACACGCCGACAAAAACCAAAGCGCTGAGCGCGACCTTCGGCCGGTGCCGGAACAGACTCCGTCCGCGATGTCCGGTCCAGTCGCCGAGCCGCAGGAAGCGTTCTTTCACGAAAGAATTACCTCTATCTTAGAACTGCCAGCAGCCGGTCGGGGCCGAATGGCTTCTGGAGAATTGCGTCAGCGCCGATCGCCGCGGCGTCTCTGGCATCGAACGGCGTCCCGCTGGTGATGACGATGCGAGGCACGGGCGCGCCACGGGCGCGAAGCGCCGCGGAAATCTCGCGGCCGCTCTGATCCGGCAGACTCATGTCGAGCAGCACCGTATCGGGCCGGTCCTGCTCTGCGCGTTCAAGTGCTTCCTCGCCGGTAGCCGCGACGGACACCGAATGCCCGGCCATCTCGAGCACAAGCTGCATTACTTCGCGATTTGCGACGTCGTCTTCCACTATTAAGACGCGCAGGCACGCTGTTGAGGTGGGCTCGATCACGGGCACGGTACGGCTCGATGCATGAGGAGTGCCGACTGGGCGGGGTCGAGCTCGACCGAATCGATGCCGGAGAGGTGGGCTGAAGTAAGGAATCAGGCCGTTCGTGCGACTGTCACTTCGCATGAACGTGAGAGATGGTGGCGGGGCCGACGAGACTCGAACTCGCGACCTCCGGCGTGACAGGCCGGCGTTCTAACCAACTGAACTACGACCCCGCGAATGGAACTGGCCTGCCAGCCGAAGCACGCTCGGCAGTGGCGCATCCTTCGCGGGCATCGGCGTGCGAAGGATGGGCGGTACAGGACTCGAACCTGTGACAGCCGGCGTGTAAAGCCGGTGCTCTA
>JBBDWL010000027.1:42119-45023 GCA_040902895.1 Vicinamibacterales bacterium | reverse complement strand
TGCACGACACCTACTTCGTGGTGGCGCACTTCCACTACATCATGGTGGGCGGCGCCATTTTCGGATACCTCGGCGGCCTGCACTATTGGTGGCCGAAGATGACCGGCAGGCTCTATAGCGAAGCCTGGGCGCGCGTGTCGGCGATCGTGATCTTCGTCGGCTTCAATCTCACGTTCTTCCCGCAGTTCGTCGTCGGCTATCTGGGGATGCCGAGGCGGTACGCGATGTATCCACCCGAGTTCCAGGTGTTGAACGTCATGTCTACTGCGGGCGCGACCGTACTGGGCGTCGGTTATGTGCTGCCGCTCATCTACTTCATTTACTCGCTCGTGAAAGGCGCGCGGGCTCCGGCGAACCCGTGGGGCGCCAAGGGGCTCGAGTGGACGATCCCCTCGCCGCCGCCGACGGAAAATTTCCTCGTGACGCCGATCGTCACGGAGCCCGCCTACAACTACAACCCGGGCCGGGAGGTCGAAGTTGCCTGAGGCGAATCAGGCCGCGCTGCGGAGCGGTCACCACGGCGAACCGGCCGAGCATCCCCGCAACCCGAACCTGCAGCACCATTTCATGGACATGGCGCAGCAGCAGGAAGCCTCTGCGCTCGGCATGTGGGTGTTCCTGGTTACGGAAGTCATGTTCTTCGGCGGGATGTTCTTCGCGTACATCCTGTACCGCACCTGGTATCACGAGGGCTTCATCGCCGGCAGCCATCACCTCGACCTGTTCTGGGGCGCGCTGAACACCGTCATCCTGATTGTCAGCTCGCTCACCATGGCGCTGGCGGTGCGCGCGGCGCAGCTCGGCAACCGCCGCGGCCAGATCGTGAATCTGATCCTCACGATGATCTTCGGCGCGGCGTTTCTTGGCATCAAGGCCATCGAGTATGCCGCCAAGTTCCGCGACAAGGTCATCCCCGGCCGCCACTTCGAATGGCACGAGGCCGATCCCACCGGCGCGCAGGCCTTCTTCTCGATCTACTTCGCCATGACCGGCATGCACGCCCTGCACATGGTCGTGGGCCTCGGCATCATGAGCGTGATTCTGTTCATGGCCTGGCGCGGCCGCTTCAATCAGGACTACTACACACCGGTGGAAATCTCAGGCCTGTACTGGCACTTCGTCGACATCGTCTGGATTTTCCTGTTCCCGCTTCTCTATCTGCTGGGAAGACACTAACGCCATGGCCGATCACGCTGCCACACACGCCGGTCACACGCACGGCCACATCGCGCCGGTCAGCATGTACATCACGATCTTTCTGGCGCTGATGGCGGGCACCGGCATCACGGTCGCGGTGGCCTACGTGGACGTCGGGTTTTTCAACACCGCGGTCGCGCTGGGGATCGCCGTGACGAAGGCCACGCTGGTGATCCTGTACTTCATGCACGTGCGGTGGGCGAGCCGCCTGACCTGGCTGGTCATCCTGGCGTCGGTCTTCTGGCTGATCCTGATGTTCACCATCGGCATGACCGACTACTTGAGCCGCGACTGGATGGGAGTTCCGGGGCGCTAGCGCGCCCCTACCCCAGCCATAGAATGCACGTCTTGGGCGGGCGTGTAGTGAGGAATAACACTCTGTTTTGTTGCCTGCGCCATCCCATCCATTGTCCTCTCGCCTAAATTACTGACTCTCCGGTAGTTATCCCACCGCAGAATCAGCCGGTTCGCTGAGTGTTTTCGGGTACGGCACTTGCTCTATCGAACATGTCGGCAAGCCTGCCGGCCTGAGGTTACCGCGACATGTTCACGCAAACAGCACGGGTCGAGGAAGCACTTCGCCGAATCAAGAGTGAATTCGTCGAAATGCCCGGTCTCCGGCTCACGACTGCCCAGGCACAGCGCCTGTGGGGGCTCGACGCTGAATTCTGCGACGCCATTCTCGGGGCCTTGGTCGATGCAAAGTTCCTGCTGCGGACGGGCGACGGCGTATTCGTACGCGTCGAGCCCGGAGCTCCACGGCGCATGAGCCGCAGTGTGCGCCCTGTTCAACTGGGATCAGTCGCCTGAGGTCAGTCATCCCGCCGAGCCGGTTGGCTTACTACCTGCCATCGTAAGCCGTGTGACCGTGCTCTTATCCCCTATCCCGGGTCTCAGAGGCCCGCGGCCATAGGTCGAGTCGAAGATCGAAGGAAATCCTTCGGTCTTCGACCTGTTCTCACAAAGAAATTCAAAGTTGGTAAGTTGAAAGTTGAAAATTCAATTTTGAATTTTCAATTTACCAACTTTCAACTACGCCTCTCGAGCAGCACTCGGTCGTACAGCAGTGCTGCGAGAACGGCTCCGATGATCGGGCCAATCCAGTAATAGATGTGGAAGCTCCAGATGCCCGAGACGAGTGCGGGGCCGAAGGAGCGCGCGGGATTCATTGACGCGCCGGTGATGGCGCCCGCCGCCAGAATATTGAAGGCCACCGTCAGGCCGATGCCGAAGCCGCCAATCTTCACGGCCCGGCCGCGATCGTCGACCGCCGTGCCGAAAATGGCAATCATCAACAGGAACGCCATGATCGACTCGGCCAGGATCAGCGTGCCGACCGACACCCACGGCTGCGGCAGTGGCAGCCCGAGCAGTCCCTGATCCACCGCTTCGATGGGGAAAATTGCCCAGCACGCCAGCGACGCGGCGACGGCGCCGAGCAGCTGAACGCCGATGTAGACGCCGGCCGCGGCAGGGCCAATCCTCTGTGTGACCGCCATCCCAATGGTGACGGCCGGATTGAAGTGGGCGCCCGAAATGCCGCCAAAGGCATTCACGGCCACCGACAGGGCGAGCCCGTGCGCGAGGGCGATAGCGACGATGCCGCCGGCCGCGCCAACCGCCGGGGTTCCGCTCAGGATCGCCCCGATGCCCGCGAAACACAGAAAGAACGTGCCCAGAAACTCCGCCAGATACGCCCGGCTGTTC
>JBBDWL010000027.1:36383-42019 GCA_040902895.1 Vicinamibacterales bacterium | reverse complement strand
GTCGCCGGCGACGGATCGGTGCTGCTGTCATGGCTCGAGAGGCTGCCGTCGAAACAGCATCGTGTGCGCGCGGCGCGCTTGCGCAGCGGCGCCTGGGAGCCCGCGATCACCATCGTCGACGACGCGGAGCTGTTCGCGAACTGGGCGGATGTGCCGTCGGTATCGGCACAGGGCGGGCTGCTGCTGGCACACTGGCTCGAAAAGAGCGGCACAGGTACCTACGCCTATCACGTGAAGATGCGTGTCTCGAGCGACAACGGGCGCACGTGGAGCGCGCCGGCCGTCGCGCACAGCGATCGATCCGAAACCGAACATGGCTTCGTGTCGTTCTTCACGCGGCCGGATCGCAAGCCTGGACTTACGTGGCTCGACGGCCGCGAAACGGGCGGCGGCCACAGCGGCCATGGCGGCGGGCCGATGACGCTGCGCGCGGCCGCGGCCGGACCCGGCGGCACCACCGACGAGGTTCTGCTCGACGGCCGCGTGTGCGACTGCTGCCCCACCGCCGCCATCTCCACGCCCGATGCGGCCATCGTCGCGTATCGCGACCGGTCGGAAAAAGAAGTGCGTGATATCTCGGTCGTGCGTTACGCGCGCGGCGCGTGGTCGAAGCCGGTGACAATGAACGATGGCTGGCAGATTGGCGGCTGTCCGGTCAACGGCCCCTCGCTGGCCGCACATGGCAGGCGCGTCGCTCTCGCGTGGTTTACGGCAGCCAATAACAAGCCTGCGGTGAAGGTGTCGCATTCGAAGGATTCAGGCGCCACGTGGAGTGCGCCGGTCGTGTTGAGCACGGGCATCCCGCTTGGCCGCGTCGCGACGGCGATCACCAGCGACGGCAGGACGCACGTGGCGTGGCTCGATCACAACGAGGGCAACGGCCGCCTGCTGCTCCGCAGCATCGGCCCGACGGGGGCCATGACGCCGCCTGCAACGCTGACGGCGATGAAGACGGATCGAAACAGCGGGTATCCGCGGCTCGTGGCCGACGGCGCGTCGTTGATCTACGCGTGGACGGAAGTCGGGGCTGACCGCACGACGAAGGTCAGAATCGGTAGAAAGTAAGAGTTGGTGAAATCTGAATTATTTACGCCACGGAGTGGCGAGCCCTTGCGCCGTTTCGATCCAGATCATTCCGTCGCCGCCGGGACCGCGATAGACCGTGCGTCCGTTGAACGTCCCGATCGGCACGAGTTGCGGTCCCACGCGCACTGAGCCACCGGCGGCTCGCCACGCCTGTCCGTTCCAGTCGATCCAGATCCCGCGTCCGCGCGATGACATGTTCGGCGCAATCGTGATGACGCGTGAAGGCGCGGGAAGAGCCGGCGCTGTCGCGGCGGTCTCTCCAACGGGCGGCGCAGGCGGAATCACGCCGACGGTGCCCACCGGCTGCGGCTCCAGGGTCGTCGCTGGTGCCGGCGGGAACGAGGGCGGGCGGCTGCCGGATGTGCCCGCCAGCTCGCCGGCGCGCAGCTTCTCGTAGGGCTGCATGATGCCGGCGCCGATCGGCACATAGACCATGCTGCCGGTTTCGACAGTGGGGTCGACGTAGATCGGCACGCCGCGGAATTCGCCGGCCAGCACCATGACGGTCGGGTTGAAGAAGACCTGCGGGCCGGCGGGATAAAACGCGTCGCCGCGATGCACGACAGGCTCGCCGGCGCGGTACCAGGCTTCATGGGCCGCCACGCGTGCCGGCGCAGGCTCGGGCCGCATCGTTGTTTGCGCGGCGGCAATCAGGGGCGAAGCGGCAAGGGCGGCGACCACCAGAAGAGCTCGAAACGGCATTACGTCCTCCAGCCGTTCTCACTCCAATCCGTGTGCCAGTCGCGCGAATTGAAAGTTGCGCGGGCTGACGGGTGATAATAGTCCGGATGAGGTGTCGTGCAGATTCGTAGTTTTCCCGGCCTGGCGCTGCTCGCCTTCGTCGCGTTCCTGGTGCTGCCCTCGGCAGCCGTCTTCTGGACCGATTGGCTCTGGTTCATCGAGATGGGCTATCTGCCTGTCTTCCAGAAGACGCTGCGTGCGCAGGCGCTGACGTTCGGCGCTTCATTCCTCCTCGCGTTCGGCTTTCTGTACGGCAACCTCCGCCTGGCGCGCGCCTCGTTTCGCCAGCCGCAGCTCGTGCTTGGCGCGACGGTGGACGGGCGCCCTGTCATTGTCGAAAGCCGCAGGATCGATCGGCTCGCGCTCTACGGATCGCTGATCGTTGCGCTGCTGACGGCCTTGTCCGTGGCGGGAGACTGGCTGGCCTACCTCCAGTTTGCGTACGGCGTGCCGTTCGGCCACACGGATCCGATTTTCGGCCGCGACATCAGCTTCTATGTGTTCCGCTTCCCGGTGTGGGACGAGATGCAGGCGCGCCTGTTCATGCTTGCGCTGCTCGCGCTGGCCGGCAGCTTCGCGGTCTACCTGATTTCGGGCAACGTGCTGCTCGAGAGCCGCTGGGGGTTCGCGCTATGGCCGCGCGTGGAGTTCCGGCCGCGCGTGCGGCTGCATCTCGCGCTTCTCGTATCGCTGCTGCTGCTGCTGCTGGCCTTTGGCGCGTGGCTCGACGGTCCCCGCATGCTGCTCACCGACAGCGACGTGCTGTTCGGCGCCGGCTACGCCGACGTTCACGCGCGCCTTCCGATCCTTCGCATCAAGCAGGTGATCCTGATTGCGGCGGCCGTGATGGCGGCGCTGCACGCGGTGGCCGCGCGGCGATGGCTGCTGCCGTTCGCGGTCGGACTGTATCTGGCAACGGTTGTCGCCGGCGGGATCTATGCCGGTTTCGTGCAGCGCTTCGTCGTGACGCCCAACGAGCAGACCAAGGAACAGCCCTTCCTGGTGAACAACATTGCCGCCACGCGGCGCGCGTTCGGCGTCGATCAGGTCATCGAACGCGAGCTGTCGGGCGAGGCCGAGCTCACCGAGTCCATCGTCAGTGCCCACCGCGAGACGATCGAGAACGTGCGGCTCTGGGACCATCAGCCGCTGCTGCAGACGTTCGGGCAGGTGCAGGAGATCCGCACGTACTACGACTTCAACTCCGTCGACAACGACCGGTACGTGATCGACGGGCGCTACCGGCAGGTCATGCTCTCCGCGCGCGAGCTCAATACCGAGTCGCTGCCGAATCCGACCTGGGTGAACGAACGGCTCACGTTCACGCACGGCTACGGCGTCACACTTGGCCCCGTCAACGAAGCGACCACCGAAGGCATGCCGGTGCTCTTCATCAAGGACCTGCCGCCGGTGTCGTCGGTGGATCTCAGGGTCGAGGAGCCGAGCATCTATTACGGCGAGCTGTCGAGCGACTACGTGCTCGTGCGCAGCAAGGAACCCGAATTCCACTATCCGCGCGGCGAAGACAATGTGATGAGCGTGTACAACGGCACCGGCGGCGTGCCGCTCGGCGGCTTTCTGCGCCGGCTCGCCTTTGCGGCGCGGTTCCAGGCCACGAACCTGCTCGTGACCGCGCAACTCACGCCCGACAGCCGGCTGCTCTTTCATCGCCGCATCGACGACCGCGTGCGCGCGATCGCGCCGTTCCTGACCTACGACCGCGACCCGTATCTCGTGATCAGCGAAGGCCGTCTCTTCTGGATGCAGGACGCGTACACGACAACGAGGAATTATCCGTACTCGACGCCGACGCCGGGACGCCGCGCGGAAGCGATCGAGAACGTCAATTACATCCGCAACTCGGTGAAGATCGTCATCGATGCCTACAACGGCACGACGACGTTCTATATCGCCGACCCGGCCGATCCGCTCGTCATCACGCTGTCGCGGGTCTTTCCTGCGCTGTTCACACCGCTTCACGAGATGCCGCAGGGGCTTCGCGAGCACATTCGCTATCCGGAAGACATCTTCGATCTCCAGGCGCATGTCTACGCCACGTACCACATGACGAACCCCGGCGTCTTCTACAACAAGGAAGACCAGTGGGAGGTGCCGTCGCTCGAAACGGCTTCCGCAACGGCTGACGCCACCCGGCCGCGCACGGATATGCTGATGGAGCCGTATTACACCGTGATGCGGCTGCCCGGGGAAGGCCGCGCCGAATTCATTCAGATGCTGCCGTTCACGCCGCGCCTCAAAGAGAACCTGTCGGCGTGGATGGTCGCGCGCAGCGACGGTGAGCATTACGGCAAGTTGATGGTCTTTCAGTTTCCGAAGCAGACCCTGGTCTATGGCCCGCGTCAGGTCGTCACCCGCATCAGCCAGGACGAAGTGATCTCGCAACAGATCACGCTGTGGAACCAGGCGGGATCGACGGTGATCCGGGGCACGCTGCTGGTCATCCCGATCGAGGAATCACTGCTTTACGTGCAGCCGCTGTATCTGCGCGCCGCGGGCGGGCGCATTCCTGAATTGAAGCGCGTGATTGTCGCGTACAAAGATCTGAAGCGCGATCGTATCGTCATGGCCGAGACGCTGCCGCAGGCCCTGTCGCAGGTGTTCAGCACTGACTCTCCGGCCGTGCGCGCGGCAAGAGGGGCGGCGCAGGCCGAAGCGGAGGGCGCGCCGCCGCCGTCAACGCCGGCCGCAACACGGCCCGATGCCGGCTTGAGAGCCGGCGCGACACTTGCGGAGCTGGCCGCGCAGGCCAACGCCCACTTCACGCGCGCGACCGCCGCGCAGCGCGAGGGGAACTGGGCGCTGTACGGCCAGGAGATGGAGAAACTGCGGCAGGTGCTCGCCGCCATGGCCAAACTGCCTGGCGGGTCACCGCCGCCGCGCTAGATCTTCTTCCGCCAGTAGCGCGCCAGGCCGCTCCACGAGAAATCGAAGCGCGCGGCCTTCGCATAGCCGTCCGCCTCATCTTCGCTCATCTGCAGGCGCAGGTCCTCGATGATCTCTCGCGTGAAGGCCGATGCGCGCTCGTCATCGGTGCCGGGCTTCTCGAGCGATGCACGCACGCGGCGGCTCCAGTCTTCCATCCGCTCCCAGAGCGTCGCAACGTGACGTTCGGCATCGCCGAAGGCGCCGAAGTGCGTGAGGAAGAGCCGCTCGGGACGCCACGCGACGATCGTCCGCGTGCTCTCGCGCCAGGCGTCGAGGTCGATGTCGGGCGGCGGCGTCGGCGGCATCACGTAGGAATTCATCCCGCGTCTGATACCGGCCGTATCGCCGACGAACGCCACGCCATGCCGCGCATCGAAATAGCTGACGTGGTGCGACGCATGTCCTGGCGTCCACGCGACGTTCAGGGCGCGTCCAGCGGCATCGATCTGCTCGCCGCCTTCGAGCACCCGCATGCGCGACGCCGGCAGCGGCCGCACGTCACCCCAGAGCCGATCCATGTCGGCGCCGTACAGCCGCGATGCGCTTGCGAGCAGCTTCGATGGATCCGCCATGTGGGCGGCGCCGCGCGCATGCACGAAGAACGTGGCGTTCGTCATGGCCTCGCTCGCGAGGCCGCACACGCCGGCATGATCGAGATGAATATGCGTGATAAGAACCGCGCGCACGTCGGGCAGCCCGATGCCTCGCGCGTGCAGCAGGCGCGTCAACGCCGGCCAGGCGGTCGCCGGGCCGGGATCGACCAGCACGACGCCGCCCGGACCGTGCAGCAGCGCCGTGGCGATCACGTCGCGCTGGCCGAGAAACTCGAGGTCGAGCGTCTCGAAGCCGTCGGCCAGACTCAT
>JBBDWL010000027.1:34092-36283 GCA_040902895.1 Vicinamibacterales bacterium | reverse complement strand
GCGCTGCAGCTCGGTAATGTCGGCGATCGGATCGCCGGCCACCGCCACGATGTCGGCGTAGCGGCCGGCCTGAATCGATCCGACGTGCTGCGACGCGCCCAGCAGATCGGCCGCGTTGCGCGTCGCGGCCAGAATCGCATCGATCGGCTTCATGCCGGCTTCGACCATGTAGCCGAACTCCCGCGCGTTCTCGCCATGCGTCGACACACCAGAGTCAGTGCCGAACGCGATTTTGACGCCGGCCGCATGGGCGCGCTGGAACATCTCCTGAATCAGCGGCCCGATCGTCGCCGCCTTGGCCTGCACGAGCGGATGGAAGTGTCCGGGCTTCGCCGCGAGCTCCGCCACCGTCTTTCCCGCAAGAATCGTCGGCACGAGGTACGTGCCGTGTTTCTTGAAAAGCGCGAACGTCTCATCGTCCGCATACGTGCCATGCTCGATCGAGTCGACGCCGGCGCGGATCGCGGCTTCGAGGCCGCGCTTGCCGTGCGCGTGCGCCGCAACCTTCAGACCGAGCAGATGCGATGCCTCGACAATCGCGCGCATCTCCGCGTCGGTGAACTGCTGTACGTCGCCGGACCCCGCGATCGACAGCACACCGGCCGTGGCCGTGAACTTGATCACCGTCGCGCCATATTTGTGCTGATAGCGGACGGCCTTCACGGCCTCGTCGGGGCTGTCGGCAATGCCGTGCATCCAGGTTGATTCGATGCCGAGCTCGGGCCGCAACCCCCCGGTGTCGCTGTGCCCGCCCGTGATGCTCAGGGAGCTGCGCGCCGTCCAGATGCGCGGGCCCGGCACCAGGCCCAGGTCGATCGCGCGGCGCAGGCTGATGTCGGCACCGCCGTCTGCGCCGAGATTCCGAATAGTGGTGAAGCCTGCATCGAGCGTCTTGCGCGCATACACCGTCGATTCGACCGCGAGGTCTGTCGCGGTCAGGGTCACCGACTTCACGAGCGAATCGGCGGTGCCCTCGCCCGTGATGTGCGTGTGCATGTCGATGAGACCCGGCATCACGGTGAAGGCCTTCAGATCGATCGCCTCGGCGCGTCCGGGCTCGGCCCAGCCGTCAGAGACCGACTGAATGCGGCCGGCGTTGATGTGGATCGTGCTGTGGCCTCGCACCTGTTCCGAGGTGCCGTCGATGAGACGCCCGGCGTGGATGACGATCTCGGGCGCCGGCTGCGCGGCGCCGGGCGTGGCGGCGACGGCCGCCGCGAAAAGCAGTGCGATTCCGCTCAGTCGTACGTGTCGAGTGCACTCAGCCATGGTGGCGGCAGTATATTGGTGATGTGGGGAGTAGTTCCAGGCAGAGCGGCGAGCAGGTCATCGAGCGCACCGAGCGGCGCGAGAAGGAGCCTGACCAGCATCAGGTGGTGCTGCTCAACGACGATTACACGACGATGGAGTTTGTCATGGAAGTGCTCGAGGCGGTGTTCCACAAGTCGCCCGCCGAGGCGTACCGGATCATGATGCTGGTGCACACGCAGGGGCGCGGCATCTGCGGCGTCTATACGTGGGAAGTGGCCGAAACGAAGGCGCAGACGGTCATCGCGCTGGCGCAGCAGGCCGGCTTCCCGATGCGCGCGATCGTGGAGGACGCGTAATGTTCAGCGCATCTCTCGAGGCGGCGCTGACAATCGCCTACCGGGAGGCCACGTCGCGGCGGCATGCGGATCTGACCGTCGAGCACCTGCTGTATTCGCTCGCGCACGACAGCGACGGCGAGCGGATCCTCGAGGCCTGCGGCGTCGATCTGCCGTCGCTGCGCCACGAGCTCGACACTTTCCTCAACGTCTCGGTCGAGCAGTTCAAGCGCAATCAGGAGAGGGAGCCGGAGCAGACGCTGGCCTTCCGCCGTGTGCTGCAGACCGCGGTGCTGCACGTGCAGAGCGCGGGCCGGCAGGAAGTGCAGGCCGGTGACATTCTTGCCGCGATTCTCCAGCAGCCGCGCACGCACGCGGCGGAGCTGCTGCTTGCGCATGGCGTGTCACGGCTCGACATCCTGAACTACATCTCGCACGGCGTGTCGAAAGTACCGCCGGCCGCCTCCCGCGGCGATGCGCCGCTCGATCCGGTCGACGCCGGCGCCGGCGAGGAGGGACGCGCCTCGGCGCGCGATCCGCTCCGCGCCTATGCCATGAACCTCTCGGAGCGCGCGCGGCAGGGCCTTCTGGATCCGCTGATTGGG
>JBBDWL010000027.1:11455-33992 GCA_040902895.1 Vicinamibacterales bacterium | reverse complement strand
CGTGCCCGAAGCGCTCGAAGGCGCCGAAGTGCATTCGCTCGACACCGCTGCCCTGCTTGCAGGCACGCGGTTCCGCGGCGACTTCGAAGAGCGCTTCAAGGCCGTCATAGCGGCGCTGGCCGCGCGCAAGAACGCCATCCTGTTCATCGACGAGATGCACGCCACCGTCGGCGCCGGCGCCACCACCGGCGGAACGATGGATCTGGCCACGATGATCAAACCGGTGCTCACCGCCGGCGACCTGCGCATCGTGGGCTCGACGACGTTCGAGGAGTTCAAGCAGATCGAAAAGGACCGCGCGCTCGCGCGGCGGCTGCAGAAGGTCGCCATCGAAGAGCCCGCCCACGAAGAAACCGTGCGCATCCTGACCGGTCTGCGCGGGCGCTACGCCGACCATCACCACGTCGAATACACCGATGAGGCCCTCGATGCCGCGGCGAAGCTGGCGGGACGCCATCTGCGCGACTACCGGCTGCCCGACAGCGCGATCGACGTGCTCGACGAAGCCGGATCGGTGGCGCGCCTGAAGCACAAGACGGTGGTCGAGGCGCACGACATCGAGGACGTGGTCGCGCGTGCGGCGCGCATTCCAGCCCGCCAGGCCACGCTGTCCGATAAGGAGCGCCTGCGCTCGCTCGGCGATGCCCTCGAGCGCGTCGTGTTCGGCCAGCATGAGGCCGTTCAGGCGGTCGCGTCCGCCATCAAGCGCGCGCGCGCGGGCCTCGGGCTGCCCGATCGGCCCGCCGGTTCGTTCCTGTTCACCGGCCCGACGGGCGTCGGCAAGACGGAGCTGGCAAAGCAGCTCGCCTTGCATCTGGGCAACGAGTTCGTGCGCTTCGACATGAGCGAGTACATGGAGAAGCACGCCGTCGCGCGGCTGATTGGCGCGCCGCCCGGCTACGTCGGATTCGAGCAGGGAGGCCTGCTCGTCGATGCCGTCCGCAATCATCCATACAGCGTCGTGCTGCTCGACGAAATCGAAAAGGCGCACCCCGACGTCTTCAACGTCCTGCTGCAGGTGATGGATCACGCGACGCTCACCGACAACACCGGGCGCAAGGCGGACTTCCGCCAGGTGATTCTGATCATGACGTCGAATGCGGGGTCGCGCGAGATGAGCGCGGGCTCGATCGGCTATGTGGACGACTCACGGAGCGAGCGCGGCGCCGCGGCGCTCGACAAGTCGGCGCTGTCGCGCTCGAAATCGGCCATCGACAAGGCCTTCAGTCCGGAATTCCGCAACCGGCTCGACGCCATCGTCACCTTCCACCGGCTGACCCCGGCGGTGATGGAAACGATCGTCGAGAAGTTCATCCTGCAGCTCGAGTCGCAGCTCGCCGAGCGCCGGGTGGCGTTTCAGCTCACGCCCGAGGCCCGCGCGTGGCTCGCCACGAAAGGCTACGACCCTGTGTTCGGCGCGCGGCCGCTTGGCCGCGTCATTCAACGCGAAGTGCGGGATCCGCTGACTGACGAGATCCTCTTCGGCAAGCTCGAACACGGCGGCACGGTGACGATCGGGTTGGCGGACGACACACTGGCGTTCGAGATCATACCTACCGCAGCAACGCCAGCGCCGCCTTCGGATTCCCATCATTCTTCCGAGGCGTGACGTCGAGGATCCGGCACATCAGCTCGTAGAGATCGACGGCCCGAAATCGATCGATCTTCACACCCGCTTTCAGCGCCGGGCCTGCGGCGACGAACAGCCCCTGCATCGAATCGAGGTCGTTGTCATAGCCGTGCGTGCCGCCGAACCGGCGCGGGGCCTGACCTGGACGCGGGCGCCGCGCAATGATTGACCAGCCGTCATCAGCCATCGCGTAGATCGGTGGCACGCGCGGGTGCGTGCCGAAATTCAGGCGCTCGGGAATGTCTGCCTTCCGATAGACCTGCAGATGCGGGTGCCGGCCCGCAAGCCGCTCGTAGATCTGGTCAACCGTCAACGCCTTCGGATAGAACCCGATGTTGGGCGAGGAGTCGATCGTTTCGACAGCGCCGAGATCGATGTAGTCCTCGAGGTAGATGACGCGATCGGGCGAGAGCTGCGACATGCCGTGGTCAGACACAACAATGATGTTCAGACTTTTGTCGGCCCCGAGCGACTCCAGGCGCTCACGCAGCCGGCCGAGCGCGCCATCCACACGCTCGACGGTTGCGGGCATGGCGTTGCCATCGGGACCGACGGCATGTCCGACCGTATCGATCTCATGCCAGTACATGGTGGCGAAGTCGGGCCAGGCGGCTTCGGGCTTCGAATAGAGATCGGCAACCAGCTGAATACGTTCCGCGTCGGTCAGGTCCTGCTTGTACTGAATCCAGTGCGCCGGCATCACGCCGCCAATCGGCGCCTCCGAACCCGGCCACAGCAGCGGCGCCGTCCTGCGACCCCGCTTCTCGAGCGTCGTCCAGATCGGCTCGGCCTGCCACCAGTTCGGATTCACGACGGCGGCCCGGTTCGACATCGTAAAGATGTCGCTTCCTTCTTTCATCGTGTTCGACACGACGCCGTGATGATCGGGAACCAGGCCGGTGACGAGCGTGAAATGGTTGGGAAAGGTCTTGGTTGGAAACACCGGCTGCAGTTTCTCAGCCGACGTACCCTCGGATGCCAACGCGTCGAGGGTGGGCGTCTCGAAGCGATCCCGATAGTCCCAGCGAAAGCCGTCGAGCGAAATCAGCAGCACCCGCTGCTTTGTGTCTTCCTGGCAGCCGGCAGACGGCGCGATCGGCGCCACCAGCGCGAGACCGAGGGCGAGGCGCCGGAAATGCATGCGTCAATTATCGCTGGCCCGCGGGCGCGAAGCTCTTCCATGACGCCCCTGGCACTTCACTTGCTGCCTTAGAAGATCCGCAATGGCCGAATCCGCCGTCCACACCGCTCCCCTGCAGGTCCTCGGCCCTCTCGATCGCAGCCACCGTGTGCTGATCGTCGATGATGACGAGGACATGCACCGGCTGCTGCGAAGCCGACTCGAAGCGCGTGGCCACACGGTAGAGTCGGTCGACAGCGGCGAACAGGCGCTGATGCGACTGAGCGAGCTCAATCCGGATCTGATCTTCCTGGATCTGGCGATGTCGGGACTCACAGGACTCGATGTGCTCGACATTCTGCGCGCGCGCGGTCTGGATATCGCCATCATTCTCACGACGGCGTTCGGGTCAGAGCAAGTCGCGGTCGAGGCCCTGCGGCGCGGCGCCGACGACTATCTGCGGAAGCCGTTCGATCGCACCGAGTTTCAGGCGGTGCTCGATCGCACGCTCGGGCGTCTCGAGCTGAGCCGGCAGAACGCCCTCCTGCAGCAGCAACTGGATGAAAAAGGCCGGCAGCTGGCCGCGGAGCTGGCGCGGGCGGCGGAAGTGCAGTCAGAGCTGCTGCCGCGCGACACGCCCAAGCTGCCGGGCTTCGAGCTCGCGGCGCGATGTCTGCCCGCGCGCGAAGTCGGCGGCGATTTCTACGACTGGCAGCAGCTGCCAGGCATCCTCAGCCTCACGGTCGGAGACGTGATGGGCAAAGGCATGCCTGCGGCGCTGCTGATGGCAACCGTGCGCGCCGTCCTGCGCGCGGTCGGATCGCAGCATAGTCCTGCGTCGGCAGTGCAATTCGCCGCTGGCGCCCTCGATCGCGATCTGGCCCGGTCAGGCGCGTTCGTCACGCTGTTTCACGCGCAGCTCGACCTTGGCTCCGCGCGGCTGCGATATGTCGATGCCGGCCATGGCCATGTGGTGTTTCTGCGCGCCGACGGATCGGTCGAAGAGCTCAAGCCGTGGGGCCTTCCCCTGGGAGTGCTGTCGGATGAGCAATACGCCGAAGGTACGGTAGAGTTCGCGCCGGGTGATCTGCTGGTGGTGTACAGCGACGGACTGACCGATGCGCGCCCGGAGCTGCGCGACCGGCGGGCGCTGGCCGATCTGCTGCGGCAAGGCAACACCGCCAGCGAAATCGCGCAGGTGCTGACAGACAAGGCGACCGCCGACGGCGGGCCACTGCCCGATGACTTGACGGTTGTTGCACTTCGGCGGCCTCCCCAGCTCCCCGCTGACTGAACACACGGTATGAATGACGAGCGTACGTCTCCGCCGCCCGGCACGCGGTTCGCCGGGGTCCGCCATGACGTCAGGAACGCCCTGAACGTCATCATCGGATCGTTGCGCCTGCTCGAAACGGCGCCGCTCACGCCACAGCAGCAGAAACATCTGGGGATGTGCCGCGACGCGGCCAACAGAATCGCGGCTGCGGTGACGAGCATGGGCGATCAGTACGAGGATCCGCAGGAAGCGCTCACCGCAGGCGCCGAGCTGCGCGCTCTGGCCGACGTGAGCTTTCTTTCGAAGCCGTTCGAGCGCAGCACGCTGCTCAGGACCGTGCAGGCGGCCGGCGGCAGCGGAAAGTCGCTGCGGCTGCTCGCCGCCGATGACGTGCCCGAAGTCGGCTGGCTTCTCGAGGCGCTGCTGGCCAACTCGCGCTGCTCGGTTGAGATCGTGCCTGACGGCGCAGCCGCGGTCGCGCGCGCCGAGGCGGGCGGCTTCGATGTCATCCTGCTCGATCTCGACATGCCCGTCATGGACGGCCGCGAAGCGGCGCGCCGCATTCGCGAGCGCGAGCGATCGCAAGGCCTCGCGCCCGTGCCCATCATCATCGTGTCAGGCCACGATCTCTCGCCGGCCGCGGGCACGCACGAGGATCCATCCGACGATCAGGTTCGGTCCGATCCGGAAGTGGCGCCGCTCATCCCGGCGTTCCTCGAGAATCGGCGCGCCGATTCAGGCCGGCTGCGGGCGCTCATCGACGCGGGAGACTGGCCCGCGGTGCAGTCGATGGGCCACAAGATGAAAGGCACCGGTCGCGGCTATGGCTTTGCGCGGATCTCCGAGATCGGCCGTGCGCTGGAAGATGCGGGACGCGAGCAGAACACCGGACACGCGCGCGCGGCGTCCGACGCGCTGGCGGCATACCTCGATCGCGTTCACGGCTGATTCAGCACGACGCCTGCCGGACCGATCTCGAACTCCAGCTCAGACGCGTCGACGGCCGTCGCGCGCATTTTCTTCACGAGCAGATAGCGGCGCAGACGTCCAGCGTGCTCGCGCGTGCGGACGTCAATCACACCGGTCACCAGTCGCGCGGCCACGGCGCTGATGCGCGCCGCGCGGGAATCCTCATCGGCCGTGACGACAAGCGTCGTGCACGTGATGTTGTCTTCGAGCGCGAAGACGAGGTCCCTGAAAAACTCTTCCTCTTCTGCGTCAGTGAGCTCGGGCGGCACGAGGGCCGTCAGCGAGTCGATCACCAGGCGCTTCGCGGCGCGCGCGCGAAGGTGCGGAACGAGATCGGCCATCACGGCACGCGCGTCTACGGCACGCTGGCGCTGGCGCATCAACGAGAGCGCGGGCGAGCCATCGAGCAGCAGGATCGGCGACGCCTCCCCCATGCCGATCGGCCATCCAAAGCGGGCTGCGGCCTCGGCCACATGCGCCGGCTTTTCATCCAGCGCGATGAAGATCCCGCCGTCTCCGCGGCGGAAGCCCTCGGCCAGAAACTGCAGTGCCATGGTTGTCTTGCCGGCCCCGGCATTGCCCGTGACGAGCACGACGCGGTGCTCCGGCAGGCCGCCTTCAATCGCGCGATCGAGTCCGGCAACGCCTGTGGCAACGCGGCTCGCCATGGGTTCTGCGGCGCTCATTGTATGTGGCGGCGTTGTGGAGGGGCCGGTTTATGGACGAGGTCGCAGGAACGGCTGACGTTGCGCACGTCGGCACTTTGCCTCAAACTGCTGGCTCCCCCGCAACATTGGCTCCCGCAGGAGTTTCGATGGCTTCGATATCCGTGTCTCCTAAGCCTGTTGTCTTGCACGATCGACGTAAAGGCGGCGATCGCCGCCGCGAGTGTCGCGGAGGCCGGCGCGCCACCGACGTGCTGTGCACGGCCATCGCGGCAGGTCTGCTGGTCAGCGCACTCGCCGTACCGGCTTCCGCGCAATCGGGGCCGCCGCGCGATACCAGCGCCTCTCCAAAGGGCCGCGCCGCGCCGTCCCCGAGGAGTCCCGCGGCGCCCGCGCCCGATGATGTTCTCGTCACAGGGCCGGCGGCCAATCTGCGGTACGCCAAGAAGAAGAAGCCGGCGCCGGCACCCGCACCGGCGCCTGCCCCGGCACCCGAACCAGAACCCGTCCCGGCGCCCGCACCGGCGCCGACGACAGGCGCCGCAATGCGCTTCGGCGTGCACGTCGATTCGCTCCCCACAGCCGATGCCTACGGTGTCCCCATGAACTTCGGCGTGTTCTGGATGGGATCGTGGACCCAGAAGTACGGATGGGGCTACGCCGAACAGCAGCTGGCCGCCGCGAGGTCCCGCGGCATCACCCCGATCATTCACTGGTGGTACTGGGGCGACGATATTTCGCCCGACTGCGTCGAGCGTGGATGTCAGGACACGCGCCAGGGGGTCTGGAAGGATCGTGCCACCTGGTATCGCATGACGCGCGAGCTTGGCGCCGTCATTCAACGCGTCATGGGCGGCGCTGAAACGATCGTCATCGTGGAAACCGAGTTCAACAAAGGCGGCATCGAGAACTACGAGGCCTTCGACGGCTACCTGCTCGATCAGATCGTCGAGCTCCATCGCGTGCCGGGGGCGAAAGCCATCGTCGGCTTCGGCAACTGGGGTCTCAGCAACTGGGCCCGCTTCGATCGCGCCGCCGCCGCCGCCGACTGGGTCGGCACCCAGCTGCTGCGATCGTCGGTGCGCGACGCCGCGACGTATCAGCAGGCGGTCGACACGCTCGTGTCGGGCGCGACGCACCTGCAGAACACCTTCAGGAAGCCGGCGTTCATCATCGATCTCGCGCTCTCCTCCTACCCGAGTGCCGAGTACGAGATCTATCAGGAAGCAATTGTTCGCCAGCTCTTTGAACGCATGGGCGAGCTGCAGGCGCTCGGCGTCACTGGCATGGTCTGGCGCGCGATCGTCGACGATCCGACGATGGACACGAGCAACTATCACGGCTTCGCTGAACGCTATTGGGGTTTCGTGCGATCTGACGGATCCGAAAAGCCGGCGTTCCGTCCCTTCGTGGACGGCGTTCGCGCCGCGGCAGCCGCGGCGCTTGCGCTTCGCTGAAGAGGGGGCCGGTCGATTTTCTGGCATCGGAAAATCGACCGGATTCCGCTTTCTAGCGGCTGCCCAGCCGCCTGTAGAAGTTGATGCCGAAGTACGGGCCGGTGCGGTCGTCGGCCACGTCGAACGTCGAGCGCTTGAATCCCGCGCGGAGCATGACCGCCGTCGTCGACGGCACATGCACGAACTCCACGAGGCCGCCGAACATCAGCGTGCGGATGTCGTCGTTTCCCTGCAGAATCCCTTCGCCGCCCACAAAGTGGGCCCATGTGCTTTGCCAGTCATAGTTGCTGATCTGGTGCTTGTAACCGAGGCGGCTCCACAGGTACTCGTCTACCGTGTCGTAGCTCACGATGGCGTGGACGTTGTCGATGTCGGTGGGCATCAGGTAAGCGTCGGCGCCGAGCGAGAACCCCACCTCCATCCCGTCGTCTTCGCCGTCGCCGTCGGCGTCGGGAATCTCGGTCTCGTTTCCGTCCGCATCCACGAACCTCTCATCGCGCCACTTGAAGCTTGGGCCTGCGCCAAACTTGAACCTGTTGCGATCGCCGAACCTCAGACCGACCTGCGTGCTGAGACCAGGGCCACTGACCTTCCTCGTGCCGGAGGTTCCGTCGAATGTGTCCTCGAACTCGTACCGGAGGAAATTCGGGCGCACCGATACCTGCAGTTCGAGATCCTCGCGCAACGGTTTGTGCCACGTCGGTCCGAAGAAGCCGTACATCATGCCGTCGGTATCGGCCTCGAGGCCGCCAATCAGCGTCCAGTACGTACCGGTGGCGGCGGGCTGGGACGCGGGCGCAGCCGGCGACGACGGGGCCACGGGCGTGAACGTTACCGTCGGCGCGTTCTGCGCCAGCGTGACGCCAGGCGCGGCGACAATCGCGAGCGCCGCTACGGACGCCAGCGTGACGGGGCGGGTCAAGGTCATCAATCTCATCAGGAACACCTTTGTCTCCTTCGCGCGGAAGCGCGCCACCGGGGCGAATAGCACTTTTGGTACCAGAGTCACACGGCAGAGCGTGCCCGCCACGCCTTGAGCAGCGTGTCGGCCACGGCCGTGTTTGTTTGCGGGGCGGTGAACGGCACGATGATCACGAGGGGCTTCGGCAGGAGGCCCGCCTCGCGCACGATGTGCGCCACGCCCGCCGCGTCGCGCGCCTGCAGCGGCCGGGTGGAATGCGGGACGTGGAATTCATCGAACCGCGCGCGGGCCTCGTGCAGCCAGGCGCGCTGCTGCGGGTTGCTCTCATCGAGCAGCATCAGCACATGCGCCACCTGTCCCGAGAGCATGTTGCCGAACATCTCGTGCTTGTTCGGAAAGGGAATCAGAAACACGTCGTCAGCGAGGATTTGCAGCTTGCCCCGCTCCATGAGCCTGTTGCCTTCCTCGAACCGCGCGGCGAACGTCCGCGCGGTCATGTAGCCGGCCCCGGCCGCGACCGGCACGCCTTCGCGCTCGAGCATGCGCTTGACGACGTTGGCGCGGTCGCGGCCAAGACCGCAATGCACGTAATAGCGGCCGCGCCCGTTGCGCGCAAGTGCACGGATTTTCGCAAGTGAGTCATCGTTGGCGCTGATCCACGGCAGCATCGGCGCGTGAATGAATGTCAGGCCGATCTCGCTGGTCGCGCGCGTTTCTTCCGCAATGCCAGGCGGCTCGAATGGCATGACCGCCGGATGCTGCAGCGAAATCACGGCCGTGAAGCCGTCCCGTTTCAGCTGCGCAAGACGCGCGCGATCCGGATAGGGCCCGAAGACGAATTCGGCGCCGCCGTCCGTCGTGACGCGCCCGCTGACGCCGCCCGCGGCACTCGCCATGATCGCGGGGTTCGTCCATGCATAGAGACACAGGCCGGCGGCAATGGTGAGTGCGACCGGATAGATCAGGCGCGTGCGGCGCGTGGAGCAGCGGTTCATGTGCCGCACGACGATCCACGCCAGCAGTGCCGAGAGGATGACGAAGAGTACGATGACGCCGATCATCACGCCGTCCTCGCTACCCTGGCCGAATCCGCCGGTGCGCAGGTATCCCGTGATCCATCGGACCGGTCCCACCAGCAGCAGCGTGCCGCTGAAGAATCCGAGCACGAGCCACACGTAGCAGAAGGTGCCGAATTTCGACAACGGGGAGCGATCCAGCGCTGCCATGGCCGTGGTGCAAAGCAAGCAGGAGGCCAGAAGGCGTCAGCCAATCAGCTGCGCCGCGGCAGAGGCGGCAACCTGAACAGTGAAATTGTCCAGGCCATGTGTGCTGACAGCTTCGACCACTGCACCGGCGAGACCGGCGCCGAGAGCAATCGTCATCATCTGCGGCCCGGAAAAGCCGAGCACCGCGAGTGCGGCGGCCGTCGCCGCCGTCCCCGCCGCGAACACCGCAAGACTTCCCTCGACGCTGCGTGTGGCCTTCACGCCGCCCAGCGACGGCACGCTGTACCGGTGCGCGCCCCAGCGCGTGCCAACGGGTTCACCCACCGCGTCGCCCCAGCCGCACACCAGATAGCCGACGAATGCCCATGCGGGAAACAAGAGGTTGACCGTCACGCCGCCAAGCGCGGTCGTGGCAAGAGGAATCAGGATGAACAGCGTGCGGCGCGGCGCGTCGGAAGGACGCGCCATCGCTTCATAGAACGGAAAGCCATCGCCGCGCCATACGGCATGGAGCACGATGGCGCTCGTGACGCTGCCGAAAATCACGACAGCGGGGAGACCCCAGGCCATCTGAAGGCCTCCTGCGGCCGTGAAGATCGTGAAGTGAAAGATCTTTCGTGTGTATGGCGTGCGGATCCCTCGCCGTATGCGCAGATACCCTGCGGCGTACGCAGCGAGCGCCGCATAGACGATCGATGCCGGCAGCAGCCAGGCCGCAAGTCCAGGCGCGGGAAGAAACGGATCGAGCAGTGTCACAGCTCGATCACGAAGCGGAGCTCGTCGCGGATGCTGCGCAGCGACTCCGCGCAGGCGAAGGCCCTCGTGCCGTCGGCGCAGCGCATCGGCTTCGGCGTCGCGAGGCCCGGCGCCCCGTCCTGCATGGTGCGATTGGCGGCAACGAAACGCCGCTCGACGAGCGGCCACGACATGTCGAAGTCGTGCCAGCCGCGATTACGCCACAACTCGTAGCCTGCCGCCGCCACGCCGACGTGACGGACGCCGTCGATGTCGTGCACGTACACCGCGCCGCCTCTGCCGGCCTTCTCGCGCATCAACGCGATCAGAATACCCGCCGCGCGCAGGCCCGATCGATCGTCGCGTCCGAATGCCTCGGTGGGATCGATCTGGACCCATGTCGTGGAGATCTCGAATCCGGTCTGACCCGACCAGAAGCGCAGATATCCGTCCTCCGCGTAATAGGCGTCGGCGGAATCGAGCAGTGCAACGACATGCCGGACGTTCAAGGAGCGTAGAAACGTGAACGCGGTTTCGTCCGCGTACTCGCTGCCGCCGCCGGCTCCTTCAAATGATGTCGGAAATGCGCTGCCACGATACAGCAGCCGCGGCTCCACAGTGCGGAAGTTCGCAATGATCGGCCGGCCTCTGCGATCGCGCACAACGGTCGGCGCCTCGACGCCGTCGGTGTCGAGCGCAAGCGGCGCGGCATGCCGCGGAGCCGGACGCACGATCATGTAGCCCGCAGCCGCCACGGCGACGAGCGCGACGGCGGCGCGCAAGAGATAGCGGCGCAGGATCGGATGCATCAGGCCACCTTGTAATAGAGCCAGATGATGAATCGCATCACGTGGCTGAAGTGCATGACGAACTCGACGGCAACGACCGCGAGCACAGCATACAGCCCGATGGCGTGAGGCAGCCGCTCGAAGCCGGCCGCCACAGCCATCGTGAACGTGTAGACCGTCGCGCTCCGATCGTGCGCGAGCATGGCAAGGGCGCCGAATGTCAGGCCTAACGCGGCGCCCGCGGCCATATCGGACGGGTAATGAAAGCCCACGCCGATGCGGACGAAGATCAACACGATCGCGGCGGCCGCCCAGGCCAGTCCCAGCCGGCGATCCCATCGCACGAACGCAATCGGCAGCGCCGCAAGTAGCGCGGCGTGATCGCTCGGAAACGATCCGAACGTGCGCAGACCCTCGAAGGAGCCCGGCAGGCCGCGTACCGGGAGAAACGTCACGAACGGCCGGTCCGCGTCGACCGCGATCGCAATGAGGCGGGCGGCGACATAGGCGGCCATGGCGGCCACGCCGAACGTGAGCAGCCTGGCCCGGCTCTCGCGGCGGGTGAGCGGCCGCACCACGCCGCCGGCTCGCGCCATCGCCGCCGAACGCCGCGGCCAGAACCACAGGCCGGCAGCGGTGAGCGCCAGAAGAATGTCGGCGCCCTCGTCGGTGAGGAAGAGGCACAGGCGGTACAGCCATGGGTGGGGTGCGACGGCGTGATTGAGCCAGAGAAGAAGTTTGGCGTCCAGCAGGGGGAGCAGACCATCCATATGCAGGCCTGGATCAGGCCGCCCGCGCCGGCTGGAACAACGGCTGATGATGGGGGATCACGACCTGCTTGTTGAAATGCAGGAACAACGTCGACAGCAGCACGGCGTGATACGTCGACCAGAACGTGTTCACGCCGTACGCCAGCTCGAGACCGTACTGCGACATCCAGTAATACCCATAGCCGGCCGTGGCGACATTCGCGATCAGCATCGCGAATTCCGGCCACAACCGGATCATGGGGATGGCGCCCCCCACGCCTTTCGGCGTCACACCGAACGCCCGCTTCAGCCCGAACACCGCGACGATGCCGGCGCGCATGTACGTGCGGAAGGTCGCGAAGCTCAGCGCGCTCGCGAGCCACACGCCTTTGAGCGAGTAGCTGCGCAGCGCCATCCCGAAGAAGAACAGGTTCATCGTGAAGACGATGTACGGGATGAAGAACAGCAGATACAGGCCCTCTTCCGACCGCAGGGGACGAACGTCGAAGCCGACGAACAACACCGGCGCGATCATGAAGATGAACGTGGCAAAGCCCACGAAATAATAGGATCCGGAGAGCAGGTATTCCCACCACTGCCCGGCCGTCAGCATTTTCGGGTTCGAGAGCAGCTGGCGGAAGACACGCAGCCCGACGCCCAGCGTGCCCATCGCCCAGCGCATCTGCTGCGTGAAATACGCCGGCAGCGTCTCAGGTCCCATGCCGACGACGTAGTGCCGGTTGACGTACGCCGTGCGCCATCGGCCTGCATGCAGCCGCACGGTGGTCGCGAAATCCTCGGTGACCGACGTCTCATCGAAGAAGTGGCGGCGGCCGTCCACGTCCTGCTCGACCGACATCAGCGCCTCGCGGCGGAAGACAACGTTCGAGCCGCAGCAGAACATCGCGTTCGAGTCTGACTTCCCTTCGCAGATGTACTCGAAGAACACCGCCTGCTGATAGGCGGCGGCGGTGGCGACCGGCAGCCCGCGTGTGTTGACGTAGACCTGAGGTACCTGCACGAACGCGAGCCTCGGATCCTCGTCGAGCAGCGGCACCACGTCGCGCAGCCAGGCCGCCAGCGGACGCTGATCGGCGTCGAGAAGCGCGACATACGGCTCGGTCAGCGTCGGCAGCACATCGTTGATGGCACCCGCCTTGTACCCGGCGCGGTTGGTCCGCGAGATGAGCGTGATCCCGAAGGCCTTCGACAGCCGTTGAGCGCCCGCACGGGCCTCGGGCGTCGTCGAATCATCGAGCAGATACACGTTCACGTGTGGATAGTCCATCGCCAGGATCGACGCGATGGTCTCGCCGAGCACCTCTTCCGACTCGTTGTACGACGCAATCAGCACGGCTACGGGCACGGCCGACTGCTTTGCAAACAGCCAGGGTGTGCCGCGCCGCTCGCGGCGGGCGGCCTTCAAGACGCTCGTGAAGTAGCCCACGCCATGCATGCAGAGGAACAGCTCTGCCCAGAGCAGGCAGAACCCCAGGATCCGGTCGGCCGGCGAAAAGCTCGAATCGAAGGGAATCGTCGTGAGCCGCACGGCGACATAGGCGGCCATGAGCGTCAGGGACGTAATGGTCATGACGCCCAGCACGCGATACAGGCGCCCTCTTGATACACGCGGCCGGCGGTGGGGTCGGCTCATCTTTGAGACCGCCACCTCCTCCGCAAAGGCTGTGCCCGGCGACCAGCTCAACGGTTCGGAATCGAGGTACGCCACTTGCTAGCGGGACAACAGGACTGCCGTGGTTAGAGCCGTTCCATGGCCAAATCAAGGCAGCCGCATCGGATCCGGCAAGAGTTGGGTGGTCGAGGAGGAATTGAAGTGAGCGCACATCACACATTCGGCATGCGCGGCCTGGCGGCGCTTGCATCGGCAGCGGCCCTGATCGTCGCCGCCGGTTGCGGCGGCAGCTCGAAGGAAAAGTATCTGGAGAACGGCGCGACGCCCGAGCAGGGCATCGTGGCGGCGGCGTCGCAGGGCGACGAGGACGCCATCGAGCAGTTCCTGGACGATGGCGTCGCGGTCAACGCACAGAAGACGGACGGCACGACGCCGCTGATGGCGGCGGCGGAACACGGACATGCCGACACTGTGACGCTGCTGCTCAAACGCGGCGCCGACATCAACGCCATGAAACCTGACGGCTGGATGGCCATCATCGCGGCTGCCCAGAGCGGCAACACCAACGTGACGCGCACGCTGCTCGACAGCGGCGCGAACCCGAACTCGGCCACGAAGGACGGCTTCACGCCGCTGATGGCGGCGTCGCAGCGCGGCGCGGAAGACGTCGTCGCACTCCTGCTCGAAAAGGGAGCGATGGTCGACGCGCGCAACCGTGACGGATGGACGGCGCTGATGGCGGCGATCGAGCCGGGCGACGCCGACATCGTCCGCATGCTCATCGACAAGGGCGCCAATCCCAACCAGGCCAACGCCGACGGGTGGACCGTGCTGATGGCGGCGGCGCAGGCCGGACAGGCGGACGCGGCGAAAGTACTGCTGGAAAAGGGCGCCAAGCCGAACGAGGCGAACAAGGACGGATGGACCGCGCTCATGGCGTCGTCTGAGAAGGGGGACGAAAACGTCGTGAAGGCGCTGCTCGACGGCGGCGCGGATCCCAACGCGCGCACGAAGGACGGCTGGACCGCCCTGATGAGCGCGGCCGACAAGGGACACGCCAAGATGGCCTCGCTGCTGGTCGAGCGCGGCGCGAAGACCGATTTCACGAGCAAGGAAAACCGCACGGCGCTGGCGTATGCCGAACGGGGCGGACACCAGGCGGTGATCGACGCGCTGCGCGCCGCGACGCCGGCGGCCACGTCGGGCACGACGGCCGGCGATGGCGGCAAGCCGGCGCCGAAGAAACGGACGCGCGGCTAGTGCATGCGGCGTGATCTGGTGAGAGGGTGGCTGGCAGCCGCCGCCGTGGCGGCTGCCGTCTCGTCTGTCGCGTGCAACAGCGAAGTGCGCGCGCGCCGGGATCTGGGCCGTCTCGGCGTCGAGTACTCGCACCGCGCGTTGATCCGGCATGCCGCCGAAGGAGACGAGCGCGCCGTGCGCCTGCTGCTCGATGCCGGCATGAACGCGAACACCGATCCGAACGAAGGCCCAACACCGCTCATGCAGGCCGCGGCAGGAGGTCATGAGGACGTCGTGGAAGTGCTGCTCGAGAACGGCGCGGATCCCAACACCCGGCGTCCTGACGGGTCGACGGCGCTGCACGATGCAGCCACCGGCGGCCACAGCCGGGCCGGCATTGCGCTGCTCGACAAGGGCGCCGATCCCAACGTGATGGACTCGGCGCGCCGCACGCCTCTGATCAACGCGATTCTCGCGCGCAGACAGGATCTCGTCATGGCGCTCCTCGACAAGGGCGCGCATCCCTACGTGCAGGACGACAAGTGGTCGGCGCTCATGCTCGCGTCGTTTCTCGGCCAGCAGCCGGTCGTCGAGAAACTCCTCGAGAAGGGGGCGCGTGTAGAAGCGGTCAACGACCTCGGCCGCACGGCCCTGATGTACGCGGCGAGCCGCGGGTATGCCGCGGTCGTGAAATTGCTGCTGGCGACAGGCGCCAGCGTCGATGCCCGTGACGCGGGCGGCCACACGGCGCTCATGTATGCCGCGGCCAACGGCCAGGCCGAAGCGGTACGCACGCTGCTCGGCGCCGGCGCCAATGCCGCGATTGCGAACACGAACGGCGAGACCGCCGCGTCGTATGCGCGATCGAACGGGCATGCCGAGGTGCTGACCGCGCTCGGCCAGACTGGAAGTACGGGTTAGAACCATGCGCATGCACGCTCCCCGCGCTGCACTCGCCTTCGTCGTGCTGGTTGCCGCGTCCGCGGAGGGACGTCAGGCGCCGCAGGCCGCCGTGCCCGTGCCGTCGCCGGTCGAGCGCCTCGAAGCGTACCGCCGCGCCGCCGCCGAAGATCTCGCACTTGCCGAACGCCGTTATCTCCACTTCGCGGGACAGGAGCGTCAGCTCGACGAAGCGGCCGCGATTGCGTGGCGCTATGTCGCGAAGCACTTCGTGCCCTCGACAGGCCTCGTGGCGGCAGTTCCGAACTACGAGTACGCCACGATCTGGGATCTCGCCAGCAGCCTGGCGGCCATCTATTGCGCCGGAGAGCTGAATCTGATCGATCGCCGCGAAGCCGACGCGCGGCTCATACGCGCGATGCAGACGATCGCCGGCTATCAGCTGTATCAGGACGTCGCGTTCAACAAGGTCTATTCGGTGACGTCGGGCGCGATGGTGGATCGGGCCGAGCGCCGATCCCAAGGCGGCTTCGGCTGGTCGACCACCGACCTCGGCCGCCTGCTCATCTGGCTGCGGATTCTCGGCACGTCGCGCGAGAGTCTGTCGAAGCCGGCCGAAGCCGTCGTGCAGCGCATCCAGTTTGCGCGGCTCGTCGGCGACGGGTATCTCTGGGGCGAAGACCTTGGCCCCGGCGGGGAGAAGCGGCGCTATCAGGAAGGCCAGCTCGGGTACGAGCAGTATGCCGCGCGCGGCTTCGCGCTGTGGGGCCATGAGGCGAAGCATGCGCTGGACTACGAGCTCAACGCGCTTCCCATCACGATCCTGGGCCAGCCGCTCGTCGCCGATCTCAGGCAGCGCGATCGGCTCACCAGCGACCCGTTCGTGCTGAGCGGGCTCGAGATGGGATGGGGGCCGCGCGAAGCGCCGCTCGCCCGCGCGCTGCTGGCGGTCCAGGAAGAGCGCTTCAAGCGCACGGGCATCGTGACCATGGTCGGCGAGGACGCGTTGTCGGAGGCGCCGCACTATTTCTATTACTACGCGGTGTTCACCAACAATCGCGCGTTCGGCATCGACGTACAGGCGCCGCGCGCCTTCGTCGATCGGCCGCGGTGGATCAGCACGAAAGCCGCCTTCGGATGGCATGCGCTGGCGCCGAGCGCCTATACTCGCCGGGCGGTGCAGGCCGTGCGCGCCGCGGCCGGACCCGATGGCTGGGCCTCGGGTGTCTACGAGCGCGGCGGATCGACGAACGTTCCGAATATCAATACGGCGGCGGTCATTCTGGAAGCCGCGTTGTTCGCGCGGCTCGGCCGTCCGCTGCTCCGGGAGTAAGGCAGGAGAGCGTCATGGAACAGATGTGGAGCACGGATATGAGTATCGATCGCACCGATCACGACGCCGTCACCGTCGTCCGTCCGGACGGCGCGCGGCTCGACATCGCGGTGGCGTCTGAATTCAGGAATGCGCTGCTCGAGCTCATTCAGAACGGGCGCCGCAACCTGGTCGTGAACCTCAAGGACGTCTCGTTCATCGACAGCTCGGGGCTGGGCGCGCTCGTCTCGGCGCTCAAGACGCTGAAGGCGAACGGCGGCAACGGCGACGTCAGGCTGGCCGAGGTGCAGGAGCCGGTCGTCGCGCTGCTGGAGATCATTCGCCTGAATCGCGTGTTCTCGACGTATCCGTCTGTCGAAAACGCGGTACAAAGCTACTCGTGAGGCAGCGCCGTCCGTGAAGGCGATGATCCTGGCGGCCGGGAAGGGCACGCGGGTGCGCCCGATCACCGACACCGTGCCGAAACCGATGATCCCGATCATCAACCGGCCGGTGATGGAGTTCCTCGTCGACCTGCTGCGCCGCCACACCTTCACGGACATCATCGTCTCGACCTCCTACCTGTCGCACGAAATCGAGAGCTACTTCCGCGAAGGATCCCGCTTCGGCGTGCACATCGCGTACAGCTTCGAGGGCTATCACTGCGACGGCGAGATCGTGCCCGAGGGCGCGGGTTCGGCCGGCGGCCTGCGCCGCATCCAGGACTTCTCCGCCTTCTTCGACAGCACGTTCGCCGTGCTGTGCGGCGATGCCCTGATCGATCTGGACCTCACGGAAGTCGTGAAGGCGCATCGCCGGACAGGCGCGCTCGCGACGATCGTGCTGAAGGAGGTGCCGCTTGCAGAGGTGAACCGGTACGGCATCGTGAAAATCGATGACGAGGGGCGCATCCTGCAGTTTCAGGAGAAACCGAGGCCGGCCGATGCGGTCAGCCGCCTCGCCAACACCGGCATTTATATTTTCGAGCCCGAAGTGCTGGACCTCGTGCCGCCGGATCGCCCGTTCGACATCGGCGGCGAGCTGTTCCCGCTGCTCGCGCGCGCCGGCCTGCCCTTCTACGGCGTGTCGATGCCGTTTACGTGGATCGACATCGGCACGACGTCCGATTACTGGCAGGCGACGCAGACGATTCTCAAGGGCGGCCTGCGCGGGATGAACATGCCCGGCACCGAGATCGCGCCGGAAATCCGCGCCGGCATCAACGTCTCGATCGACTGGACCGACACGGTGCTCACCGGGCCGCTGTACATCGGCTCGAGCACGCGCATCGACCCGGGCGTGACCATCAACGGCCCGTCTGTCATCGGGCGCAACAGTGTGATCGAAACGGGCGCGCGCATCGACGCGTGCGTGGTCGGCGACTACACCCGGATTTCCGGCCTGGCCGACCTTCAGGAAAAAATCATCAGCGGCCGGTTCTGCGTCGATCGTCAGGGACGCAATGTGGAGCTCGCCAGCCGCGGCATGGCCTTCGTGGTTGACGATGCGAGAGAGCGGCGCGAATGGAACGAGGATCAGGAAGTCCTGATGGAGTTCCTCAGGTCGCAGGCACAGGAGGCGCGGTGAAGGCGGTCGCGTCGGTGACGGTTCCGGCGACGCCAGACTTCGTGCGCGCGGCGGGGCAGTTCGTGGTGCAGACGTCGCGGCATCTTGGCGTGGCCGCGGCCGACTCGCCGCTGTTCGAGGTCGCGGTCGTCGAGGCGCTCGCCAACGCGGTGCAGCATGGATCGCGCGGCAGGCCAGACGCCGTCATCACCTGCGAGATCGAGCGGCACGGCGGGGGGCTGAGTATCCGGATTTATGACGAGGGCGAAGGCTTTACACCGGTTGCGCGGCCGCTGCCGGCCATCGATTCGAGCGACGTCACCGCGGTGCCCGACTCGGGGTACGGCGTGCCCATCATGCAGAGCGTCTTTCAGGACATCCAGGCGCACAGGCGTGATGGCCGCTTCTGCCTCGAGCTTACGCTCGGCGCCGAACTGCCCCTGACCTAATCAAACTTCAAACTTCAAACTCAAAACTCAAAACTTCAACCTTCTGAGTTCGAAGTTCTGAGTTTCAAGTTTCAAGTTTCAAGTTTTAAGTTCCCTCCAGGTACGTATACCCCTGCAGCCCGTCTTCGTAGAAGCGCAGCAGGCGCCCTGACTCTTCGTAATCCATGCGGCCGTCGCGAACGGCCTGCTCGACGCCGTCGCGCATGTTCTGCACCAGCCGCTCCGCATCGAACTCCACGTAGTCGAGCACTTCCTTGACCGTGTCGCCCTTGATGAGGGCCTCGAGCATCACGTTGCCGCCCGGGTCGAGGCTGACGTGCACGGCATGGGTGTCGCCGAGCAGGTTGTGCAGGTCGCCGAGAATCTCCTGGTACGCCCCGACCAGAAACACGCCGAGGTAATAGGGCGCGCCCGTATAGGTGTGCAGCGGCAGCGTACGTTTGACGTCGCGCCGATCGATGAACGTGTCGAGCTTGCCGTCCGAGTCGCAGGTAATGTCGCCCAGCACCGCGTGGCGCAGCGGCGGCTCCTCGAGCCGGTGGATTGGCATCACCGGAAACAGCTGCTTGATCGCCCAGCTGTCGGGAATCGACTGGAACAGCGAAAAATTGCAGAAGTAGGTGTCGGCCAGCGTGTCGTCGAGTCCCTGCAGATCTTCAGGCACATCGTCTGACGACTGCATCAGGCGGCGTATCTTCGCGCAGATGGCCCAGTAGAGTGTCTCGGCCTGCGAACGCTGTTCGAGCGGCAGGTAGCCGCCGTTGAAGAGGTTGAGCGCCATGTCGAGCGCCTGCTGCGCGTCGTGGTAGCTCTCGAGCGCGTTACGCGCGGTGATGTTCTGATACGTCTCGCGCAAATCCACGAGCGGCTGCTCGACATCGTCGCCAAGATCGCCGTTGGGCGCGACCTCTTCGCTGAAGCCCGAGACGCCCAGCACGTTGAAGACGAGCACGCTGTGATACGCGACGACCGCGCGGCCGCTTTCCGAGACAATCGTCGGATGCTTCACGCCCGCTTCGTCGCACACGCTCTGCACGTGATAGATGACGTCGTTGGCGTATTCCTCGAGCGTGTAGTTGACGCTGGATTCGAAGTTGGTCTGCGAGCCGTCGTAGTCGACGCCGAGGCCGCCGCCGACATCCAGATACCGCAGGCCGGCGCCGTTCTTGACCAGCTCCACGTAGATCCGGGCCGCCTCGTTGAGCGCCCCCTTGACGATGCGGATGTTCGGGATCTGGCTGCCGAGATGGAAGTGCAGCAGCTCGAAGCAGTCTTCCATCCCTCGCGCCTTGAGCTCGGCGAGCCCCTGCCGCACTTCCGCGACCGTGAGCCCGAACTTCGAACGGTAGCCGCCCGACGACTGCCAGCGGCCGCCGCCGCGCGCGGCGAGCTTCACGCGCATGCCGATGGACGGCCGCACGCCAAGCTTCTCGGCGTATTCGAGAATGAGCTCGAGCTCCGAATATTTCTCGACGACGGGCGTAATGCGGCGCCCGATCTTGTGCGCCAGCATGGCCATCTCGATGAATTCCGCGTCCTTGAAGCCGTTGCAGACGATCGGCGTGTCATTCGACGCCAGCGCGATGACGGCCAGCAGCTCGGGTTTCGAGCCGGCTTCGAGGCCGAAATCGTACGGCTTGCCGAACTCCAGCACTTCCTCGACCACCTGCCGCTGCTGATTGACCTTGATCGGATAGACGCAGCAGTAGCGGCCTTCGTAGTTGTGCTGCTGGATGGCGGCCTGAAAGGCGCCGTGAATTTCACCGAGACGGTGGCGCAGGATGTCGCGGAAGCGAATCAGGATCGGCAGCCCGATGCCGCGCAGCTGCAGGTGATCGACCAGCTGTTTCAGATCGATGGAGCGCTCGGGCTCTTTCGTTGGATGCACGAGCAGGTGGCCTGCGCCGCCGACCGAGAAATAGCCTTTGCCCCACCGGCCGACTTCGTACAGCTCGCTCGCGTCGGTGGTCGACCACGGCTCACCGGCGCGCCAGGCGCGCTGCACGCGGCTCGTCGTACTCACCGCGCCATCATATTGTGCTTTCAGGAGACGCGGAAGCATTATAAGAACGGACCGTCCCATGCCCACCCGCTACAAGACCGTCGCCGGCATTCTCCTGCTCGGTACAGGACTCGCCTGCTTCGCGACCTACATGGCGACGCTGCTCACGCGCGCGAACGGCCGCGAGCCGATCGTCGCCGACCTCTTCGCGCTGAACGCGGCCTTCTGGCTCGGGTGGGCCGTGTTGTCGCTGCCGATCATCCTGCTCTCGGAGCACGTGCGGGTGGATCGGCGCGCCCGCCGGGGCGGCCGGGCCTGGACGCGCGCGGTCCTCATCCACCTGGCCGCGATGATGGCGTTCTGCGCCGCGCACATCGCGCTGACAACCTCGGCGCGAGTCATGACCGCTCGGCGGGCGGCGATCGAACGCGCCTCGCAGGGCCGGCCGTCCTCGCCGATCATCTGGCGGACCGAATACCAGCGCTCGTTCTATCAGTTCCTCGACTGGGAGCTGCTGGCCTATACGGCGATCGCGGGACTCAGCCACGCCGCGTTCCTGTCGCGCGAATCGCACCGGCGGGAGGTGCGCACCGCGCAGCTCGAGACACATCTCGCGGAGGCGCAGCTGCAGTCGCTGCAGCGCCAGCTGCAGCCGCATTTTCTGTTCAACACGCTCCACGCGATCTCGGCGCTCATGCACCGCGACGTCGAGTCGGCCGACCGCATGCTGACCCGGCTGAGCGATCTGCTGCGCATGACGCTCGACATGATCGGGCGCCAGCAGACGTCGCTGAAGGACGAGATCGACTTGTGCTGCAGCCCATCGTCGAAAATGCCATCAAGCACGGCATCTCCCTCAAATCCGAGGGCGGCTATGTCACGGTCAGGGCCCGGCGGCAGGGAGAGATGCTCTGGATGGAAGTCGAAGACGACGGCTGCGGGCCGTCACAGGTCGGACTCGAATCTCTGCGGAAAGGCATCGGCCTGACCAACACGCGCGCGCGGCTCTCGCACCAGTACGGCGCCAATTATCGCTTCGAGTTCCACACGCGCGTCGGCACGTTCGCCGTCGTCATTGCCGTGCCCTGGCGGGCCGAGCCGCCGCAGCAACAGACCCGCGTGGCCTGATATGAAGAGAATTCGCACGCTGATCGTCGACGACGAGCCGCTGGCGCGCGAGCGCATCCGCGCGCTGCTGGCCGAGCAGCCCGACGTCGAGGTGATTGGCGAGGCGCGCGACGGCGAAGAGGCCGTGCAGGCCATCCTCTCGCGTGAGCCCGACCTGGTGTTCCTCGACATCCAGATGCCGAAGATGGACGGCTTCGAGGTGATTCGCACCGTCGGACCCGACAACATGCCGCTGGTGGTCTTCGTCACCGCGTACGATCAGCACGCGCTCAGGGCCTTCGACGTGCGCGCGCTCGACTATCTGCTCAAGCCGTTCGATCGGGAGCGCTTCGCCGAGTCGATCGGGCGCGTGCGCCAGGCCATCGAGCGGTCCGGCACCGACGAGATCGGCCGGCGCCTGCTCGAACTGGTGCGCGAGCTCAAGCCGGGCGGCGCCGCGCGCAGCGAGCGGCTCGTCATCAAGTCAGCCGGCCGGCTGTTCTTCCTGCGCACGGATGAAATCGACTGGGTGGAAGCGGCGGGCAACTACGTGAAGCTGCACGTGGGGGCTGAGGAGCACCTGCTGAGGGAGACGATGAACGGGATCGAACTGAAGCTCGATCCCGACAAATTCTTCCGCATTCACCGCTCCCGCATCGTCAACATGGAGCGGATCAAAGAGCTGCAGCCCTGGTTCAACGGCGAGTACGTCGTCATGCTGCGCAACGGCACCAAGCTCACGCTGAGCCGCGGCTACAGAGAGAAGCTGCAGGAAAGGCTTGGACGGCCGCT
>JBBDWL010000027.1:4138-11355 GCA_040902895.1 Vicinamibacterales bacterium | reverse complement strand
TCACGCTGAGCCGCGGCTACAGAGAGAAGCTGCAGGAAAGGCTTGGACGGCCGCTCTGAATCAACAAATCTACTTCACGGGCATTTTGAACAGGCTGTCGTCGACCGTGACGTTGAATTCCACTTTGTCGACGGTCATCGACATCGGGCCCGCGGGGCCGCCATTCACACGCATCATGAAGGGCACGAGAATGCCGTCGACCGGGCGATAGTCTGACAGCTCGGTCTCGACTTTCGTCACGCCCGCGCCCATGTCGATTTCCGACACGCTCTTGACCTCGACGCCGCGCTCGACGTCGATGTACAGGTGCTGCACCTGTCCGGTTTTCTTCGTGATCTTCAGGTGGTGGGCCTTGACGCCCGCGACGTCTTCGGTGCCCACGACGTCGACCGTGTTGCCTTTGGCCTTGTAGTCGATCAGCGGACCATCGAAGTCTGCCTGATCCTTCATCGACTCGGTGGCGGCGGCAGGCAGTTCCGTAGCGCCGGGCGCCATCATCGGATTGATGCCCCAGCCCTTCTCACCATCGAACGCCTGCACGATGGTCACATTCTGCATGGGCACAGTGATGTCCTGCCGCATCAGGTTCGGCCGCCGTGCGACGATCGTCATCGGCAGCTCCATCCCCTGCAGGTTGATGCGGGCCGTCATGCGGGTCGACTGAATGGACTTCCATTTCTCGCCGCCCTTGGCCTTGAAGTTCTTGGCGACGATCTCGTCGACCGTTTGCGCCGCGGCGACGCCGCTGATGCCCAGCAGCGCGGCACAGACTGCAACTGACAAGAATACTTTGCGCATAGGAACCCGATCTTAGCAGGTAAGGGAGGGCGGGGGCCCTCCCTATCCCACGTTATATGCGCGTGCGCCGGCCCGCCACCATCCGGTAGAGAATCAGCAGCACCAGCGCGCCCACGAACGCGGCAATCCATCCTGCTTCCTGCTCGGGCCCGATGAGTCCGAGCGCCCGCCCGAGAAACCCGCCCAGCAGCGCGCCTGCGATGCCGATCAGGATGGTGACGATGATTCCGCCCGGATCGCGGCCCGGCATGACCAGCTTGGCGAGGGCACCCACCACGAGACCGAACAGAATCCAGCTAAGAATTTCCATGCTTCCTCCTCTTTTGACGGCGGGGACCCCGGCACCCCGCCTGGCCTTCTCGCTCGCGGGGCCCCTTCGCCCCGCTCCGCTCGTCGGCCCGCCGCGCCGTCACTGCAAGAGACCGACCACAACAGGAAGAATGGCTGAGCTTTGCTGTTTAGAATCGAAAGCCGGACGCGAGGTGGGCACGCGTGTGGCCCTTCCCGTCGGTCGCAACGTCGAGATTGAGCTTGAAGACGGTCGCGCTGAAAAACAGGCCCGCGCCGTAGCCCCACTGATACTCCGCGTCGCGCAGCCGGATACCGCGATCGTAGGCCGCGCCGACGTCGGCGAAGACATTGACGCCGAGCCGGCCCATGCTCAGCGGCGATGAGACCGGCACACGAAGCTCCACGGACCCGGCGGCGAGGTTGTCGCCCGTCGCGAATCCGAACTCTGACCCGCGGAGCGTTGAGGCGCCGCCGATCAGCGCACGCTCGAACGGCGGCAACGTGGTGTCGCTCATGATGTGCAGCGCGCGCACCGCGAGCACCGACTGACCGATGAGACCGAGATAGCCGCGCACGTCGCTGCGCAGCCGATTCGCCGGCTCGTAGCGATCGAAAGCGAGGTGCTCCCAGCACACCGAGCCGTAGACAGCCTCACGCGGAAGCTCGGGATCGATGCGCGTGTCGACGATGGCCTCGGCCGAAAACCACGGGAAGCGATCGCCAAGGTCGCCGAAGGTGACGTCAGTCACGCCGCCGCGCACGCCGGCGCGAAGCGGGCGTGCGATCTGGTACGACAGGCCGGCTGCCGCGTCGCGGCGGGTGTCGTCGATGTCGTAGAACGGGTTCTCGCGCCGCATCCAGGAGGCCGCGCCGTCGATGCGCATGCGGCGATCCGGCCCGAAGCGATGTTCGTATTCAGCCGCCGCCCGTTTCTGCGCTCCCCACGTGAACGGAACGGAAAAGCGGCTGCCGCGCCCCGTGATGTTCACGAGGCTCGCGCGCGCGCCGTACGAGAACCCGTAGTCGCTGAAATCGAGAATCGGCAGAAACATCGGCCGGTTCGCCACGCGCCGTACAGTGTTCACAACGGCGCCGCCAGGCATGTCGATCGGGACCACCACAGGCTCTTCGATCAGGATGACGAGCGACAAATCGCTGCCGTCGAGCGACCGCGAACGTGCCAGCACTTTGACGCGATCGAAGCGGCCCGACTTCTCGAGCCGCGTCTGGATCTCTTTCGGCGTCGCCTCGGTCGCCACATCGCCGGGCTTGACGCCCGCGAGCTCGAGCACCACCGCATCGGGGGTGGAGTGATTGCCGTGAACGCGCATGTCGGAGATGGTCCGCTTGTCCGCCGAAGCCTCTGGCGAAGGCGGACGGGCCGCGGTAGCCTGCGGCGATAGAGCCGCCAGCGTCAACGCGATTGCCAGCGCCGCAATCATGGCAGCCTTCGATCGAACCGGATGGCGCTCTTCACGTCGCCGATGCGGTAGTCATAGAACGACAGGCCATAGCGCATGTCATACGTGCCATTGGCCAGCGTCACGCCAAGCTGCATCGTCATGTCTTTCGGCAGCCAGATGCCGGGAAACGGCTGCGACATGGCCATCTCCGCGCGCACGTCTTCGACGCGCACCAGCCACTTCGCCGGCAGGAAGTCGAAGTCGACGTTCTCGAACACATAGCGCAGAATCATCGCGCGCTCTTCGTCGACCCACAGCGTGATGCGCGCGACTTTGTTCATCTGAAAATCGAAGTTGACGTCCTTGTCGCCCTTCTTTGCGCGCGCGTCCTTCCGGCGCTTCTCGTCGTCGCTGTCTCTGAACAGGCGGCGCGGAAAATATTCGACCTTCACCACAGGACGGCCCTCGAACGTCTCTCGCCCGGCCATGTAGTAATTGCCCGGCTCGAATTCGAAGTTGAGAAAGTACGCGGCCGAGATGAATCGCGGCTCCGACGTCTGTTTGATGAACGCGTTGACGTCGGCAGGCGGGGCATTGCCCGCCGGCGCTGACGCGTCGGCGCCTGGCGCCGGGTTCGCCTTCGCGCGCTTTTCCGCCTCGCGGCGGTCGCGTTCCTTCTCGCGCTTCAGCCATCGCTCTTCATACGCGCGGCGCTTCTCGTCGCCAATCGTCACGCCGTTGAACTCGACGGGGCTCCGCACGAAATAGCCGTCGCGCACCGACCAGGTGAAGACCCGGCGGTCGCCGAAGAGGGGAATGCCGAGCGGCCCGCGCAGCTCGAACTGCTCGCGCTCGTTGAGGATGTACTGGCCCATCGTCTTCCACGCGCCGGCCCGGTGCTTGAGAGCCCTGGCCATCAGAGCATCGAGATCGGTCTGTGGGACCTGAGCTGACGCGAGCCCTGAAGGGCTGCGCCACCCAAGCGCGAGGGGCGTGGGGACGGATGACAGCGCGGCCGCGAAAGGCAGCAGCACCAGAAGCATGGCAATCATGAACGGACCTCGGACAGGCAGGCGCGGGAACACCTCAAGGATACGGCAGGAGGCGGCTAAAGTTCCTGCGAGGCAGCGGAGCGGGGCGTTGGGGCCCCGCGAGCGACCGAGCCAGGCGGGGTGCAGGGGTCCCCGCCGGAGAGATTAGATATGTAGAGGCGCGAGCAGGCGATCGAATTCGGTCTGCACGGCGGCATAGCACTCGCACGACACGCGTTCGAGCTCGGGTCCGTTGGTGACGGCAAGCCGTCCGCGCGAATACCTGATCAGATCCCGCTGCGCGAGCTTCTGCAGGATCAGCGTGACCGTAGGACGCCGGACCCCGAGCATCATTGCCAGCAGCTCCTGCGTCATCGGAAACTCGTCGCGGCCGACGCGATCGCGCGTCATCAGCAGCCAGCGCGCGCAGCGCTCCTCGGCGGCGTGCAGGCTGTTGCAGGCCGTGGACTGCAGCACCATCACGAGAAATGCCTGCAGATAACGGTTGATGATCATCGCGAGGCCGGTGCTTTGCTCGAGCTCGAATCGAAAGTCCGCGATACCGAGGGCCCAGGCATCGGTGCCGGGCACCTGCACGAGCGATTCGCCGTTCGCGGTCTCGCGTCCGAAAATGGCGCTGATGCCAACGACGCCCTCGTTGCCGATGGTGGCGACTTCGACCATCCGGCCGTCGCTCATGACCGTCGTCATCGAGCACACGCCGTCGTTCGGAAAGTAGATCTGATGGATTGGCGCGCCCGCCTTGTGCAGCACCTGTTTGCGCGTAAGGGGCACGCGCGTCATGAGCGGCTGAAGCCGCGCGAGCTCCTGCGCCGGAAGCAGCGCCAGCAGGCGATTGCGTGGCCCCGTGCCGAAGCCACCTTCTGATGGGACAAAAGTCGTCACGATGAGCGGACCTCGGAAACTATCACCGGGTCGTGTTTCTCAAGGCTGTACGGTATCGAACATTGATGAGGTTAGCTAACTCTTTTGTGTCGTGGCGCTGCCCGTCCGACGAACGGCCACGCTGCATGATGGCCTAGAATCGCGCATGCCCACGCGACGAGATGTGCTGCTGGCGGGGCTCGGAGCACCGATGACCGCTGCCCTTGCGTCTGCCACGCGCCGCCCCATCAGCATGCGCGCCGTCGTCGTTGGCGCGGGTGCATTCGGGGGATGGACGGCGCTCAATCTCGTGCGCCGGGGGGCCGCCGTAACGCTCATCGATGCGTGGGGCCCCGGCAACGTGCGTGCGAGCTCCGGCGGCGAGACGCGCGTCATTCGCGCCACATACGGCACACGCGCTGTCTATACCGCGCTTGCGGCTCGGGCGCTCGCGATGTGGCGCGAACACGACGAACGATTCCAGCGCGGGTTCTTCAAGAAGACCGGCGCGATCTGGTTGTTTGGCGGCGACGACGCGTTCGGCCGCGCGTCGGCAGCGGCACTGGCGGCGCATGCGCTGCCGCACGAATGGCTGTCGCCGGCCGAGGCCGCAACGCGATATCCACAATTCTCCTACGACGGGATCGGCTCAGTGCTCTACGAGCCCGAAGCGGGTTACCTGCTCGCGCGGCGTGCGTGCGAGCACGTCGCCGAGCGCGTCGCGGCGGAAGGCGGCACGGTGCGGGCAGCGTCGGCCGCCACGCCAGTCCGCATCAATGGCGGCCCTCTGCGGCGGATCGCGTTGGACGATGGCACGGCTCTCGAGGCGGATGTGTTCGTGTTCGCGTGCGGTCCATGGCTCGGTCAGCTGTTTCCCGATGTGATCGGCAACCGCGTGAAACCCACGCGTCAGGAGGTCTACTACTTCGGCACGCCTGCGGGCGATGGGCGTTTCTCTGAGGCCCGTCTGCCGGTGTGGGTCGATTTCGGCGAGCGGCTGATCTACGGCATTCCCGGCAATGCGAATCGCGGGTTCAAAGTGGCGGATGACACGCCGGGCGCGGCGTTCGATCCGACGAACGGCTCACGCGACATCACTCGTGAAGGCGCAGCGGCCGCGCGCGCATTCCTGGCGCGGCGATTTCCGGCGCTCGCGAAAGCCCCACTGCTCGGCGGCGAGGTGTGTCAGTACGAAGCGTCGCCCGATTCGCATTTCATTGTCGACCGCCATCCCGGCGCCGAGAATGTCTGGATCGCAGGCGGTGGATCTGGCCACGGCTTCAAGATGGGGCCGGCGCTCGGCGAGGTGCTGGCGGCCACAGTGCTCGGCGCCCCTTTGCCTGCCAACGACTGGAGCCTCGCGCGATTCAAGGCAGGCGCCCTACCGGTGGAGAAATGGTCATGAGATTCGCAACGCTCGTTTTCGTTCTGCTGGTCTCCCCGCCGGTGTGGGGCGCCGGGCAGGCGGGATCAGACGCCGGAGTCAAGGCGATTGCCGACGAATTCATGCGCAGCCGGAGCGGCACTGACGGATTTGCCGGCCCGGGCGTCGAACAGGTGCGCGAGCGCGCGCGGGCTGCCGCATCAGTGCTCGCGAAACTCGCCGCCATCGATACCTCGAAGCTGTCGCACGAAGACTGGGTCACGCATGCGCTCCTGCGATTCGAAGCGGAGCTGCAGCGCGACGCCGAGAAGTTTTACTGGCTCGACTTTCGCGTCACGCCGTACTCGTCGCCCCTGGCGCGGACGCTGATGGCTCGATTCGCGGCGATGCCGGTGGCGACACCCGCGGATCGTCTCGCCTATCTCGACGCGCTCTATCAATTGCCGCAGACACTCGGCGCCCACGAGGCGCGGCTGCGCTCGCAGATGGCGCGGGGCATTATTTTGCCGAGCGCCGAGCTCGGGCTTGTCGTGCCGTTCGTGCGATCGATCGTGGCGGATCCCGCGTCGAGCGCATTCGCGGTCTCGCCATCGAGGGTGGCGGCCGTGCCGTCCGCGGATCGCGACGCCTTCCGCGCGGCTGTCGATGAGGCCATCGCCACCGCGATTGTGCCGGCCGTCGAGCGGCTGGCGGCATTCATCGACGGTCCCTATCGCGCCAGGGCCCTGAAAGATGTCGGCGTCGGCCAATATCCGGACGGCCGTGAGTACTACCAGTATCTGATTCGACGGCACACCGGAACAGCTCTCTCGCCGGAACAGATTCACAACATCGGTCTCGAGGAAGTGGCAAGACTGGAGCGCGAGCTCGACACGGTGCGCAACGCGGCCGGGTTTGCCGGTTCGCTTACCGAGTTCCGCCGCTACCTCAAAACCGATCGACGCTTCTTCGCAAAAGACAGCGGGGAGTTCGCGACATTGATGATGGCGGCCATCCGCCGCATCGAGCCGAAGATCGACGCCTTCTTCGCGCGCAAGCCGAAGGCGCCGTACGATGTCCTCCGTCTCGATCCCTCGCTCGAAGCGTCGATGACGTACGGGTTCTATCAGGTTCCTTCGGCGACTGAGCCGCGCGGGCTGTACCGGTTCAACGGCTCGCAGCCCGATCAGCGCACGACGCTGATGTCGGCGGCACTGATCTACCACGAGCTCGTGCCGGGGCATCACTTCCAGATCGGCCTCCGCAACGAAGCGCAGGGACTGTCCGCGTTCAGGCGCAGCGCGCGCTACACGTCATACACCGAAGGCTGGGCGGAATACGCGTCGGATCTGGCAGGCGAGATGGGCATGTACGGCAATCCCTTCGACCGGGCCGGGCGGCTCGGCATGGATTTGTTCCTCTCGAGCCGTCTCGTTGTCGACACCG
>JBBDWL010000027.1:0-4038 GCA_040902895.1 Vicinamibacterales bacterium | reverse complement strand
GCCGGGCGGCTCGGCATGGATTTGTTCCTCTCGAGCCGTCTCGTTGTCGACACCGGCATGAACGCGCTCGGCTGGTCGCGCGAGCGCGCCATGGCGTTCATGAGGGACCACACGCTCGAGGCCGACGTCCAGATCGACACGGAGACGCTCCGCTACGCCACCGACATGCCGGGCAGGCGCTCGCCTCCAAGATGGGCGCGCTGAAGATCCACGAGTTGCGCGCACGCGCACACGCATTAATGGGGAGCACGTTCGATCTGCGTCGCTTTCACGAGTACCTGCTCGAGGGCGGGCCGATGCCGATTGGCGTCCTCGTACAGCATGTGGCGTGCTTCGCGGAGGGCGAGAAGCACCAGGCACGGTAAATCCCGAGCGCGTTCTACGCAGGCTTCCCTGGTGGACCCGCGGCGGCGGTGCCGCCGGCGCCGGTGGCCGCGAATGCCGTGTTGATGCCGGCTCTCTTGAGCAGCCCCTCGAACCCTGGCTTGTCGACCGACTTGCTGTAGGCCTCTTCGGGCGCCACCAGCTTTTTCGTCACGAGCTCCATCAAGGCGTCGTTCAGACTGACCATGCCGAAGCCCTTGCCGACCTGCATGATCGAGGGGATCTGAAACGTCTTGCCCTCGCGAATCAGGTTGCTCACCGCCGGCGTGACAATCAGCACCTCGAGCGCCGCGATTCTGCCGCCGCCGATCTTCCGGCACAGCGTCTGCGCGATGACGCCGCGCAGCGATTCCGACAACATGATGCGGATTTGCGCCTGGCGATCGGTCGGGAACTGATCGATCACGCGATCGACCGTCGAGGCCGCGGTCGTCGTGTGCAGCGTGCCGAACACGAGGTGCCCGGTTTCCGCGGTTTCGATCGCGATGTGCACCGTCTCGAGATCGCGCATTTCGCCGACGAGCACGATGTCGGGGTCTTCGCGCAGCGCCGCGCGGAGGGCATCCTTGAACGAATCGGTGTGCGTGTGCACCTCGCGCTGGTTGATCAGGCACTTCTTGTTCTCGTGCACGAACTCGATCGGATCCTCGATGGTGATCAGGTGGTCGGTGCGCGTGCGGTTGATGTAATCCACCATCGCGCACAGCGTGGTCGACTTGCCCGAGCCGGTCGGGCCGGTGACCAGCACGAGGCCCTTCATCAGCTGGCACAGCTTCAGGATGTGCGGCGAGAGGCCGAGGTCTTCGACGGTCAGGATCTTCGACGGGATGACGCGGAACACGGCGCCGCGTCCCTTCCGGTCCATGAAGGCATTGCTGCGGAATCGCGCGACTCCGGGGATCTCGTAGGCGAAGTCGGTGTCGTGCCGCGACTCGAATTCGTCGCGGTTTTTCTGCGGCATGATCGGGTCGAGCAGCACGATCATCCGCTCGGGATCCAGCGGCGCCGCGTCGGCTTCGAGCATATGGATCTGGCCGTCCTTGCGCATCAGCGGCGGCATGCCGACCGACAGGTGCAGGTCGGACGCGCCGGCCTCGAACATCAAGCGGAACAAACGATCGATTTCGGCGTCAGCCATCAGTCAGCGATCTCCGTGAGCTCGACGATGTGAGCAGAGTTGACGAGCAGGGTGCGATCCGCCATCACGAGATAGCGGAACGGCTCGTTGAATTGTGAGTAGTCGCTCAACCGATCGCGTCCGGGCGGCCGGTAGATGGGCACGAGGCCGGCGACCTCTTCTCCCGTCGACAGACGCATCGACACGCGCCGCTTTTTCGCGACGTCATATCCCGGATCCGCCTGGGCCTCGACGACGTCCTGGCCGAGGCGCACCAGCACGATGTGCGCGCGGTTATAGAGCCCGGTGGTGCCATCGACCCGCTGAAACGGCAGGAACCCCGTCCGGCTGTTGAGCACGTCACTGACGCGTTCCGGGCCGTCGTGGTCGAAGGCCGAGCCGGCGACGAAGAAACTGCCGGGGATGGTCGGACCCTGGGTGAGACTCAGTTCCGCCGGCACACGAATCTTCTCGAACCGGTATTGGGACATCGATCCTGTATCGGCCAGACGCCGCAAAAGGTTACGATTGAGGTTTATGGCAGCGCTGATTGAAGCCATCGGCATCAAGCGGAAGATGTTCTTCGAGCACGAAGGGGCGCCCTACCACGCGCTGGAGGTCGATATTTCGCGCCCCACGGCGCGCGGCGGGCAGACCCTGGTGCGCATCAAGATGCGCAACCTGCTGAACCGTGCCGTGTTCGACAAGACGTTCAAGGCCGGCGACAAATTCAGCGAGCCTGACCTTGAAACCGTGACCGCGTCATATCTCTATTCCGACAGCAACGGCTATCACTTCATGGATCAGCAGACCTACGACACGCTGACGCTGCGGCCCGAGATGATTGGCGACGGCAAGGATCTGCTGACCGACAACGTGGTCATCGACGTGCGGAAGTTCAACGGCAATCCGATCGGGATCGAATTTCCGACGCACGTCGAGCTCGCCGTGAAAGACACGGAACAGGGCGCGCGCGGCGACACGGCCAGCGGCTCGGTGACGAAGATCGCGACGCTCGAGACAGGCATGCAGATTCGCGTGCCGCTCTTCATCAAGGCCGGCGAGAAGATCAAGGTCGCCACCGAAACGCGCGAGTTCGCGGGACGCGCATAACTCAGCTCAATTTACGATTTACAATGCCTTTCGCTCACCTCAAACTTCATCCATCACTTCAGAAGGGCATCAAGGAGCTCGGCTTCGCGAGGCCGACACCGATTCAGGAAGAGGCGGTGCCGCCGGCCCTGCAGGGACGCGACCTGCTTGCCTGCGCACAGACGGGCAGCGGCAAGACCGCCGCGTTTCTGCTGCCGATCATGCACCGCCTGCTCGATCAGCCTCGCCGCACGACGCGCGCGCTGATTCTCACGCCCACCCGCGAGCTGGCGGCGCAAATTCTGGAAGACTTCAACACGTTCGCCGTGCATACGCCGCTCACCGGCGCCGCGGTCTATGGCGGTGTCAGCATGGGACCGCAGGAGCACGCCTTCCGCAGCGGCGTCGACATCATCGTCGCCACGCCCGGCCGGCTGCTCGACCACATGCGATCGTCCTATGCGAAGCTGCCGGGGATTGAGTACCTCGTGCTGGACGAGGCGGATCGGATGCTCGACATGGGGTTCCTGCCCGACATCCGCCGGATCCTGAAACAGATTCCGGCGAAGCGGCAGACGCTGTTCTTCAGCGCCACGATGCCGGCGCCAATCGGCGCGCTGGCCAACGACATGCTGAGCCGTCCGGTGACGATTGCGCTGCAGCGGCAGTCGGCGCCCGCGACGGGGATCACGCAGGCGGTGTACCCGGTGCCGCAGCACCTGAAGGCGCAGCTGTTTCTCGAGCTGCTCAAGCGCGGCATCATGAAGCAGGCGCTCGTGTTCACGCGCACGAAGCATCGCGCGAACCGGCTGCACGCGTTTCTGGTGGCCAATCGCGTGCAGGCCGAGCGCATCCACGGCAATCGATCGCAGGGTCAGCGCACCGACGCGCTCGCGGGCTTCAAGAGCGGCCGGTATCCGGTGCTCGTGGCCACTGACATCGCCGCGCGCGGCATCGACGTCGAAGCGCTCACTCACGTAGTCAACTTCGACGTGCCGCTCGCGCCGCCTGATTACATCCATCGCGTGGGCCGCACGGGGCGCGCGGAGCTGACGGGCGAAGCGTTCACGTTCGTCGCGGGCGAGGAAGAGAGCGACCTGCGCGCGATCGAGCGCGCGATTGGCAAGAGCCTGCCGCGCGTCACGCTGCCCGACTTCGATTACAAGTCGCAGGGCGCGAGACTGGAATTACCGCACGCGCAGCGCATCGCCGAGATTCGCGCGCGCAAGGCCGACGAGCGCGCGCGCGCGAGAGCGAAAGCGGAACGCCGTGCCGGGCAGCCCGCGGGCGCGCAAGGCGCCGGCGCGCGACCGGGCGGTCAGCGTCCTGAAGGGCCACGTCCGGGCGGTCCGGGATCGCGGCCGGGCGCGGGCGGGCGCTTCAGACCGCGCGGCCCTGGCCGGCGCCGGCCGTAAAGATTCGCCTAGTTTTCCCATCCGTCCCGG
>JBBDWL010000026.1:0-1191 GCA_040902895.1 Vicinamibacterales bacterium | reverse complement strand
ATGGATACCTGGCGATACGACCTGCGGCACGCGCTGCGCATGATGTCCCGGCAGCGCGACACGACCGCGATCATCCTGTTGACGCTGGCGCTGGCCATCGGCGCCAACACCGCCGTCTTCTCCGCCGTCCACACGGTGCTGATCCGGCCGCTGCCGTATGAGCAACCCGAGTCGCTCGTGATGTTGTGGGAAAAGCGCGAAGCCGAAGGCGTGATGAAGAACTCCGTGTCGGCGGCCGACTATCTCGATTGGGCGCGCCTCGCCACGTCGTTTACGGCAATGGCCGCGTTCACGGAAGTGACCGCGGACCTCACTGGCGAGGGCGATCCAGAGAAGCTGCCGGTCGGCGCCGTGTCGCCGCCATTCTTCCAGGTGTTTGGCATTCGGACGCTTCACGGTCGCACGTTCGAAGCGGGAGAGGATGTGATCGGGAGACACCGCGTGGTCGTGCTTGGACATGCGTTGTGGCGCCAGCGTCTTGGCGGCGATGTCGCGGCGGTTGGCAGGACCATCATGCTGAATGGCATCCCGCACCGGGTCGTCGGTGTGCTGCCGCCTGATGTCGCATTCCCGCTGGGCGAATCGCAGCTCTACCTGCCGCTCCTGCTGCAGGCGCCGAATGAGCCGCCGTCACGCGTCTCGCACAACTTCAACGTATTCGCGCGACTGAAGCCGGGCGTCACGATGGCACAGGCGCGATCGGAAATGGATCGCATTGGCAAGGACCTCGAGCAGCAGTATCCGCAACTGAGCCGCGGTCACGGCTCGCACGTCACCTCGCTGCCCGAGGAAATCACCGGGCCGGTGGAGCGCACGCTCGTGGTGCTGATGGCGGCCGTCGGTTTCATCCTGTTGATTGCCTGCATCAATGTGACGAACCTGCTGCTCGCTCAGGCCGCGGGGCGCCGGCGTGAAATGGCCGTGCGATCCGCGATCGGCGCCGCGCGCGGACGCTTGATTCGCCAGGTGCTCGTGGAGTGCAGCGTCATCGCCCTGGCCGGAGGCGCGGCCGGCCTCGTGCTCGCGGTGTGGTGCGTGCGCGTGCTGGCGGCGCAGTTGCCGGCCGTGGCCCGGCCCGATCAAACCGTGGTGTTCAGCCTGCCGGTGATGCTGTTTACGTTGGCGGCGTGCGTGCTCAGCGGCCTGCTCGCCGGCGCGCTGCCCGCGTGGCACATGGTGCGCGAGGATCCA
>JBBDWL010000025.1:0-7765 GCA_040902895.1 Vicinamibacterales bacterium | reverse complement strand
CCACCGCGCGCGTTGCGCGGAGGTGCCGTGGGTGAAGCTCTCAGGCGAGACGCGCCCTTTGGTCAGGCGGTCGTCGCCAATGGCAGCGGCCGCGGCGAGCCCCTCCTCGACATCGCCCTCATCGAGCAGCTGCTTGCGACCGGCGTGATGGCCCCAGATGCCCGCGAAGCAGTCCGCCTGTAACTCGAGCGCGACCGACAACTGGTTGGCGCCGGCGCGGCCCTGCCCCTGCTGCGCCTCGCGCATCTGGCGATTGATGCCGAGCAGGTTCTGGACGTGGTGCCCCACTTCATGCGCCACCACATAGGCCTGCGCGAAATCGCCCGGCGCGCCGAAGCGCTGATCGAGCTCGCGGAAGAACGACAGATCGAGATAGACCTTTTGATCCGCCGGGCAATAGAACGGCCCGCTCGCCGCCGACGCCCCACCGCACGCCGACTGGACCGACCCCTCGAAGAGCACGAGCACGGGTTCCTGGTAGCGCCGCCCCATCGATTGGAAGACGCGGTTCCAGGTCTCTTCGGTGTCGCCAAGCACAACTGCCACGAATTCGGCCGCCGGGTCGGCCGTTGGCGCGCCGGTGGGCACTTCCTGCGTTTGTTGTGGCGAAACCTGCTCAGCCATTTGGAGCAGCGCCAGCGGATTGGTTCCAGTGAGGCACGATACAGCCAGCACGATCAGCAGCATGCCGACGCCGCCGCCGCCAATGGTCCCCATGCCAAGGCCGCGCCGGTCCTCAATGTTGGTACTCCGACGCCCACCTTCCCATCTCATGGCGGCGTGATATGCCAGAACCGGGCCAACCGTTAGAGGCGCTTGAGATGTTCCGTAATGCGACGCACCTCCGATTCACTGACGGCGGCCTTCTGAGCGAACTCGGCCCATCCCGAGACCGCTTCGCTGACGGCCGTCAAGACGCGCTCCGCGGTGCCGATGGCGAAGGTGTCCGCCAGGATCAGGAGATCGTTGCGGGAGATTTCTCCGAACTTGCCGTTTACGGACATGAGATGTTGGTAGGTCCACTCGCCCTTGGGATTGAACGCATAGGTGAGGTCGTACGCCGGCGCAAGCTCCCACGTTCGTCCCTGTCGCAAGAGGAAGGACACGTTCTTGGTGTGGTCATCGCAATTGGCGGCCATCACGTTAAAGGCAACGCGCCGATACGCTTGTTCGAGAGCTGGATAGTCAAGTCCGAGACTTCGTAACGTCTGAAAGAGCTGACTTGCGTCGTGGGTCGCCTTTTGCCGGTAATCGAGATGCGCCAGACCACACAGCGTTTGCAGGTGATGCTTGGTGTTGCCATCCCTGTCAAATCGCCTGGTCATGAAGTGGGCGCGCCCGTTCTCGAGAAGCAATCGACACGGTGCCATCTCGATGCCTGCCGCCACGGCCATCAGGTGATACGCGTATTCGATGCGTCCATAATCCTCGCTCACGCCTAGTCGCTCGTCCTTACCGACACCGTCAAACTTGATGAGCCAGTGTTCGAAGCCCTCGTGTACGTCAAACTGACCGGCGCGGATCTCGTTGGACTGCGGGTGCCAGGCGATGACGGCCTTCGCTCGCGCGCCGCCGGCCGACGTGCCGACCTGGATCATCTGCGCCAACGCGGCTGCGGCGTGGATGTCGGTTCCGATGTGGCCGTGAACGGCGCGCCTCGCGCTTTCAACGAGTGCTGACAACTCGATGGCGGTGGTCGTCTTGGAGGGACGCGGCCCGCGCGCCGGCTTGAATTCCAGGGCGCCCAGCCCGCGCCTGCCCATATAGGCGAGGCGATCGAGCGCCGTAATCTCCGAGCGGTGAACACCTGAACGCGCCATCCAGGCGTCGATCAGAGCATTGCCAAAATCGTCCGGCAACGCGTCGGCGAGGGCTCCCGGCAGCCTTCGATATGTCACGTCCGAAAGATCGGGAAACACGAAAGGATCGCGAGCCGCCTTCATCGGCATGGTGAGCGGGGCAAGCTCAATTCCGGATCGCGCAAAAGCGGGAGCGTATTCGAATGCGTAGTAACCGAGTTTGGGATCCAAGGCAACCGCTCCCGCGGTTTGGTCCCATATCCGTACTTCGATCACCGAGACGGGAGAGTAGGCCACTAGCGCTTACGTGTCGCCCGTTGGCGCACGGCCCCGCCCTTGAGCATTTGCATCGGGCTGATCGACACCGTCGGCGCGAGCGTGGCGAGCCAGCCTTCTCGCCTTAGGACTCGTAGCACCTTGACCAGCGACCGCAATGTCGCGCCCTTGCCGCTTTCAAGGTTTTTGACGGCATTGAGAGCGATTCCCGCCCGGTCAGACAACTGCTGCTGATCGAGATCCTCTCGGATCCGAAGAGTGCGAATCTGTTTGCCTAGTTCTTTTTCCCAATTCCCGGATGTCTCCACGTCTGTAATATACCTTATTTAGTCTATTAAATCATATTTTACGTTTAATGGACCTTTTAAGGGCTATTAACAGGAAATGTGTAATATACCTTTTTAGGCCTTCTAATTTACTTTTCGGCCTCTATAGCCCTTTTTAGGTCCATTACTAAATCCGCAGCTTATCTCAAACGTGGGCTACGATTCGGGCTGCATGAGGTTCGGCGCACTCCGGATGACGTGTGTTCTCCTTTCCGTCTTCCTTGCCTCTTCGACGTCGGCGCAAACCTTTTACAGCAGCCTTCGCGGCCGCGTCTCCGACGCCGCCGGCGGCGTGCCTGAGGCCACCGTTCACCTGCTCGACGATCGAACCGGTATCACGACCACGACCACCAGCAACAGTGCCGGCGAGTACCTGCTGCCAAACCTGCCGCCGGGCGTCTACGACGTTCGCGTCAGCGCGCCCGGATACAAGGTGATCGATCGCCAGGACGTGAGGGTCGGCACCCATGCGTCGATCACGCTCGACCTCATGCTCGAGCCCGGCCCGATCACCGAACACGTGGTCGTCAATGCGAGTGCCGCCGATCGTCTGAACGGCGTGCTCGGCACCGCGTTCAGCGGCGAGGCGCTGGTCTCGCAACCGACGGCCGGGCGCAACATCTTCATCATGGCGGCGCTGGCGCCGACGGTGCTTCCCACCGGCAACGCGGTGTTCGTGCGCCAGCAGGATCAATCGAACGCCTCGCTCATCTCGATGGCCGGCAGCGCCCGGCGCGCCAACACCTACGTCATGGACGGCGTGCCTATCGTCGACATCCAGAATCGCGCCACCCTCATTCCGGGCATGGAAGCGGTCGAAGAAATGCGCGTGCAGCTGGGGCCCTACGATGCCGAGGTCGGCCGCACGTCCGGCGGCGTGTTCAGTGTCTCGGCCCGCTCGGGAGCCAACGCCTGGAGCGGCAGCGGCGTCTACCAGAACCGGCCGGACGCGACGCAGGCGCAATTGTTCTTCGCGGAGCAGGCGAACCTGCCGCGCGTCGAGACGTCGTATCACCTGTTTGCGGGATCGCTGGGCGGTCCGATCCTTCGCAACCGATCGTTCTTCTTCGTCAGCGGCGAGGGCTATCGCACGGCCAGCCCGCGCAACACGGTGCTGAATCTTCCGACCGCGGCCGAGCGGCGTGGTGATTTTTCGCTGTCCGGCGTGACCATCTACGATCCGCTCACGACCCGCCCGGATCCATCGACCCAGGGACGGTTCATCCGCGATCCGTTTCCGAACAATCACATCCCGGCGTCGCGGCTGAATCCAGTGGCGGTGGCGATGCTCGCCCACCTGCCTCACTCACCCGCCGGCAAGTCGCTGCCGGTGAATGCCAGCGTGCTCGACGAAGCCCGGCAACTCACCGGAAAACTGACGCATCAGTGGAACGCGGATGTGAAGACGTCGCTGCTGTATGCGTGGTATCGCTCCGCGGAGCCTGACGCCCGGTTCTTCGGCGGCGATCTGTTCGCCAACGGCGCCGACCCCGGTGACGGCGCGCTGGTGCGCCGCGTCCACTTGCTCGCGGTGAATCAATCGTGGACCCTCAGCGATCGCTCGCTCGTGCAGATGCGATACGGGCTGAACCAGTTCCTGGACGACAACCGCGGCGCCGATTTCGATCCGGCCAGTCTCGGTTTCGATCCCCGCTTCATCTCAATCGTGCCGTTCGAGAAATTTCCATCGATTGGCGTGAGCGACTATGGGCAGGGCGGGGCGCTGCTCGGCGATCGCGATCGGCAGCGCGGCGTGTTCTACGCGCAGAACGCCTCGGGGATCTTCACGACGCTCAGCGGCCGCCACACGGTGCGCGCCGGCGGTGAATACCGCGTGACGGGTGTCGACTTCAGGAACCTTGGCGGCAGCGGCTCCTACGGGTTCACCCGTGATTTCACCAGCGGTCCGGATCCGCTGACCGCCGCCACCGCGACCGGCGATGCGATGGCGAGCTTTCTCCTCGGCTACCCCGCGACCGGCTTCATTTCGACCAGCTCGCCGATCGACGCCTATCTCCGCTACGGCGCCGTGTTCGTGCAGGACGAACTGCGCCTGCATCCGCGGTTCACGGTCAGTGTGGGGCTCCGCTACGAATTCGAGGACGGGCTACGCGAGAAGCACGATCGCCTCGCCGTCGGATGGGCGTCCGAAACGCCGTTTCCGATTCAAATCGCGGCCACGCGGCCGGACGGCATGCCGCTCACGTTGACCGGCGGCCTGGTTTTACGCCGGCACCAACGGCGCGCCAACGATGCAGGGCAGCGCCGATCGCTGGAAGCTGGTGCCGCGCATCACGGCCGCCTTCTCCATCGACGATCGCACCATCCTGCGCGGCGGCTACGGCGTGTTCCGTGCGCCCCAGCAAGGCATCGCCGCGTCGGAAATCGGTACCGGCACGCGCGGCTACAACGTCACGACCAACCTGGTCAGCACGCTGGAGAACCGTTTCATTCCCTGCTCGACCTGTTCGCTCACCAACCCGTTTCCAAACGGCATCGCCGAACCGTCCGGAAACGCGCTGGGAGTGATGACCGGCGCCGGCGGCGGCGTCGAGTTCGTCGATCCGCAGAGCACGCCCGGCCACTACCATCGCTACTCGATCGAGATCGAGCGTGAGCTTGGGGATCGGCTGCGCGTGAACGCGGCCTACGCCGGCGCCGCGGGGCGCACGCTGGCGATCGGCGGCTCCAGCGGGTCGTTCTTCAACGTCAACCAGCTCGACCCGCAACACCTGTCGCTCGGCACGGGGCTGCTGCAACCGGTGGCCAACCCGTTCTTCGGCACGCCGCTCGCGGTGGGCATCCTGGCCGGCGCCGAAATTCCCGCCGGACAGCTCCTCCGCCCGTATCCCCAATTCGACGCGGTCTTTGCGATGCGATCGGCACTCGCGCGGTCACGCTTCGACGCGCTGATTCTCGGCGCCGCCCGCCGGTTCGATCGATGGTCGGTGCTGGCGAACTACTCGCTCAGCCGCGCCAGCGACAATCAATTCGGAGAGAGCAATTTCTTTTCTGAAGGGTCGTCGATCCGGAATTACTACGATATCGAGTCCGAGTACGGGTTGTCGGTTCTCGACACACCGCACCGGCTGAACGTCTCCGGCTCAGTGGACTTGCCGTTTGGATTTTCCGCCAGCGTCGCGGCCACGCTGCAGAGCGGCTTCCCGATCGCCGTCTCCCAAGCTGCGCAGAACAGCGGGCTACTGACAGGCAGCCAGCGGCCCAACGTCGTGCCCGGCGTCGATCCCGTCTTGACCAGTAATCCGGTGGACGGCTTCGATCCGGCCTGCAGCTGCATCAAGTGGCTGAACCCGGCCGCGTGGTCCGCAGCCGCGCCGTTCACCCTGGGTAATGCGCCGCGCGCCGATGGCCGGGCGCGCACCCCGGGCCGGCGGCTGGTGGACGTCGCGGTGGATCGCGCCTTTCGAATGACGAAGGGCGTGCTCACGCTGCGCGCCGAGATCATCAACGCGCTGAACGCGCGCGACTTCCGGGGACCGAATAATCAGTGGGGCTCGGCGACCTTTGGCGAGATCCGCAGCGACAGCGGCTTCCCGCGAACGCTGCAGCTGCGCGCCCGCGTTACCTGGTAGCCACCATCTGCCAGCCGGCGTCCGGGGACCACATGTGGATCGGGCGCGGTCCATCCTGATCGGGGCACCTGGCCCGATCGTGATCGAGCTTCTTTTCGGCGAATAGCTGATCGTGCACTTCCCAGTAGCGCTGGCTGAATGACGCGGTCACCAGGTCGAGCGCCGGTGTGAACTCGTAAATCGCATCGGCCACTCCCTGCCCTGCGTCGGGCACTTCCACGGTACGGGCGACCAATCGATCACCCATGCGCTCGAGGATCGCGCGATTGAAGCGTGAATGCGTCACGAGATTGAGCTCCGTCCGCGGCATGACCGCCACACGCAACGGCAGGTTCCGGCCGCAACTCTGGCATTGGTCGCGGTCGTCGGGTTCAGGCGACTGCCCGTCGAGTTTCGAGGTGTCGATCAGCGCGACCAATCCGCCGTCTTTCGACTGCGAAAATCCGCCGGCAGCGAGCCGATCGAGTCCAACCCACTGCAACTGCTCGAGCCAGCCGTGATTGGTAAACGTGCCCAGGCGCGTGCCGGTGTCGTCGAGCAACGCGATCAGGCTCGGGCCCCTGTGCTTGCGATCGCAATAGGTGTCGGCGCACCCATGACGGCCGCCGCTCAACGGATTGAAGTTCCGCCGCCCTCCGGCCGGAGTTGCGCCGCGGTGCCGGTCACGGAGGTCGGGAAACCGCTGCAAGACCTCGTCGAGAAACTGGAAGAGGACGTCAAGCGCGACACCGATCTGCTTCGCGATCTCGACCGTCGATTCAAATCGAACAACCGCGAGCTGGAGCGCCTCGGCAATACCGCGTGCCAGCAGCGGGCAGCGCTCCAACAGAAGGTGATTACCGACTCAATTGGTGCTGTCTTCACCGGTCTAAAGGCGGCCGCCGAACTCAACCAGACGACGAAGATCATGTCGATGCTGAAGGACACCAACAAGCAAACGATCCTGAACTTGCTGCGCAAGCTTATCGACCCACTGCTCGACGAGGACAACTGGATTGCCGCGATCACCTACTTCACGACACGCAATCGCATCGAACAGTACGACGAGCTCAACGTCACGCAGCTCGCTGAATGGCAGGCGCATACGTGCAACCTGCAGCGTCATACGAAGACACTCCGCGACGCGAGAACGAGACTGGCGAACCCGACGACGACGTCGAGCAAAGGCAATTCGACAACCCCGCCCAAGACCGGCGTAGGTGCCGGGAAGATCGCGGCGCTCACCGTGGCCGCCGCCGCCACTGTCGGTGTCGGTGTCGGTGTCGGTGGATATAGGTATTACAGGAGCGTGATGGACGAGAACGAAGCCTTCCTGTCGGATTTCGGCAACATCAACCCGCCGGGTTTGACGGGCGTGCGGGCCTTCGATGGCACCTACGACTTCCGGATCCCGGCGAGCCTCAGGAACACGAGAACGGCGTCTGTCACTTTCATCTTGTCGCGCGGCATTATAGCTGTGGTTAAAGCGCCATGGCGGCGTCATAGTAGCGCCGAGGCATCTGCATGAGCACGATTGTCGCGCGCCGCACCTGCGTCCTGCTGCTGTCCGCGGGTCTCGCCGCGTTCAGCGCCGAGGCGCAGGACATCCGCCGCGCGCCGCCCGGCGCGTTGCGCATTGTCGTGATCGAGGGCGAGGACGCGGTCAACGTGATTCAACAGAAGACGGCGGTGGCCCCGGTGGTTGAAGTGCGCGATCAGAACGGGCTGCCGGTGCCCGGCGCGGTGGTGCGCTTCACCATCGGCGGCGGCAACGCCAGCTTTACCGGCGGTT
>JBBDWL010000024.1:185299-197267 GCA_040902895.1 Vicinamibacterales bacterium | reverse complement strand
GACTGCGTCGGCTGGCCTTTGGCGTCGCCGCCCGTGCCGCACATCTGCCATTCGTCCTTGCCGGTCAGCGCATCGAGGTTCGCCCAGAAGTCGGTCGTGATCGCGTTGTAGGTCACGTTTGACACCATCCGCGTCCGCTTGCCGTCCTTGATCTCCCAGAAGCAGTTGCCGCCGAACTGGCCGTTGTAGCGCTGCTGATCGATCGAGTAGCTGCCGCGCCCGTCGATCATCACGCCGTTCTTGGTGTCGGCAATGATGTCGGCGAGTTTCGGCGATCCGGGAGGGCCCGCGTCGACATGCACGTTCGGCATGCGCAGGAAGGGGTAGTCGCGCCACGAGCCGGCATCGGTGCAGCCGCGGCTTTCCTTCTCGCCGATGAAGTGCGCCGTCTCGCGGTTGGTCTGCAGCCCGACGAGAATGCCTTCGCGCACCAGCGGCCATTCCTGCGTCTTCACGCCGTCATCGTCGTACCCGACGCTGCCGAGGCCGTTCGGGATGTTGCGATCGGCCGTGACGTTGAACAGCTTCGATCCGTATTTCAGCTTGCCGAGGTCCGAGACCTTCACAAAGCTGGTGCCGGCGTAGTTCGCCTCGTAGCCCATGATGCGATCGAGCTCCGTCGCGTGACCGATGATCTCGTGAATGGTCAGCATCGCGTGCGACGGCGAGAGCACCAGATCCCGCAGCCCCGCCCCCAGCGGCTGCGCGGTCGTCATCTCGACCGCCTCGTTCGCGATCCGCTCGGCGTTCTCGAGCAGCTTCGCGCGCTCGACGATTTCCCAGCCGCCGGTCATGTTCTCGGCGGTATAGGTGCGCGTGCGCACGACATCGCCGGTCCGCGCCGTGACGTTGAACGACGGCGACGTCGCGAAGATCTCCTGCTCGATGTAGGAACCTTCGCTCGACGCGAAGTATTGCCATTCATAGCTGCTGTTGGCCGACACGTTGACGCTCTGCACGCCTTTGACCTTCATGACGGCGTCGACCACCTGCTGCACGTGCTGCTGCTTGTCGTCCTGCGACATCGTGAGCGGGTTCTTCACGACCGGCGTGGCCCAATGCGTTTGATAGGCCGGCACGGGGGCCAGCCTCACATCGGTGCGCTTGGCAATTGCGCTGGCCCGCGCGACTTCGGTGGCCATCCGCGTGATGCGCCGGATTTCGTCCTCGGTGACGATCGGGCTGCTCGCAAATCCCCAGACGCCGCTGTGAATCACCCGGACGCCGAAGCCTTCGGCCGTGCCGGCTGCCGACGTCAGGTCGCCGCCCCCACCGCCGAAGCCGCCGCCGCGGCCACCGCCGCGTCCGCCACCCCGGCCGCCTCCACGTCCGCCGCCGCGTCCGCCGGCCGCATTGTTGCCGCCGCTCGCACTCGCGCCCGCGTTCTGTTCCCGCGTGAATCGGATATCGGCGTACGTGCAGCCCGCAAGCTTCGCCTGTCCGAGAGCGATGTCGCACAAGCCCTTGAACTTCGACGACATCGGATCGCCGGCAGGCGACTGCGCCAGGATGTCGGCAATCAGATCGCCAGACGCGAGCACCACGCCCGAGGCGCCGACGGTTTTGATGAAGTCTCGACGTGAAGTAGACATAAGGCCTCAGACAGCAGGGGAAACGGAGGTCATGTAGAAATCTTCCATGCGCACGGGCGGAATCAGCGCCGTGTTCTGGCCGTCGTACGACTCGCCCATGTGCATGGGCACGGGGCGCCCGACCGCGGTGAGGTTGTTGTACCCGACCAGCGGCGACATGTTCCAGCGGAAGTTCTGCACGGGCATCGTGATCTCGCCATTCTCGATGAGGAACAGCCCGTCGCGCGTCATGCCGGTGTTGAGCAGCGTTTCCTGATCGACGCCGCGGATGTACCAGAAGAAGGTGACCAGCAGCCCGCGCCGCGTCGACTTGATGATGTCGTCGAGGCTCTGGTTCGTGCCTTCCATCGACAGGCTCATGTTCATCGTGGCCGGTGTGGGCGCGACCTTCTTCTCGGCTGCGTACGCCTCGTCATAGAGAAGGTTCTTCACGACACCCTTGTCCACCCAGGTCACCGGGGCCGCCGGCTTGTTGTTATTGAGGATCGGCGTCTGGCGAAGCTGCTGATTGCCGACGTCGCTCCTGAGCGTCAGCAGATCGCTGAACGCCTTCTCTCCGACCTTGGTGCCGCCGCCCGGCTTGCTGAGGAAGTTGCGGCCGCTTTCGGCGGCGCGCGCGTTGAAGATGCCCGTCATCAACGACAGGAAGCGCGCGTTGGCGCGCGGTTCGAGGATCACCGTATAGCGCCCGGGCTCGAGGGCCCTGGCATTCCGGCTCCGACGCGCCTTGTCGGCGGCCACCGTGGTCAGGCCCGCGGCATCGATCGTCGACGGATCCTTGATGCCGGTGGTGCCCGCCCAGCCCGATCCCGATCCGTCGGCCATGCGGCAGGTCAGGATGAAGCCGGCCTCGGCCACGCGGTAGTACGCGAAGAGGCCCTTGCTGGTGGCGGTGCAGGTGGTCTGATCGATCTTCGGGATGTAGCCCGAGCCCACCACGCCCTTCGCATCGCACACGTCGAGGCTTTGCTTGACCATCCTGGCGCGCTCGAGCGGCCCGAAAGTGATTGCCGCGGGCAGCGCCGCGTCCACCGGAATGTATTGCTGCGGGCCGAGCAGCTCGGGCGCATTCTGTGTTTCACGTGCAGTCGACGCCCGCTTCATGGCCTCGTCGACGGCGAGCTTCAGGCCCGCGTCGGTGAAGTCGCGTGTCGACGCGGTGCCGCGCCGCTGGCCGGGGTAGACGGTGATGGAGACTTGCTGGTTGTGCTGGACGAGGTTCGTGGTGATCGTGGAGTTCGCGTAGCGCGTGCCCGATCGCTCGCCGCCGCTGAAGTCCACTTCGGCGTCGACCTTCGCCATGTCGATCAGTTTGTCGGTGATGGCCTTGACCTGTTCGCGTGTGTACATCGCGCCGAGAGATTACTTCAGCCCGTGACGCCGGCGCCACCTCCATTCGATTCCAAGCAGCAGGGTAAACGGCAGCAGCCATCCGGCGTATCGCATCGGATGGATCGACACCGGCGCCTGGTGAGCCGGAAAGGCCTCGCGGAGCGCCTGCCATAGTTCGCCCGCGTTGCCGCCGGGGATGTGGACGCCGCCGTGCGTGGAGGCAAGCAGCGCCGCCCCAGGGCCGGCGTCATCGCCCGCTGGCTGGCCCGGGAGGACCAGAACATCTGTGTGGGCTTCGCGCGCGCCGCTCGACATCTCCGCCTTTACGTTCACGCGCACAGGCCCCGGCGCGCTCGGAGCCACGAGCTCCGCCCTGAAGACACCGGGCGCGGCGGAGGGCCAGAGCCGCAGCGGCTGCCCGGCCCCGTCGTGTTCCAGGACGGCTTCGACCTCGATCGGATCCCCTGAGCGCGCATCACGAACGGACGCGTCGATCTCGATCATGCCGCCCGGTTCGGTCCGCAGCATCCTGGCGCGCACGCGAAGCGGCGGAACCGCGGCGAGTGCCGCCTCGCCGATGACCCCCCTCCAGAATGCGCCAAATGCGGCACCCTCGCCCGCGCGGTGGCGCCAGGCGTCGAGCATGCCGCTGGCGATCACGCTGCCCGCACCGAGCGGGATTTGCTGAACGACCGGCCGATTCTCCAGCGTGGCAAGCGTCGCGGCCGGCAGACTCGATGGCGCGGCGAACAGGACGTCGGACATCCGCAGCGAGCCGTGCGCAGAGGATGCGGCTGTGGGCGCGCTCAACGTGCGGCGCTGCCATGGACCGAGTCCTGTCAGCCGCGTGAGCACCGCTCCGCCCTCCAGATCGGCGAGCAGAATCACGGCGCCGCCCCGGTCGCGCGCGAATTCGGCAAGCCGGCCGATCGAATCCGGCGAGAGCGATCCCGGCGTTCCCGTGACGACCGCATCGAGCTGCTCGCGCTCCGCGAGATCGTCGAGGCGCGCCGGGCGGCCCGCGGTCGACGTGACGCCGAGGGATGTCGAGATTGCGGCCGACACCTCGAATGCCGGATCCTCCTCGAGCGCCCGGCGCACGAACGTCGAGCTCCACGACGGCCGGCCGTCAAGGAAGAGCACGCGGAGTTTGCGATCTTCGACGAGCAGCGCAGAATCTGCGGCGGCGCGCGCCGCACCCGACTCGACTTCGAGCCGCAGCGGCGTGAAGCCGGCCGTGGCGGCCACAAACGGAAGCGCGAGTTCGAGCGCGGCGGATGGACGTTCGACACGACGCTCTTCGCGCGCGGCAAGCCGATCGCCGGCCATCAGTGAGATCGTGACGCGCCTGCCTTGGAGCCCGGCCGCACCGATGACGGCGGTCGTCACGACCTTCCGGCCCAGGATCGCGATTGCGGGCGCGCTGAACGCGCGCACCCGCAGGTCCACCGCGGGCGCCGGCGGCTCGATCACGAACACACGTGCCGTCTCGGGCACCGAGGGCAGCGCCGCGCCATGCGAAGGAATGACGATGAGGGCCTGGCTGTCGGGGGAAAGACCGCTGGTCAGGGCGAATGCGCCGCCGCCCGAACGCTGCAGCTGCTCTGCGAACGCCTGTTCGTCTGGGCCATGCAGGATCGACACTCGAACGGGTACGGGTCTGTTGCGTGTGAACGCCGGATCGACGGCCGCCGCGACGGCGATGGCGATGGCGCCGGCGCGGGCGAGCTGAGGCCACGTCATTGCGATCCTCCGCCGCGACTCGGGAGCGCACCGGATCCGCGCAGGCGATCGGCAAGCGCGCTGCGTACGCGATCGGATACGTCACGCGCGCGTGATGTCGGGGCCGCGGCCTGCGCCTCGGCCTCGAGCGCAGCGTCGATGCCCAGCGCCGCCCGATCGATGAGCTGCGCAATGCCCGGCGCGTCGTGGCGGCCCGTCCGCGTCGCCTCTGTCAGCACGGTGATCGCGTCGCGAGTGCCGGCGCTGTCGAGATTCGCGCGCAGCAACCGTTCCGCGACGTCGGTAATCGCCGCGATGTCGGCCGGGCCGTACACATCCTTGCGCGCGAGCAGCGACAGCCGCAGCAGCGCGTCGTGCAGCATGCGCGATGCGTCGGAGGGCTCAGGTGACGCCGTGTCGCGCCGCCATCCGGCAGCGTCACGCCGATCGCCCGACAGCCGGCGGGCATCGTCGATACGCTCGCGCAGCGCGAGTACCCGCAGGATGTAGCGGCTTCGCGTCAACGCGCGCTGCAGCGCCTCGAGCGCGCGGCGCTCCGCCGCGAGCGCCTTATCCAGATCCGGCCGCATCAAGAGGGCCGCGGCGTCACTCATGCTGCGAATGGCCGCCAGCAGATCCCGCCGGCCGCGATTCTGCTCGCGGCCCTCGTCGATTTCATGCGACTGCTCGGCCTCGACTTCCTCGTCTTCGACCTCGCCGCCCATCATGAAGACGAACTCGGCACGCACCCGGCGCTGCTCGGCCGCAATCATCGAGGCCTCTTCGGCAATCGCCTGCGCCGGCTTCGTCCGTCGCGCCGCGATGAGCCGCTCGGTCTTGAGGATCACCATCTGCTGGCTCAAGGCGTAGGTATCGCGTTGGTCGTCGATGGAGAAGCCTTCGGCGAGTGCTTCGGATGGCGAGACGATCTCGATGACGAACGCATCCGAGTCGGTGGGGCCGCGAGAGGGGTGCGAGTCGCGCGCCACGGCGCGATACACCAGGAGGTCGCCGGTCGCGAGGCCCAGCGCCGCGGGACGAATCACTGCGCGGCCCGACATCGCGCGCGCACTCACACGTGTCAGCGACACGGGCAGCGTGCCCTCGATGAACTCGAACGTTTCGCCGGAGCCGGAGACTTTCGTATACGCCAGCGTCAGCGCGCTCACGCCGAAGTCATCCTGCGCTGTCAGCCGGAGAGGGATGTCGCGGTCGGGAGCGGCCAGAAAAAGATCGCGGCCCGGTTCGTCGATGCGCACCGCGGGCGGGCGATCTGGAATCACCGAAAGCGGGATCAGACGTCGCGGTCCGTCTACGTTGGTCGCGGGCGTGAGCGACAGGAAGGCTTCTGCGGCAATCGTGACAGCCGCTGTGAAACCGCCCGTGGCATCGTTGGCCATCGACTGGCGGCGCTCGCCGGCCGCGAGCGTGACCTCTTCGGCGCGGGCCTCGACGCGCAGTGACACGTGCGAGCCTTCGATAATCTCGAGTCGCTCCGGATTGTTCACGCGCCTCGACGCCAGGCGTGTATGCGGCGGCGGCGTGATGACGACTTCGATCGCGTCGATGGTGGGCAGGCCCGATGGACCGATCCTGGGGCGGAAGCCGGTCCCGATCGCCGCCTCCGGGCGCGTGAGGCCGAACATCAACGAGCCCGCCAGAGCCGCGACGCACGCGGCGGCGGCAAGGACAGGACGCCTGGCCTGGACAATCTCGCGAAGATCGATCCGATCCAGACGTGATGCCGTATCCGCAAAGACCAGCTCGCGAATGTGCGGCTTGGCTGACGCGCGATCGCGAAGGAGTTCTTCGGACGTCACCAGCGTATTGCGCAACGCGGGCGTGCGCCTTTCAATCTCGATCGCAGGCCCTGCGGTGGCGCGCCTGACGATCCAGATCAGCAACGCCAGCAACGCTGCCGCAGCTGCCGCCGCGATCAGCTCCCGCCGCCCGGCGCCGAACGCCGCGCGCACCGAGATATACAGCGCGCCGGCAAGACATCCGGCCGCCGCTGCGCGCGCGACTGCGATCGCCTGGAGCCGGCGCCTGGCCTGCAAAAGAAAGTGTGCGATGCGCTGTTCAGGCGGCATGGGCGTGCGCCTCCGACGCCGGCGCGCGAGTCCGCCGCATCAGGCCCTCCACGGCCAACAGCAGCAGAGCGGTAATCCAGAACCAACGGCCCATCCAGACCGACGGACGCTCGGCGACAGACGGCGGTTGTGGCGCGCGTTCCAGCCGGCGCAGCTCCTCGTCGGGGATCATCATCGGCTCGAGCTCCTGGACCGGCGGTCCGAGGGCGAGCGCGGGAATAGCCTCGCCGATTGCCGCCGCGGCTGTTGCCGGATCGTCGGATTCGAGAAAGACAGTCGCGCGACCATCGACGACCCGTACGGACTCGACGCGGCGTGCATCCATCGCCGCGAAGAGCGCGAACATCCAGGGTTCATTTGCCGGCGACGAGGATGCCAGCAGCGTCGCGCGCTGCGGCGACGCCGGCATGACGAACGTAACCGGCCGCAGCTGCCCCGTCGCCGCCGGCGCGGTGGCCAGGGCCGCCGCTTTGATGGCCGCCGCGATGGCCGCATCGCCTGCGCGGGCCGCCACTTCGATGTCGGGCGCGTCTTCCGCGCCGCCCCATGTCGCGCGCGTGCGTAAACCTTCGATCGACCAGCTCGACACGCCCGAAATCCTGGCCGGGGGTTCCGTCAGCGTTGGGACACGCAGCAGGCTGATGCCGGTTTCGGCCGGCAGTGTGGCGAACCTAGCGGCGTCGAGAGTCCCGCGCCGAAAGTCCGACACCACCAGAACCGTGTTGCGCCCTGGATGCGCCCTGAGCCACGTCGCCGCTTCCGCCAGTGCGCCGCGGAGATCCTTCCGCTCGATGGTAATCATCCGGGTGGCAGTTTCTGAACCGGGGAAAATCAACCGGGAAGAATTTCGGGCGACGCTTGCGCTCGTGTCGATGATGGCGATGTGATTGGCGTCGGGAGCGCTCGAGATTGTGAGATGCGGCTGCGCGAGCGCGGCGACGGCTAAGGCCACGATCGCGGCCCGCACGAGCAGCAGTGGAATGTCCGAAACGCGGCGGCGCCTGAGGTTGACCACGGGCGTCGCTCGCAGGAAGCGCAGCGTCGGGAACGGCACGGCGCGCGACGTCTGGCGCGAGAGCAGATGCACGAGCAGTGGAACGGCGATCGCAGCAAGGCCGAGCCACGCCAGCGGATTGGTCCAGATCACCGGCCGGCCTTCGCTGACGCCGCGGCGGCCATAGGCAGGCTGCCGCGGCGCAACAGGTAATGGCGCAGCAGATCGTCGGGTGGCGTCGACGTTTGCGCCAGCCGGTAATCGATGCCATGCGCGCCCGCCAATGCGCGCGTGCGTTCGAGAAACGCGGCCAGCGCCGCGCGATAGTCCAGCCGCGCCGCGTCGGCATCGAGCGTAATCTCGGCGCCGGTCTCGAGGTCCGCGAATCGCACCGCGCCGCGCGCATCCAGCTGGATCTCCTGAGGCGCTACCGTCTGCAGCATCGTGACGTCATGGCCGCGCCGCACCGCGTGTGCCATTTCCCTGCGCGCGGCGTCTTCATCGTCATAAAAATCCGAGATGACCAGGAGCGCGCCGCGCTTGCGGAGCAGATCGGCCGCGCGCCGCGTAAGGCCTGCAATGCCCGCGCTGCCCGATGGCGTGAGCTTCGCCATGCGGGCGAGGAGCGCGCGAAGGTGCGCGCGCCCTCGCCTGGGCGGCACCACCACGTCGCTGCCGGCCGCGGACACGAGCCCGACGGCGTCGCCCTGCGACGAAATCAGCCACGCCAGCGCGGCCCCAATGGCGACGGCGTATCGGAACTTCGAAACCGCCGGCTTTCCGCGCCCGTTCGGGCCAGGGAAGTCCATCGATGCGCTCGCGTCGAGCACGACGACCGCGTCGAGGCTCGTCGTTTCGCGAAACTGTCTGGTGTAGAGGCGGTCGGTGCGCGCGAGCAGCTTCCAGTCGAGATGCCGCAGATCGTCGCCAGGCCGGTACGCCCGATACTGATGGAATTCGGCGTTGAAACCGTGAAGGGGACTTCGATGCAGACCCGTCCGCGCGCTCTCGACAATCCGCCGCGCGGCGAATTCGAGATCCTCAATCGCGGCGACGACGGCTGGATCGAGTGACAATGGCAGCGGCTCAGTAATTCTTAACTCTTAACTCACCAATTCTTAATTTCTGTGCAGTAGCTCCGTCACGACCTGATCTGCCGTAATGCCGTCGGCCTCCGCCTGAAACGTCAGCAGCACGCGGTGGCGCAGCACCGGGGCGGCGACGGCGCGCACATCCTCAATTGATGGCACGGTGCGTCCGTCGAGCAGCGCCGTGGCCTTGGCGCAGAGCAGCAGTGCCTGGCCCGCGCGCGGGCCGGCGCCCCACTTCACCGACTCGCGTACGAACGCCGACGCCGCCTCATCGGCCGGACGCGTGGATCGCGCGAGCCGCAGCGCGTAGTCGATCACGTTCGACGCCGCCGGCAGATCGCGCACGAGCGCACGCGCGCTCTCGAGCGCCGCCCCGTCGGCCACCTGGTTCACCTCTGGTTCGTCTCCCGACGTCGTGGCGGCGAGAATCCGCCGCTCATCGTCGGCCGAGGGATAGTCGATGAGCACGTTCATCATGAACCGATCGAGCTGCGCTTCCGGAAGCGGATGCGTGCCTTCCTGCTCGATCGGGTTCTCGGTGGCGAGCACGAACAGTGGCCGCTCGAGAGGATGCCTCACGCCGCCGATCGTCACCTGATATTCCTGCATGGCCTCGAGCAGCGCCGACTGCGTCTTCGGCGGGGTGCGATTGATCTCGTCTGCCAGGATGATGTTCGCGAAGATCGGTCCGCGGATGAAGCGAATCTCGCGGCGGCCGGTCGCGAGGTCTTCATCCATCACTTCCGTGCCGAGGATGTCGGACGGCATCAGATCGGGCGTGAACTGAATGCGGCTGAACTTCAAATCGACCGCGCGCGCGACAGTCTTGATGAGCAGTGTCTTGGCCAGGCCCGGCACGCCCCGCAGCAGGCAATGCCCGCCCGCGAGCAGACACGTCAGCACTTCGCGCAGCACCTGGCGCTGCCCGAGGATGACGTGCTCGACTTCGTCCTGGAGCCGCCCGGCCATGCGGGCGGATACCTCGAAGGAGGGCTGGTTCAAACCGCCGGCCGGGACCTCTCACCCATCAGGCTGCTGGTTTCATTGTTGAGAAGCACCCACAGGCCATAGACGCCAATCGCGGTGCCGAAGGGGAAGTGGAAGATCAACAGCGCCGCAATCACGATGCCCGCGATGCGCGCCCACTCCCGATACCGCATCAGTCCGACGCCGACGATGATCGGCGGGATGCCCAGAATGAGCAGAAACAGCACGAGCGCGGTGCCGGTGAGGCCGATGATCGGGATGGCGACGCCCGCATCCGGATCGCCGGACATGCCGGCCGCGATGCCCGCAATCGAGAATGCGAACACGAAGAACAACGCGCCCAGCAGATTGAGCGCGCCCATGACGATGTAGAGAATCGCGACGACCTTGACGTGGGTCTGCATGCAGGGTCTCTATTCCTTTTTGTCGTCCGACGCCTCATCCGCGTCGGCAAGCTCGGGGATCGGATCGTCTTCACTCTTCGCGAACGGATTGGCGAGATCGTCCCCCTCGTCCGGCTTTCTCCAGTCTTCATCCGGATCGTACAGCGCGTCGACGCGCCCGCTGAAGCGCTCCTTGATCGGGCCTTTCGGCCCGCGCTCGCCGTATTCCTGCTTGCGGGCGCCGGGCCCGGTGGCCTTCTTCTTCGGTGGACCGAATCGCGCCTCGCGCGGGATGTCGGCGCCGCCTGGACGTCCCGTGCCGAACCCGCCAGGTGGACGCGGACTGCCGTAGCCGCCCGGCCCGCCGCCAGGGCGCGGGCCGCCGAAGCCGCCGCCACCGCCGCCGCCTGGACGGAAGCCGCCCGGGCCGCGCTCTTCGCGCGGACGCGCCTCGCTCACCGCGAGCGAGCGTCCCATGAACGGCTGCTGATTGAACCGGCGCACCGCTTCCTCGGCGAGCTCGCGATCGATGTATTCCACGAACGCGAACCCGCGCGGGCGTCCGGTCTCGCGATCGACCGGAATCACGACCTGCGAGGGATCGCCGACGGCTGCGAAATGCGCCCGAAGATCCGCTTCGGTCGCGCCGTACGGCATGTTACCGACGAACAAACGGACTGCCACTGACTGTCCTCACGTGTGGAATCCGCCGGGCCATCCCGGCGCGGTGCTGTGGGCCGGGCGGTGCAAGGCCGCGGCCAGTGCCTGAGCTACTGGAAATAGCGGATTCGACAAACAAAAATCGATCGTCGCCACTGGTATAAATGGGATGAAAGGGTGGGTGCGAACTCGGCACGGATGGTAGCAGAGGCGGCGGACCGGCGCAACCGGCTCAGGTTGCCCGGTCCAAGACGGCTGCTGTACCATTAATAGTTACCGCTTCAGAGAAACAGCCGTCAGTGCAGTCACTCATCGTCCGCGGCGCGCGCACGCACAACCTCAAGAACGTCGATCTGACGTTGCCACCCCGCGCGCTCGTCGTCTTTACCGGCGTGAGCGGGTCGGGCAAGTCGTCGCTGGCCTTTGACACGATCTATGCCGAGGGGCAGCGGCGCTATGTCGAGTCGCTGTCGGCGTACGCCCGGCAGTTTCTCGAGCGGATGGAGAAGCCCGACGTCGACAAGATCGAGGGCATCGCGCCGGCGATCGCCATCCGCCAGAAGAACAGCATCCGCAATCCGCGTTCGACGGTCGGCACCACCACGGAAATCCACGACTACCTGCGGCTGTTGTGGGCGCGCATCGGCCGGACGATCTGCCGGCAGTGCGGAAAAGAGGTCATTCGCGAGACGCCGGAGGTAGTGGCCTCGGAGATCATGGCGCTCCCCGAAGGCACACGGATTCTGATCGGGTTCGATTACCCGATCACCAGCGTGCAGGCGATTACTCCCGACACAGACGATGAACCGGCTGAGGACCGCGGGTCCGATCTGCTTCCCGGTCTGGCCGAGGATCCGATTGCGACGATTCTGGCCACGCTGCGCAAACGCGGATTCGGCCGCGTGCTCATCGACGGTACGCCGGTCGATATCGACGAAGCAGCGGCCGATCCCGGCAGGATTCGCGGCCTCGCCATGCTGCCGGTCATCGTCGATCGCGTGAAGGTGGAGCCACGCGCCGGCGAAGGCGGCGCGGGTGATACCACTCGCTCACGGATTACCGACTCCATCGAGACGGCGTACCACGAAGGCGCCGGTGCGGCGTTTGCCATCGAAGT
>JBBDWL010000024.1:26757-185199 GCA_040902895.1 Vicinamibacterales bacterium | reverse complement strand
ACTCCATCGAGACGGCGTACCACGAAGGCGCCGGTGCGGCGTTTGCCATCGAAGTGGGCGAGGGAGCGGAGCGGGGCGTTGGGGCCCCGCGAGCGACCGAGCCAGGCGGGGCGCAGGGGACCCCGCCGGAGATCAAAGCCGAAGGCCGGCCGGGCCGGACACTGCGCTTCAGCGAGCGGTTCGAGTGCCGTCCGTGCGGCATCCAGTACGAGGTGCCGCAGCCGCGGCTGTTCTCGTTCAACAATCCGTTCGGCGCCTGCCCGACGTGTCATGGCTTCGGCAACATCATCGAGCTCGATCTCGATCTGGTCGTTCCCGATCAAACCAAATCGATCAATGTGAACGCGATCGAGCCATGGAGCAAGCCGCATTATCGCGGGCACCTCGCGGTGCTCAAGCGGGCCGCGAAAGCCGGCGGCATCAGGCTGGATGTGCCGTGGAAAGACCTCACCGACTCCGAGCGCGCGTGGGCCGTCGAGGGAGACGGAGGTGAGTTCACGGGCATCCGCGGTTTCTTCCGGTGGCTCGAGCGCAAGAAATACAAAGTCCACGTCCGCGTGTTCCTGAGCCGCTATCGCGGCTACCTGACCTGCTCGGACTGCGGCGGCACGCGGCTGCGGCGCGAGGCGCGCGACGTGCGCGTCGGCGGCCAGACCATCGACACCGTCTGCGGCCTCACGGTGCAGCAGGCGCGCGGCTTCTTCTCGTCGCTGTCGCTCACCGAAAAGGAGAGCGCCGTCGCGGGCAAGATCCTTCACGAGATTCAACGCCGGCTGACGTTCCTCACCGATGTGGGCCTGGAATATCTGACGCTCGATCGTTTGTCCTCGACGCTCTCGGGCGGCGAGTCGCAGCGTATCAATCTGGCGACATCGCTCGGCTCCGCGCTCGTCGGCACGCTTTATGTGCTCGACGAGCCGTCGATCGGGCTGCATCCGCGCGACAACGAGCGGCTCATCGCCATCCTCAGACAATTGCGCGATCAGGGCAACACCGTCATCGTCGTCGAACATGACGCCGACATGATCCGCGTCGCCGACTACATCGTGGACCTGGGGCTCGGGGCAGGGGAGCAGGGCGGGCGCATCGTCTTTTCGGGCACGTTCGAGGGACTGCTGCAGGAGCAGCGGTCGCTGACGGCGAAATACATGCGCGACGAGCTCGCGATTCCGGTTCCCTCGCCACGGCGCCGTCCGACCGTGCAGCGGTTGAAGGTGATTGGCGCGACGGAACACAACCTGAAGACCGTCGATGTCGAGATTCCTCTCGGCCTGCTCACGTGCGTGACCGGTGTGAGCGGGTCGGGCAAATCCACGCTCGTGCACGACGTCGTCTACGCGGCGCTCAAGCGGCTGAAGGGCGACTGGGACCGCCGCGTCGGCGCGCACCGACGGATTGAAGGCGCCGAGATGCTGACCGACGTCGTCCTCGTCGATCAGCAGCCGATCGGCCGCACGCCGCGATCCAATCCAGTGACGTACCTCAAGGCCTTCGATCCGATCCGCGAGCTTTTCGCGCAGACGAAGGAAGCGAAGGCGCGCGGGATGACGGCCAGCCATTTCTCGTTCAACGTGCCCGGCGGCCGCTGCGAGGCCTGCGAAGGCGAAGGCGTCGTGCGCGTCGAGATGCAGTTTCTGGCCGATGTGTTCGTCCCGTGCGACGAATGCGACGGCAAGCGCTTCAAGCCGCAGGTGCTCGACGTCAAATACAAGAACAAGAATGTCGATCAGGTGCTCGACATGACCGTGCGCGAGGCGCTCAGCTTCTTCGCGCAATCGGCCAAGGTGCTGCGCCGGCTGCAGGTGCTCGACGAGATCGGGCTGGGCTATCTTCGGCTCGGCCAGCCGGCGACGACGCTGTCGGGCGGCGAGGCGCAGCGCATCAAGATCGCCTCGCATCTCGCGTCGCAGACCGGCGATCGCGTGCTCTACATCCTCGACGAGCCCACGACCGGCCTGCACTTCGACGACATCGTGAAGCTGCTGGCGGCCTTCCGGAAGCTGCTCGTCGCGGGGCACAGCCTGCTCGTGATCGAGCACAATCTGGATGTCATCAAGGTCGCCGACTGGCTCATCGATCTCGGGCCGGAAGGTGGAGAAGCCGGCGGGCACGTCGTGGCCTGCGGCACTCCGGAAGCCGTGTCGAAGGTCGACGGCTCGCATACGGGCCGCTATCTGAAGGAGGTGCTCGCGACTGGGCGGGCACATGCGTATCAATAGGCCCTGGGCTCTAGGCCCTTGGCCCTAGGCCTTTATGCGACGCGCCGTTGTGCGCGGCGCATCGGGCCCAGCGCCTAAGGCCTAGCGCCTAGGGCCCGGCAAAAGTTATGAAGAAGCAACTAACTCTCGTCTTTGCACTGTCGGTGATGAGCATCCCGGTGTGGGGCCAGCAAGCGCAATTCCAGGACGTCGTTCGCATGCTGCGGCATCCCGATCCTGAAGAGCGGCTCCGTTCGGTACGGCTGCTGCGCGATGCGGCGTACCCCGAAGCGGCCGAGCCGGTCGCGCCGCTGATCGCGGATCCGGACGATGACGTGCAGCTTGCGGCGATCGAGGCGGAGCTGTCGTTCTTCATGGTGAACGACGGCACGCGCAGGCGGTTCGGCTTCATGACGTCGCGGCCGAAGAGCCTCGGGCTTGCCGCGTTCGAAGCAGGCCCCGCGGCGGTCAAGCCGACGCCGGTGCCGGCCGCGGTCATCGACAACCTGCTCGTCGCCGTCGACGATGCCAACGATCGCGTGCGGTTCGAAGCGATTCACGCCGTCGGCGCGCTGGCGCGCCAGCCACTGACCGTGGCGCAGATCCGCAAGCTCACCGCGGCGCTCGATCACTACGATGCGATTGTGAGAGCTGCGTCGGCACGTGTGATTGCGCGGCTCGAGGTCAAGGAAGCCGACGACGCGCTGATCGTCGCGATTGGCGATTCGAATCAGGCGGTCAGGCAGTTCGCGATTTACGCGCTCGGCGAGATCGGGTCGCCGAAGGCGGTTCCCGCGCTCAAGCATCAGATCGAGAACTACCGCAGCAACACGCAGGCCACGTGGGCGCTGCTCGCGCTCGCGAAGATCGGCGATCCCTCGACGGCCGATCTCTTCCGGCAATATCTTGCGGCGAAGGATCCGGGGTTCCGCGCGGCGTCGGCCGAGGGCCTCGCGCGCACGGGCGCGGCTGATTTCATTCCGCAGCTCGAACAGCGGCTGCAGAACGAGCGCGGCCCTGCCGTCCAGCTCGCATATTTCTTTGCGCTGCAGAAGCTCGGGCGCAACTATCTCGAGCACATCGTCGCCGCGCTCGAGGACGATGAATCGGCGCCGCAGGCGATGGAATATCTCATCGAGCTCGGAGCCGCGATTGCGAAAGATCTCACGCCGTTCCTGGCGTCGCGCGAAGACAACATCCGCGGCCGCGTCGCCGAGATACTCGGCATCACGGGCGGCGCTGACGTGCTGCCCGCGCTCGAGTCGGCGCGGCTCGATCGCAACGAAGCCGTCGCGCGCGCCGTGGCCGCGGCCATCGATCGAATCAAGGCGCGGTGAGTCTCGACCGCGATTTTTACGAGCGTCCGACCCTCGACGTCGCGCGGGATCTGATCGGGAAAGTCCTCGTGCACGAGACCGGCGCCGGCCGCGCGTCGGGCATCATCGTCGAGGCCGAGGCCTACATCGGCGAAGACGATCCCGCATGTCATGCCGCGCCTGGGCCGACCACCCGCAATGCGCCGCTGTACGGCCCGCCCGGCATGGCGTACGTCTATTTCAATTACGGCATCCACTATCTGGTCAACGCCGTGACCGAGTCAGAAGGCTGGCCGGCGGCCGTCTTGATTCGCGCGCTCGATCCGCTCGAGGGCATCGGCCTCATGCGCCGGCGTCGCGCGCGCGGATCGGGGAGAACGGCTGCGTCGTTCAGTGACGCGGAGCTGTGCCGAGGGCCTGGCAATCTCACGAAGGCGCTTGGGATTGATCTTCGTCAGAACCTGAAGGATCTGACCAACTCCGCATTGCGGATCGACGATCGCGGATTAAAGATCGGGAAAACTGTCTGGACGCCTCGCATCGGCATCACGCAGGCGGCCGATCGTCCCTGGCGCTGCAGCGTCGTCGGCCACGCGGCCGTGTCGGGCAAAAGAGGTGGCGCAGCCCTGTAGGAAGGGTGGCGCCGCCCGTCAGGCCTCCCGAGCGCTACAATCCCACCCATCGGGAGGCTCTCGATGGGATCCGAACTCCGCTGGGCGTGGCGTGGCGTGCGAGCACGCGGCTGGCAGGCCGCGCTGGTAGTCGTCCTTCTCGGCGTTGCGATCGGCGCCAATACGATCGTCTTCTCCGCGGCGGATGCCTTTGTCTTCCGACGCGCTCCCTACGCCGACGCCGATCGGCTTGTCGTCTTCCAATATTCTTCATCCCGCGGCGTGTCGAACGCGTTTTCCGCGCCCGCGATCCTGGAATGGCGCCGGCAGAAGGATCTGCTTGTCGCGATGGAGGCGCATTCGCTCGCCGCGCCTGTCTATGTCACGGTTGGCGATCTTACAGAGTCAGTGCGCGCCGAGCGCGTGTCGCCCGGTATGTTCGACATGCTGGGCCAGGCGCCTGCATGGGGGCGGCCGCTGCTGCCTTCCGACACGGAACCTGGCGCGCGGCCCGTGGCGCTCGTCGGCGAAGAGATCGCAACCCGCGTGTTCGGCGGCGCTTCGCTGGCGGTCGGGAAGGTCCTCGCAACTCGCGACGGTCCGCTCGAGATCATCGGCGTCATGCCGGCGTCATTCCGCTTTCCGACCGCCCAGGAGCGCATCTGGATGCCGCTGGCATTCGATATCACTGTTCGGAACGTCGGATATACGACCATCGCGCGGCTGGCGCCCGGAATCTCTTTCGAGCAGGCCGCGGCGGGCATCAGCCAGCGGGCGCTCGCCATCGACCATGCGACCGGCCTGTCGTTCGTAAAGCGCTATCCCCTTACGCTCCGGACACTCAACGAGGTTCGAGGAGACCCGAGCCATTCGATGGTCATCGGCATGCTCGGCGCGGCAGCGCTATGCCTGCTCCTCATCGCTTGCGCCAACGTTGCGAGCCTCGAGCTGGCGTTCGTCTCGCAGCGCGCCACTGCGCTTGGCGTGCAGGCAGCGTTGGGGGCAGGGCGCATGGCGCTCGTGCGAGCCCGATTCCTCGAGGCCGCCATCCTGCTGACGGTCAGCGCCGCAGGGGGCGCTGCGCTCGCCGTCTTGGGTTCTGACGCGCTGATTGCGACGCTTCCACCGGCCATGGCTCTCCAGTTGGCGAACGCCCTCGACTTCGACGGTCGCGCCGCAGTGTTCATGTTGAGCCTTGCGGCTGCCACATGGCTCATGACGGCGGTATTGCCGGCTTGGCGCGCCTCGCGAGCCAATCTGATGGACGTGCTGCGGCAGGACACGCGGGGAGTCTTTGGGTCGTCCGCTCCGCTCATGCGTCATGTACTCGTCGTCACGCAGGTGGCCGTTACCGTGTTTCTGCTGATCGGAGCTGTACTCTTCGCGCGCACCTACGCCGGCCGGCTCGAGATGGATAAGGGCTTCGACAGCCGGAGTGTCGTTGCGATTCAAGTGCTGCCCGCGCCAAACGCCGCACTTCGCGGAGAACCTCTGGTCGATGCCGTTTCCGCGATGCTGGTCTCACACCCGGCCGTCGTATCTGTCGCGCGGACAGACGATCTACCTCCAGTGACGGCCGGCGGGATTAGTGGCAAGCTGAAGGTGAATGGCGCCGAGACCGGAGCCGAGGTTTTTCTCAGCACGTACGCCGTCGCACCGGAGTACTTCCAGACACTCGGTGTGCCGATGCTGGAGGGTGCGGTATTTGCGCCGGGCGATCCCCCGGCCAAAGTCGTCATCGACGAGATGTTTGCCGGACGGTTCTGGCCCGGCGGATCGGCTCTGGGTTCACGCTTCAGCGTTGGTAGCGCCGGCGTCGGCGGCGCGTACGAGTTCGAGATCGTCGGAATCGCGCAGCACGTGCGTCCCGATCGCACGACCGCGCAAGGCGGGCGCGACCTGTTCGTCTTTTACCATGCGATTCGCTCATCAACGGGATCAGCCTCGTTCGTGGCGCGGCTGCGGTCACCGGGCAATCTCGGCGAGGTCGCGTCGGTCGTGAGAGCCGTTGCAGGCCGGGCAGTGGTCAGAGTCGACACGATCGATGAGCGGTACGCGCGCCTCGAGGGAGACAGCAGGCTTGCCGCCGTCGCCACGGTGGGCTTCGGCGCAGCGGCGCTCCTGATCGCGGCTGCCGGCATTTATGCGGTCATGGCATTCATGGTGTCGGGCCGGCGCCGCGAAATTGGCGTCAGGCTTGCGCTCGGCGCAACGGGCGCGGACATCCGCCGCATCATCTTCGGGACGTCCTTGAAATTCCTGATGGCTGGCGCAATAGCAGGACTTGCCGCCGCCGCCGCCGCTTCGGAGGTCATTCGTTCGCAGCTGTTCGGCGTATCAGCGACCGATCCGCTAACCTATGCAAGCGCGGCGGGCATTGTGATCGCAGCTGGCGCACTCGCGACCTGGTATCCGGCGCGTCAGGCCGCGCGGGTGGATCCGGCCGTCACGTTGCGCAGCCAATAGCCGTAGCGCAGCCCTTTTGCGCGGGTGGCGCAGCCCTGGGGGCTCGCGAGCTTCCTGTGGCCATGACACACGAAACCGTGTAGGATCTCCAGTGGCATCGCCACAGGAGGCTCCATGGGCGGGAAACTCGATCTTCTGCAGGGCACCCTCGATCTGATGGTGCTCCGTACGCTCCACGCGCTGGGCCCGCAGCATGGGTACGGCATCGCCCGCCGTGTCGAACAGGTCAGCGGTGATGAAGTGCTGCTGAATCAGGGGACCATCCATGCCTCCCTGGTCCGACTTGAGCAGCGTCGCTTCGTCAAGGCGCAGTGGGGCGTCTCCGAAAACAACCGCCGTGCCCGCTTCTATTCGCTGACCAGGGCGGGGCGGCAGCAGCTTGAGGAAAGTACCGCCAACTGGGAGCGCATCAGGTCAGTGATGAAACGCGTGCTCAGCCAGCCGGCTGAGGAGCCGAGCCGATGAAGGCCTGGCTCCATCAGACATTCGCTCGTTTCGCCGCGTTGTTCCGCGGCCGCGAACTCGACACGGACCTCGACGAGGATCTCGCCACTCATCTTGAGCTGCTGACTGACGAGTACGTGGGCAGAGGCATGGACCGCCAAGCCGCGCGGCGTGAGGCTCGGCTGCGATTTGGCAGTGTGGTCAGCGCCTTGGAGCTGCACCGCGACGTTCGAAGCATGCGGTGGATTGAGATACTGGGATCCGAGACCGGCTGGGCGTGGCGCGGCGTGCGGGCGCGCGGTTGGAAGGCGGCGCTGGTCGTCTCGCTTCTCGGCGTGGCGCTCGCCGCCAATACGATCGTCTTTTCCGCGGCGGACGCGTTCGTCTTTCGCCGGGCGCCTTACGCCGACTCTAGCCGGCTCGTCATTCTGCAATATCACTCTCCTTTTGGCCCCAGGAGCGTCTTTCATGCGCCTGCCATCGTCGAGTGGCGCCGACAACGCGATGTCCTAGGCGCCGTGGAGGCGCATACCCTCGACGCGCCCGTCTATGTGACGGCCGGGGGCATTACCGATTCGATTCGTGCCGAACGAGTCACCTCCGGGATGTTCGGGTTGCTGGGTGCGGCTCCACGATGGGGGCGGCCACTCGTGCCTGACGACGCCCGATCCGGCGCGACACCAGTAGCGCTCGTTGCAGAAGATATCGCGACGCGCGTGTTCGGCACGGCCGGGCAGGCAGTCGGTCAGAAGCTCGAAACACCGGATGGGCCGGTTGTGATTGTGGGCGTGATGCCCGCGACATTTCGTTTCCCCACTGCTCGAGAGCGCATCTGGAGGCCGCTCCGCGTCGAGGGACAAGATCGCCGTGCCGGATACTCCACGATCGCTCGGCTGGCGCCTGGTGTGCCGTTCGATCAGGCCGCTGCGGCTGTGGCTCAGCGCGCGCTGGCAATCGCGACCAAGCGACGGGATCCGCCTTGAAACGTCATCCTCTCCAACTCAAGACGCTGAACGCCGCGCGCGGCAACAGCCGCCACTCGACGGTCTTCACCATGCTGGGCTCCGCAGCACTTTGCCTGCTGCTGATCGCGTGCGCCAACGTCGCCAGTCTCGAGCTTGCCTCCGTGTCGCAGCGGGCGCGGGCACTGAGCGTCCAGGCCGCGCTCGGCGCGAGCCGGGGCACGCTGCTGCGTGTGCGACTGTTCGAGTTGGCCATACTGCTGATGGCGAGCGTGGCCGTCGGCGCGGCGATCGCCACGTGGGGCATCTATGCGCTCGCCGCCAGTCTGCCGCCGGGGATGGCGCTCGAGCTAGCGAATGCGATCGACTTTGACACACGCGCCGTCCTCTTCATGCTCGTGGTCGCCACCGCGACGTGGGCACTGACGTCACTGCCCGCCGCATGGCGAGCCTCACGCGCGAATCTCATGGACGCGCTTCGCGACGACACTCGAACGATGCTCGGCTCGAGGTCCGCGCCGCTCCTCCGTCAGGCTCTCGCTGTCGGTCAAGTTGCCGCGGCGGTGGTGCTGCTCATCGGCGCCCTGTTGTACGCGCGAACCTATATCGAGCGGCTCGGCCTCGACAAAGGATTTGACAGCCGAGGTCTCGTGACCCTTCAGGTGTTGCCAGCGCCCAATGCGAGTCTCCGCGGAGAACCACTGGGTGATGCTCTATCGGGAGTGCTCACCGCTCATCCGGACGTCATAGCGGTGGCCAGGACGGACAGTTTTCCGCCTGCGACCTCCGGATGGATCGGAGGGCCGCTCACGATCGACGGCGGCGCTCCACTGTCTCAAATCACGCTCAGCTACTACGGCGTCACACCGGCGTACTTCCACACGCTCGGAATTCCGCTGGTCGCCGGCCGGTGGTTCGAGGCGCACGACACCGCGGCGAAGGTGGTGGTCGATGAGGCCTTCGCGCGGCGATTCTGGCCCGACGATTCTGCAGTCGGCTCACGTTTCCGCGTCGGCTCGACTGGCATCGGCCGCGTCACGGAATTCGAGATCGTCGGCGTTGCAAAGCACGTTCGACCTGATCGCACTGTGAGCGAGGCGGGCCGCGATCTGTTCGTCTTCTATTATCCGATGAGTCCTTCCAGAGGTCCCGTGTCGTTCGTCGCCAGATTGCGCACTACCAATGCCCTATCCAACATGGCTGCCGCTGTCAGCGCAAATGTTGACCGCGCTGCGATTCGTGTAGAGACAGTGGATGACCTTTACGCGCGGCTAGAGGGCGATCGGAGACTCGCCACAGTTGCCACGGCGGGATTTGGGACGCTCGCGCTGCTGATTGCGACGATCGGTATTTATGCCGTGATGGCATTCATGGTGTCGGGCCGAAGGCGTGAGATTGGAGTGCGTCTGGCGTTGGGGGCAACAGGCGCGGACATCCGCCAATTGGTTTTTCGGACGTCCCTTACATTTCTTGTGTTGGGTGCCCTTGCGGGACTCACAGCGGCGGCCGCCGCGTCGCGATTCATTGCATCGCAGCTGTATGGCGTGTCGCCGATAGACCCGACGACGTACGGGGTCGTCGCTGCGACGGTGGTTGCTACAGGCGCCCTCGCGACGTGGTATCCGGCCCGTCAGGCCGCGCGCGTGGATCCGGCTGTGACCCTGCGCAGCCAGTAGCCCTGGCGCAGTCCTTTATTGATCGCGATTCACCGTCTGCGTCTCTGCGTCTGCGGCTGCACGGCCGTCACCGCAACGTCGAGCGCGATCTGGCGGCCGCGGCGCTGCACGCCGAGATGCGCCGTGGTGCCGGCCCGCGCGTCGGAAATGAAGCGCGTGAGCTGTCCCTGATCGGTCACGGGCCGATCGTTGAAGTTGACGACGAGATCGCCGGGCCGAAGTCCGGCCTGCCATGCGGCCGAACGCTCGTCGATTTCCCACACGAATGCGCCGCGTTCGGCGCGCAGTCCCAGCTCCGCCGCCACCTGCTCGGTCAGATTCTCGAAGCGCACATATCCGATCGATCCACGGCGCACTGTGCCGTAGCGCACGAGGTCGTCCATCACGCGCCGCGCGAGGTTGCTCGGCACGGCGAAGCCGATGCCCTGGTATCCACCGGTTTCACTGAAGATCGCCGTATTGATCCCGACGAGCTCGCCGCGCGTGTTGATCAGCGCCCCGCCCGAGTTGCCGCGATTGATGGCCGCATCGGTCTGGATGAAGTCTTCGTAGTTCGCGAGGCCCAGATTCGCGCGGCCCACCGCCGAGACAATGCCCATCGTCACGGTCTGCGACAGCTGGAAGGGATTGCCGATCGCCATCACCCATTCAGCGATCTTCAACTTCGACGAATCTCCCCACGTCATTGGCGTCAGTCCGTTGCTCTCGATCTTCACCACCGCCAGATCGGTCTCATCGTCAATGCCGATCACGCGCGCGTCGCGTTCGCGCTTGTCGCTGAGCACGACCTTGACGCCGATAGGCATCTGGCCGCTGCCGCCGCGCAGCACGTGCGCATTGGTGAGCACGTAGCCGTCGGCGCTCACCAGGACGCCGGATCCGAGGCTGGCAGCCTGCCGCTGGGTATAGCCGAACGCATTGCCGAAGAAGTCGCGGTAGAGCGGCTCGCGGACGATGCTGGTGGACGAGATGTTCGCGACGCTGCGCAGGGCGCGTTCCGCGGCACCCGTGAGATCCGGCGTGGCCCCCTGACGAAGCGGCACGGCCGTGTCGATCTGCGGCGGCGCCGCATGCCCTGTGTCCGTACGACTGAAGGTGCCGCTGACGATCACGCCGGCGAGGACGCCGACGGCGAGAATGCCGGAACCGAGGACAAGTTTCTGCATCAGGTCACATCACTGCTGCGGGCCGCAGGCTTCGCGAGTTTCGGGACGGTCACCGTTAAGACGCCATCCGTGAACTCCGCGTTGATCCCTTCGGTGTCGATGTCGTCGGCGAAGCGAAACGAGCGGGAAAACGGGCCCTGTCCGCATTCGAGCTGCTGATAGCGCTGAGGGCTGACGCTGCTCTCGGGACGCCGGCCTTTCAGGGTCAGCGTGTTGCGCTGCAGCTCGATCTGAAAATCCTTCCGCGCCATGCCCGGCAGCTCAGCCGCGATCACGTAGCTGTTCGCGGTCTCGTAGAGATCGACCAGCGGCATCCACCCCGGCGTCGCATGGCCGAAGAGGCTGTCGAGCCGCTCCTGCATGATCAGCAGGTCGCGCATGGGGTCCCATGGCATCGTTCGATTATAATCGGCTGTTCGGGCTCTACTCAGGAGCCCCGGAGTGCCACTGTCATATGGGTTCGATTCAAGCCACACGGATGAAGAAAGGCATGCTGATCAAGATGGGGAACGATCTGTTCCGCGTCCTCGAGCTGCAGCACTTCACCCCTGGCAACAAGCGCGGCTTCGTGCAGTCGAAGCTGCGCAACATCCGCAGCAAGTCGCTCGCCGATCACAAGTTCAGGGCCGAGGACGATGTTGAGCGCGCGATTCTGGACGAGCGCGAAATGCAGTATCTCTATCGCGACGGCGACGCGTTTTATTTCATGGACACGTCGAACTACGAGCAGATCCACATCAACGAAGAAGCGCTCGGCGACTCGGCGAACTATCTGCTGCCCGAGATGACCATCACGGTCGAGTTCTATGACGTCGAGCCGGTCGGCATCGAGCTGCCGGTCACGGTCGATCTGAAGGTCACAGACACGTCGCCCGGTATCAAGGGGGCCACGGCCAGCGCACAGATCAAGCCGGCGACGCTCGAAACCGGCCTGGTCGTCAACGTGCCGTCATTCGTCAACGTCGGCGACATGATTCGCGTCAGTACGGAGACCGGGGAATATCTGGGGCGAGCCTCGTAAATTGAAAGTTGGTAAGTTGAAAATTCAAAATTGAACTTTCAACTTTCAACTTGCCAATTTTGAATTTCCTATGGAAGTATCTCAGCGAAACCGCGGCGGCTGGATTGAAGTCATTGCCGGCTCGATGTTCAGCGGGAAGAGCGAAGAACTGATTCGACGGCTGCGCCGCGCGCAGATCGCCCGGCAGAAGGTGCAGATCTTCAAACCGGCCATCGACAACCGGTATAGCGACGACCACATCACCTCGCACAGCGAGATGAAGATCGGCTCGAACAATGTGGCAAGCTCGCGCCAGCTGCTCGAGGCCGTGCTCGACGAAACGGAAGTGGTCGGCATCGACGAGGCGCAGTTCTTCGACCAGGAGCTTCCCGCCGTCGTCAACACGCTCGCCGACCAGGGGCGCCGCGTCATCGTGGCCGGCCTCGATCAGGATTACCTCGGCCGTCCGTTCGAGCCGATGCCCGCGCTGCTCTCGATCGCCGAATACATCACCAAGACGCTGGCGATTTGCATGGTCTGCGGCGGACCCGCCAATCACACCCAGCGGCTTGTCGCGAGCCGCGAGCGCGTGCTCGTCGGCGCCACCGGCGCCTACGAAGCCCGCTGTCGAGACTGCTTCGACCCGACCATCGGACAATGAACAGGCTCCAGGCTCCAGGCTCCAGACTCCAGATCTGCTGGAGTCCGGAGTCTGGAGCCTGCTTTCTGGTGTCTAAGCGGATAGCCGCTGATGCACAACGTTCTGTCCCTGATTCTGCTTGTACTGGGCTTCGGGTTCCTCGTAGCCAACCTGCGCCTTATTGGTCAGCTCGTGCGTTTTTTCCGCATGCGGTCATCGGCGCTGCTCACCTGGCCGGGCAAATCGCCGCCGTTTTACGGCCTCGTGCTGACACTTGGCGTGGTGCTTGGCGTTCTCGTCTTCGTGAAGCTTGTGATCCAGGAGCGGCCGCCACGCGACGTGTTTGGCGAAGGCATGATGTTCGTGTATTTCGGGTATGCGGTGCCGCTCAGCCGCCGCATCGGCCGCGGCTTCTATCGCGACGGCATCTGGTCGGACTCCGGATTCGTGCCGTACTGGAAGATCGACGGCCTGCGCTGGAAGGAAGGTGACGAGATCACCCTGGTGCTGATCGATCGCGTGCGGAAGATGGCGCAGCTGCTGGTCGTGCCGCTGCCGCTGTATGGGGCCGCGAGGCGCATTCTTCGCGATCGCCTCGCGTCCCATGAGATCCATTTCGCCGGCAAGTCGCTCGATCTCGGCGAGCACGACGAGCGCGACGACGCGTGAGCGCTAGCGAAGCCGGAAGCCCACCATCACGCTGAAGACGCGGTGCTTGGGTGAATCGTCCTCCTCGCCGGCTGCCATCAAGCCGTGTGTGTAACGGGCTTCCACCAGCGCGCGGCCGAATTCGACACCCGCCGCCCCGATCAGACCGAGGTCGAAGGACTTCAGCTCCTCGCCGATGACCTCTTCGAAATCGGCTGTTTCTTCTTCGCCGTCAGCTTCCACCTTGAATTGGCCGTCGCCAAGCCTGAAGGCCGGCGCGGCCCCCGCGAGCACGTAGGCTCGCGGGCTCGAGCCGGATGTTCCCAGGTCGACGCGTGCCAGCAGCGGCACCTCGATGTACCGGATCCGAAGATTGCCCGAAACCGCAATTCCCTCTACATCGTCTTCGAACTTGAACCCCTTCTCCGACAAAAGAGCCTCGACCTGGAACGAAAAGGGGCTGCGTACGGGGGTGCGCACCCAGACGCCGCCCACGAGGCCCAGGCGCTGCGTGATGTTGACGAATTCGTCGTCGGCACCGCTCATTTTCGCGAAGTTGGCGCCGCCTTTCACACCCACATCCTGTGCGAAGGCGGTGACGGGAAAGGTCGTAACCGACGCGACGATCGCGGCGGCGATGATCAGTTGTTTCATAGCGATATCAATCCTCAGGGCTGCGACGCCTGCCGCCGGAATGGCGAGGGCGCGCGTTCGTTGAGCAATGAAGCGGAGCTCAGGTGGGTGTTACGGCGAGGCGCTCAGGATAGTTCGCAGCGCCTCGAGCCCCGCACGATCGGCATCGCGCGAAAAATGGGGACTTTGTCCCGCGCCTTGGATCGCCCGCAGCGCGAGATGCGCGCCAAGATCGACCAGCATCGGCCGTCCGCCCGCCGCGACGATGACGTTGGCCGCGGCGATATTGCCGTGGACGAGACCTCCCGCGTGGACCGCGTCGACGGCTGCCGCTATCGCGTCGAACGCCTGTTGCCGCGCCGCCGCGGCGGCTGTCTCAGCCCAGCTCGCCAGCGGGCGGCCGCGGATGTAGTCGCGGACGATCCTGAGATTCCCTTCGGCATCGAGATCGACGGCGTGCGTGCGCGCGACGCCGGGATGCGCGAAACGAATCAGATCCGGGCGAAGGGCGCCGGCAATGTCCTCGATGTCACGCTCGTCTCGCGACACCAGGATCTTCACAGTCAGGAGCCCCGCGCTTCCCAGCGCGCGGGCGAGATATGTCGTGCCCGAGCGGCCGGAACCCAGCAACGTTTCGATCTCGTATTCCGGCGACAGTGCTTCAGGCTGGGTGGCCAACCGCAGCAGGCAGCCCGCACACAGGCTGTGCCAGCCGGAGCCGAGCGTCGCGCCGCAACGGCTACACGGCGCTGGCGTCAATGGCTGCCTCGAGTTGTGCCTTCAGTTCGCCGGCCGTTGCCGGACGCGCGGCAGGATCGTTCGAGAACACCCGCTTGAAAAATGCGGCCAGGGGCGGCGCCAGCTGGTCGCGGCCAGACCCGGGCCCCCCGAACGGATGCCCGCCCGTGAGCATTTCGTACGCGATGACCGCGATCGCCCAAATGTCCCAGGCCGTCGATGGCGGCTCGCCGCGCAGCTGCTCGGGCGCCATGTAACGCGGCGTCCCCAGCATCGCGCCATCAACCGTGGTCACCCCCGGTTCGGCGCCGGTATCCAGCGGCTTCGCGATGCCGAAGTCGAGCACCTTGACGCGGTCGCCGGCACTGTCTTCCGCGAGAAAGATGTTCTCGGGCTTCAGATCGCGATGAAGCAGGCGGCGTGCGTGGGCGGCATCGATGGCGTCAGCGACCGGCCTGATGATCGCCACGACACGCGCGGGCGGAAGAGGATGGCCGCGAAGATCGGCGCGCAGCGTGCGGCCGCTGAGCATCTCCATGACGATCATCGCGCAGCGGCCCGCGCCGGCGTCGAAGTCGTGCACGGTGATCACGTTGGGATGCGTGAAGCCTGCCGCGGCACGCGCTTCCATTTCGAAGCGGCGGATGGCGCTCTCCGATCCCACGAGCTCGTCGCGAATCAGTTTGACCGCGACGCGCCGATCGAGCGTGATGTCGACGGCCTCGTACACCACGCCCATGCCGCCCCGGCCGAGCAGCCGTTCGAGCCGGTATCGGCCTCCGACGATGCGGGGCAGCTCCACGTCGAGCTGCGTTGGCGCCGAAGGCGGCCGCCGGTTCTGCAGACTGACCGCGAGCGCATCGCCGATCGCGGCAAGCAGCTCGCGATCCTCGTCGCTGTACGGCTCCTCCGATCGTTTCGGCCCGAGCAGCAGCAGCGCCTCGCCCTCTCGATCAGGCACGGCAATGGGCACGATGAGATCGACGCGGCCCTCACGCAGGTAGCGCAGTTCTTCGGCCGGCAAACGGCCTGCGAGCCAGCCGGCCGATTCCGGAGCGACATCGAGGGGCTGTTTCAGCACGCGCGCGAGATCCATCAGCACCGATGTGGGCGCCGGCAGCGCCGGCGCCTTCTCGGGCCTGAACACCGCCGCCGAATGATATTCGTTGCTGGTCAGGCTGCGCGCGGCGATGACCAGGAAGATGGGATGCAGCGCCTGCTCGATTTTCGTGGCCGCGACCTTCGCGAGCTCGTCAAAGCTGCGCGAGCCGCGCAGCTCCGTGACCAGATCGATCAGAATGCGCCGCGCATCGTACCGCTCGCGAAAGAACGTGCGATCGAGGCGGTCGAGCCAGCGATGGCGCGTAGCATGTGCCGTCAAGGCGGCTGCAGCGAGCAGGATGTAGATTCCGGCGCGCGTCGAAAGCACGTCGCCCAGCGGGCGATCGCCATGACTCCAGATGTCGAAGGTCAGCGCGGCCGCCGCAATCGGCACGATCGACAACAGCACGCGGCGGGCGAGGGCATAACGCAGGCCCAGCCGGACGATTACGCCAAGGTCGAAAAGCCGGTGCCTGAGAATGGCGTACGAAAACGACAGCGGAAAGACGAGAAACAGCAGCGAGCCGGCGGTGAGCGTGCCCGACGCAAAGAACGAGCGTCCCGGCTGCAGCTCGATCGCGTCGGCCGCCATGATCAGGCCGATGCCGGCGCCGGCGCCAATGACGCCGCCGGCCAGCAGCACGCCTGCGCGCCGGCGTTCGACGATGTCGGCCGCGGTGCGGTAATAAAAGAACAGCAGAACGAGTCCCGCGACGGTGGGAATGAGGTTGCCGCCAACCAGCCGCACCGTCCGCGCCCATTCCCACGGCGGCTGGAATCCCGATCCATACCCGACGGCCATGTTGTGCATCGCGAGCGGAATCGCGCTGAGCGCCCCGAGTGCGGGCACGACGTAGATGGCAGCTCGCGGCAGCGGCAGGCGCTGGCGTGTGAAGAACGCCACGAAGACGAAGAACAGCGCGCCGGCCGCAAGGCTGCTGACAAACGGGAACCATAAGGCCATTCCCGCGGCGAGCGGGACGGAACGCATCGCGGTCGCCCATCCGGACGGAAGCACGACCGACACGACGCCGGCCGTCGCCATCACCCAGGCCCCGAGCAACGCGAGAGGATCTTTCGGCTTGCGAAACGCGACGATCAGCGCGAGCAGAAGACTGATGCCCTGAACGAAGCGCAGACCGAACATGACACCATCGCGGCGCAGATCGAACGAGGGCTCCGCCAGCGGCAATCTCAGCTTGAAGGCCTCGAGCTCTTCCCAGCCCATGGCCGGGCGGCCCACCTGAGCCGCCTCCGCCGCCGCGGCCTCCGCCGCCGCCCACGCGTCGGGCCTGAAGATGTGGCAGGCGATCAGCAGACCGAAATACGCGAGATAAGCGGCCGCAGCCAGAAAGAGCCAAACAGGCGGTCGCGGGCGTGGCATCAGTTGAATGAAAGGTCGGCGGATTCTAACATTGGCGCCGTGGACGCCCCTCGCGCTTTCGCCACCACCCGCTGGAGCCTGATTCTCGAGGCGGCCGACGCCGCCTCGCCGCGGCAGGACGTCGCGCTGGGCACGCTCTGCGAATCCTACTGGGCCCCGGTGTATGCCTTCATTCGCCGGTCGGGCAAGTCGCCCGACGATGCGCGCGATCTCACGCAGATGTTTTTCGTGCGGGTGCTCGAGAAAGGATTTTTCGGCGAGGCCGACCGCACGCGCGGCCGCTTCCGGTCGTTCCTGTTCTCATCAGTGCGCCACTTTCTGGCAAACCAGCACGACTGGGCGGTTGCGCACAAGCGCGGCGGCGGCGCGCCGATGCTCTCACTCGAATTCGATGACGGCGAGCGGCGCTACAGCCTGGAGCCGGCCGACGAGGACACACCCGAGCGCGCGTACGAGCGCACCTGGGCGCAGGCGGTGCTCGATGCGGCCATGACGCGGGTGCAGGCGCGCTACGTTGAGGGCGGCCGCGGCGATCTCTTCGCGCGGCTCAAGCCGTACCTGACCGGTGAGGAGCCAGGCTCATATGCGGAGCTGGCCGCGGCGGGCGGCGGCACGCCAGGCCAGCTGCGCGTGGCGGTGCACCGGCTGCGGCAGGACTATGGACGCGCGCTGCGCGACACGATCAGCGAGACGGTCGAGCGGCCGGAAGACGTCGACGAGGAGCTGGGGTATCTGCTGGAAGTGGTAAGCACTGGTAAGCACGGGTAAGCTCAGGTAAGCGCTGGTAAGCGAGGAAAGCTGACCTCACTGACCGGTGCTGACCTGTGCTTACCTGCGCTTACCTGATGTAGCCGAGCAGGCCGATCAGGCCGGGGCCTGTGGCCGTGGGGTCGGCGAGCCAGCCGGGCGGCGTGAGCCACACGAACGCCAGAATCGCCAGCACCATGACGTCGTACTGCCATGTGGCGCGATCGTGCGTCCAGAACAGGGCGTTCCAGATCATGCGCGCGGGAATGGTCATCGGACGAAGCCCCGTCGGTTTGGGGGCCGGCACGTGGCCGGCTTTGGCCAGCTCCTGCGCGCGCAGCTCGCGCCACGTGTAGAACACGCGATCCGCGACGCTCAGCACCGACAGCACGAGAATCACCCAGAGCACGGCGGCCATCCGGTTCGTGAAGGCCCCAATCATGAACAGCACGATGCGCTCGGGCCGCTCCATGAAGCCGACCTTGCATTTCGCAATCAGCGACTCGGCGCGCGCGCGCGTATAGCTCGTCATGATCGAGAAGGTCAGCGCGAGCGCGGCGACCATCACATAGTCGGTGCGTAACCTCGACGAGTACAGATAGATCAGGCCCACGAACAGCGCGAGATCCGAAAAGCGATCGATCACGGAATCCCAGAATCCGCCGAACTTGCTGATAGTGTTGGTTTCGGCCGCGACCTTGCCGTCGATGAAATCGAAGATGTTGCCGACGATCATGATCACGCCGGCGGAGATGAACCGGAAGTGGGCGAGCTCGTACGCCGCATAGACGTTGATGAGGACGCCCGCGAATGTCAGCAGATTGGGATGGATGCCGAGCGCGACGCAGGTGTTGATGATGAGGCGCAGCGGAAACATGCAGATTGCGCCGATGGCCCCGGTGAATGTCATGCTAGATGTGTCGGCATAGTAGTCCATGGCCATCAGCGACCTCAAGACACAGATCAACCGGCTGCCTGAGCAGCCCGGGGTGTATCTGTTCCTGGGACGGGGCGGCGAAACGCTCTATGTGGGCAAGGCGCGCGCGCTGCGCGACCGCGCGCGCAGCTATCTGGGCGCGTATGGCACGAGCCCGCGGCACGACGCGCTGCTCGACGAGGCCGACACGCTCGACTTCATCGTGACCGACTCGGTCGTCGAAGCGCTGGCGCTCGAGAACAATCTGATCAAACAGCGGGCGCCGCGCTACAACGTGCTGCTGCGCGACGACAAGACGTACCCCTATCTGCGGCTCACGGTGAGCGAGCCTGCGCCGCGCGTGCTGGTGGCGCGGCGCGTCGAGCGCGACGGCGACGTCTACGCGGGACCCTTCATGCCCGCGGCGCTGGCGCGGCGCGCGATGAGCCTGTCGCATCGCGTGTTCGGCATCCGCTCGTGCAACGAAGTGATCGACGGCCGGCGCGGACGCCCGTGCCTCGAGTACGACATCAAGCGCTGCCTGGCGCCGTGTGTGGCCGAGATCTGCAGCGTCGAGGAATACCGCGACGCCGCCGAGCGGACGCGCCTCTTTCTGGAGGGCCGCAACGACGAGCTCCTCGCGCGCATGCGCGCGGCGATGGCCGACGCGTCGGCCGCCGAGCAGTACGAGAAAGCCGCGCACCTGCGCGATGCCGTGCGGACGATCGAGACGCTGCAGGCGCGCCAGCAGAAGATGGCCACGCCCGGCCAGAGCGATCGCGATGCGTTCGGCATCAAGGTCGGCGCATCGGGCGCGGTGGTGCAGATTTTTCAGATGCGGAACGGGAAGGTCATCGAGAAAGTGGAGCTCGTGTACGAAGCGAACCTGCGTAACGGGAGTGAGGCGAGTGAGGCGAGTGAGAGTGAGGACCGTGGCAGTGACGTTGCCGAGATCCTGACGGCCGCGATCCAGCAGTTTTATGCCGAGCGCGAGGCGCCGCCCGAGATTCATGTCGGCGAGCCGCTCGCGGCGGTCGATGTCGAGGCAATCGAAGGATGGCTGTCGATCACCACCGGACGCCGCATCCGCATCGTCGTGCCCAGGCGCGGCGACAAGCGCGGATTGCTGGAGCTCGCGTCGCGCAACGCGGCCGTGGCGTATCAGACGCGGTTCAATCAGCCGGCCATGGGCAGCTACGACGCGCTCGAGACGCTGCGCCAGGCGTTCGCGCTGCCGTCTTTGCCGCGCCGCATCGAATGTTTCGACATCTCGACGATTCAGGGCAGCGAGACCGTCGCGTCGATGGTGGTGTGCGAAGACGGGCGGATGCGGCGCTCGGAATATCGCAAGTTCAGGATTCGCGAAGCGGCGCACGACGACTTTCTGTCGATGCGCGAGGTCGTGTTCCGGCGCTATCGCAACGTGCTCGAAGCGGGCGGGCCGTTTCCCGACCTGATTCTGATCGACGGCGGCAAAGGCCAGTTGCATGCGGCGTACGACGCCCTCGCCGAGCTCGGGCTGGCAAATCTGGTGGCCGCCGGCATTGCCAAGAAGGAAGAGCTGCTGTTCGTGCGCGATCGTGAAGACCCGATCGCCCTGCCCAAATCGAGTCCGGCACTGCTGTTGATGCAGCGGATCCGCGATGAGGCGCACCGCTTCGCCGTGACCTTCCACCGTGCGCGCCGCACCAAACGCGATCTCACCAGCGAGCTCGAGCAGATTCCCGGGATCGGTCCCGGACGCCGGCGTGCGCTGCTGCGCGCGTTCGGCAGCCTGTCAGGCGTGCGCCGGGCGACGCGCGAAGAGCTGACCACAGTCGTCGGCACCAAAGGAGCGGACGCAATCCTCGGCTTTTTCGCAAATGCGTAGGGTATTCTTACGTGGCCCTTGGAAGACCTTCCCCTCAAACTCACGCTCTTCGCCGTGCTGCTGCTCTCGCTCTCGATTCACGAGGCGGCGCATGCCTGGGCGGCCGACCGGCTCGGCGATCCGACGGCGCGGCTTCTCGGCAGATTGACGATCAATCCGGGTGCGCACATCGACCCGATCGGCACGCTGCTGCTGCCCGGCATTGCGATTCTCACCGGTCTGCCGATCATCGGATGGGCCAAGCCCGTGCCGGTCAACCTGCACCAGTTGCAGCATCCGCGGCGCGACTTCATGTACATCGCGGCGGCCGGTCCGGCCAGCAACCTGTTGCAGGCCGCGATTCTGGCCGCGGCGGCGTGGCTGATGTTTCCCGGCGGCCTGGTGCAGGGCTGGGCCGGGCTGCTGCTCGCCCAGGCCGTGTTCCTGAACGTGCTGCTGGCGCTGTTCAACCTGCTGCCGGTGCCACCGCTCGACGGCGGCAACGTCATCGGGGGACTGCTGCCCGAACATACCGCCGCCGCGTACGATCGGCTCGTGCGGCCGTGGGGCTTTCTCATCCTCTATGCCGTGCTCCTCACGGGTCTCTTCTCGCGCATCATCATTCCGCCCGCGCTGTTTCTGACCAGGATACTGCTGCCATGACGGCTCGCGTCGTCTCGGGCATGCGCCCGACGGGAAAACTGCATCTTGGCCATCTCGTTGGCGCGCTGCAGAACTGGACGGCGCTGCAGCAGAAGTACGACTGCTTCTACTTCGTCGCCGACTGGCACGCGCTGACCAGCGACTATGCGTCGACCGAAGGCATCACGGCCAGCGCGCTCGACAACGCGGTCGACTGGATTGCGGCCGGCGTCGATCCCGACAAGAGCACCGTCTTCGTGCAGTCGCTGGTGCCCGAGCACGCGGAGCTGTACCTGCTGCTGCAGATGATCACGCCGATCTCGTGGCTCGAGCGCGTGCCCACCTACAAGGAACAGATCGAGCAGCTGAGTGAGAAGGATCTCTCGAATCTCGGCTTTCTCGGCTATCCACTGCTGCAGACCGCGGACGTCGCGATCTATGACGGCCGGTTCGTGCCGGTCGGCGAGGATCAGGTGCCGCACCTGGAGCTCTCGCGCGAAGTCGTGCGCCGCTTCAATAATTTCTATGGCGGCGGCGCGCTCGTCGAGGCGCAGCCGCTGCTGACGCCGACGCCGCGGCTGCCTGGCCTCGACAACCGGAAGATGAGCAAGAGCTACGGCAATACGATCGATCTGTCGGATGACGCCGAGACCGTCAGGCAGAAGGTGCGGCAGATGTACACGGATCCGAAGCGCGTGCGCGCCGACATCCCGGGCACGGTCGAAGGCAATCCGGTGTTCATTTATCACGACGCCTTCAATCCGAACCGCGGCGAGGTCGAGGATCTCAAGGCCCGATACCGGGCCGGCACGGTCGGCGATGTCGAAGTCAAGACGAAGCTGGCGGCGGCGATGAATGCGATGCTGGATCCGCTCAGGGAGCGCCGCGCGAACGTGCTCGAGAAGCCGGATCGCATCCGCGAGATTCTGATCGAGGGCTCGCGCAAGGCGCGCCTGGTGGCGCAGGAAACGATGAATCGCGTCCGCGCGTCGGTAAAGCTGAAGTACTAGCCATGCCCGAAGAATTCGAATCGATTCTCGAAGGCTACCCCGTGCGCCTCGACAACTTCGAGGGGCCGCTCGATCTGCTGCTGCATCTGATCAAGAAGAATGAGCTGAACATCTACGACATCCCGATCGCGATCATCACGAAGCAGTACCTGGATTACGTCGAGCTGATGCAGGAGATGAATCTCGACATCGCCGGCGAGTTCCTCGTGATGGCGGCGACGCTCATTCATGTGAAGTCGCGCATGCTGCTGCCGAGGCCCGATCCGAAGCAGGAGGATCCCGACGAGGATCCGCGCGAAGCGCTGGTGCGGCGGCTGCTGGAGCACCAGAAGTTCAAAGCGGCCGCCGAGCTGCTGCATGAAAAGGAAACGCTGCGCAGCGCCCAGTGGACGCGCCCGGACGAGCGGCTTGCCGATGTCGCGGGCGATCCGGTCGAGCCCGAGCTCGAAGTCGATTTGTTCAGCCTCATGGCGGCGTTCCGGCAGGTGCTCGAGCGCGCCAAACAGCGGCCGAAGATGCCTCTGCCGCCCGAGCAGATACCGATCGAAACCCGCATCGCGCAGCTGCTGGCGCGGCTGTCAGAGACCGAGGCCTGCGGCTTCGAGGATTTATTCGCCGACGTGCAGACCAAAGCAGGCATGATCGTCACGTTTCTCGCGCTGCTCGAGATGATCCGGCTCAAGCTCGTGCGGGTATTCCAGGGCGGCGCCTTCGGCGACATCCGCGTCTACAAACGGGAACGGCCGGCGGGCGCGCCAGACTTTACAATCTCCTCCTAGAGGTCTCTGTTGGCGAAGAAACGCAGCGAACCGATCGAACTCATGGAACCGGTGGAACCCGTGAACACCCGAACCGAACCAGGGGAACCTGTGGAACCAGGGGAACCTGCGGAACCAGCGGTTCCAGCGGTTCCTGCCGTATCCGAGCAGTTGATGGCGACGATTGAAGCCCTGATCTTCGCGTCCCCCGATCCGATTTCGCTCAAGATGCTGTCGAAGCTGCTCGATTCGGAGCCGAAGGAAGACGTCAAGGCGGCGGTCGAAGCCGTGCGCGCCGCGTACGACCGGCCCGGAGGGCTGCAGCTCGTGGAAGTGGCGGGCGGGTACCAGATCGTCACGCGGCCCGAGCTGCACGAGTGGGTGCGGCGTCTCTTCCACGAGCGCACGACGCAGAAACTGTCGGTGGCCGCGCTCGAAACGCTCGCCGTGATTGCCTACAAGCAGCCGGTGACCGCGCCCGAGATCGCCGAGATCCGCGGCGTCAACACCTCGGGTGTGCTCGCGACGCTCCTCGATCGCAAGCTCGTGCGAATCGTCGGCCGCAAGCAGGTCGTTGGCCGGCCGTTCATGTACGGCACCACGCGCGAGTTCCTCGAACGCTTCGGTCTCAACGATCTGTCTGATTTGCCGAAGGTCGAAGACATGTCGGAGCTGCTTGGGTTCGAGCTTCCCGGACTTGGTGAGGCCGCGCCCGAGACCGCGGCGCTGCCGTTCGAGGAGAACTTAGAACTGAAAACTCAGAACTCCAAACGTAGTTCTGAGTTCGAAGTTCTAAGTTCCGAGTTGGCGAGCGAAGCGAGCCCGAAAAAGGATGTCACCCACTAAACCCGTCCGCTCCGGGACCGATGAGCGTGGCGTTCGCCTGCAGAAGCTGATCTCCGAGGCGGGTGTCGCCTCGCGCCGCGCGGCGGAGCAGCTGATTCTCGACGGCCGTGTCATGGTCAACGGCAAGGCCGTCCGCGAGCTCGGCACGCGCGCCGATCCCGTGGTCGATGACATCCGTGTCGATGGCAGGCGGCTGCCAAAGCCCGAGCGCCGCTACATCCTCATGTACAAGCCGCGCGGCTACGTCAGCACGCGCAGCGATCCCGAACAGCGTCCGACGGTCATCGATCTGCTCGAGCGCGCGCGCATCCGCGGCTATTTCTATCCGGTCGGCCGTCTCGACTATGAATCCGACGGACTCATCATCCTCACCAACGACGGCGCCTTCGCCGAGCGGCTGATGCATCCGCGCTACGGGCTCGAGCGCGCGTACGAGGCGCGCGTGCGCGGCATCCCCGATGCGAAAGCGCTCGATCGTCTCCGCAAAGGCATCCCGCTCGACGGCGAGCGCACCCAGCCCGCCGGCGTGAACATCGTGCACGTCAGGGAAGGAAAAACGACACCCCAGGCCATCGTCGAAGTCGTGCTGCGCGAAGGTCGCAACCGTCAGGTGCGGCGGATGCTCGAGGCCGTCGGTCATCCCGTGCTTCGGCTGACGCGCGTGCGCATCGGCAAGATCGGCATCGGCGTCTTGAAACCAGGAGAGATGCGCGACCTCGCGCCGCGCGAGATTGCGTCACTCACCAAGACAAAAGATCCAAGATCAAAGACTAAACAACAGGTCTAGTCTTAACGAGCACTCATCATCTGTTTCCAGAACACAACCAAGTCCCAGGCGTCGGCGAGCGGCGCGTCGGTCTGCAGGGTGGCGTGCGAGACCAGCGGCGTCAGCAGCGCGCGCACGTGCGTGTTGCCGCTCCGGCGCAGATAGGTGGCCACGAGCGGCGTCTCGGCCGACGGGATGACGTTGTCTTCCGCGCCATGCAGCAGAAACACAGGCGCCACGGCCGGCGCCGTGTGCTCGGGCGAAAGCGCCTCGGTGCCCGATAGTTTCTCGACATGCGGCAGCACCGCCGCGCCGAGCTGCGCCACTGCGCGATCGTTCACCCACCCGAGCAGTGTGCTCGATGGTTCGGGCAGCGTCGTCTGCTGCTCACGCGCGTCGGCGAACAGCGCGGTGGCTCGCGGCTTGTCGGTCTGATCGTGCAGCGAGCCCTCGAGAAACGTCAGCACGCCGCGCCGGAGCGGCGCGACCTGATCGGGCGGCACCATCGACGGCGCCACTTCGAGCAGCGCGACGACGACGCCGTAGTCGTGCGGTGAGCCACGGCGGCCGTCGGGCAGGATGCCGGTGCAGAGGAACCGGAGCACGCGCGCGAGGTCACCGTAGCCGCCGAACGAGACCACCATCGACAGCCGATCGCGCAGCGCCGGGCGTCCGGCCGCCACCAGGCTGAGGCCTCCCGCGAAGCTCACGCCGCCGAGGCCAACCTTCCCGCCGCGCCCGATTCCCGGCTCGTTCGCGGCCCATAGCGTGGCGTCTTCGATCTGATCGATCGACCGCATCGTGACGCGGAACTCGCGCAGATCCGGCAGCGGAACGCTCACGACATTGACGCGGCCCGATGCAAAGCGGCGTGAGAATCCCGCAAGCCGCGGCTCCTCGACCCCGCCGCGATGAATGCCGGGAAAGATGATGAAGCTTGGCGCGGATGCCGCGCCGTCGGAGGGTGTGTAAACGCGCGCGGCAAGCGGGCCGTGCCGCGTGGGGACCGCGACGTCGCGCCAGGTGACCTCGGATCGCGCGCGCGGCAGCAGACCGCGCGTCCAGTGCTGCACGCCGCCCAAATCCATGATGAAGGCGGCGCTGTCGGCGTACGGCTTCAGCGCGAACGCCGCCACGGCCACGATCACGGCGAACGCGGCCGCGGCAAGCTTCAGGCTTCTGCGCACGGATGAATCATAATGTCTCGATGCCTTCGCGTCCTCTGATCATCGCCATCGACGGGCCCTCAGGCGCAGGCAAGGGCACCGTCGCGCGCACGCTTGCGCAGCGGCTTGGATATACGCACGTCGACACCGGCGCGATGTATCGCGCGGTGGCGTGGATGGCGGGGCACAACGGCATCGATCTCTCCGACGAGGACGCCGTCACGACGATCGCCGACGCGGCGGAATTCGAGCTTGGCCGCGAGGTCCGCGTCGACGGCCACGACATCACGCGCGCCATCCGCACGCCCGAAATGGACGCCGCCGCCGGCATCGTCGCGCGCCATCCGAACGTGCGCGAGTCGCTCGTGCGCCGGCAGCGCGAGTACGCGGCAAAGGGTGGGTTGGTGATGGAGGGCCGCGACATCGGCACCGTGGTGTTTCCGAAGGCCGACGTCAAGGTGTTCCTCGACGCGTCGGCCGACGAACGGGCGCGCCGGCGCGCGACCGATCCCGCGCATACGAGCTCGCAGGCCGGCGCGGTCGATCAGGTGGCGACGGCGCTGGCCGAGCGCGATCGCCTCGACAGCACGCGCAAGACCTCGCCGCTCGCCATGGCTTCCGACGCGATCCGCATCGACACGACAGGGATGTCCGTTGACGAGGTCGTGGGGGCAGTACTGAAACTTGTAGAACAGCGACAGTGAATTGCAGATTTCAGATCTGCGATTGATGATTCATCTCAGATTGCAGAGGGGTCATTGCAGATTCGGAATGACCATTCTGCAGTTTGAGATCTGAAATGAATCTGCAATCACAGATCATCAATCTTCAATCTTCTTCCTTCGCGCGATCCCTGTAATCGTCCGACGATGCCGGGTCGAGCTCCCAGCGGTGGCGGTCGCGTTCCTGGATCTTCTCGGCGCCTTTCAGTTCTTCGTTGTCCTCGTACTGGACGCCGAGCGCCTTGCCGATGTCGTCGACGCGGTCCTGGTCAGGCGTCGGATTGTCGCCGCCGGGCGCCTCGTCGCCGACCGCGTAGGCGTCTTCCCAATTCGCATCCACGTCGCCGCCGGTGAGGGCTGGGCCCGTTTCGGTGTGTTGCAGCAACGATTCGCGCAGTTCCGAGCGGCCCGACCGGGCGGCAGACGAGCTTCCTTCGTAGCCGAGCGACGAGGGGGCCGACGGCATCAGCTCTCCATCGGTTTCGGCGAGCCGGCGCCGCTCCCGATCCAGACTCGGCTGTTTGCGGGCGGCTGCCGCCGCTGCGGTTTCTCGGGTCCTGGGAGTTGCCGTGCGGGCAGACGCCTTGCGCGGGGCGGCCGCAGCCTTTCGGGCGGGCTTGCGCGCCGTCTTGCGCGCCGTCTTGCCCGCCGTAGCCCTGGCGGAGGCGGGAGCCCTGGCGGAGGCGGGAGCCTTGGCAGAGGCGCGGGCCTGTCGCCTGGCTGCCTTCCGGACCGGGCCCTTCCTGCGGCCGGCGGTCTTTTTCTTCCGCGACTGTGCCTTCCGCGAGGCGGTCTTGCGCGTCGCGGCCTTGCGCGCCGCCGCCTTCCGGCCGAGCGCCTTGTTCCTTTTCTTCGCTTTCTTCGCTGCCTTTCGGCCTTTGCGCCCGCCGCGCGCCGATCGCCTCTTCGCCATGTGAACGCTCCCTCAGGAAATCGCCGGGGTCCCTTAATTGACCATGTTCCCGTAAGTACCGTATAATCTGAGGCTTATCGCCATTTGAGCGATCCGAATCTAACGGTTTCCGGCGCCGCACGGCCGGTCCGGCTCGCCCTGGGGGCCGCCGGTGGAGAGGACCCGTAACGAATGCCGCAAGTAGAAGAAATCAAGCGAATGCAGACCCTTCATGGAGGTGGGTCGGAAGACGAGCAGAGCAACACTGACGAGTACGCCCGCCTTCTAGACCTTTACGATAACAGCTTCCGAAATATCACGGAAGGCGAGGTCGTCAAAGGGACGGTGATGAAAGTCACGCCGTCCGAAGTGATCGTCGACGTCGGCTTCAAATCGGAAGGCATCATTCCGATCGAAGAGTTCCTCGACGAGAACGGCAACATCACCGTGCAGGCCGGCGACATCGTCGACGTGCTGCTCGAGCGCACCGAAGACCGTGAAGGCTACGTCGTCCTCTCGCGCGAAAAAGCCGAGAAGATGAAGATCTGGGACGATGTCGAGAAGGCGTTCACCGATCGGAAGGTGGTCATCGGCCGCGTCATCGAGCGCATCAAGGGCGGTCTGGCGGTGGACATCGGCGTCCGCGCGTTCCTGCCCGGATCGCAGATTGACGTGCGTCCTGTCCGCAATCTCGACGCGCTCCGGGGCCAGGAGCTCCGCATGCGCGTCATCAAGGTCAACAAGAAGCGCGGCAACATCGTGCTCTCGCGGAAAGTCCTCCTCGAAGAGGAAAACGCCGAGAAGAAGAAGCACACGCTCGACACGCTGGCCGAGGGCAAGGTCCTCAATGGCGTCGTCAAGAACATCACCGACTACGGCGCGTTCATCGATCTGGGCGGCATCGACGGTCTGCTGCATGTCACCGACATGTCGTGGGGACGCGTGGCGCATCCGTCCGAGCTGTTCAAGGTCAACGATCCGATCGACGTCATCGTGCTGAAGTACGACCCGGCGAACGAGCGCGTCTCGCTCGGACACAAGCAGCTGGTGCCGGATCCATGGTCGAACGTCATGGATCGGTATCCGGTCGGCGCGCGCGTGAGCGGCAAGGTGGTCAGCCTCACCGATTACGGCGCGTTCATCGAGCTCGAGCCGGGCGTCGAGGGCCTGATCCACGTCTCGGAAATGTCGTGGAGCAAGCGCGTCAAGCATCCCTCCAAGATTCTCAATGTCGGCGATCCGGTCGAGGCCATGGTGCTCGGCGTCGATCCCGGGGCGCGGCGCATCTCGCTGGGCCTGAAGCAGGTCGAGCAGAACCCGTGGCACGAGCTCACCGACAAATACCCGGCGGGCACGACCATCAAGGGCAAGGTGCGCAACCTCACCGAGTTCGGCGCGTTCGTCGAAGTCGAAGAGGGCATCGACGGCCTGATCCACATCTCGGACATGTCGTGGAGCAAGCGGATCAAGCACCCGTCTGAGGTGTTGAAGAAGGGCGACGTGGTCGACGCGATGGTGCTCAACATCGACGCGGAAAACCAGCGCCTGTCGCTCGGGCTGAAGCAGCTGCAGACCGACATCTGGGACGAGTTCTTCTCGCAGCACAAGGTCGGTGACGAGGTCGAGGGCAAGGTCGTGCGCATGACCAACTTCGGCGCGTTCGTCGAGCTCGCGGAAGGCATCGAAGGCCTGATCCACGTCTCGGAGTTCGATGACTCCGCCGCGGCGGGCAAAGACGAGAAGCTGGATCTGCAGGTCGACCAGACCTATCAGATGAAGATCATCAAGCTGATTCCCTCGGAGCGGAAGATCGGCTTGAGCATCCGCGCGTTGAAGAACGACGAGTTCCGCGCCGACTGGGAGGCCTACACCGACTCGACAGGCCGTCCGGAAACGACGCTGGGCGATCACTTCAAGCGGCAGCAGGAATAGGCGCTAGGCCCTGGGCGCTAGGCCCTGGGCCTGAACGAAGAAAAGTCCGGCGAGCTGCGGCTCGCCGGACTCATGCCTATGGCCTAGGGCCTAGGGCCTGGAGCCGAGTGTATGTCAGGCGCAATGACCAAAGCGGAGCTCGTCGAGGAAGTCTCGAAAGTCTCCGATCTCACCAAGAAACACTCCGAGGTCATCGTCGACACGGTGTTCAAGGCGATCATCGACGCGCTGCATCGCGGCGAGAAGATCGAGCTGCGCGGATTCGGCAGCTTCCGGCTGCGCAAGCGCGAGCCGCGGAAGGGCCGCAATCCCAAGACGGGCGACAAGGTCGATGTGCCGCCGAAGCGCGTGCCGTACTTCAAGCCGGGCAAGGAACTGAAGGAGCTGATCAACTTCTCGGGCGCTCCCGAAGAACCGGAAACGGCGGGCGACCGGGAGATCGTTTGATTGGATCGTCTTTATTCGCCCTGGCGGCTGACGTACGTGACGGCCGCATCCGGTGAAGAGCCCGGCGCCTGCATCTTCTGCGCGGCGCTGGACCGCAACGACCCGCTCGTGATTCATCGGGGGCCTCACGCCTTCGTCATTCTCAACCTGTTCCCCTATAACAACGGCCACCTGATGGTGGTGCCCAACCGGCATGTCGCCCGGCTGGCCCACGCCCGCGCCGACGAGCTCTCGGAGCTGATGGCGCTGACGCGCGTCTCCGAGATGGCGCTCATGGAAGCGTACGCGCCGCACGGGCTGAACATGGGATTGAACCTGGGAAAGCCGGCCGGCGCCGGCGTGCTGGATCATCTGCACATGCACGTCGTGCCGCGCTGGAACGGTGACACGAACTTCATGTCGGTCGTCGGTAAAACGCGCGTGCTGCCAGAAGAACTGCCCGTGACGGCCGAACGGCTGCGTCCCATCTTTCAGCGTCTCGCGCGCGCCTAATTTTCAACTTTCAATTTTCAACTTTTAATTTCCTCCCTGACCCTGGCGCGTTCGCGATCGATCTGCTCTGCCGTCGCGCCGAGCCGCACCATCATGGCCTCGGTCATCGCGAGCGCGACCTCCGCTTCGCCGGAGAAGACGGAATCGGCGCCGGCGCTGCGGAGACTCGGAACGTGGCGCATGTACATCGCCCGGGCCATCACGTGAATGTCTGAATTCAGCTCGCGCGCCTCGCGGATGGTGTCTTCGCTGCGTTCCATGCCGGCCGACGTCAGCACGATCGTGTCCGACTCGCGCACGCCTGCCTCTTCGAGAATGGCCTGGTTGGTGGCGTCGCCATAGATGGCGCGGAAGCCGTCTTCGCGGGCCTGCCGGGCATTGTCCAGATTGAGCTCGACGATCGTCGGCGTCACGCCGTTTTCCTTCAGCAAACGTGCAAGTGTCCGTCCGCTCGGCCCGTAGCCGACGACGACCGCCCTGTGTGGGGCTTCCACCAGCGGCTGCCCGCGCCCATCGTCTTGCTCCCGCCGCTCCGGGCCGTTCAGGACGCGCCAGAGTGTGGGGTGCGTCTCGAGCCAGCGCAGCACCGGGCGGCCGGCACGGTAGAGCAGGGGATTCAGGACGATCGAACCAATCGCGACGGCGATGATCACGTTGCCGGCGTCTGCCGGCAACACGCCAAGATCCTGGCCGGCGCGCGCGAGGATGAACGAGAACTCGCCGATCTGCGCAAGCGCGACGGCGACCGGCAGCGTGACCGCCATCCCATATCCCATCATTCTCGTGACGACGGCCGCAATCAGCGGCTTGCCGATGACCACCACCGCGAAGGCCATCGCGGCCAGCTTCGGAGACTGCCAGAGCGCGCGCGGATCGAACAGCATGCCGATCGAGACAAAAAACAGCACCGCGAACGCGTCGCGCATGGGCAGCGCGTCGGCGGCAGCGCGTGAGCTGTAGTCGGACCGGCCGACAATCATGCCGGCCAGGAATGCGCCGAGCGCCATCGACACGCCGAAGCCGAGTGTCGAGCCCACGGCGATGCCAAGGGCGATGGCCAGCACGCTGAGTGTGAACAGCTCGCGCGACCCGGTTTTCGCGACCCGCGTCAGGAGCCAGGGAATCACCCGCGCGCCCGCGGTGAAGAGCACTGCGCCGAGAATGGCGACTTTCGCGAGCGTCACGAGCAGCGCCCATCCGAGGTTTGGTCCCGCGGCTTCGGTCGCCGCCGCAGCCGCGCCGACTTCCGGACTCGTACTTGCCGCGCCAAACATGGCGGGCAGCAGCACGAGCACGACGATCGTGAAGAGGTCTTCGACGATGAGCCAGCCGACGGCAATGTGGCCGGTCTGCGTGTGCAGCTGATTGCTGTCGGAGAGCACTCGGATGAGGACGACCGTGCTTGCCACCGAGAGGCAGAGCCCAAAAACGAGTCCAGCCGTCCATGACCAGCCGAAGGCGTGCGCGGCCGTGGCGCCCAGCAGCGTGGCGAACGCGCTCTGGAGCACCGCGCCAGGCACGGCGACGCGCCGCACCGCCAGCAGGTCCTTCAGATCGAAATGGAGGCCGACGCCAAACATCAGCAGGATGACGCCCACGTCGGCAAGCTGCTCCGCCAGATGCGGGTCGGCGTCGAAGCCCGGGGTCTGCGGCCCGATGAGCACGCCCGCGAGCAGATAGCCCACGATCGGCGACAGATGCAGCCGATGCGTGATGTAGCCCAGGATGAGCGCGGCGCCGAAGCCGGCGGCGAGCATCAGGATCAGATCCAGGTTCTGCACAGGAGAATCTTACAGGCCTGCCTGTAGAATCAGCCTGATGGATCTCACGCTTTCCCCGCCGCAGCAGACATTCCTTGATCGCGTGGATCAGTTCGCGCGCGAGGTCGTGCGGCCCGCTGCGGCGGCGATTGACGAGTCGGATGTCTTTCCTGGTGATCTCGTGAAGGGCGCGGCGGCCCTTGGCTTGTCGGGCGTCGCCGTTCCGTCAGACTGGGGCGGCGCCGGGCTCGACATGGTCACCTATGCGCGCGCGCTCGAATCGATCGGGCGCGAGAGCGCGACGCTGGCCGTGATTCTCAGCGTGAACAATTCGCTCGTCGGATCGGTGCTGCATCGCCGGGGCACGGCGGCACAGAAAGACCGATGGCTTCGTTCGATCGTCGACGGCTCGCGGATTGGCGCGTTCGCGTTGTCAGAGGAAGAGGCCGGATCTGACGCCGGCAACCAGCAGACGATTGCGGCGCTCGACGATCGCGGCTATCTCGTCAACGGACGGAAAGTCTGGGTCGCCAATGCCGAGGCGGCCGACGTCTTCATCATCTTCGCCGCGACGCAGCCGGGCGCGCGCGGGCGCGGCATCAGCGCGTTTCTGGTGCCGGCCGATTCCCCCGGCCTGTCGATCGAGAAGACAGGCGAGTCGCTCGGCGTGCGCGGCCTGGGCTGCCGCGACGTGATGCTGAGCGACGTGCGCGTGGAAGCGGACGGCCTGTTGGGCGAAGCGAGCCACGGTTTTCGGATCGCCATGACAGCGCTCGAAGGCGGCCGTGTCGCGATCGCGGCGCAGGCGCTGGGCGTGGGACAGGCCGCGCTCGATGAAGCCCTCGCCTATGCGCGCGACCGCGAGGCCTTCGGCCAGCCGATTGCGAATTATCAGGCGATTCAGTTCATGCTCGCCGACATGGCCACCGAGCTCGATGCCGCACGCATGCTGACCTGGAAGGCGGCCGACGCGTGCGATCGGCAAGCCTCGAGCGGCGTCGAGGCGGCGATGGCCAAGCTGATGGCATCGGAAGCGGCGCATCGCGCTGCCGATAAAGCGCTGCAGATTCTGGCCTCGTCAGGCTACCGCCGCGGCACGGTCGTCGAACGCCTCTTCCGCGACGTCCGCGCCACCGAGATCTATCAGGGCACGTCGGAAGTGCAGCGGATGATCATCGCGGAAGACGTGCTTCGCTGATCAGGCCTGGCCGAGAATGTTTTTGGCAATCGTCTGCAGCTGCAGATTCGAGGTGCCCTCGTAGATCTGGCCGATCTTCGAGTCTCTGAACAGCTTCTCGACGGGGTATTCCTTCACGAATCCGTTGCCGCCGAACAGGTTCACCGCCAGCGATGACACGCGCTCGGCACATTCCGACGACACGAGTTTGCAGATGGCCGCCTCGGTGAGAAACGGTTTGCCCGCGTCGCGCAGCCGCGCCGCGTTATAGACCGACAGGGTCGCGCATTCGACGTCTGCCGCCGCCCGCGCCAGCTGGTGCTGCACCGCCTGGAAGTCGGCGATCGGCTTACCGAACTGCTTGCGCTCCTTCGTGTACTTGATCGTGTGCTCGAGCGCGCCCTTCGCCAGGCCGATCATCTGCGCGCCGATGCCGATGCGGCCTTCGTTGAGGGTCTCGATCGCCGTCTTGTATCCCTTGCCGACGTCACCCAGCACATTCGCGTTCGGCACGCGGCAGTCCTCGAGGATCAGCTCGCATGTGCTGCTCGCGCGGATGCCGAGCTTGTCTTCCTTCTTGCCGACCGTGAATCCCTTGAAGCCGCGCTCGACGACGAACGCGGTGATGCCGCGATAGCCGGCGTCGGGATTCACGTTGGCAAATACCAGGAAGACCTCGGCTTCGTTGCCGTTCGTAATCCAGAGCTTGCGGCCGCTGAGCGACCACTCGCCGTCGCGCTCGACGGCGCGCGCGGCCAGCGCGAAGGCGTCGCTGCCCGACCCCGCCTCCGACAGCGCATAGGCGCCCACGGTGTCGGCAGCCAGACGCGGCAGATACCGCTTCTTGATGTCGTCGCTGCCCCAGCGCAGAAACGCGTTGATCACGAGCGTGTTCTGCACGTCCACGAGCACGCCAATCGACGGGTCGACACGCGAGAGCTCCTCGACGGCCAGCACGGCATGGAAGAACGTGCCGCCCGCCCCGCCGTGACTGTCGGGCACTTCGATGCCCATGACGCCGAGGTCGAACAGCTTGTCGATGAGGCCCCGCGGGATCTTCGCCTCGTCATCCATCCCGCGAACGAGCGGGCGCACCTGCGCCTCGGCGAACTCACGGACGCTGTCCCGGAGGATGCGCTCATCCTCGCTGAGGTCGGTCAGCGCCTGCCGGTTCATGACATCCAAACTCATGCGCAGATTTTATCCCACGGCGTCCGTCGCCTTGGCTCCGGCGTCTAATGTGCAGGTATCATCCAATGATGAGGCGTTTCGTCGCGGCGTGTCTGGCGGGTTGCACCGCGGCGTCCCTTGGCGTGATCTCGGCGCAGCCCTTCGACTCCGCGCAGGGCCAGCCACCGCCGCCCCCTCCGCCTCCACAAGAGCAGCAGCAGCCGCTGATCCGCCGGGGCATCAATTTCATCAGAGTCGACGTGCTGGTCACCGACCGCAAGACAGGGAAGCCGGTCACCGATCTCACCCCCGCCGATTTCGAAGTCGTCGAAGACAACAAGCCCCAGACCGTCGAAACGTTCCGTCTGATCGACATGGACGTGCCTGTCGTCGGCGAGATCGCCGACGCGGCGCCCATCCGCTCGCTCGATCAGCAGGAGCGCGAGATGCAGCGCGACGATGTGCGCGTGATCGCGATCCTGCTCGACGACTATCACGTCAGGCGCGGCAACGACATGGCGATCCGCGAGAAGCTCGCGAGCTTTGTCCTGCAGCTGAACGCGCGGGATCTCGTGGCGGTGCTGTACCCGCTGACGCCGGTCAGCGACCTGGTCTTCACGCGCAATCACGAGTCGGTCGCGAACGCGCTCATGAAGTTCGAGGGCCGCAAGTTCGACTACACGCCGCGCAACAGGTACGAAGAACGGTACGCCTCGTATCCGGCAGCCGCCGTCGAGTTCATTCGCGCGCAGGTCACGCTCTCGGCCGTCCGCGCGCTCTCGATCCACCTCGGCACGCTGCGGGAGGGCCGCAAGGCGATTCTGATGGTGAGCGAGGGCCTCTCGTACAACATGCCGCCGAATCTCACCAATCCGAACGATCCCTATGCGCCGATCGGCAGGCGCAACGATCCGCTCATGGGCGGCGGCTACAGCCAGAGCTCGCAGGAATTCTTCAAGGAAACCGAGATGCTGACGGACCTGAGGTACGTCTTCGACGCGGCCAATCGCGCGAATACCAGCATCTACACGCTCGATCCGCGGGGCCTGGCGCCATTCGAGTACGACATCAACGAGGGCGTCAGCATGGCGCGCGATCGCGAGCATCTGCGCCAGACCAGCGATTCGCTGCGCATCGTCGCCGATGAAACCGGCGGCCGCGCCATCGTCGGCCGCAACGACTTTCTGACCGGGCTGCGGCAGATGCTGCAGGACTCGAGCAGTTATTACCTGCTCGGCTACAACTCGACGGCGGCCCCCACCGACGGCCGGTTCCATCAGATCAAGGTGCGCGTCAAGCGGCCCGGCGTCGACGTGCGCGCGCGCAAAGGCTATTGGGCGCTGTCGGCCGAGAATGCGAAGCGTGCCGAAAACAGCTCCGAGGCGCTCAACTCCGGACCGCCGCCCGAGATCAACGAGGCGCTGTCGATGCTCGCCGCGCCGGCGCGCGGGCGTCCCGCGCTGACCTGGATCGGCACGAGCCGCGGCGCCGACGGCAAGACGCAAATCTCGCTGGTGTGGGAGGCGTCACCGCAGGGCGAGCGCGCAGGGCTCGCAGAGGCCGCGCGCGTCAGCATCACCGCCGGCAACGCCAAAGGCGACCTGTTTTTCCGCGGCAAGGCCGAAGCGGATCCTGACGCCCCGGGAAGGCCGCGCGGCGGCACGGTGACATTCGCGGCGCCGCCAGGGCCGCTCGATCTGCGTGTCGTGATTGAGGGCAGCGGCGGAGAAGTGCTCGACACCGAGTCGAAGGCGATCACGGTCCCCGACTACAACGCGGCGGGCATCACCATCGGCACGCCGCGGATCCATCGCGCCAGAACCGCGCGCGATATCGCGGCCCTGAAGACGCAAAGCTCGTTGAGGCCTGTCGCCTCGCGCGACTTCTCGAGAACAGAGCGGCTGCTGGTGTCGTTTCACGCCTGGGGGCCTGGCGGCGCCGCGCCCCTTGTGAAGGCCAGTCTCCTGAACATGCGCGGCGAACACGTGGCCGACCTTGCCGCCCCCGCGCCGGCGGCTGACGGCAGCTTCGAGATCGAGATTCCGCTGGCGCCGTATGCCCCGAACGACTATCTGATCGAGCTGAAATCTGGTGACGGTCAAGATGGTGCGCGCGTGCTGACGGCCATCAGGATCAGCTGAGCGCGTCGAGACGTTTTTTCAAATCCGCAAGGAACTCTGCCGGCGTTTCCACTTTCAGGCCGTGCCGGAGCGCGGCCAGGAAGTGGCGGCGATTGTCGGTCACGATCACGCGCGCGCCAGCCGCGCGCGCGATTTCCGCCATGTGCGCATCATAGATGCGGCCGCCGCCGATGCCATCCTGCACAGCCGCATCGAGCAGCGGCTGCCGATCGCCCGGCGGCAGATCCGCGATGGCGAGGCGCGCCAGAATTTCTTCCCGCAAGAGCCGTTGTGCGTCGACCGGCTTCAGACGGAACTCCGCGGGAAGGCGGGTCGCCACCGAGTAGAACTCCAGGCAACAATGCCACGCCGAGCCGGGATCTGGCACCTGGCCTTCCGCAACCGCCGCCATGATCCGTTGTGCCGCTGCACTCTGCGGGCCCAGGTCGATGAGACCTCCAAGCATCACGCTCGTGTCGAGGAAGACCCTCACGGCCAGCAGTTCCGTTCTTCTTCGATCAGCGCGCCGATGTCGACGGCGGGGAGCGTCTCCTCGGAGGAAACGGGCTTCGCGACGAGACGCTTGCCGACGCGCACCAGCCGGGGACCGGGCGCGTCCCGTTCGAGCCGCACTCCCAGGTCGTCCGCCGTCACCAGCAGCGTCGCTCCCGCCGTCAGGCCGGCCCGCTCCCGGATTGCGGCTGGAATCACCACCCGTCCTGCCTTATCGATGGTAGTTTTCATACCATCAGTTTACCATTACAATTCCACCTGTTCTTTAGTCTTCCGTCTTTTGTCTTTAGTCTTTATCATCCCGGCACAATGCCAAGACCCGTCCATGTGCTTCTCGGCGCGCTAGCTGTATTCGCCATCATCTACATCGCCGGATGGATCGCCTACGCCAGGCGCGCGGCCGACGACCCGTCGACGCCGCCCGAGGCCAGGCCTGCCGGGACGAGCCTGCTCCACATCCTCACGGGTGCGGTCACCAACTTCTTCGATGCGCTCGGGATCGGCTCGTTCGCGACGACCACGGCGATCTTCCGGTTTTTCAAGAGCGTGCCTGACCGCGTCATTCCGGGCACGCTGAACGTCGGCCACACCCTGCCGACCGTGGCGCAGGCGTTCATCTTCGTGGCGCTTATCCAGGTCGACATGTTCACCCTGGTGGCGATGATTAGCGCGGCCGTCGCCGGTGCCTGGCTCGGCGCGGGCGTCATCGCGAAGTGGTCGCGGCGGCGCGTGCAGTGGGGCATGGGTATCGCCCTGTTCGTGGCGGCGTCGATCTTCACGGCCATGAATCTGGGTCTGATGCCCGGCGGTACCGAGGGCACGCTCGCGCTCAGCGGCCCCCGGCTCTATCTCGGACTGGCGGGTAACTTTCTGCTCGGCGCGCTGATGACGCTCGGCATCGGGCTCTACGCGCCGTGCATGATCCTCGTCGCGCTGCTTGGCATGAACCCGACCGCCGCGTTCCCGATCATGATGGGATCCTGCGCGTTTCTGATGCCGGTCGCGAGTCTGCGGTTCGTGAAGGAGAAGAGCTACGCGTTCAAGGCCGCCGTGGGCCTCGCGTTCGGCGGCATCTTCGGATCGCTCTACGCGGGCCTCGTGGTCAAATCGCTGAATCTCGAGACCGTGCGCTGGCTGGTGATCGTGGTCGTGCTCTACGCCGCCGTGACGTTGTTGTACGCCGCGATCAGCAACAGGCCGGAAACCGCAACGGGCAAAGCCAACGTGTGAACACTGCGCCGGTCGCCGAATCGGATCGTCTGGTCTCGATGGATGTCCTGAGGGGCTTCGTGCTTCTCGGCATCCTCGTGATGAACATCCAGTCGTTCTCGATGCCGATGTCGGCGTACATGAATCCGACGGCGTACGGTGATTTGACGGGCGCCAACTGGTGGGTGTGGGTCGTCAGTCACGTCTTCTTCGACCAGAAGTTCATGACGATCTTCTCGATGCTCTTCGGCGCCGGCATGCTGCTGATGACGGCGCGGGCGGGCGAGGACGCGGGCCGGCTTCACCGGCGCCGCATGGGATGGCTGATTCTCTTCGGCCTCTTGCACGCGCACCTGTTCTGGTACGGCGACATTCTGTATTCCTACGGCATGTGCGGCCTGGCGGCGTTTCTGCTGCGCCGGAAGAGTCCCCGGACGCTCGTCGCCGTGGGCGCGGCGCTGATTTTCGTCGGCTTCTGTCTGCCGGTTGGGCTCGGCCTGGCCATCCCGCCGCAAAAGCTTGCCGAAATTCGTGACACCGAATGGCAGCCCCCCGCGCCGCTGATCCATGAAGAGCTGGACGCCTATCGCGGCGGGTTCCTCGAGCAGGCGGCCCGCCGCTCTCCTGCGTCGCTGGCGTTAGAGACCGTGTGGTTCTTCTTCTTCGTCTTCTGGAAAGTGCTCGGCCTGATGCTGATCGGCATGGCGCTGTTGAAGCTTGACGTCTTCACCGCTCGCCGCCCTCCAGCGTTCTACCTGCAGCTCGCCGGGCTCGGATTCGCGGTGGGCCTGCCGCTCGTGGCGTACGGCGTGTGGCAGAACTTCCGCCACGGCTGGGCGATCGAGTACTCGATGTTCTTCGGCGCGCAGTGGAACTACTGGGGAAGCGCCCTGGTGTCGCTCGGCTACGTCGGGCTGTTCATGTGGATCGTCAGGCGTGGTGTGCTGACGCGATTGACCGCGCGCCTCGCCGCGGTCGGCCGCATGGCCTTCAGCAACTACATCCTGCAGACGCTGATCGCGACCACGCTCTTTTATGGCCATGGGCTGGGGCTGTTCGGATCGGTGGAGCGCACGGGACAGGCTGCCATCGTGATCGCCGTCTGGATCGTGCAGTTGATCCTGTCGCCGATCTGGCTGCGCCACTACCAGTTCGGCCCGCTCGAGTGGGTTTGGAGATCGCTCACGTACCGGCGCCGGCAGCCGATGCGCCGCACGACAGGACTCGCGGCCGCTTAGGCGTACATGCCGCGCATCTTCGTGACCGTGGCCACCTTGCTGATGGCGACGATGTAGGCGGCGGTGCGCATGTCGGTTTTGTACTTCGTCGCCATGGCGAACACCGCGTCGAACGCGTCCACCATCTTCTTCTCGAGTCGCTCGTTGACCTCGGCCTCTTCCCAGAAATAGCCGTAGCGGTCCTGCACCCACTCGAAGTATGAGGTGGTGACGCCGCCGGCGTTTGCGAGAATGTCGGGAATGACGAAGACGCCGCGGCTATGCAGCGCGAGGTGGGCCTCGGGCGTGGTGGGGCCGTTGGCCCCTTCGGCGATGATCTTCGCCTTGATCTCGCCGACATTGGCCGCGGTGATCTGGTTCTCGAGGGCGGCGGGGATCAGGATGTCGACGTCGAGCCCGAAGATTTTCGATCCGTCGAGCGGCTCAGCCCCAGGGAAGCCCGCCACGCTCTTGTGTTGCTGCGTGTACGCGATCAGCTTCCTGATATCGAGGCCGTTGGCGTTGTAGACGCCGCCTTTCCAGTCGGTCACGGCCACGATCGTCGCGCCAATGTCGGACAGCAGGTCCGCCGATACGGATCCGACGTTGCCGAATCCCTGGATGGCGACTGTGGCGCCTTGCATGCTGATGCCGAGATGCTTCGCGGCCTCGCGCGTGGTGATCATCACGCCGCGTCCCGTCGCTTCGCGGCGGCCCAGCGATCCTCCCAGCTCGATCGGTTTGCCCGTGACGACGCCGGTGACGGTCGTCCCCATGTGCATGCTGTAGGTGTCCATGAACCACGCCATGATCTGTTCGTTCGTGTTCACGTCGGGCGCGGGAATGTCCTTGTCGGGGCCGATGGCGTCGATGATCTCGGCGCAATAGCGCCGCGTCAGCCGCTCGATCTCGCCGCGCGACATGCGCGTGGGGTCGCAGATGATGCCGCCCTTGCCGCCGCCGAACGGCACGCCGGCGACGGCGCATTTCCATGTCATCCAGGCGGCCAGCGCCGTGACCTCGTCGAGCGTGACGCCGGGGTGGTACCGGATGCCGCCCTTTGCCGGTCCGAGCGTGATGTTGTACTGCACGCGGTATCCGGTGAAGACTTCGACCTCGCCGTTGTCCATGAGCACCGGACACGACACGGCGATTTGGCGCTTCGGATGCGTGAGGACTTTCCAGATGCCCGGTTCGAGACCGAGAAGGCGCGCCGCTCCGTCGAACTCCTGGAGCATGGCGTTGAAGATGCTGCCGTTGGACATATGACTCCGTAGAAAGGATACGGCAGAGAGCGTGTGCCGCCGTCCAAACGCTCCAGACTAGCGTTTGGAAACGCACGGGGTCAACCGCGGATAGAGCGCCGGGCTATAATCCGCTCCGGTCGATGCGTTTTTCCTCTGGCACCCGACTGGGCCCGTACGAAATCGTCGGTGCGCTCGGTGCGGGCGGCATGGGGGAAGTGTACAAAGCGCGCGACACACGCCTGGATCGCTTCGTCGCGCTGAAGATTCTTGAGAGCGCGGCCGCGCTGACCGGAACCGCCCGCGCGAGGCTGCTTGAGGAAGCGCGCTCCGTCTCCGCGCTCAATCACCCCGCCATCGTCACCTTTCACGACATCCTGGCGCACGATGGCATAGACGTGCTCGTCATGGAGCTCGTCGCCGGCCAGTCACTTGCACACGTCGCCGCCGGCGGCCGGATCGATACGAGACGCGCCCTCAAGCTTGCCTCGCAGCTCGCCGACGCGCTGGCCACCGCACACGCGGCTGGCGTGATTCATCGCGATTTGAAGCCGTCGAATGTCATGGTGACCCCGGACGACCGCGTGAAGCTGCTCGACTTCGGGCTTGCAAAGTTGATGTTCGCTCAGCCTGAGATCGGCGCGACTCGCACCGCGCTGACCAGCGAAGGCACGATCGTCGGCACCGTGGCCTACATGTCGCCGGAACAGGCCGAAGGCCGGCCACTCGACGCGCGGTCCGACATCTTCAGCTTCGGTGCCGTGATGTACGAAATGGTGACGGGACGCCGCGCGTTCGGCGGCGGATCGTCGGCCGCAACCTTGTCCGCGGTGCTGCGCGACGATCCGCCCGCGCCTTCGGACATCGCCAAAGATGTGCCTGTAGAAGTCGATCGGCTCATTGCGCGGTGTCTCCGAAAGGATCCCGCGCGCCGGTTCCAATCGATGGGGGAGGTTCGTGCGGCGATCGACGATCTTCGCGTGGAGTCCGACAGCAGGCCGGCGGCCCTTCCGGCCCGGCGGCGAGCGCTTGCGACGGGGCTCGTGCTGTTGGTTGCAATAGGACTGCTGGCGGCAGGATGGCTCGCCACCCGGACGCGGTTCACCTCACCGCCGGCCTTCAAGACAACGCAGCTCACGGGAGAAGGGGGACTCGAATCGCATCCGGCGATCTCGCCTGACGGCCGACAGCTTGCCTATATCGCGGACGGCGGCAGGCCGATGGAATTCGATCTGTACGTGAAATTACTGGCAGGCGCCGAAGCGCTGCGGCTGACGCGCACAGCTGCCGCTGAATGGAGTCCCGCCTGGTCTCCCGATGGCAGCCGCATCGCGTTCTACCGCATGGTCGATCCGGAGTTCGGACCACTGATGAACGTCGGTAAAGCGGAACTCCTGACGATGTCGGCTCTTGGCGGCGACGAACGAAAGGTCGCCGACGTCCTCCTGGTCTTCGATCGCACGTTCGCACCGGCAGGCTTGTCGGAGCTCGTGCCCCTGATCGCGTGGCTGGATGACTCGCATCTTGCGTACATCTCGGCGCCGGCCCCCACGGAACCCGGAGGCATCATCGTGAAATCCTTGGGCACCGGCGAATCGTGGCGACTCACGCGGCCGTCACCAGCCTATGCAGGGGACGGATGTCTGCACTATTCGCGCGAGCACGCGGCGTTGTATTTTGCGCGTGATACCGCTGGCGCTCAGGCCACGCTTTACCGCCTGCCGCTCACGGCCGCGTTTGGGCCTGCCGCCGACCCACAGCGCATTGAGACGGGCGTGAGTTTCGCGTTATCGCCAATCCCCGACGCGGCCGGTGGGATGCTGTTCGTCGAAAACGCCGATCAGGTGAAGTGGCTCGCGCAGCCGGGCGGTGAGGCGCAGCCGCTATCCCTGCGCGGCACGGAAATCATGCAACTGACCGCGCTTTCGGCGGGGAACCGCCTCGCTTACGCGGCGGCGACGCGCAGTGCGAACATGTATGCCTGGAAGGCCGATGGGGCTCAAGCTCTCGTTCCGATCAGTCCTTCTTCATTCCAGAACTACGCGCCAGCGTACTCCCCGGATGGCCGGAGGATCGCGTTCGTCACCACTCGAATGGGGCCCGTGGAAATTTGGGAGGCCGCGCAGGACGGCGCTGGGGCGAGGGCGATTGTCAGCTTCCCCGGCGCACTCGCCTCCTATCCCGACTGGTCCCCCGACGGACGCCGTCTCGTGTTCTTCGCGAACCCAGAGGGCAACTGGGATCTGTTCCTAGCCAACCCGGATGGCGGCGGCATCACGCAGTTGACCTCGGGCCCCGAGATCGACTACGTCCCGCGATGGTCGCGTGATGGACGATGGATCTATTTCACGCGCCAGCCCGATCTCTGGCGGGTGCGTCCCGACGGGACGGAGGCGCGGCGACTGCTTGCGCGAGCCGCTCACGCTCACGAATCGCTTGACGGCCGGACTCTGTACTTCGCGCGCTACGAACTTGATAGCGCGGATGGCACGATCGCAATAGACCTGTGGTCGCGGCCCGTGGAAGGCGGCGACGAGACGCGGCTCGTGCGCGGCATCTCGAACGAGCGCAACTTCGCCGTCGGACGCCGCGGCCTGTACTTCCTGCGCGTGACCGGCAGGGAATCATCCGAACTGCGTCTGTACGAGTTCGGCTCGCGCCGCGAGCGACTCATCATGCGCCTGCGCCAGCTGCCGCTGCCAGGTCTGGCGCTCGCGCCTGATGAATCCGGCGGCCTGCTCGTACTGTCCGATCGGCCGCAAAGCGACATCATCCTCGCGGAGCGCGTTCGGTAGGGTCAGCTCATGTGCCCGTCGCAGACACCGCGGACGGCCTCCATCTATAATCCACGCACTCCAAAATGAGTCTTTCGGCCGGTACAAGGCTCGGTCCCTACGAGATCGTCGGCCCGCTCGGCGCCGGCGGCATGGGCGAGGTGTATCGCGCGCGCGACACGCGGCTCGCACGCACGGTAGCATTGAAAGTGCTGCCTGACGCGCTGAGTGGCGATCCGACGCTCCGTGCCCGGCTGGAGCGCGAAGCCCGCGCTGTATCCTCGCTCGATCATCCACACATCTGCGCCCTGTATGACATCGGCTCGGAAGCGGGCGTCGACTTTCTCGTCATGGCGCTGCTCGAAGGCGAAAGCCTCGGCGCGCGGCTGGCGCGAGGGCCGCTGCCGCTCGAAGACGCCATCGAAATCGGCGCACAGATCGCCAGCGCGCTCGCGGCGGCGCATAGGCGCGGCATCGTCCACCGGGATCTGAAGCCCGGCAACGTGATGCTGACAAAGAGCGCCGCTGGGGCGTCGGGCGCGCCTCACGCGAGGCTGCTTGATTTCGGTTTAGCCAAGCAGGGTGAATCGCTGGCCGGCGACGCCCAATCGCGGACCATGACGATGCCGCTGACGGCGGAGCGGACCATCGTCGGCACCTTGTATTACATGGCACCCGAACAGCTCGAAGGCGCCGATGTCGGCGCGCGAACGGACATCTTCGCCCTGGGTCTGGTGCTCTACGAGATGGTTGCCGGCCGGCGGGCTTTCGAGGGCGCGTCGTCGGCCAGCCTCATCGCCGCGATCCTCACCGCGCAGCCGACGCCGCTCATGGCGGCGGCACCACTGGCTCCACCCTCGCTTGATCGTCTTGTCCGGCGATGCCTCGCGAAACATCCTGACGATCGGTGGCAATCGGCGGCCGATGTCGCATGGGAGCTCCGGCACCTGCACGAGCATCAGCCTGCCGCCGCAGGCGTGAAGCTTCCGGCGCCTGCCAACCGCCGACGCTGGATCTTCGGCAGCGCCGCAGCCGCGCTGATTCTGTCGATGGCAGGCGCCTATCGGGCCGGACTGAGCGGCGCGCCGCCTGCGCCCGACGAGGTCCGGCTGTCGATGCTCCCGCCGGACGGCCACGCGCTCGATACGTCAGCCGCGGCGAACGACTTCGATCCGCAGTTCGCCGTGTCCCCTGACGGAGATTCGATCGCCTTCGTCGCGATCAACAGCGCCGGACGATCGCAGCTGTGGGTACGACGATTTGGTTCGGGCACCGCACGGCTACTCGAAGGGACCGACCAGGCGACGCGTCCGTTCTGGTCGCCGGACGGGCAGTACATCGGCTACGCCAGTCCCACGGGCCTCATGAAGGTGCCGATCGAGGGCGGTGGGCCGCAAACGATTGCGCAGTCGGGCGGCAACATCTATCGCTCGAACGGGACGTGGGGCAAGTCGGGCATGGTCATGTTCGATCGCGGGGCCGCCGTATCGCCGGGCGACCTCATGATGGTGCCGGCGGCTGGAGGCGCGCCGGTTTCCGTTCCGCATGGCGACGCGCCAGCCGCTGCCGGACAACGCTATCCGACGTGGCTGCCGGATGGGCGTCGATTCCTGTTCGTGAGCTGGGCGTCGAACCCCTCCGAACGAGCCATCTATCTCGGCTCGCTCGATTCGCCCAAGCGCATCTTCCTCGTCAAGAGCGGCTTCCGCGCCTTTTATGCCCGCGGCTATCTACTCTACGTGCGCGACCGGATGCTCGTGGCGCAGCGTTTTTCGCTTGAGTCGGGCGCGCTGACCGGCGAGCCCATACCGGTTGTCGATGGTGTCGCGCTCGAGCAGATTCCCGGCCAGTCGATGATCTCGGTCTCGTCGATCGGCGCGATTGCCTACAGATCGCGCACGACGGATCTGGCGACGGAGCTGCGCTGGTTTTCCAGGAAGGGCGCGGCCGGTTCGGTTCTGGCGGCTGCCGGGACGGACATCACCGTGTCGCTCTCGGCCACGAGCGGCCGGGCGCTGATCACGCGGTTGTTGCCCCACGCGCGGGCCGACGAGCGCCTGCCGGCCAACATCTGGCTGGTCGATCTGCTTCGCGGCGTATTAACCCGCGCGACGCTCGATGCGTCGCAGACCGACGAGAATCCGGTCTGGTCTCCCGACGGCGCCGAATTCGCGTACGCCGCGCACATCGGCGGTGGACTTGCCGAGGTCCGCGTGCAGAGCACAGCCGATCCCGGACGCGTGCGCGTCGTGGCGAGCGGTCCTGACAATTTTCATCCGATCGATTGGTCGTCAGACGGCAAACACCTGCTCCTGCAGCGGTATGCGACGGCCATTGGCGCCGACGACATGGATCTGTGGGTTCTGGGCATGGCAGGCGGCGGCAGGCCGGCGCCATACCTTGCGCGCCCGTACGTCCAAGGCCAAGGCCAGTTTTCTCCAGATGGGCGATGGGTGGCGTACATGTCCGATGAGTCTGGGCGGCCGGAAGTCTATGTTGAGCCGTTTCCCGCGAGAGGCGGCCGCACGCAGATTTCGGCCGATGGCGGCGCGCAGCCGCGATGGCGCGCCGACGGCAGGGAGTTGTTCTACATAGGCTTGAACGGAGAAGTGATGGCGGCGCCTGTCGAAATACGCGCCGGCAGTTTGTCGAGCGGCACACCGTCCATGCTTTTCACCGAACGGTCTCTTCGGATCAGCAACAGCGCGTTCTTTTACGGCGGCGCGGCGAACTACGACGTGACTCGCGATGGACAACGGCTGCTGATCAACCGTCTCGTACGGGAGCCCAGCGTCGGTCCACTGCAGATCGTGCTGCATGCGCTGCGATAGAGATACGCCTTTATACTTGAGGCGATGACCCCGAAGACCACCGACGCCGCGACCGCGCTGGCCGAGGGACCGAAGGAACGGGCCGCAGCATTCACGACGATATCCGGCCGGGCGATCAACCGGCTCTATACGTCTGCCGATCTTGCCGGCCTCGACTACGCACGCGATCTCAACGATCCCGGCCACTTTCCGTATACGCGCGGCATTCATCCCACCGGCTATCGCGGCAAGGTGTGGACGATGCGGCAGTTTGCGGGATTCGGGACGCCCGAGGAGACGAACCAGCGCTACAAGCAGCTGCTCGCCGCGGGCGGCACGGGGCTCAGTGTCGCGTTCGACCTGCCGACGCTGATGGGGCGCGATCCGGATCATCCGCTGTCGCTGGGCGAGACGGGCAAGTGCGGCGTCAACATCACGTCGCTGGCCGACATGGAGCGGCTGTTCGACGGCATCAGGCTGGCCGACATCACGACGTCGATGACGATCAACTCGCCGGCGCCGATGATCTTCGCGATGTACCTGGCCGTCGCCGAGAAACAGGGCGCCGACTGGCGCACGCTGTCGGGCACGATTCAGAACGACATCCTCAAGGAATTCATCGCCCAGAAGGAATACATCTTCCCGCCGCGGCCCTCGATGCGGCTGATCACCGACATCTTCAGCTTCTGCTCCACGGAAGTGCCGAAATGGAACACGATTTCGGTGAGCGGCTATCACATCCGCGAAGCCGGCTCGACGGCGCTGCAGGAGCTGGCCTTCACGCTGCGTGACGGCATCGAGTACGTCCAGTACGGCGTCGATGCCGGGCTCGATGTGGACGACTTCGTGCCGCGCATGTCGTTCTTCTTCAACTCGCACAGCGACTTCTTCGAGGAAATCGCGAAGTTCCGCGCGGCGCGCAAGATCTGGGCGACGGTCATGCGCGATCGTTTCGGCGCAAAGAGCGAGCGCTCGTGGAAGCTGCGCTTCCACACGCAGACGGCCGGCGTCTCGCTCACCGCACAGCAGCCCTACAACAACGTCGTGCGCACGGCCCTGCAGGCGCTGGCGGGCGTGCTTGGCGGCACCAATTCGCTGCACACCAACTCGCTCGACGAGGCGCTGGCCCTGCCGACGGCCGAAGCCGCGACGCTGGCGCTGCGTACGCAGCAGATCATCGCCGCGGAGACCGGTGTCACCCATGTGGTCGATCCGCTCGGCGGGTCGTACTTCGTCGAGCGCCTGACGCTCGACATGGAGAGGGGCGCGTACGACTATTTCGACGCGATCGATCGGCTCGGCGGCATGGTGGCCGCCATCGAGCACGGCTTCCCGATGCGCGAGATCTCCGAGGCGTCGTACCGCTTCCAGCAGGAATTCGAGGCGGGACGCAAACAGATTGTCGGCGTGAATGCCTACGTCGAGACCGACGAGGCGCCCATCCCGATTCTCTACATCGACGACAGCGCCGCCGAGACGCAGCTGGCGCGGCTCGAGGCGCTGCGCAAGACCCGCGACAACGACCACGTCGCGCGATCGCTCGACGCCCTTCGCACCGCCGCCCGCGGCCATGACAACACGATGTATCCGCTGCTCGCGTGCGTGCGCGCCTATGCGACGGTCGGCGAGATGTGCGACGCGCTGCGTGAAGTCTGGGGCGAGTGGGAAGAGGAGCCGCTCATCTGATGGTGGATTTGGTGATCTGGCGATCTGGTGATCTGGTGAATTGCTGATGCGGAAGATTAGGGTTGTGATCGCGAAGCCGGGACTTGACGGCCACGACCGTGGTGCCAAGGTGATTGCGCGCGCCCTGCGGGACGCGGGCATGGAAGTGATTTACACCGGGCTGCGCCAGACGCCGGAGCAGATCGCCGCCGCCGCCCTGCAGGAAGATGCCGACGTGATCGGCCTCTCGATCCTCAGCGGCGCACATATGCATGTCTGCCCGCGCCTGATGGCGCTGCTCCGTGACAAAGGCCTCGACGATGTGCTGGTCGTCGTTGGCGGCATCATCCCCGACGTCGACATTCCGCGGCTCCGAGAGATGGGCGTGAAAGGGATTTTCCTGCCCGGCACGCCGATGCAGGACATCATCGACTACATCACCGGCCACGTGCGTCCGATCGCCGAGCAGGTCTGACCGATGGCGCACACGCTGCTGCTTGCCGACGACAGCGTCACCATCCGGCGGGTGATCGAGCTCACGTTCGCCGATGAGAACGTGCGCGTCGTCTCGGTCAGCAGCGGCCGCGACGCCATCGCCAGCATCGAAGCCTCGCCTCCCGACATCGTCCTGGCCGACGCCGGCATGCCCGATGTAAGCGGCTACGACATCGCCGCATTCGTGAAGGGGCGGCCGGATCTCAAACACATCCCGGTGATTCTGCTGGCCGGCGCGTTCGAGCCGCTCGATGAGGCGCGCGCGCGCGCGTCAGGCAGCGATGGCGTGCTGGTCAAGCCGTTCGAGCCGCAGATGGCCGTCGCCCGCGTGCGTGAATTGCTGTCGCCGGAGGCCACACCGATCGCCACGCCGAGGGCCGAGCCGCCGCCGCCGGTGGAACCCGCGGCCCCCGCGCCCGCGGAGCCGGCATTCGATCCGGCACTGGATCAACTGGATGCGTCGTTCGCGAGCGCCGCCACCGATACCACGTACGCGCCTGCCGCAGCATCGCCAGGGTTCGAGCGGCAGGAGTTCGGCGAGTGGGATCTGCCGCTGCGGCCATCGAGTGAGGGCGGCGCGCCGTCGATTCCGCCGCTGCCGCCGCCGATCACGCTCGCGCCGAAGGCCGCGCCGGACCGTCCCCCCGCGCAGCATGATGCGCCGCTTGCGGAAGCATTCAGCAATCTGCTCGCGAGGGAGGAAGGCCGTCCGCACGGCCCGATGCCCGCGATCGTTGTCCAGGCGCCGTCCGAGGGCTCTGCGCTGAGCGGTCAGGACATGGACGTCATCGTGGATCGGCTGATTGCACGGCTCGGCCCCGACGTGCGCGGCGTCGTGCTCGATTTGGCCGAACGGCTCGTCCGCGCCGAGATCGAACGGCTCAAGGCCCTTCGCTGATGTCCGATCCTTCGTTTTCGCCGCGCGGCGCCGTGACGGTGCCCGACAAACCCGCGCTCGAAGGCCTCGAGCAGAAATGGTCTGCCTGGTGGGAGTCGCAGTCGACCTACCGGTTCGACCGGTCCCGCAGCCGCGCCGAGGTGTACTCGATCGACACGCCGCCGCCGACCGTCAGCGGATCGCTGCACGTTGGCCACGTATTTTCGTACACGCATACCGACACGATCGCGCGCTTTCACCGCATGCGCGGGCGCGAAGTGTTCTATCCCATGGGATGGGACGACAACGGCCTGCCGACCGAGCGGCGCGTTCAGAATTACTACGGCGTGCGATGCGATCCGTCGCTGCCGTACGATCCGTCGTTCGTGCCTCCCCCCACGCCGCCGAAGCCGCCCGTGCCGGTCTCGCGGCCCACCTTCATCGAGTTGTGCGCGCGCCTGACGCACGAAGACGAAAAGGTCTTCGAGGATCTCTGGCGCCGGCTCGGTCTGTCGGTCGACTGGAACCTGACCTATGCCACGATCGGCAAGCCGGCGCAGAAGGCGTCGCAGGCCGCCTTTCTGCGGCTGCTGGCGCGCGGCGAAGCCTACCAGACGGAAGCGCCGACGCTGTGGGACGTCGACTTCCGCACGGCGGTGGCGCAGGCCGAGCTCGAAGATCGCGAGCGGCCCGGCGCGTATCACCGGATCCGGTTCGAGCTTGCCGCACGGCCGGGGACGTTCATCGAGATCGACACCACGCGGCCTGAGCTGATTCCGGCCTGCGTCGCGCTGGTCGCGCATCCCGACGATCCGAAATACAAGGATCTCTTCGATACCGAGGTGATGACGCCGCTGTTCGGCGCGCGCGTGCCGATCAAGGCCCATCCTCTCGCGGATCCCGAAAAGGGCACCGGCGCCGCCATGATCTGCACCTTCGGCGACGTCACCGACGTCGTCTGGTGGCGCGAGCTGCAGCTGCAGGCGCGCGCGATCATCGTGCCGAACGGCACGTTCCGCGCGCTCGCGTGGGGGCGTGAGGGGTGGGAGTCGAGCGACCCCGCGCGCGCGCAGGCCGCCTACGATCAGCTCACCGGTCTGCCGTCCGAGAAAGCGCGGGCGCGCATTGTCGATCTGCTGCGCGAGTCAGGCGATCTCGTCGGAGAGCCGCGGCCCGTGATGCACGCCGTCAAGTTCTTCGAGAAGGGCGACCGGCCGCTCGAGATTCTCACCTCACGCCAGTGGTTCATCCGCACGATGGACAAGCGTGCGGCGTTAATCGCGCTGGGCGCGAAGTTGCAGTGGCACCCGCCGTACATGCGCGCGCGGTACGAGAACTGGGTGAACGGGCTCAACGGCGACTGGTGCATCAGCCGCCAGCGGTTCTTCGGCGTCGCATTTCCCATCTGGTATCCGATCCGCGACGATGGCGCGATTGACTACGGCCGGCCTGTCGTGCCGGATGAATCGCGGCTGCCGCTCGACCCATCGACCGATGTGCCCGACGGCTACACCGCCGAGCAGCGCGGCGTGCCGGGCGGCTTTGCCGGCGATCCCGACGTCATGGACACGTGGGCGACCTCGTCGCTGAGCCCGCAGATTACGGGCGGATGGCTCGACGATCCGGATCTGTTCTCGCGCGTGTTTCCGATGGACGTGCGTCCACAGGCGCACGACATCATCCGCACCTGGCTGTTCTCCACGGTTCTGCGCGCGTACCTCGAACATGGCCGGCTGCCGTGGGCCAACGCCGCGATCTCGGGCTGGGTCCTCGATCCCGATCGCAAGAAGATGTCGAAGTCGAAGGGCAACGTGGTCACGCCCGTGGCGCTGCTCGACGAGCATGGATCGGACGGCGTGCGGTACTGGGCCGCGAGCGGACGTCCAGGCGTCGACACCGCGTTCGACGCGGGGCAGATGCGCGTCGGACGCCGCCTGTCGATCAAGCTGCTCAATGCCGCGAAGTTCGTGCTGGGGCGGCCACGGCCGGAAGGGCTGGGAGTTGGCGCAACGGGTCCCGTCATGGCGCCGCTGGATCGAGCGGTGCTCGAGCAGCTGGCGGCGCTGGTCGAGGACGCCACCAGGGATTTCGAGGCCTACGACTATGCGCGCGTGCTCGAGCGCACCGAAAGCTTCTTCTGGTTCTTCTGCGACAACTATCTGGAGCTCGTGAAGAGCCGGCGGTATGGCGATCACGGTGAGGCGCTTGCCGCGTCAGCCAATACGGCCATGCTCGCGGCTTTGTCGGCGTTGTTGCGGCTCTTCGCGCCGTTTCTGCCGTTCGTGACCGAGGAAGTGTGGTCGTGGTGGCAGGAGGGAAGCATCCACCGATCGCGATGGCCCGAGGCCGCGGACCTGCGGGCCCTGACCGCGGCCGACGCGCCGGCGATCGCGCGCGATCGTGCCGCGCTCGACATGGCGGTGCAGGTGCTTGGCGAGATTCGCCGCACGAAATCTGAAGGGAAGAAGCCGCTCAAGACCCCCGCGGCCCGCGTTCGCGTCGTCGCGCCTCGCGAGTCGCTCGACAGGCTGGCTGACGTCGAGATTGACGTGCGCGCGGCGGGCCTGATCGGCCTGCTCGAGACCGCCGAGGGCGACTTCCATGTGGACGTCGAGCTCGGTGAAATTACGCAGGCAACGCCCTCATGAGGACGATTCCGTTCGAGCCGCTCGATCCGGCGCTGTATCGCGAGACCGTTCGCCGCGCGCTTGCCGAGGATCTCGGGTGGGGCGATCTCACCACCGACGGCATCATCGACGAGAAGCAGCGCGCGCACGGCGTGCTCATCGCCAAGTCGCGGCTGATCGTCGCGGGTCTCGATATCGCGCTCGAGGCGTTCGTGCAGCTCGATCCGGGCGCGAAGACCGCGCAGCGGCTCAGCGACGGCGCCGTCGCGGAGCCGGGAAGCGCGATTGCGGAGATCACGGGGTACGCGGGGCCGCTCCTCACCGCCGAACGCACAGCCTTGAACTTCCTGCAGCACCTCTCGGGAATCGCCACGCTCACGCGCCGCTTCGTCGACGCCGCGGGCGGCCGCGCCACCGTCCTCGACACCCGCAAGACGCCGCCGACGCTGCGTACCCTTGCGAAATACGCCGTGCGGTGCGGCGGCGGCACCAACCATCGCGCGGGGCTCGACGATGGATTGATGATCAAGGACAACCACATCAGGCTGATGAACGGGATCCACGAGGCCGTGATGAAGCTGCGCGCGGCGGGGCACGATATGCCGATTGAGGTCGAGGCCCAGTCGCTCGAACAGGTCGACGAGGCGCTTGGCGCCGGCGTCGACATCCTGATGATCGACAACATGTCGATTGACGACATGCGTGAAGCCATCCGCCGCGCGCGCGGCCGGGCCAAGATTGAAATCTCGGGCGGCGTCACGATCGATCGCATCGGTGAGCTGGCGGCGCTTGGCGCCGAGTACATCTCAATCGGCGCGCTCACGCATTCGGCGGCTGCCGCCGACATCAGCTTCGAGCTGGAACCGGCGTGACCGGTGCGCGCGATCCGCGGCGCATTCGCCATTTTCCGTCCGTCGATTCAACCAACCAGCGGGCCCTGGCCTGGGCCGCGGAGGGCGCGCATGACGGCAGCGCGATTGTCGCGGACGAGCAGACGGCCGGGCGCGGCCGTCGCGGCCGGCGCTGGCACTCGCCTGAAGGGGGCCTGTATCTCTCGTACATCGTGCGCGACCTCGAGGGCCTGGGGCGGCCTTCACTGCTCACGCTTGCGGCCGGCGTGGCGGTGGCGCGCGCCGTCCATCATGTGACGGGCCTCGCGGTGCGTCTCAAATGGCCGAACGACGTGCTCACCGCGACCGAACCTCTCAAGCTGGCGGGTATTCTTGCTGAAGGCAGCAGCGCCGGCAGTCAGCTCGAGTTCGTCGTGCTGGGCATCGGCGTCAACGTCTCCCTGGCAGCGGTTCCGCAGGAGCTGCGTGCCATTGCCACGTCGCTGGAGCGCGAGCTCGGCCGTGCCGTCGAACGGCGTGCGCTCGAGGAAGCCGTCATGCGCGCACTCGATGACGCTCTCGCGCAGCTGCGCGCGGGTCGGGATGAGATGATGCTTCACGACTGGATGGCGCTGGCGCCCGAGTCGCGCGGCGCGCGCATCTCGTGGCGCACGCGCGAGGGCGATCGCGGCGGCATCACGGCCGGCGTGGATGCGGACGGTGCGCTGCTGGTGCAGACCGCCGACGGACTGCAGCGGCTGGTGGCAGGAGAAGTAATCTGGACGTAATGGAACCGCGCGCCTTGCCGGATCAGCTGAGCCCCGCCGCCTATTGCCGCGAAGTCGAGACGTATCTGTGCCGGCGCAATGGCGGCCACCTGGTGCGCATCGTCGGCCCGTCGTTCGAGCTGGTGCGGGGCTGGGCGGATGCGGGTGTGCCGATGTCGCTCGTCCGGCGCGCGATCGATGTCTGTTCGGAGCGCCGCGAATCGCGCCGTGAAGCCAGCCGTCCGCTGCGCATCGAATTCTGCGAGTCCGAGGTGCGCGATCAGTTTCAGCGGTGGCGGCGCGCGGTGGGCCCCTTCGTCGGCGCGTCCGTCGAAGCCGATGAAGACGGATCACGTATCGGCCTCGCGAGCCATCTCACGCGCGCCAGTGAGAAGCTCGCTCGCGCCGCGGCGCGCCTCGACCGGAGCGACGCCTTCCGCACGGCACTCGACGGCATGGTGGGCGCCGTGTCGGCGGTGCAGATCGAATCGAAAGGCGCGCGCGGCGAGCGGCGAGGGGCGTGTGTCGCCGAGCTCGCGGCGCTCGATCGGCAGCTGATGACGGCGGCGCGCGAGGAAGCCGCGCGATCCGGGCTCGACGCCGAGCTCCGTGCCGCGGCAGCCGCGGAGCTGACGCCGTGGCGCGAGCGGATGCCGGGCAGCGCATGGTCCGAGGCCGTGCAGGCCGCATCCGATCGGCTGCTCCGCGATCGACTGGATCTACCGGATCTGGCGCCCTGATGAACCCCGAACCCGATATCGAGCTGGTCATCGATCGGCCCGCCCAGGGCGGACGCATGATCGCGCGCCTGGACGGCGCCATCATCCTCATCTCGGGCGCCATTCCCGGTGAGCGGGTGCGTGCCCGCGTCACGGAGCGCCGGCACGGTGTCGCGTTCGCCGAGACGATCGAGGTGCTCGAGGCGAGTCCCGATCGGCGCGAGCCGACGTTCGATCCTCTGTGCGGCGGCAATCTGCTCTCGCACATCGCCTATCCGCGTCAGCTCGAGTTGAAGCGCGAGATTCTTGCCGACGCCTTCAGGCGTCAGGCGCGCATCACGCTGGGCGCGCTGCCGCCCATCGCCGGCTCTCCCGAAACCGGCTATCGCATGCGGGCGCGGCTGCATCTGGCCGGCGGCCGCATTGGTTTCTATCGTGAGCGCACTCGCGACGTCTGTGACGCCGTGCGTACCGGACAGCTGTCGGACGGCGCTGCCGCCGTGGTCGACGCGGCCGGCTCGGTGCTGGCCGATGCCGCCGACACGATCGAGGAAATCGTCCTGGCCGAGAATGTGGCGGCCACCGAGCGCCTGTTGCACGTCGTCTTCAAGCCGGGCGCTGCCGTCATCGAAACCGCGCTGCTGTCGGCCTCGATTGCCGGCCTGACCGGGCGCGACGTGCTCGAAGAGACGCTGCCTGGCGGCGCCACGCTGCAGCGCCACGCCGAGTCGTTCTTCCAGGGCAACCGCTTCCTGCTCGCGCCGCTTGTCACGAAGGTCGCCGATGCCGCCGGTGCCGGCAACATCGCCGATCTGTTCGCGGGGGTCGGACTGTTTGCCGCCGAGGCCGCGTCGCGCGGCGCCGAGGTCATTGCCGTCGAACATGACGCGAGCGCGACACGCGACCTGGTGCGCAATCTTTCGCCGTTCGGACTCTCGGCGCGCGCCGTGACGCAGCCGGTCGAGACCTGGCTCGGTGGCCGCGGCTCGCTGCCCGAGACGATCATCGTGGATCCGCCGCGCACCGGTCTGTCGACGGAGATACGGCAGCGGCTGATTGCGCTCAAGCCGGAGAAAGTCGTCTATGTCTCATGCGATCCGGTGACGCTGGCGAGAGACGTGAAGGAGTTCGTGACCGCGGGATATCAGCTGACGCAGCTCGAAGCGCTGGATCTGTTTCCGAACACGCCGCACGTCGAATCGATCGCGTGTCTGGTGCTCGGCGCGTAGCTGCGTTCGATCCTCCGAGCCGTTCGGCACGCGCATCCAGTACCGCGACGGGGTTGGATACGTGGATCTGGCGGGACCTGCCGCCGTTAGAGCGCCGCAGTCTGCCAGGGTCCGGTGATCGCAACCGTGAAGCCCGGATCGTAGATGTTCGCGAACAGCCACTCTCCGTCGGGACTATAGCAAGGGCCTGCCCATTCGGCGCTCGTGAAATCGCCGACGATGCCGTTGCGCTCGCCCCCCAGCCGCGCGTTGTTGAGCGCGAACGGGAAGATCTGGCCGTCGGTCGTGAGGCCGTGCAGGAATTCCTCGCCGCTGCCGTCCTCGCACAGTACGAGTCCGCCGCGTGGACTGACCGTGATGTGATCGGGCTTGTTCAACACATGCCTGCCCGGCGACTGAAAGAGCAGCGAGAGTGTCTCGGCCGCGGGATCGTAAATCCAGACCTGCCCCTGACCGCGTCCGCCGTCCGTCGCGACGAAGTAGATCTTGCGGTCGTTGCCGTACCAACAGCCTTCCAGCCGTGCGAACGTGGCGGCGCCAAGCGCGCGGCCCTGGTCCCACACGAAGTCATCATCCTTTCCGTGCTCGGGATTGTCAGGTCTCGCGATCGGCACCCACTCGACGTCGAACGTCGTGCCGTTGGCGTAGTCACCTCCGAGGTCGATTTTCGAACGGCGCTTCACCTTGAGCATGAACAGCCGGCCGCCGGCCGAGAGCCGGTCGCTGACGTTCGGGATGAAGCGATAGAAGCCCGCTTTGTGGCCGCCGCCGAAGAAGCTCATGACCGAGGCGCCTGGATCCTCTGTCTCGTAGATGTAGCCGGTGACCGGATCGACGGCGATCGCCTCGTGCGAAAAGCGGCCCATCTCGCGAATTGGTGACGGATCGCCCATGCCGTCCGCAGGCACCTCGAAGACGTAGCCGTGAGGCAAGCCCGTGAAGGCTGTTGTCTCTTCGCCTGTCAGCCAGGAGCCCCACGGCGTGGGGCCGCCGGCACAGTTCCGCAGCGTGCCGCTGAGACTGGCGCGGGCAGAGATGAACGTTCCGGCCCGCGTGTCGAACTCGAGCGTCGTCGTGCCGCCGGCGGCCTGTGGATCGTACGCGGCGCGGCTGAACGGCATGCCGATGTCGGTTTCATGGTTGCGCACGAGGCGCACGCGGCCCGGCCCGGCGGCAAAGGCAGCCATGCCGTCGTGCTTGTTCGGCGTTCTTTGGCCGTCGCTCATGACATCGCCAGCCCAGCCGAACGTCACGTAGCGGAAGCCCTCCGGCAGTTTCAGCAGCGGGAGTCCGGTCGTTTCATCGAGCGTCTCTACGAGCGCGCCGTACCCAGCCGTTCGAAAGTCACGACCGATGGCCCCGGGCGCGAGCCCTTCGGTGCGCGCAAGCAGGTTATGGAACGGCACAGCCGCGGCCGCTGCGGCCGCGCTTCTCAGAAATGAACGACGATCGATCGGCGACACAGCGCCTCTCCCTTTCCAGCTCTTCAGAGGCGCGTGAATGCCATCGACGCACTGCGCGCGCCTGTTGAACTCAGCTCTGTGAAGGTTTCGGTCGAGCCGCGGGTAAGAGGCGGTGCCGCCTGGCTGGGCAAGGTCAGCACGGCTTCGAACCAGCGTGCTGGTACCAGTGTCGCATCGTATGGCGCGGAGTCAACCTGAACAGACAGGATCAGGTCTACAGGTCGAGGAGGAACCGGTTCTCGCGGAGCGTCTTGTGGAGCTCCGCACAGGCCTGGGTCCAGAGCGGGAAGTTCTCGGACATGCTGCGGAAAAGCATGCGGCGCTTTTCGGCCTTCGAAAAAAAACTGGCTCGTTCGTAGAACGAGCCTCCTAACTCTTCGAACCAGCCGACGTTGTGCCGGCGCTTCATCTGCTCGCGGAAGAATCCGGTGAGGAAGAGGCTTTGCGCGCCGGCAATCTCCAGGATCTCCGGGTCGGTCAGCACCTCGCCGTTCAGCACGAAATTGTCGAGGACCTCAGACAGATTCGCCATGGGCGGCAAAGAGGTCGAGTCGTACACGGACGTCTGCGCATAGCTCGCCAGGATGCTGGCGACGTAAATGGTCTGGTCGTTGGTGACTCGGTCCGAGGCGGCGTTGTTGCGAAGTCCGCCGTAAAAGAAGTTCAGCGTCGCGGCGGAATTGACTTCGAGCAGCTCCCGAAAGTCCATGTTTGCCAGGAGAATGCCATCGGCGCGAGGCGCCGTCAAGGGGTAGGGCGCGCTTAACGCTGTCCTTTCATCACCATCTCGCTGCGATTGGCCCTGACGATCAGCTCTTCGAGCACCTGGTCGAGGTCTTCGCCGATTTCCTCGCGCCTGACCTCACTGGCCCCGATGGACACGGAGAACGCGACCTTGATGCCCTGATCGGCCGTCAACGTGGTCTCGGCAATGGCCTGCTGCAGGTGCTTGCCGACTTCCATCGCGCGCCTTTCGTCGGCGCCCGACAGCCAGACCAGAAACTCGTCGCCGCCTTTGCGGCAAAGATGATCCGTCGGCCTGATATTTCCGCGCAGCACGCGCGCGATCTCCTTCAATGCCATGTCGCCCGCGAGGTGGCCGTACGTGTCGTTGATTTCCTTGAACCGGTCGGCGTCGATGAAGAGCAGCGACGACACCGCCGCATGACTCTCTTTGCGATCGCGCGATGCCGCGAGCTCGGCTTTCACCGCGCGGCGGAATCCGTGGAAGTTGTCGAGGCCCGTGAGGTCGTCTTCGGCCCAGCGCCTCACGAGCCGCGAGACCAGCGATTCTTCGGCGTACACGACGAGCCGATCGATCTGATCCACCGACTTGTGGAAGACATTGATCGCGCCGGCCTGCAGCGCCTTGGCCTCGACGAGCAGCGATTGCTCGCCGGTAAACGCGTAGGCGACGACGCGATGCGCCGCATTGTCCTGGATGTAGCGAAGCAGATCGAGACCGCTCTTGCCTCCGCCTCGCAGGTGAATGTCGACGAAGGCCACCATCTGGCCCGGCGTGTCGTGGATAACGCGCACCGCGGCCTCGAAGCTGTTGGCGGCGACGAACTGGTGGCCATGGACCTCCTGAAAATAGGTCTTGGCCATCTCGCGAATCTCCTCCTCGTCATCCACCATCAGGATGACCGGCTTTTCCTTGAGCGCCTCCGGCGTCACGATCCCGCGCCCCTTTCCGCGGAGCGGACGAGCGCCTCGAACAGCCCCTTGAACCGGCCCGAGGCGTGGAAGTTTTCGGGATGCCATTGGACGCCGACACAGAAGCGCGCGTCCTCCTTCTCGACGGCTTCAGCCAGGCCGTCAGGCGCCACCGCGGTGACCGCGAGGCCCGGGGCCACTCTCTCGATGGCCTGATGGTGCCGGCTGTTGACCAGCGTTTCGCTGTGCTCGTTCAGCTCGGATCCGAGCGCCTCGGCGAGGCGCGTGCCGGGTTTGACCCGCACCGAGTGCGCTTCCTTGTCGCGCGGTTCGCGAATGTCGTGCGGCACCAGGTGGCCGATTTCACTCGGGATGTCCTGCACGAGACTGCCGCCCGCCGCGACGTTCAGCACTTGAATGCCCCGGCAGATCGCGAGCATCGGAAGATCGGCCGCCAGCGCGCGTTTCGCGATCGCGAGCTCGAGGTCATCGCGCCCGGGCTCGTCGTCCTGGGTGGTGGGATGGCGTTCTTCCCCATACAGCGCGGGATCCACATCCTGGCCGCCAGTCAGCAGAACGCCGTCGACGCCGCTCATGGCGGCGTCGACGCTCACGCTGCTGTCGACCGTGCGTACCTCGGCGCCCGCCTTTTCGAGGGCGCTGACGTAGTCGGGCCTGGGGAAGGGGACGAGGATTTTTGGTTTCATAGGTGGACGCCGGAGCTGAAGCTCCAGCCTACATTCTCGTCGGCACCGGGCATCCCATCAGGTCGAGTGCGGCGGTCATCTGCTGGCGCACGTAGGCCACGCCGGCGGCCCGCCACAGCCGGGCGTCCTCCCGCTCTTCCCGCAGAATCTGCTGGCGGTGGTAGAAGCCGCTGAAGCCCTGCGCCAGAGTGAACGCGAACTTGGCCAGTGTCGAAAGCTCGAGCGTGCGGATGGCCGATTCCACGATTTCGTCCAGCCGCGAGGCCTGTAGCACAAGGTCCCATAGATCGTCGGCATCCTCGCCTCGGGCAATGGCATCGATGGGGACGCCCGCAAGGGCCGTGCCGATCTGGTGGGCAGCCACACCGTGGCGTTCTTCGAGCTTCTGGAGGATGTTTCCCGCCCGGACCGTCGCGTACTGCAGGTAGGGGCCGCTCTCGCCCTCGAAGCTGAGCGCCTCTTCGATGTCGAAGGCGATGACTTTGACGCGCGAGTACTTCACCATGAAGTACCGCACGGCGGCGGTGGCGATTTCGATCCCGATTCGCCGGCACTCATCCGAGCTCAGCGCTTCGTTCCGGCGGGCGACTTCGAGGTGCGCCTTCTCGGCAAGACGATCGAGCAGGTCGTCGGCTTTCACGCCCAGACCCTTCCGCCCCGAGACTTCAACGAACGGCCGCCCCTCGCTGTCAGACGGATCGTAGCCAAGCTCGCGCGCCGTGGCGTGCGAGAGCGCCACCATCTCATACGAGAAGTGGGTTGACCGCTCGGCTTCTTTCGTGAACCCCATGGCGGCAAGCGCCTGCTTCACGAGTTTCTGCAGATACGCCTGGCGCGTGTCGATGACGTTATAGACGGCCGTCGCGCGGCCAAACGCGGGCGGGCTTTGGGGATCGGACGGAGCTGTCGACGAGGTGGCCCACAGGGGAGTACCGTCGGCGCGCTGCGCGAAGATGCGATAGAAGAAATCGCGGTCGAGCAACCCGAACTTCCAGAATTGATAGGCGATGTCTTTGCCCACGTAGGTCACGGTGCCGTCGGATCGAACGATAACCTTCTCGCGAGAGGCGTCGCCGCCCGCCTCGATTGCCGCATCGGCGCCGGCGTCGGCGTCGTCCTCGATCTTCATGACCCAGCAGCCCGCCAGTGTGCCCTCGGTCTGCAGATAGACCGATCCGCGCTGTTTCAGCTGTTCGAATGCGGTGGCCCAGAAGTGCAGGCGCAGGATGTCGCCTTCCCAGCCGAGCAGGTCGTAATCGATCCTGAGCCGCGCCATTGTTTTGAGATGGCACCGCACGATGCGGTCGGCGATGAACGCGGCGAGCTCGGCGATCTCGTTGCCCCCCGCTTCGATGGCGTGCAGCGTTTCGCCTCTGAGCCTGAGGCGTTCCTTGTCGGTGCCGTACCACTCCGTGACGCGCGCGTACAGGTCCCAGCAGTAGAAATCAAAACGCGTGGACGCTTCGATCGTCTTGACGCCCTCGAGCGTCTGGCCTTCCAGCTCGCGGAAGCCGACGACGACGTCGGCGACCTGCACGCCGGTGTCGTCGATGTAGTTCTGCACTTCGACCGGCCATCCCCGAAAGCGCAGCGCGCGCACGAGCGTATCGCCGAGCGCCGCGTTCCGCAGGTGTCCGATGTGCGCCGCTTTGTTGGGATTGATCGCCGTGTGCTCGACGATGACCTTTTCGCCTGTCCGCACAGGCGCAGCGACCGCGTCGCCGCCGTGCGCGGCCGCCAGACGGTCGATCACGAACGCCGGCCGATCGATGAAGAAGTTGAGGTAACCGTTGTGGGCGGCTTCGACGCGGCTGATCCCCGGCAGCGACGCGCCCGCGAGCGCCGCCGCGATGTCCTGCGCGATCGCGCGAGGCGCCTTGCGCAGCCGGCGCGCGAGCTCGAACGCGACCGGCACGGCGAGATCCCCCAGCGCGCGGTTGGGCGGCATTTCAATCGCAATGGCCGGAACCTCGGCGCGATCGATGCCGAAGTGCGATGCGATGATGTCTATCAGCTGTGCGCGGACACGGTCGTGGACAGGCAGGATCATCGGAGCGGCCAATTGTACCAGCGTGATACGATCGCCGGCGCACCTACATCAGATCTTCGGGCCTGTTGATGTTGCGGAAGAGAATGGCCGGATCGCCATGCGCCGCCACGTCGCCTGCGGGCATGATGCCTGCGCGCAGCCGCTGGAGTGCGCGCTGCATTGAAAGGTCTCCTGAATTCAGCGCGCCGGCGAGCAGCGGCCGTGCCGAGCGAGCGTAAATGGCGCACAGGGGCTCGAGCCCGCGGGGCGATACCGGGACCGTTGCGTCGTTGCCGGTCCGTTCGTGCATGTGCGCGAGCGCCGCGAGCAGCGTCGCGGAGACGTGCGGCATGTCGCCGGCTATGACGAAGAGCCAGTCGGCGTCCGTGGCGTCGAGCGCGGTTACGATTGCCCCGAGAGGGCCCGTACCGGGATGCGCGTCGAGCACGGTGCGGAGCCTGACGGCGGCGGCGGGGCTCGCGGGAGATCCGGCCGGCAGACGCCCCTCTGAAAACTCCGGCGCTCGCGCGGCGCTGGTGACGATCAGGATCTCGGAGGCGATGGGCGCGAGCAGCTCGATCTGATGTTCGAGGATCGATCGGCCCGCAGGATCGACGACAAGGCTGGTTTTGTCGCGCCCCTGAAACCGGCGCGCCTGGCCGCCCGTGAGGATGGCCGCCGGCGCCACGCGAGAGAATGCAGGCGGAATGGCACTTGACATGACGTGGTATCGATCGAAGCCGTAGCACCACGTCATGTCAAGTGCCTTCATACGAGGTATAGACGGAAAGCACTTGACATGACGTGGTATTGACCGGCGCGCACGCTACCACGTCATGTCAAGTGTTTTCCGTCGGAATCAAGCATGACTGAAGCCAGGATCGGTAGAGTCATCGTCGCCAGCCTGCATCAGGCGATCAGTGACGTGCTGCCGCAGCGTCTCGAGTTCTACGAGAACTGGCTGAACTCGCACGGCCTTCGCGAGGGCACGATCGGGCTGGCCCCGTTGCTGGCCGTGATCAGCTTTCTGCGCACGGAAGGCCGCGCCTATCCGCTCGTGGTGGCCCGCGCGGGCGAATACGCCGCCGACTGGTCTCTGGCGAGCATGTCTCCTCTCAGACGCCGGCTCATTCTCGCGCTGCCGATGTGGTTCAGGGCCCGTGCTGCGCTGGCAATTGCCCGCGGGGTCATTGCCGACTCCTATTCCGGGTCCAAGGCGATGAGCCGCGTGCGCAAGAACGTGGCGACCGTCGATCTGCAAGGATCGCTGTTCTGTACCGTTCGGGAAACCGCGTCGGCGCCACTCTGCGGCTACTACGCGTCGACCGTCGAGCGTGTGTTGCGCCTGTTTCAGGTTCCGGCTGAAGCCGGCGCGTCGACATGCCGAGGACAGGGCGACAGCGGCTGCGAGTTATCGATCGAGCTCTTCGGTAAGAAAGAAGGCGCACTAGACTGAAGGTGATGCCCTTCCTGATTCTGGCGGCCTTGCTGTTGGTGTGCGCGCCGGCCTCGGCGCAGACCGGACGCGTGCTGGTCATGCCCTTCGACGTCACGCCCAAGGCGGAACACGGCACCACGTACTGGATGGGGGAGGCCGCGGCGCTGCTCGTCGCGGATGCACTGCAGGCGCGCGGGTATCCTGTCTTCTCCCGGGCCGAACGCGCTGCCGCATTCGAGGAACTGGAGCTGCCCGCAACGGCGCCGTTGACCCGCGCCACGATCCTCAAAGTGGCGCAACTGGTCGGCGCCTCCGACGTGGTGATCGGCGCGCTGACAATCGATGGCAATGATGCCGCCGTGCGCGCCCGCAGTCTGCGGGTCGAAGCGGGACGCGCACAGCCGGATGTGGCCGAGCGCGCGCCGCTCGGCGAGTTGATGGCGCTCGCGGACAGGCTTGCGAACCGGCTGGCCGAACAGACGCTGCACGCGCCGAAAGGTGCCGCGGTGGCGTCTCCTCCGGCGCCGCCGCTGCCCGCCTTCGAGGCGTACGTGAAAGGCCTCGTGGCGGCAATGCCGGCTACACGCGAAAAGTTTCTGCGCGAGGCGCTGACGTTCGCGCCCGACTATGGCCGGGCCAACCTTGCGTTGTGGGAGCTCCTCGACGATCAGGAGCGGCATGCCGAAGCGCTCGTCGAGGCGCATAACGTGCCGGCGACCTCGATCCTGGGCAGGCGCGCGCGGTTCGCCGCGGCGCTGTCGCTCACCGCGCTGGAGCGCTACGACGAGTCCTTTGCGCTGCTCGAAGCGCTCCGCGCCGACGCGCCGTCGCCGGTCATCTTCAACGCGCAGGGCGTTATTCAGCTGCGGCGCGGCGCCACGCCCGCGGGCGGCCGCGCGGTGTATTTCTTCCACAAGGCCGCCGAACTGGATCCGGACGATGCGGACTTTCTCTTCAATCTCGGCTATGCGTACGCCCTCGAGCGTGACAACAACGGCGCGCTCTACTGGCTGCGCGAAGCCGTGCGCCGCGAGCCGGCTGACGGTGAGGCGCACCTGGTGATGGCCGCCGTGCTCGACGCCAGCGGCCGTACCGCCGAAGCGCAGCGTGAGCGCGATCTGGCCCGGTTGCTGGGGGCGATCGCCGAGACGTCGGGAGTGCCCGAGGATGTCGAGCGCCTGCGCACCGATCTCGTCACGGGCACGCGGGGGTCGCCCGAGCGGCTGATTACCAATCCGGCGCAGCGCGAACAGCAGGAGTTGTCCGCGTTTCACCTCGATCGCGGACAGCGGCTCTTCGACCAGCAGCAGGATCGCGAGGCGGCGCTCGAACTGCGCCGCGCGATCTATCTCTCGCCGTATCTGCCTGAAGCGCACCTGCTGCTGGGCCGCATTTATCGGCGCGGCGGCCGGCTGCCCGAGGCGATCGACGCGTTCCGCATCTCAATCTGGAGCCGCGAGACGATGGCCGCGCGCCTGGCGCTGGCCGAGGCGCTGATCGACAACGATCAGCGCGAAGAGGCGCGAATCGAGATTGGCCGGGTGCTGGAGCTCGAGCCCGACAACACGGCCGCGAAAGCGCTGCTCGATCGCATAAAATGAGCAGACCGTGTCTGAAGAAGGCTTTCACGAAATTCAACTGAGCGGGAAGCAGCTGGTGTTCCTGTTCATGGCCACGACCGTGGTCTCGGTCGTGATCTTTCTCACGGGTGTGCTGGTCGGGCGCGGCGTGGGCGCCGAGACGGTGATTGCCGACGCGACCGGCACGACGCTCGAAGCGGCGGCCGACGTGGCGCAGGCGAGCCCCGATCCCGGACTTCCGCCGGCCGAGCCGCCGCCAACGGTGCCGGAAGAACCCGATCAATTCAGTTATCACACGCGCCTGCAGCAATCGGCGCCACAGCAGGAACAGGTCAATCCTGCGCCGCCGGCGCAGCCGGCGCCGCCGGCCGCGGCGCCCGCGACGGCTGACATGCCTCAGCCTGCGTCGGACGGATGGGTCGCCCAGATCGGCGCCTACAACAGTCGCGCGGCCGCGGACAGCGTCGTGGCGACACTCAAGCGCAGCAACTTTCCAGCGTTCGTGCTGGCGCCGACACCCGGCTCGCCAACCACGAGTTTCCGCGTGCGCGTCGGACCTTATCGTGAGCGCCGCGACGCGGAAGCCGTCGCCGGCCGGCTCCAGCGGGAACACCAATTCACACCCTTCGTTACGCGCTAGCGCTTGCGTCGGGCGTGCTGCTGGCGCTCAGCTTCCCGAAATTCGGGCATCCCGCGCCCGGGTGGATCGCGCTTGCTCCATTAATCATCGCCATCGGCCTGCCCGGCAGCCGCGCGAGCTCGCGCGCGCCCATCCTGCTCGGTTTCGTGACGGGCACTGTGTACTTCGCCGGCACGCTCTATTGGCTGGTCGGGACGATGCGGACGTTTGGAGACCTTCCAGTCGCGGCCGCGGTCGGCGTCTGCGCGTTGCTCGTCCTTTTTCTCGCGTTCTATGTCGCGCTCTTCGGCTGGGTGCTCGGGCGTGCGTTCATCCGACTTGGTCCATGGGCGGTGTGGACCGCGCCCTTCATCTGGGTGGGTTGTGAGTACCTGCGCTCCTGGATCGGCGGCGGATTTCCGTGGGTGCTGCTTGGATACAGCCAGGCGACCGTGCCGCCCATCGCCCAGGTTGCCAGCGTCGGCGGCATCTATCTCCTCTCGTTCGTCGTCGCCGCGGTGAGCGCCGCGGGCGCGTGGACCGCTGTCACGCGAACGCCATCGCGCTGGCTGGTCTCGAGCGGTGTGATCCTGGCGGTGATCGCCATTGGCGTGTGGGGCACGCTGCGCATTCGCGACGGGCGTCTCACGCGCGAGGGCGACGCGCTCCGCGTCGGGCTGGTGCAGGGCAACATCGCGCAGGAAGACAAGTGGAATCCCGCGCTCGCGCGCCCGATCCTCGACCGCTATCTCGACTTGAGCCGGCAGGCGCTCGGTGCCGGCGCGCAGGTCGTGATCTGGCCCGAATCGTCGACGCCGTTCTTTCTGGAAGAAAATCCGATGCTGGCCGCTGAGATCCGGCGCCTGGCGATGCAGTCGCGCACGCCGTTCGTCGTTGGCAGCGATCAGATCGAGCGCGCGCAGCAGAACCGGCTCTACAACTCCGCGTTTCTGGTTGGCGCCGACGGACAGACGCGCGCCGTCTATCGCAAGATGCACCTGGTGCCGTTCGGCGAGTACGTGCCGCTGCGCCAGCTGCTGCCGTTTGTCGGACCGCTCGTCGAGGCCGTCTCTGATTTTTCGCCGGGTCTCGAGCCTGTACTGCTGCCGGTCGATGGCCATCGCCTGAGCGTCGCGATCTGTTACGAGGTCGTCTATCCCTGGCTGATTCGCGGTTTCACGCTGGGCGGCAGCGAGCTGCTCGTGACCATTACGAACGACGCGTGGTACGGCACGACGTCGGCGGCGTATCAGCACTGGGAGCAGGCCACGCTGCGCGCCGTGGAGCAGGGACGCTATCTCGTGCGCGCCGCCAACACCGGCATTACCGGCATCGTCGATCCTTACGGACAGGTGATCGCGAGCACGCGCCTCTTCGAGACCGCCGTCGTCACCGGCGACGTGCGATGGCACACGGGCCGCACGATCTATGCGACCATTGGCGATCTGATCGCGTGGATCTCGCTGGCCGTGATGGCTGCGATCGCCTTCGCGGGATTCCGCGTGCGCCGCGCGACAAACAGTAATTTTTAATCTTCAACTTACCAATTTTCAATTCCATGCGAACACTCGAGGAACAGGTCAAGGAATTCGATGCGCTCGCCGAGCGTGCTGCCGCGCTGCGGAGGGGGCTTTGACGAAGCACGTCTGACCGACGAGCTCTCCCGCCTCGAACAGGGCGTCTCCAATCCCGATTTCTGGAAGGATCAGGCTGCCGCGCAGAAGATTCTGCAGCGCCGCCGGCGGCTCGAGGAGGACCGCGCGCTGGCCGCATCGCTGCGCAAGCGCGGCGACGATCTCGCCGTGCTGGTCGATTGGGCGAAGCAGGGGGAGCCGGTGGCCGCCGAGATTGACTCGAGCCTCACGGCCTTCGCCTCCGATGTCGATGCCGGCGAGATCCGCACGCTGCTTTCCGGCGAGCTCGACGCCAAGAACGCGATCGTCACCATCCATCCCGGCGCGGGCGGCACCGAATCGCAGGACTGGGCCGAGATGCTCATGCGCATGTACATCCGATGGACGGAGCGCCGCGGCTTCAAGCGCGAGATCATGGACCTGCAGCCGGGCGACGAGGCCGGCATCAAGAGCGCGACCTTCTCGGTGCAGGGCCCCTATGCCTACGGTCTGCTGCTGGCCGAGGCGGGCGTCCATCGCCTCGTGCGCATCTCTCCCTACGATCAGGCGGCGCGCCGCCATACATCGTTCGCGTCGCTCTATGTCTGGCCCGAGCTGGACGACGAGATCGAGATTGACATCGAGGAGAAGGATCTGCGCATCGACACGTACCGGTCGAGCGGCGCCGGCGGCCAGCATGTCAACGTCACCGACTCCGCGGTGCGCCTCACGCACATTCCCACCAACATCGTCGTGTCGTGCCAGAACGAGCGCTCCCAGCACAAGAACCGCGCGTCGGCGATGCGCGTGCTGAAAGCGCGGCTCTACGACCTGAAGCTGAAGGAGCAGCAGGCCAAGCTCGATCAACTCGGCGGCGAAAAGAAAGACATCGCCTTCGGCAGCCAGATCCGCAGCTACGTGCTGCATCCGTATCAGCTGGTGAAGGACCACCGGACCAAACACGAAGCCGGCAACATTAGCCGCATCCTCGACGGCGATCTCGATGAATTCATCAAGGCCTATCTGTTCCGCAAGGCGCTTGGGAAGCTCGACATGGAAGAATCTGCTGATCTGTGACTTGTTGATTTGGTGATTTCTGAACTGTTGAGTTGGTGATTTGTTGATTTTGGGCGGCAATTCGCTCGGCATGCGGCATGCCAGTCATTCAAGGCATGCGCTCAGAAGATCTGCTGCGGCGTCTGCATGTGCAGGCCGTTGAAGTCCTTGCCTTAGTCGGCTCCGTCCACCACCGCGTCGAGTCGCAATCAACCTTTGAACAGATTTGCCGCTGCGCGCCGAGCGCACGGGACAACTACCGCAGTGCCTGCCGCGGCAGAAGCCGTAAGGAGTTCGTCTCGAAATTGGGGGTGGCGCTGGATGAAGCTGATGAAACCGTCGGGTGGCTCGAGGTCATGCGCGACGCGCATCTCGCGCCGAGCGAGCGGATCACACCGCTACTGAGGGAAGCGATAGAACTCAGGGCCATTCTGGCGACGTCGTACAAGACTTCGCGGACTAACCTGAGGCTGTTCGAGGAAAAGCGGAAGCGCGAGCAGCGTAAGCGCCGCCCAAATCAATAGATGCGATCAACAAATCTACAAGTCACACATCGATAATTTACCGCCCTCCTCCTGGCTGCGTCCCTGCAATATAGGCTTCGTTTTCGGCAAAGACGATGTTGCCGGGGCGGGGGAATTCCGGCGGCGGGCCGGCGGCGCGCCGCTTCGCAATGTACGGTTCCATGATCTCGATCCAGATCGGCAGTGCCGCGCTCGTGCCGGTTTGGCCGCTGCCGATCGGCTTCTTCTGATCGAGTCCGATCCAGACACCGACCGTGATGTACGGATCGAAGCCGATGAACCAGGCGTCGGTGTAATCGTTCGTCGTCCCGGTCTTGCCCCCCAGCGGCCAGTTGAGCGACGCGGCGCTCGCGGCCGTGCCGCGCTGCACGACGCCGCGCAGCAGGTTGGTCATCACGAACGCCGTGTCGGCGCGCAGACCCTCGTGCGGCTCGGGACGGTTTTCTTCGAGCAGGTTCCCCTCGCGATCGGTGACCTGCTGCACCAGATAGGGCGTCATGCGCACGCCCTGGTTCGGAAACACGCTGTACGCGGAGGACATCTCGATCAAGGTCGCTTCCGCGGCGCCAAGCGCGACAGGAAGATAGGGCGGAATTGGCGACGTGATACCCATGCGTTTGGCGTACTGGGCCACCTGCCCGGGGCCAAGCTCGCTCATGACCTTCACCGCGGGAATGTTGCGCGACTGTTCGAGCGCGCGGCGCAGCGTCATCGGCCCATGAAACTCGCGGTCGTAATTCATGGGTGACCAGTCCGAGCCCGCGGCCGGATAGCTCACGGGTTCGTCGACGATGATCGAGGCCGCCGTGTAGCCGCGATCGATCGCGGCGGCATAGACGAATGGCTTGAACGCCGAGCCGACCTGCCGTAACGCCTGGGTCGCCCTGTTGAACTCGCTGCGCTCGAAATTCGCGCCGCCAATCATCGCCAGCACGCGCCCCGTGCTGTTCTCGATCGCGACCACGGCGCCCTGCACGAGCGGCGCCTGATCGAGCCTTCCGGTGAACGTCCCTGCCGGTTCATCGATGGCGTCGATGCGGACCTCGACGAGATCGCCGATCTTCACGAGCTGCCGTGGGGATCGGCGCGTCCAGGCATAGCCGGTCCTCGGAATCGTGCCGTGCAGCCGGCCGGCCCGCACGGCGATGGTGTCGCCGGCGACGGTGACGACCGCGGGGACGATGTGGCCGGCGGCCACCGGACGATCCCAGCGCGCGAGCTTGAAGCGCTCGATCGTGTGGCCCTCTTTGATGATGTTGCGCGCCGGCGCGCGCCATCCGCGGCGGCGATCGAGGCGCCGCAGGCCCTCGTCAAGGGCGGCGTTCGCGGCTGCCTGCAGGTCGGCGTCGAGCGTCGTGCGCACCTGCAGGCCGTTCTCGTAGAGCGCCTTGGCGCCGTACTGCGCTTCGAGCTGCTTTCTCACCTCCTCGGCGAAGTACGGCGCGATCGACCCCGACTGATTCGGCTCGCCGCGAGTGACGATGGGTTTCTTTTGTGAGGCCAGCGACTGCTCGCGCGTGATGTACCCCTCTTCGGCCATCCGGTGAAGAGCCTGGTTGCGGCGGCGCAGGGCGGCCTCCATGTTCACGTACGGGCTCTGCCGGACGTTGCCCTGGATGATGCCGGCGAGCATGGCGGCCTCTTCAAGGGTGAGCTCGCTGACCGGCTTGCCGAAATACAGGCGCGACGCCGCCTGCACGCCGTGGGCGCCGTGGCCCCAGTAGATCTGGTTGCAGTACATCGTGAAGATCTCTTCCTTCGTGTACCGCTTCTCGATCTGGATGGCGACGAGCGATTCCTTGACCTTCCGTTCCCACGACGTGTCGCCCTGCGTGAAGCCGATGTCGCCGGCGAACAGGTTGCGCGCGAGCTGCTGCGTGATCGTGCTGCCGCCCGGCACCCGGCCGCGCGACGCAATGTCGCGCACGAGGGCCAGCACCATGCGCGGGATGTTGAGGCCGACGTGGCGGAAGAACGTGTGGTCTTCGAGCGCGACGATCGCGTTGCGCAAGTTTTCCGGGATGTCGCGGTAGCCGACGATGGTGCGGCGCTCGATGGCATATTCGGCGATGACCGACCCGTTGCGGTCATAGAGGCGTGTGATGGTGCTGGGGGAATAGTCGTCGAGCGCGGAAATCTGCGGCAGGTCGCCGGTGAAGGCGAAGAGCACGCCCGTGGCCGTCCCCGCCAGCGCCGCTCCAATGAACAATGCAATGAAGCTGGCGCGGCGAAGAAGGCCGACGAGGCGCGTTTTCATGACATCTGATTATCCGCCACTGCGCCGCCGGGCCGGCGCCGGCGCCGGACGGCTGCCTGACTGTGCGGGGGCCGGACGCGATGCGGTCCGCGGCTCCGATTGGCGGCCCGAGGGCGCACGCGCCGGTCCGGACTGGCGGGCGCGCGGTTCGCCGCCGACACCGCGTGGTGCGCCACGGCTCGGAGGCGCGCTGCCGGCGCGCGGTTCCATTCCCCGCGGCTCAGCGACACGCTCACGCGCGGATGGCCGCGCCACCGCGCTGCGCGAAGTCTCGCGCGGCGCATCGGCCACAGCACCGGAGGGACCCGCGCCGCGCGGCTCGCGCTGGCGGCCGCGCGGCTCCGGCGCGCGTGAATCCGCAATGGGAACAGACCATGACGGCCGCGCGGCCGATTCGCGATCGCCCGCGCGCCGCACCGAATTCGCTTCACGGGGACGTGCGCTCGCCTCAGGCACCGGGGTCGTATACGGATAACCCGACGGCGTCTCCCGCTGTTCGACACGAGGCCGTGCGGGCCGCCCGCTCGGTGCGGGCGATACCGTCTCCTCATCGCCGCCGCGAGACCGCGCGGTGCGTCCGCTCGGCGCCGGCGCAGGGTTCTCGCCGTCGCCGCGGCGCGGCTGCGCCGTACGCGACCCGGGCGCCGATCGCACCGGCCCGGTCGGAATCTGGCGCGGCCGCGCGTTCGGCACCGAGCCAAGGCCTCCTGCGCCGTCCGTTGCGCCAGTCGATCCGGTCAGCGCGCTTCCTCGCGGCACGGCTGTTCCGCGCGGCACCGCGGTGCCGGCGGCGACGCCGTTGCGGGGCACGGCCCGGCGGCCGGCGGGAGCCGTGACGGCCGGCACAATGCCGCCGTGCGCGACGACGTTGATGCCGGCGCCGATGAAGATGTCGGTGGGCCGCCATCGGCCGCCGAACTGGCGGTCGCGGATGAACGTCCATCCGCACCACGGGAAGCTGGACGTTCCGCGAACGTGACCGACGCGGTAGATCGGATGATCGTCCCATCCGAGCGGCGACCACCCGACATACCCGCGGGATGACGCCCAAGAGACCCAGGCCGGTCCCCACGAGCGGCCCGGAATCCAGAACCAGACGCCGGCCGAGAATCCCCACCGGCCGAAGTGATGCGTGGGCCACGCCCACGGGTCGTAGCCGGTCCAGATCCAGCCGTGACGCGGATGGCTGCGCCAGCGGCCGTGCGAATAGGGCTGCCAGCCAACAGGCGCGGACGGGTACCACACGTAGCCGTGCGAGGGATGCGTCTGCCAGCTGCCGTACGAATCGAAGGCCGCGCCATACGTGTGCAGCTCGTTCGGCAGATACTGCAGCGAGACCGTCGCGGCATGATCGCGCCGCCGCGCGTCGCTCCAGCGATCGAAGTCGTCCCACGCCGCGGCATTGGCATAGAACGCCTGCGAGGGGGCGCGGCCGCGCACGGCCACCGCGCGCTCGCCGGCTCTGAGCGTCGTGTCGCCCTGATCGTTCAGCAGGGCGCCGCCGCCGCGCAGCACCATGAGCTCCGCGTCGCCGTTGGGCGCCACCGCGATCCGATAATCGCCGCCCGGCTCCAGCTCGATCGTCGCGGCAGGCGTATCGACGCGCACCGCGGCACGCGCCTCGCGCGCGACAATCCAGCGCACACGCCCTTCCATCACGCGCACGAAGTCTTCGCGCTGAAAATCCAGGATGGTGTTGCGATCGAGATGCAGCAGCGTGCCGTCGGCAAAGAGGATTTCGACCCGTCCGCCGAGCGTGCGCACCCGGTCGCCCTGCGCGAGCGTCAGGCTCCTCTCGAGTTCATCGTCGCCCTCGGCGCTCTCGAGCCGCGCCGGGCCATCGACGCGAGACACGTGGGCGGGAATGTCATAGCTCGCCGACTGCGCAGACACGAAGGCCGGCGCGGTCAGCAGACCAAACAGGACGAGTGCGATGAGCGTGCGCATGGCAACGACCCCGGGGAGCAAGGGGGCTTGGCAGACCCCAAACAGGCAGGCGGTACCCAGTATCGCAGAAATTGGGGAATTAAGAATTGGTGAATTAGGAGGTAGCGCAACAGCCCGCTTGACACGTTAAGACTCAGGTTTTATTATCGTGAGGATATAAAGCGCTGAACGGCACGCCCTGAGCCCTGTCGAAGGGCCCCAGCCGTTCCAGAGAGGCACAGACAGCTATGAGCAAAATCATCGGAATCGACCTCGGCACTACCAACTCCGTCGTGGCCGTGATGGAGGGTGGCGAGCCCGTGGTCATCACCAACCCGGAGGGCAGCCGCCTTACGCCGTCGGTGGTCGGCTTCACCAAGTCGGGCGAGCGTCCCGTCGGCCAGGTCGCCAAGCGTCAGGCCGTGACCAACCCCGAGAACACCGTCTTTTCGATCAAGCGCTTCATGGGTCGCCGTTATGACGAGGTCAATGAAGAGATGAAGATGGTGCCGTACTTGGTGCGCAAGGCCGACAACGGCGACGTGCGCATCGAAGCGGGCGGCAAGCAGTACTCCCCGCCGGAAATCTCGGCGATGGTCCTTCAGAAACTGAAGCAGGCCGCTGAGGAATACCTCGGGCAGCCGGTCACCAAAGCGGTCATCACCGTGCCGGCGTACTTCAACGACGCGCAACGGCAGGCCACGAAAGACGCCGGACAGATTGCCGGTCTCGAGGTGCTCCGCATCGTGAACGAGCCGACAGCGGCCGCGCTCGCCTATGGGCTCGACAAGAAGAAGGACGAGACGATCGCCGTCTACGACTTCGGCGGCGGCACGTTCGACATCTCGATTCTCGAAGTCGGCGAAGGCGTGGTCGAGGTCAAGGCCACCAACGGCGACACGCATCTGGGCGGCGACAACCTCGATCAGCGCGTCATCGAGTGGATCATCAGCGAGTTCAAGAAGTCTGACGGCATCGACCTGGCGAAGGATCGCATGGCGCTGCAGCGGCTTCGTGAAGCGGCGGAGAAAGCCAAGATGGAGCTCTCGTCGGTCATGGAGAGCGACATCAATCTGCCGTTCATCACGGCCGATGCGTCAGGGCCCAAGCACCTGATGATGAAACTGACGCGCGCGAAGTTCGAGTCGCTCGTCGAAGATCTGCTGCAGAAGACCGTCGGCCCGACCAATCAGGCGCTGAAGGATGCCGGGCTGACGGCGAAAGACATCGACGAGGTGGTGCTCGTCGGCGGATCGACGCGCATTCCGCGCGTGCAGCAGATCGTCAAGGATCTGTTCGGCAAGGAGCCGCACAAGGGCGTGAACCCCGACGAGGTCGTCGCGATCGGCGCGGCCGTGCAGGCGGGCGTGCTCGCCGGCGAGGTCAAGGATCTGCTGCTGCTCGACGTCACGCCGCTGTCGCTGGGCATCGAGACGCTCGGCGGCGTCATGACGGCGCTGATTCCGCGCAACACCACGATCCCGACGCGCAAGAGCGAGATCTTCTCGACGGCGGCCGACGGCCAGACGAGTGTCGAAGTGCACGTGCTGCAGGGCGAGCGCTCGATGGCGCGCGACAACCGCACGCTCGGCCGGTTCCATCTCGTGGGTCTTCCGCCGGCGCCGCGCGGCGTGCCGCAGATCGAAGTCACCTTCGACATCGACGCCAACGGCATCGTCAACGTGTCGGCGAAAGATCTCGGCACGCAGAAGGAGCAGCGCATCACCATCACCGCGTCGAGCGGCCTCAGCAAGGACGAGGTCGATCGGATGACGCGCGATGCCGACGCGCACGCCGATGAAGACCGCAAGGCGCGCGACGCGGTCGAGACGCGCAATCGCGCCGAGCAGGGGGCGTATGCGGCCGAGAAGATGCTGCAGGACGCCGGCGACAAGATCGGGCCGGCCGAGAAGGCCGCCGTCGAATCGGGCATCGAGGATGTGAAGAAGGCGCTCGAATCGAACGACCCGGCGCAGATCAGCCGCGCGCTCGACGGGCTCAATGCGGCGCAGTCGAAGGCCGCCGAGATGCTCTACAAGAACGCGGCTGCGAGCGCGTCAACCGCGGGCGGGCCCACGCCGGGCGCCGCGCCGGGCGGCGAGACCGAGGCCGGACCGTCCAAGGCGGCCGAGGAAGACGTGATCGACGCCGAAGTGGTGGAAGAAGAGAAGAAGTAGGGACAGGCTTTAGCCTGTCCGACGCCTGAGAACTGATGGATTGCTACGTCGTCCTGGGTCTTGCGCGCGAAGCCACGATCGCTGACATCAAGCGGGCGTACCGGCGGCTTGCGCGCAAGTACCATCCCGACATCAATCCGGGCGACGACACGGCGGCCGCGATTTTTCGCCGTGTCGCCGAGGCCTACGACATCCTGAGCGAGCCAGGGCGCCGGCGGCAGTACGACTCGGGCCAGCGTCTGCCGGCAACCGATCCCTCGATCGAATTCGAGGGGTTCGACTTCACGACGCAGGCGCGGGGACGCGAGGCCGGTACGTTCAGCGAGCTCTTCGCGGAGATGTTTCAGCCGCCGGCCGCGCCCGAGCCGGCGCGCGCCGGATCCGAGCTGCACGTGGAGCTGCCGCTGGCGTTTCAGCAGGCGATGCGCGGCGGCGAGTTTCCAATCAGCATCACGCGGCAGGAGCGCTGCGCGGAATGCGACGGGTCGGGCATGCGGCGCCGCGTCGAAACCCGCTGCGGCCGCTGCCAGGGCTCCGGCACCGTGCGCTGGGCCCGCGGCCACATGGTCTTTTCGAAGAACTGCGTGGCCTGCGGCGGCACCGGCAGGCTCCGCCAGCAGTCGTGCGCCGCGTGCGGCGCGCTCGGCGTGTTTCCGCGATGCGAGACGGTTGCGGTGCGCGTGCCAGCCGGCACAACGGACGCGCAGGTGATCCGCGTGCCGGGCAAGGGACATGCGGGCGCCGCCGGCGCGACGCGCGGAGACCTGTATGTCCGCGTTCACGTCGCGCCGCACCAGGCGTTCAGGCGCGAAGGCCTCGATCTGCACATCACGGTGCCGATCGCCGTGCATGAGGCCGCGCTCGGGGCCCGCATCGACGTGCCGGCCCTCGACGGGACCGCCCGTCTGAAAGTCCCCCCGGGCACGCAGACGGGGCAACGGTTCCGCCTGCGCGGCCGCGGCATCCCGTCGGCCACAGGCGAGTCGGGCGATCTCGTCATCGAGGCGCGGCTGGTGCTGCCGCCGAATCTCGACGAACGATCGAAGAGTCTGCTCGAAGAATTTGGCCGGCTCAACGCCGCGGACGTGCGAAAGGATATGTTCGCGTGACCAAAAAACCCGGCAAGCCCTATTACATGATCAGCGTGGTGGCCGAGAAGTACAACATCCACCCACAGACGCTGCGCCTGTACGAGCGCGAGGGCCTGCTCAAGCCGTCGCGCACCGAAGGCAATACCCGGCTGTACTCGGATGAAGATCTCGAGCAGCTCGAAACGATTCTGTCGCTCACGCGCGATCTCGGCGTGAATCTCGCCGGCGTTGAAATCATCCTGAACATGCGCCGGACGATCGAGCGGATGCAGGGCGAAGTCAACGAGTTCATGGATTACGTGCGCCGCGAGCTGTCGCGCGGCCTCGGCGACTGGGAGCAGCGGCTCAACACCGCGCTCGTGCGCTCGCGGCCGGGCGATCTCGTCAAGCGCGAGCCGCCGCCGAAGCCGGAAAAATCCGATCCGCTTTAACGCAACAAGTCAACAATCAACAAATTCGCGAATCGGGTTTATGATTCGCATTCGCGATGGCCTGCCCGATTTGTGAAGATACTGGATGGCAAGCGCTCGACGTCGATGGCGTTCGCCGCGTCGTGCGCTGCGACTGCTGGAAGGCGGCCATCTCGGGCACGCTGCTCAACGACGCGCGCATTCCCGCGCGCTACAACAGCTGCGACTTCACCACGTTCGAAACGAATTTCGACAGCCACCGCGACGCGCACCGCCGCGCGACGGAGTTTGCTGATCGGTTTCCCGTCGTCGACCGCGGGTTGCTGTTCTATGGCCCGCCCGGCGTCGGCAAGACGCATCTGGCCACCGCGATCCTGAAGGATTGCATCCGCCGGAAGAACGCGCGCGGCAAGTTCTATGAGACGAGCGAGCTGCTGCGTCTGCTGCGAGAGACCTACGGAACCGGGACCCGAGTCAACGAGATGGACATCCTGCGGCCCGTGATGGAAGCCGAGCTGCTCGTGCTCGACGATCTCGGCCAGGAAAAGACGTCCGACTGGGTGCAGGAAACGCTGGGGCTCGTCATCAACACGCGGTATGCCAGCCGCCGTCCGACGATCCTGACCACGAACCTGATCGACAGCCCTGAGCTGGACGACCCGAACTCCATTGCGTTTCGCGTCGGCTTGCGCAATCGCTCGCGCCTCATGGAAATGTGCGACTGGGTGGCCATCTCGGGCCACGACGTCCGTGAGATTGGCCCGCATCCCACATCCGACGAGCTTGCGCGGTATCAATCGAAGTCGCCCGCCGCGCAGGCCGGTGGCCGCAGGGCCCCGAAGGTCCAGGACGTGCGGCCCCGCGGCCAGCTGAAGTCGCGCATCCCGACAGACAAAGATCCCCGAATGGACCTAAAGTGGTCTGGTGGGAAAGCCGGGACATAGCGCGGGCCTCTACATCCACATCCCGTTCTGCGCGTCCATCTGCAACTACTGCAACTTCAACCGCGGTCTGCTCGATGAAGAGCTGAAGCAGGCGTACGTCTCGGCGCTCGAGCGCGAGATCGGGATGCGCGGCAGGGCACGCGAGGGAACGGAGCGAATAGACACCATCTATTTCGGCGGCGGAACGCCGTCGCTGCTGTCGCCGCACGAAGCCTCGACGCTCATGTCCGTGTGCCGCAATGCTTTTGCGGTTAATCCAGACGCGGAAATCACGTTCGAGGTCAATCCCGAGACCGTGAGTCCCGCAAAGCTCGAAGCGTTCCGGCTGGCCGGCATCAATCGTCTGAGTTTCGGCGTGCAGTCGTTCGACGATGAAGAGCTGAAGCGGCTCGATCGAAGGCACGACGCGGCCTGCGCGCGCGACGCGTTTGCTCAGGCGCGCGCCGCCGGCTTCGACAACATCAGCCTCGATCTCATGATGTGGCTGCCCGGTCAGACGCTCGCGCGGTGGCGCGCGAATGTCGAGGCGCTGATTGCGCTCTCGCCTGACCATGCGTCGCTGTATCTGCTCGAGATGTATCCGAATGCGCCGCTGAAAGAGGCCATGGCGCGCGAGCGCTGGTCGCGGGCGGCCGACGATGTTGCGGCGGACATGTACGAGCAGGCGATGGAAATGCTCGAGCTCGCGGGATACGACCACTACGAGATCTCCAACGTGGCGCGTCCCGGCCGCGAGTCGCGCCACAACGTCAAATACTGGACAGCAGGCGCGTGGCACGGGCTTGGCGCCGGCGCGCACGGCACAGTCGGGGCGCGGCGCTGGCGGAACATCGCTGACACGCGCGCCTTCAACGCCGCGATCGACCGCGGCCTTCTTCCCGAAGCCGAGACACGACGGCTCACCGATGAAGAGCGCCTGCAGGAGGCCCTGTTCATGGGACTGCGGATGCGGTGCGGGGTCGATCTCGCGGAGCTCGGCGGCACCTTCGGTGTCGATCTGAGGGCCCGTTACGGCGAACGGCTGGCTCCGTACCTGAAAGCGGGCCTCGTTGACGAGGCCGGATACAATGCGGGCCGCCTGCAGTTGACGCGCCGCGGATGCCTGCTCGCGAACGAGGTGCTCGCGGTGTTCGTGTAAACTAGCGGTTCGGTTTATTGAAGGTTTTCTTGTGAGGAGGAGATGTCGATGCGCTCGCTCGTGATACAGCCGGTCCGCCGGCTCATGATAGTGGCTCTGGCCGGACTGTGTGTGGTGTCGACCGCGGCGGTTGCCTCGGCACAGGATCCGCCTCCGCCGCCGACTCCGCAGCAGCCGGCCGCGCCGGCACAGCCCGATCCGCTGAGATTCACGACTGGACCAGTGATGGTCTACAAGCAGATCAAGCCGGACCTAGCCACCGCCTTCGAGGCTGCCTGGGCGGCCATTCGACAGGGCCTCACGGCCAGTGGAAAGCCTGAACTCCAGCAGCAGGTCTCCGCGGTGAAGATCTTCCGGGTGAACGCGGCGGGCACGCCGGCCGACGCGCCGCGCACCTACGTGTTTTACGTCGAGCAGGTGCCCGCGACAGGCGTGACGTTCGACCCCATCAAGCTGCTCTACGAATCGGGCGCGTTCGAGCGCGCCAAGGCGGACGAGATTTACGCGACGATCAAGGACGCCTATATGCAGATCGCCCCGTGGCCGCTGGTGGCCATCGGGGGCTAGCGACTGAAGAAGACGAAAGGTATGAACATGTCGAGACGTGTACTGGTTGGCGCGTTGGCTCTGGCGGTTGCCTTCGGTTCAGCCCCATTCGCCGCCGCGCAACAGCAGCAGCAACAGCAGACACCGCCGCCGGCGCAGCAGCCGCCGGCGCCGCCCGCTCAACCCGCCGAGCCGGCCATTGGGTTCACCAGCGGCTCCGGCATGGTGTTCAACGTCATCAAGGCGGCGAACACGGCCGACTTCGAGATGGTGCTCGGGCGCCTGCGCGAGGCGCTGCAGAAGAGCGAGAATCCGGCGCGGCGTCAGCAGGCCGCGGCCTGGAAGGTGTACAAGTCGGCCGATCCGCCACAGCCCACTGAGTGCCCCGATGGCACGCAGTGTCCGGCGATCATGTATATCTTCGTATTCGAGAAGGCCATTCCTGGTGTCGACTACGATCCCGTGAAGATTCTTTCAGAGGCCTTCCCAACGGAAGTCACCGCCCTCTACGAGAAGCTCAAGCTTGCGTACGTGACCTTGAACAAGGCGGGCATGACGATGCTGCTCGACATGGGCACGGCGACGGCGGTGGGTGGGCAGTAGAGAACGAAGTAGACAGGATACTGGAGACGGTAGACAGGAGAGCGGAGGCAGCGAGCTGTCTCCGCTCTTCGTGCTTAAGCCCTCCTGTCTCCTGTCTCCTGTCTACTAGAATTTCAGATTTACCCCCGCATAGAACCTCTGTACCGTTGGATGGATCGGCTCGCCGCGCAGGTTGAAGACGCGGTAATCGAGCCGCGCGCGCAGCGGGCCGAGCAGGCCGAACTTCACGCCGCCGCCGAAATTGACCCCGATGTTCGTTTCCTGCTGATCGTCAAGCCGCTCGCGATACAGACCGCCGCCGGCCGTCGCGTAGAACTGCAGCCGGCTGAAGGGCGTCTGGACGAGGATGTTGCCCATGCCGGTCTGAAGCGCCGGATGTCGATTCACGAGATCTTCGGCGGCATTCGCGTACTCGAATTCGAAGCCTACGACGAGCAGGCCAATGCCGGCGGAAAATCCGCGCGTGACGCGGTTCTCGGGTTTGTTGAGGAAGCCGATGAAGATGGTGGCATCGGCGAAGGCCGGCACCGGCACGGCGAGCACCGCCGCGATGACCGCCGCACGAAGGGATCTGCGCATGCGACAGGATAGCAGGATGGGCGCTCGAGGCGACGCCCGGTATTCCTCGGCGCCGCCGGGGCGAGGGCGCGCCAAAGAGCGGTCGCGCCTGCGATCTTTTAACGGCGTCGCCGATGAACACCGGGCATCGCCTCTCGCTGTCGATACAATACGAGCGTGGACTTTCGCCTCTCCGACGATCAGGTGCTGCTGCGGCGCACGGTGCGCGAGTTTGCCGAGGCCGAGATCCGTCCGCATGTGATGGCATGGGACGAGGCGCAGCAGTTTCCGCCGTCGCTGCTGCCCAGGCTCGCGTCGCTCGGCCTGATGGGCATTCAGCTCCCCGAAGAGTACGGCGGCGCCGGCATGACGGCGCTCGACTACTGCATCTGCATCGAGGAGCTGGCGCGCGTGTGCCCGTCGATTGCGCTGAGCGTGGCGGCCCACAACGGCCTGTGTTCGGGGCACCTGTTCATGTTCGGAAGCGAGGCGCAGAAAAAACAGTACGTCGTGCCCCTCGCTGAGGGGCGCGTGCTTGGCGCCTGGGCGCTCACGGAATCGGGCGCCGGGTCGGATGCCGCCAGCATGCGCACCGTCGCGCGCCGCGCTGACAATGCATGGGTCATCGACGGCTCGAAACAGTTCATCACACACGGCGCAACGGGCGGCGTGATGGTGGTGATGGCGGTCACCGATCGCGCGAAGGGACACCGCGGCATCTCCGCGTTCGTGGTGGAGCAGGGCACACCGGGGATGCGCGCGGGCAAGAAGGAAAACAAGCTGGGTATGCGCGCGAGCGAGACCAGCGAGGTGATCTTCGAGGGTTGCCGCGTGCCCGCCGGCGCGCTCGTCGGCGACGAAGGCCAGGGCTTCATCAATACGCTGCAGGTGCTCGACGCCGGCCGCATCGGCATTGCGGCGCTGTCGGTCGGCCTCGCGCAGGGCGCCTACGACGCGGCGCGCGGTTACGCGAAAGAGCGGCGGCAGTTCGGACAGCCGATCGGCACCTTTCAGGCCATCCAGTGGAAGCTGGCCGACAACGCGTGCCGCATCGAAGCGGCGCGTCTGCTGACGTACCGCGCCGCATGGATGAAAGGCCAGGGCCAGCGCACGACGAAAGAGTCATCCATCGCAAAGCTGTATGCCAGCGAGATCGCCGTCCGCGCGGCCGAAGACGCCGTGCAGATCTTCGGCGGCTACGGCTTCGTGAAGGACTATCCGGCGGAAAAGTATTTCCGCGACGTGAAGCTCACCACCATCGGCGAAGGCACCAGCGAGATTCAGCGGCTCGTGATCGCGCGCCAGCTGATGGCGCAATGAACCTGCACTCCCTTTCGTCGCGCGTGCTGGCCGGCGACGTGCGGGCCGTCGCCCGTGCCATTTCGCTCATCGAGAACGAGGCGCCTGAAGGCGCGGCGCTCATCGGGCGCATCTTCGCCAGCACCGGCCGCGCGTATCTGGTCGGCGTCACCGGTCCGCCCGGCGCGGGCAAGAGCACACTCGTCGATCGGCTCACCACCGAATTCCGTCAGGCCGGCCGCACGGTCGGCATCATCGCGGTCGATCCGACCAGTCCCTACAGCGGCGGCGCCATCCTCGGCGATCGCGTGCGCATGCAGGCGCACGCCAGCGATACCGGTGTGTTCATTCGCAGCATGGCGACGCGCGGCAACCTGGGCGGCCTCAGCCGCGCCACCGCCGAAGCCGCGCTCGTGCTCGATGCGGCGGGCTTCGATCTCGTCATCATCGAAACCGTCGGAGTCGGCCAGGACGAGGTCGACATCGTGCGCACCGCCGATGTCTCGATCGTCACGATCGTCCCCGGCGCGGGCGACGAGGTGCAGGCCCTCAAGGCCGGCATCATGGAGATCGCCGACATCTTCGTCGTCAACAAAGCGGATCGCGAGGGGGCCGACCGAACCGCCGCCTCGGTCGAGGCGATGCTGTCGCTGCAGGACTGGGAATCCAGCGTCTGGCGTCCGCCAATTCTGAAGACGGAAGCCACGACGGGGAAGGGCGTGGCGGAGCTGGTCGGCATCATCGAAAAATTCCGCGAGCATACGAAAGACGAAGTGGGGCAGCGGCGACGCGCGCGCGCCGAGTTCCGGCTGCGCGAGCTGCTCGGCCGCGCGTTCATGCGGCATCTCGAGCGGGATGTACTTGGCGAAGGGGAGTTCGAGCGTGAGCTGGCGCGCATCGCCGAGCGCGAGACCGATCCGTATGCCGTGAGCGAGGCGCTGATCGGGCGAGCGCTCGGGGAAAATGGGGACGGGTCTCATTTTCCCGTTGGACGCAGACCGGAAAATGAGACCCGTCCCCATTTTCCCCGGGTCGATCATCTCGGCATCGCGGTGACCGACATCGAAGCCGCGCTGACGTTCTGGCGCGACGGCCTCGGCCTCGAGCGCGAGCCGGTCGAGGAGGTGCCTTCCGAGCGCGTGCGCGCGCACTTCATGCCGGCCGGCGGCGCCGCGATCGAGCTGCTCGAGGCCACCGCCGCCGATTCGCCGATCGCGAAGTTCGCCGCCAAGCACGGTCCGGGGCTGCATCATGTGACGTTCGACGTGCCCGACATTGCCGCGGCGCTGGCGCGCCTCAAAGCCGCAGGCGTGAAGCTGATCGACGAGACGCCCCGCCCGGGCGCCCATGGCTCGCTGGTCGCGTTCATCCATCCGTCCAGCGCGCACGGCGTGCTGGTCGAACTGAAACAGAAGGGCCATAGGCCAGAAGACGCCCTAGGCCCTAGGCCCTAGGCCATAGGCCGTAGGGCCCAGCCTCGCGGGACAACGCCCGCTCCGCTTTTAATGAATAGCCGGCGGCGCGTTGTCGCCGCCGGCTCAGGCCTAAGGCCTATCGCCTATGGCCTATGGCCTAACTCGTATGAGATTCGGATCCCTCGAACTAATCTCCCTGAGCGACGGCTTCTTCCGCCTCGATGGCGGCGCGATGTTCGGCGTGGTGCCGAAGCCGCTGTGGGAGAGACGCGCGCCGGCCGACGCGCGCAATCGCATTCAGCTCGGGCTGCGGCCTCTGCTGGTGCGCGGCGAGCGGCTGATGATCATCGACGGTGGCATTGGCGCCAAGATGAGCGCGAAGGAACAGGACATCTACGGCATCGAGCGCAGCATCACGCTCGATCAGAGTCTGGCGGCGGCCGGTCACGCCCCTGGCGACATCGAGATCGCCCTCGCCACGCATCTCCACTTCGATCACATCGGCGACTTCGTCGTCCGCGATGCCGGCGGCACCCTGCGTCCGCACTTCGAGAACGCGCGCTATGTGGTGCGGCGGGGAGATTGGGACGATGCGACGCATCCGCATGAGCGGAATCGCGCGAGCTATCTGCCAGACAACTTCCTGCCGCTCGAGGCCGCAGGGCAGGTCGATTTCCACGATGCCGACATGGACGTGATGCCGGGCGTGCGCGTGCGCCGCAGCGGCGGGCATGCGATGCATCACGAGGTCGTGTTCATCGAGAGCGAGGGCAAGACGGCGGTCTTCACGGCCGACATGGTGCCGACCTGCGCACACATCGACGAGCCCTGGATCATGGGGTACGACCTCTATCCCATGGACACGCTCGCCTTCAAGAAGACGTTCATTCGCGAGGCCATCGAGCGCGAATACCTGATTTTCTTCGAGCACGATCCGGCAGTGGCGGCCGGCTATCTCCGCGAAAAAGACGGCCGCAAGTACGTCGAGCCGGTCTCCTTGCACTAAAATTCCAAGCGGCATGACAGATGCAGTCCGGATAGGGATCATCGGCGGCAGCGGCCTGTACGACATGGCCGAGCTCATCGATCGCGAAGAGCGGGTGGTGACGACGCCGTTTGGCGAGCCGTCGGGTGCGTACGTGCTGGCGACACTGCGCGGCCGGCGCGTAGCCTTTCTCGCGCGCCATGGCGCCGGACACCGGCTGCTGCCGGGCGAGCTGAACTTCCGCGCCAATATCTATGGTTTCAAGACGCTCGGCGTCGAGTGGATTCTGTCGGCGAGCGCGGTCGGCAGTCTTCGCGAGGAGTTCAGGCCGCTCGACATCGTGATTCCCGATCAGTTCTTCGATCGCACCCGGGGTCGCGTCAGCACGTTTTTCGGAAACGGCCTGGTGGCGCACGTCGCGTTCGCGCATCCCTTCTGCGGAATCCTCGGCGGCCTGGCGCACGACGCCGCCCGCGCTGCCGGCGCGACCGTGCACCAGGGCGGCACGTATGTCTGCATGGAAGGCCCCCAGTTTTCGACGCTGGCCGAATCGAACCTCTATCGCTCGTGGGGCTTCGATGTGATTGGCATGACGAACCTGCAGGAGGCCAAGCTCGCGCGTGAAGCCGAAATCTGCTACACCACGCTCGCGCTGGTCACCGATTACGACTGCTGGCACCCCGAGCATGACTCGGTGACGGTCGACATGATCATCGCGAACCTGACCGAGAACGCGAAGATGGCGCAGCAGGTGATTGCCGGCGCGGTCGAGCGCCTGCCGGTGGAACGCACCTGCGAGTGCGGCCGCGCACTGGCCCACGCGATTCTCACGAGACCCGACGCCATTCCCGAGTCCGTGAAGAGGGATCTCGAGCCGTTGATCGCAAAGTACGTAACAGCGTGACTTTCAATTCCATGAAGACCCTCGTGACCGGTTCGATCGCCTACGACTATCTGATGTCGTTTCCCGGCAAGTTCACCGAGCACTTCCTTGCCGAGCACATGGAGCGCGTCAGTCTGAGCTTTCTGGTCGACACGATGGACAAGCGGCGGGGCGGCTGCGCGCCGAATATCGCGTATACGCTCGCGCTGCTCGGCGAGCGGCCGTATCTGATGGCGACCGCGGGTCAGGACTTCGAGGAGTACCGGCAGTGGCTCGAGGCCGCGCGCATCGACACCTCGCTCGTGCGCGTGGTGCCCGATAAGTTCACCGCGTCCTTCTTCTGCAGCACCGACCTGCACAACAACCAGATTGCCTCTTTCTATACCGGCGCCATGGCGCATGCGGCCGAATTGTCGTTCCGTACGGTGAAAAACTGTGGGCTCGTGATCATCGCCCCCAACGATCCGGCCGCCATGACGCAGTACGCGGAAGAATGCCGCACGCTCGGCATTCGTTTCATTTTCGATCCCGGCCAGCAGTGCGCGCGCATGAGCGGCAGCGAGTTGAAGGATGGGATTGCCGGCGCCTCCGTGCTCATCAGCAACGACTATGAATTCGAGCTGATCCGGCAGAAGACAGGTTTGTCGGAAGGCGACATCCTTGCGTCGGCCGACGCGCTCATCATTACAAAAGGCGAAAAAGGATCGTCCATCTTTGGCCGCGATGGTCGCATCGACGTGCCGGCAATTGCGCCGGATCGCGAGGCCGATCCCACCGGCGTCGGCGACGCCTATCGCGGCGGCCTGCTCAAAGGCCTCATCGCGGGTCTCGACTGGCAGTCATGCGGCCGTATCGGCAGCGTCGCCGCCACCTATGCGCTCGAACACCTCGGCGGCCTCTCCCACGCGTATACGCTCGACGAATTTCGAAAACGATACGCCGCGCACTTCGGCACGCCGCCATTCTGAACCTGGCCTTTCGTTTGCACAGCCGCTGATCAGTGCCGACCGGGCGAACGGGCCCGCGGCGATCAGCGGAGGCGCCCCATGGTACGGACGAGTGTGGGAATCGCGGCACTTCTCGCGGCAACCGCAGCAAGCCTCTCCGCGCAGAGCCCGCCGCAGCAGGTCCCGACCTTCAAGAGCGGCACCAGCATCGTCGCGCTCAACGTCATCGTCACCGATCTCGAACAGCAGTACACAAGCGGACTGCGCGCCGAAGACTTCGAAGTGTTCGAAGACGGCGTGCAGCAGGACGTGCGGTTCTTCGCCACCGCGGAAGTGCCGCTCGATCTCATTCTGTTGATCGATGCGAGCTCGAGCATGGACACGAAGATGAACGTTGTGCACAGGGCCGCCGCGGGCTTCGTCGAGACCCTGCGTCCGGAGGATCGCGCCGCGGTCGTTTCGTTCGCCGACGGCGTGCGCGTGCTGCAGCGGCTCACCGAAGATCGCGCGCTGGTCCGGAAAGCGATCGACGGGACGGGCGCGAAGGGCGCGACGGCACTGCACAACGCGATCTACGTTGCGCTGAAGGAATTCGGCCGTCCCGCCTCGGCAGATGGCGACGTGCGGCGCCAGGCCATCGCCGTGCTCTCCGATGGAGAAGACACGTCAAGCCTTCTCAGCTTCGACGATGTGCTCGATATGGCAAAACGAAGCGGCGTGTCCATCTACACGATCGCGCTGAGAGGGCAGGCCAGTGCCGGCTCGAGACCGTACTTCTCACAGTCCGATTACTCCATGAAGCAATTGGCCGTGGAGACCGGCGGCAGGCCGTTCTTTCCGCAGACCGTGCAGGACCTGGATCAGGTCTATGCCGCAATCGCCACGGAACTCGCAAGCCAGTATTCGATCGGCTACGTGCCGCACAACGGCCGCGACGACGGCAAGTACCGCAGGGTCGTGGTGCGCGTCGCGGACCGGCCCGAGCTGAAGCCGCGCACCCGCACGGGGTACTTCCTGCACACCGACACCGCCGGCGGCGCGGGGTCGGGCGGATCGTCGTCGCGCTGAAGACGGCCGGCTATCATGAGACATGCTTCTGGCGTGGGCGCTGGCCGCCGCGTCTGTTTTGTGGATGGTTCTGCTCACGCTGACGGCCGCGGGTTCGTCCGGCGTCCCTGCCGTCATCGGCGATAGCGTGTTCCGCCTTTCGTCCTTCATTTGTCATCAGCAGCCCGAGCGAAGCTATCACTGGGGCGCGGCGGCATGGCCCGTGTGCGCGCGCTGCCTCGGGCTGTATGCCGCGGCGCCGGTTGGAGCGTTCCTCGCGATCGCGCTCGGACGGCCGCACGATATTCCCGCGCCGTCCCGGAACTTTTGGCTTCTGTGTAGTGCGGGCATGCCGACCGCGGCGACATGGCTGGCGGAACATCTCGCAGGCGTGTCGATGACCAACGACGTCCGGTTTGCGGCGGCTCTGCCGCTCGGCGCGGCGGTGGCCTGGCTGGCCGTCCGCGTCGTCAGCGCCACGGCGCGGCCGCGCGTTTCGCAGTACACTCTGCAGGATGCCCGCAGGGGTCAGGCCCGATAACGCGCCTCCCGCGCTTCTTCTCTTGCTGCTGTCCTGGCTGATGCCAGGCGCCGGACACTTCAGGCTGGGCAAACGGCAGAAGGCGTATGTCTTCGCGATTGTGCTGCCGTCGATGTTCGTCATCGGCCTGGCGCTGCACGGGCGGCTGTTTCCGTTCGCGCCGGGCGATCCACTGGTCGCGCTTGCGTCCCTCGCAAATCTGATGACCGGCCTGCCGTATCTGCTCGCGCGGGCGTTCGGCGCGGGCGACGGCGTGGTCACGGCAGTCACGTACGAATATGGCAATACGTTCATGATCGCGTCGGGCCTGCTCAACACCCTGGTGATGCTCGATGCCTTCGATGTTGCGCGAGGGCGCAAGTGACGTCGCACCTGGGCCTCATGGTCGTGTTCGCGGCGCTCACGTCCGCGGTGTTTGCGGTCATCGCGAAAGAGGCGCCTCGCGACCAGCTGCGCGCGGGACTGCGCATGCTGGCCGGATTTGTCGGCGTGGCCTTCGTCCTTGGCTGGCTGATGTACTTCATTCCTCTTTAACGAACGCTTATGGCTTTCGAAAACCTGATTCTCGAACGCGACGGCGCCGTCGCCATCGTCACCATCAACAGGCCCAGGGTGCTCAACGCGCTCAATTCGGCCACGATGGATGAGATCGCGTCGGTGATGGGAGCGCTTGGCGCCGACGCGTCGGTGCGCGCGATCGTCCTCACAGGCGCAGGAGAAAAGTCATTCGTGGCCGGCGCCGACATCAACGAGCTTGCGGTGCAGACGCCGGTCGGAGGCCGCGATCATGCGCAGCGGGGCCAGCGCGTGCTCGATGCGATCGAGCATCTGGGCAAACCGGTGATTGCCGCGATCAACGGCTTTGCGCTGGGCGGCGGATGCGAGCTGGCGATGGCCTGTACGCTGCGCATCGCGGCCGACACCGCGAAGCTCGGCCAGCCGGAAATCAATCTCGGTCTGATTCCGGGATATGCCGGCACCCAGCGGCTCACGCGTCTGGTGGGGCGCGGCGCCGCGCTCGAAATCCTGCTGACAGGGGATCCGATCGGCGCCGCCGACGCGCATCGAATCGGTCTGGTGAATCGCATTGTGCCCGCTGCGGAGCTGATGGCAGAAGCACGCAAGCTCGCACACGCGCTGGCAGCGAAGGCGCCAATCGCCGCGCGCTTCATCATCGATGCCGTCAATCGCGGCGCGGATCTTCCGCTGGCGCACGCGCAGGTGTACGAGACCACCTTGTTTGGACTCGTCTCGACCACCGACGACATGCGGGAAGGGACGCGGGCGTTTCTCGAGAAGCGGAAGCCCGAGTTCACGGGCCGCTAGTGCGAGCGAGCGGCGCGGGGCGAAGGGACCCCGCAAGCGAGCGAGCCAGGCGGGGTGCAGGGGCCCCCGCCGGAAAGAAAAGCTCGTGCGCATAGCCGTTGTCGTCTCACAGTTCAATGCCTTCGTGACGTCGCGGCTTCGTGACGGCGCGCTGGCGCAGCTTCGCGAGGCGGGCATCGACGCCGACGGGGTGCGCGTGTTCGACGTGCCGGGCGCCTTCGAGGTGCCGCAGCTGGCGCGGCGGCTGGCCGACACGGGAGACTACGACGGCATCGTGTGCCTCGGCTGCCTGATCCGCGGCGCTACACCGCACTTCGACTACATCGCATCCGCTGTTGCGCATGGCATTACGCACGCGGCGCTCGAGTCGGGCGTGCCGATGTCGTTCGGCGTGCTCACGACCAATACCGTGGAGGAAGCGCTGGAGCGGGCGGTCGAAGGCCCGTCCAACAAGGGACGCGAGGCGGCGCAGGCGGTGGTCGAGATGGTGCGCCTCTACGAAGAGTGGCGCGCGAAGCCATGACCCCCGCCGAGCGGAAGGGACGCCCGGAGCGCACTCGCGGCCGCGAGGCCGCGCTGCAGCTGTTGTACCGGGCGGAGGTCGGACGGCTCGAGGACACGCCGGCGGCTTTGGCCGGCTATTGGGAAGAGGCCGGCGAATATCTCGAGGGAGATGCCGACGACAGCGTGCGTACGTTTGCAGAGCGTTTGTTCAACGGCGTGCGCGCCGGGCAACCGCAGCTCGATGCGCTCATCACGGGATCGCTCCAGAACTGGCGTCTCGAGCGTGTCGCGCTGATCGATCGCCTCGTGCTGCGCATTGCCGCCTTCGAGCTCACGCGCAAGGACGATCCGCCCGCGGTCGTGATCGATGAGGCGCTGGAGCTCGCGCGGCGGTTTGGCGGCGAAGATTCCGTGCGTTTCGTCAACGGCGTCGTCGACGCCATAAGGAAGAAACTGTAGGGGCAGGCCCAGCCTGCCCAAATCTCATGGAACCCACGCCTCCTTCCGAATCGGAACTGATCCGCCAGCGGCGGGCGAATCTTGCCGAGCTCGAGGCCCTCGGTGTCACGCTGTATCCGACGCGCTTCGATCGCACCGATACCGTGAGCGCGCTCGTGGAGGCGCACGGCGGCAAAGATGGCGCCGCACTCGAAGAAGAAAGACCGGTCACGCGCGCCGCGGGCCGCATCCTGGCCATTCGCAGCTTTGGCAAAGCGAACTTTCTGGTGATTTCGGACGGGCGCCAGAAGATCCAGGTCTACCTGCGCGCCGATTCGATGCCGGAGCGCGATTTCAGGATCTTCAAGCTGCTCGATTTCGGCGACGTCGTGGGCGTCGAGGGCCGCATCTTCCGCACGAAGACGAACGAGCTGACGATCTGGGCGAGCGGCCTCCAGTTCCTGGTGAAGTGTCTGCTGCCGATGCCCGAGAAATGGCACGGTCTCACAGACGTCGAGACTCGCTATCGTCAGCGGTATCTCGATCTGATCGTGAATCCCGAGTCGCGCAAGGTGTTCGAAGTACGCGCGAAGACCATCGGGGCGTTCCGGCGGTTTCTCGAGGCGCGCGGCTACCTGGAGGTCGAGACGCCGATGATGCAGCCGATCGCCGGCGGCGCGCTCGCTCGGCCCTTCGTCACGCATCACAACGCGCTCGACATGCGGCTCTACCTGCGCATCGCGCCCGAGCTCTATCTGAAACGGCTGACGGTGGGCGGCATCGAGAAGGTCTACGAGATCAATCGCAACTTCAGGAATGAAGGCATTTCGACGCAGCACAATCCCGAGTTCACGATGCTCGAGTTCTATGAGGCCTACGTCGATTACCAGCATCTGATGCATATAACCGAGGAGATGCTGACCTTCGTCGCAGAACAGGCGGTAGGCTCGACGGAGGTCGAGTTCAACGGCCATCGCATCTCGATGGCGGGACCCTACAAGCGCCTGCCGCTCAGGCAGGCGGGCGCTGAAGCCGCATCGGAAAAGCTTGGCCGATCGGTCACCGAAGCGGATCTGCGCGATCAGGCAACGGCGGCGCGCATCGCCTGGGATCTTGGCTTCGACATGCCGCCCGGGGCGTCAGCCGGAAAGCTCGCGACGGAGATTTTCGAGCGCCTGTGGCAGGAGCGGCTCGTGGCGCCCACGTTCGTCTACGACTTTCCGACCGACGTGTCGCCCCTGTCGAAGCAGAAAGCCGACGATGCGGAGACAGTGGAACGTTTCGAGCTGTATATCGGAGGCTTCGAAGTGGCGAACGGCTTCAGCGAGCTGAACGATCCTGCGGAACAGCGCCGTCGCTTCGATGCGCAGCTCGGCGAACGGGACAAAGGCGATCAGGAAGCGCACCACATGGACGAAGACTACGTGCGCGCGCTCGAATACGGCCTGCCGCCGGCCGGCGGCGAAGGCGTGGGCATCGACCGCCTCGTCATGGTGCTCACCGGATCGCCCTCGATTCGCGACGTGATTCTCTTTCCGTTGATGAGGAAGAAGGACGAGTAGGCGCTGGGCCCTAGGCCCTAGGCCCTGGGCCCCGCGTCCACACGCTTAGTCGCGCATCCGCCGAACGGCAGCGATCAGTTTCTGCAACATCTTGCCGACGCTGTCTGCGCAGTTTCTGCCCTCGCTCATCGCGTCTTCAGGGAGGAATCCGAGCCGACCGGAGAGGTGCAGGAGATAACCTGTCTCTGCTGCTGAACCCAATGCGATATCGAGGAAGCGAACGTAATCGCGGCGGCCGTCACGCGCCGCGCCTTCGCAGCCCGAAGCGTTCATCGGCCGGGAAATCCTTCGTCAGACGATAGACTAGGACGGCGAGTTCGTCAGCTTTGTGGAACACGGTGAGCTTCTCATGATTGCGTCCCATGTGGACACCTCCGGCCGCGCGTTTGACAAGCGGCATGCCAACGGCATGAGGCCCAGCGCCCAAGGCCTAGGGCCCAGGGCCCAGGGCCTATGGCCTATGGCCTGAGGCGTGGCCTGATGTCGTTCGAGCTCTTCATCGCCCTCCGGTATCTGCTCGCCCGGCGCAAGCAGGCATTCATCTCGCTCATCTCGCTCATCTCCACGCTCGGTGTGGGTGTCGGCGTGATGGCGTTGATCATTGCGCTCGCGTTGATGACGGGTCTGCAGCAGGAGCTGCGCGATCGGATCGTCGGGTCGGCGGCGCACATCTATGCGTTCAAGATCGGCGGCGGCTTCGAGGATCCGACCGCGGAGCTGCGCAAGCTCGAAGCGCAGCCCGGCGTGGTTGGTGCGGCGCCGGTGGTGCTGGGGAAGGGCATTCTCCGCAGTGCCGACGACGACAGCTTCATCACGCTGAAGGGGATCGATCCGGCGCTGGAGCCCCGCGTCACGGACGTGAGCCGCTCGATGACGCAGGGCGAGCTCGGCGCGTTGTCGACGCGCAGCGAAGACGATCCCGACGGGATCGTCATTGGCGCAGACCTGGCGACCGGACTGCGCGTGTCGCTGGGCGATCACGTCCAATTGATCACGCCCGAAGGGATGACCCTCACGCCGGGCGGCATGATGCCGCGCACGCGGGCATTCAAAGTCGTGGGCATCTATCGGCTGGGGCTGTTCGAGTTCGACGCCGCCTACGCGTTCGTGCACATCGACGTCGCGTCACAGCTCCTGGGCCGCCTGGGCCCCAGCTACATCGAGCTGCGCGCGGCCGACATGTTCGAGGCGCCGTCGCTGGCGCGCCGGCTCGAGGAATCACTCGGCCCCCAATATCAGCTGCAGGACTGGTCCGAGATGAACAGCTCGCTCTTTTCGGCGCTGTGGCTCGAGAAGATGGCCATCTCGATCACCATTGGTCTCATTGTGATGGTCGCCGCGCTGAACATCATCGCGTCGCTGATCCTGCTCGTGATGGAAAAGAGCCGCGATATCGGCATCCTGAAGACGATGGGCTGTTCGAGGCAGAGGATCCGCACGATCTTCATGCTCCAGGGGCTCGTTATCGGGGTGATCGGCACGGCCATCGGCGCCGTGCTCGGCCTGCTGGTCTGTTTCATCGCCGACCGCTACGAACTTATTCAGATTCCAATCGACGTGTACCAGATCTCGCACGTGCCCTTCACCGTCGAGCTGTCAGACTTCCTCGCGGTGGTCGGCGCCTCAATCGTCATCTGCTTCGTCGCGACGATCTATCCATCACGCCAGGCTTCGAGGCTCGATCCGGCACAGGCCTTGAGGTATCAATGAGTAGGCCTCAGGCCAATTTCGGTAAAGCGCTACAGGCCTATCGCCTGGGGCCCAGGGCCCAGGGCCTGTCATGAACGCGCTGATCACCGTTCGCGCGCTCTCGAAGTCGTACGCGTCGCCGAGCGGCGCGGTGTTGACTGTGCTTCGGGATCTGGATCTGTCCGCGGCGGCGGGCGAGATGATTGCGATTGTCGGCGCGTCCGGCGTCGGCAAAAGCACGCTGCTGCATGTCCTCGGAGGACTCGACGAGTTCGACGCCGGCGAGATCGAGATCGGCGGCAAAGCCGTGCATGCCATGAGCGATGCCGCGCGCGTGGAGTTCCGCAACCGGCACATCGGCTTCGTGTTCCAGTTTCACCATCTGTTGCCCGAGTTCACCGCCCTGGAAAATGTCGAGATGCCCATGCGCATTGCGCGCATGGCGGCCGGCGAACGGCGGTCGCGTGCGTCGGAGCTGCTGGGACGCGTGGGCCTTGCAGGCCGCGTCGATCATCGCCCCGGCATTCTGTCGGGCGGAGAGCAGCAGCGCGTCGCGATCGCACGCGCGCTCGTGATGCAGCCGACGCTGCTGCTCGCCGACGAACCGACCGGCGATCTCGACGAGACGACCGCCGATTCGATTCATGCCCTGTTGCGGGAGATGCACGCCGAAAGCGGCCTGACGTCGATCATCGCGACCCACAATCCGCGGCTGGCCGCCTCCTGCGACCGCATCTTCCGGCTGGAACATGGACAGCTGACGGCGGCCGCTCCCTAGTTCTCGCGTCCCACCAAATCACCAGATCACCACATCACCAAATCCACAGCTCAGGTGAAACCTGGCATCGGCATTGCGCTAGCGACGAGCCAGCTATGACGCAATGCACCATTCGACCCTTTCTGGCGCCCGCGATGCTCATTGTTGGCCTTGGCGTGTCGGCATGCGGCGCCGGATCTCCCACGGCTCCCACGCCCACGGCGCTTGCTCTCGGCGCCGGCAACTATTCCCTGATCATCTATGGAACGTCGATGTGCCTGAGCCTTTCCGGCAGCGTGCCGTCTTCGGCAGCGATATCGGTGGTGCTGACGAACACGGCCGCGTCCGATGTGTGGCGCGTGTCGGTGCCGGGCCAGACGCTCACGGGTGAGGTCGCGCTCGTGAAAACAAGCGTCCAGGGCTGGCTGCGCGGCAGCGCCATAGGCGAGCCGGTGCGCTTCTCGACCGGTTCGACACCCGACGCGGCGCTTGCGTTCGAAGGCATGCCTCGAGACCGTGGATACACCGGCGACGTGCTCGTGGGATCTCCGGTCTTCGAAGGACTCGGCGCGTCGAGTGGCGCGGTCACGACGTGTGCGTCCCACGGCTTCACGCTGAAGCGGTAACTCCTTTCATCCCGCTGATTTACGCCTGATCCCGCCCTCCGCGGGCGGCACCATGCCTGTATAATGGCTGCAGGGATGCGCAGTTTTTGCGCATGCGCCTGCCTTTGGGACCGCTCAATGTTCGAACGCTACACGGAACGCGCGCGCCGCGTGTTGTTTTTTGCGCGCTACGAGGCCAGTCAGCTCGGCAGCATCTCGATTGAGACCGAGCATCTTCTGCTCGGATTGATCCGTGAGGGGAAAGGTCTGACCAGCCGCATCTTCCAGCGCTCGCACCTGTCGCTCGAGAGCATCCGCAAAGAGATTGAAGGCCGCACGATCTTCAAGGAAAAAGTCTCGACCTCGGTCGAGATTCCCTTCAGCCAGGAAACCAAGCGCGTGCTGCAGCATGCCGCCGAAGAGGCCGAGCGGCTGATGCACAACTACATCGGCACCGAGCATCTGCTGCTCGGCATCCTGCGTGAAGAACAGAGCGTGGCGGCCACAATCCTCATGGAAAAGGGCATGCGCCTCGCGTCGGTGCGCGAAGACATCGTGCAGCTGCTCAACGAGAAGACGACGCTGACGCGCGTGAAAGAGACGCCGCTGCTCGCCGAGTTCTCGCGCGACCTCACTGATGCGGCAATCAAGAACCTGCTCGATCCGCTCGTCGGCCGCGAGAAGGAAATCGAGCGCGTGCAGCAGGTGCTGTGCCGCCGCACGAAGAACAACGCCGTCCTGATCGGCGAGCCGGGCGTCGGCAAGACGGCCATCGTCGAAGGGCTCGCGCAGAAGATTGTCTTCGGCGACGTGCCGCACTTTCTCGCCGACAAGCGCCTGCTCGCGCTCGACATCTCGCTGATCGTCGCGGGCACGAAGTATCGCGGCCAGTTCGAAGAGCGCCTCAAGGCGATCATGAAGGAGCTGACCGAGAACCCGAACATCATCGTGTTCATCGACGAGCTGCACACGCTGGTCGGCGCGGGATCGGCGGAAGGATCGCTCGACGCGGCCAACATCCTCAAGCCGGCGCTCTCGCGCGGCGAGATCCGCTGCATCGGCGCGACCACGCCCACGGAGTACCGGAAGTACATCGAGAAGGACCGCTCGCTCGAGCGCCGGTTCCAGGCCGTGAAAGTCGATCAGCCGTCCGAGGCGGAGACGATCGAGGTGCTGATGGGCGTGAAGGATCGCTACGAGGCGTTCCATCATGTCGAGTACACGCGCGAAGCGCTCGAGACGGCGGTCTATCAGTCGAGCCGGTACATCAACGACCGGTTCCTGCCCGACAAGGCGATCGACCTCGTCGACGAAGCGGGCGCGCGCGCGAAGCTGCGCGAGGCCGGCTACACCGGCGAGTTCGGCGAGATCAACAAGAGCATCCGCGTGGCGGTCGAGCAGATGGAGTCGGCCGTGTCGGAGAAGAACTTCGAAAAGGCGCAGTTCTACCGCGAGCAGGAAGTGCAGGCGCGCGAGTCGCTGCAGTTCGTGCGCGAGAAGTTCGACGTCGCGTCGAGCTCGCGCCGCGTCATCGTCAACCGCGCCGACATCGACGAGGTCGTCTCGAAATGGACCGGCGTGCCGCTCACCTCCATCAACCAGGACGAGAGCGCCAAGCTCCTGCGCATGGAAGACGAGCTGCACCGCCGCGTGATCAGTCAGGAGAAGGCGATCTCGGCCCTGGCGCGCGCGATTCGGCGCTCGCGTGCCGGTCTGAAGGCGCCGACGCGGCCCGTCGGCAGTTTCGTGTTCCTGGGCCCGACCGGCGTCGGCAAGACGGAGCTCGCGCGCGCGCTCGCGAACTTTCTCTTCGGCAGCGATCACGCGCTGATTCGCTTCGACATGTCCGAGTACATGGAGAAGCACTCCGTGTCGAAGCTGATTGGATCGCCGCCCGGCTATGTCGGACACGAAGAGGGCGGACAGCTCACCGAAAAGGTGAAGCGCAATCCATATTCGGTCGTGCTCCTCGACGAGATCGAAAAGGCCCATCCCGATCTGTTCAACATCCTGCTGCAGGTGTTCGAAGACGGCCATCTGACCGACGGGCTGGGCAACCGCGTGAATTTCAAGAACACCATCATCATCATGACGTCGAACATCGGCGCGCGCTTCATCCAGAAGAAGGCGTCGATGGGCTTCCAGTCCACCGACCAGAAAGACGTCAACAAGTCGGTGAGCGACATGGTGCTCGGGGAAGTGCGCCGCACGTTCAACCCCGAGTTCATCAACCGCATCGACGAGATCATCGTCTTCGAAGCGCTCAGCGACGACGACCTGCGGCGGATCATGCAGCTGCTGGTCGATCAGCTCAACGCGAACCTGACCGATCGCCAGCTGCGCATCGAGCTGTCGCCCGAGGTGATCGACTGGATCATCGACATCACGTGCCGCGACCGCTCGTACGGCGCGCGTCCGCTGCGGCGGGCGATCCAGCGGTACGTCGAAGACCCGCTGTCGGAAGAGCTCATCCGCGGCGGGCTGCACACCGGCACCGTGGAGGTGTTCCTCGACGGCGGGGCGCTCGCCTGGCGCCTGGCGGGGCAGCCGGAGACCGGCCGCAGGCTGGCCGTTAACGTCTAAAATCCCGTAAACTGAGTCGTTACGGGTGTTCCGATGGCCGGGACCAGTCCCGGCGTGTTCCAACTCATGAACTATCGATATCTTTTTACGGCCGTTCTGTTGTCGGCGCTGCCAGTGTCGGTGTCTGCGCAGGCGCCTTCGCCTGCCGCGCAGGCTTCGGCGGCCCAGGGTCAGCCCGCGCCACAGACGCCCGCCGCGCAGGTGCCGATGCCGCCGGCCGGCTCCGGGCCCACCTTCAGGTTCCTGACGCCGCGCTGCGAGCCCGACAACATCTGTCTGGTCGATCCCCACACGTACCTCTATTACATCGAGACGCGGCCCAGCGTGGGCAGCGAAGGCCGGTGGGTGCCGTGGTCAACCGCCATCGCCGATTCGCTGCGGCGCGACTTCAACCGCCTCTGGGCCACCAACTTCCTCGACAACATCTGGATTGAAGTCGTCGACAGCAAGTACCCGAATGGCGTGGTCGCGAAAGACGTCATCATCCACATGGAGGAGCGCCAGCGCGTCAAGATCGTCGACTATCAGGGATCGAAGCGTGTCGACACCAGCACGATTGAAGACAGGCTTCGCGAAGAGAACATCATCGTGCGCATCGACACGTTCATCGATCCGCCGACGATTCGCCGCGTGGCCGGCCTCGTGCGCGAGCTGTATGCCGAGAAGGGGTACCAGTACGCCGAAGTGAAGCCCGAGGTCAAGACCATTGCGGGCGGCCCGAAGCTGGTGCACCTGACGTTCCACGTCACCGAAGGCCCGCGGGTCAAGGTGCGCGACGTCGACTTCGTCGGCAACACCGCGATCTCGGATCGCAAGCTCCGCGGCAACATGAAAGAGAACCGCCCAAAGGGCCTGCTCTCGTTCATTACCGGCGCGGGGATCTATCAGGAAGCCAAGTTCGCGGAGGACGCGGAGGCTGTGACCGAGTTCTACCGCGAGCGCGGCCACATCGCTGCTCAAATCGGACAGCCGCAGATCGAGATCATGGAAGACTCGCGCGACGGCGCGACGCGCTGGGTGCGCCTGCGCGTGCCGGTCGACGAGGGTCCGCGGTATCGCATCGGCGACATCACCTTCGAGGGCAACAAGCTCGTGGCCGACGCGGGCTTCGCCGAGCTGTTCAAGCTGAAGCCCGGGGACTGGTACAGCCACAAGAGGTTCATCAAGGGGCTCGAGAAAGCTCGTGAGATTTATGGCGCGGGTGGCTACATGGAGTTCAACGCGTATCCCCACTTCCCGGGCCTGACGGCTGACCCGACGGCGCCCGCCCAGCCCCCGGCGCCTGCCGCGGATCCCGCCCAGGCTGCCGCGCCGAAGCCCGTGGAGAAGCCGCTGCCGCCGAACAGCGCCGAAACCGACGTGGTCATCCGCGTGGAAGAGGGCCCGCAGTATTACGTCAACCGCATCACGTTCGTCGGCAACACGACGACGCGCGACAGCGTCATCCGCCGCGATCTGCGCATTCTCGAGGCCAACGTCTTCAACACCGAGGGCCTCAAGCAGAGCATCCGCCGCATCAACCAGCTCGGGTACTTCAAGCCGCTCGAGGGCAACGACGATGTGAAGGTCGAGAAGACGCCGGGAACCGACAACCGGGTCGACGTCACCCTGACGGTGGCGGAGCAGAACCGCAATCAGCTCACGTTCGGCGCCGGCATCTCGCAGTTCGAGGGGTTCTTCGGGCAGCTGTCGTTCCAGACGGCGAACTTCCTCGGCCGCGGCGAGACGCTGTCGATCGCGCTGCAGCAGGGTTCGCGCGCGAAGAACTATCAGATCGCGTTCACAGAGCCGTATCTGTTCGACCGGCCGATCACGGCCGGCGTCGACCTGTTCGTGCGCGAGATCCGGTACATCGGCCAGTTCACGCAGGCCTCGCGCGGCGGCAACACCATCTGGGGCTTCCCGCTGGCGAACTTCACGCGGCTCTATATGGGCTACAGCTACGAAGACACCGAAGTGAAGGACATCGATCCGCTGTTTACGGATCCGGTGCTGCTGTCACGGTATCTGCTGCTGGGTGAAGAGGGCCGCCGGCGCATCAGCAAGATTTCGCCGAGCGTCGTGCACAACACGGTCAACAATCCGATTTTCGCGAGCGGGGGCGAGCGCTACAGCGCCTCGTTCGACATCGCGGGCCTGGGCGGCGACACCAGCTTCTGGAGCACCCGGCTCGAGGGCGTGCAGTACGTGCCGCTGTCGCGCCGGGTCTCGCTCGGCTTCCGGCTGCAGGGCGAATACGTCCGGCCGTACCGCGGCACCGAAGAGCTGCCGATCTTCGAGAGGCTGTTCCTCGGCGGCGAGTACAGCGTGCGCGGCTTCGACATCCGCACCATTTCGCCGCGCGACGAAAACCGATTCATCATCGGCGGCAACAAGTCGCTGCTGTTCAACGGCGAGCTCCTGGTGCACGTCGCGGGCCCGGTTCGCGCGCTGTTGTTCTATGACGCCGGCCAGGTGCAGGTGCAGGGCAACGGGCTGCGGCTGTCCGACTTCCGCACGTCGACCGGCGCCGAGATCCGGTTCTTCATGCCGGTGCTCAACGTGCCGTTCCGGTTGATTTTCGCCTACAACCCGCAGCGCGAGGGGATCTTCGACAACCAGCTGCTGCCGCAGAAGAAGTTCACATTCAAGTTCGCAGTCGGATCAACGTTCTAACAAGGATCGAGAGACATGAAGCTCAGAGCAGGCATTTTCGTGTTGGCCGCCGTCATTATCGCGGGGCCGGCGTTCGCCGAGACCCAGACGCAGACCCCGCCGCCGAAGCCGGCACCCACGGCGCCCGCGCCGCAGGCCGCGCCGGTGCCGTTCCCGGCCGACGCGAAGATCGCGTACGTCGACTTCCAGCGCGTGGTGCAGCAGTCGGAGCTTGGGAAGGCCTCGTCTGCCAAGATCCTGGAATTCCAGAAGAAGAAGCAGGCCGAAGGGCAGGAGAAGGCCAAACAGCTGCAGGCCATGCTCGAGAAGCAGAAGACGCAGGCGTCGGTGCTGAGCGAGGCGGCGATGAAGCAGCTCGAGCTCGACATCGCTAAGGCGCAGCGCGATCTGCAGTACTTCGAGAACGAGTTCAACGCGGAGCGCGAGACGCTGAACACCGCGCTGATGCAGGAATTCCAGGCGAAGGTCATCCCGCTCGTTCAGGCGCTGGCGACAGAGCGAGGTCTGCACATGGTGTTCGAATCGAACAGCGCGGGCTTCCTGTTCGCGAACCGCGGCCTGGACATCACGTCCGAGATCATCACGCGCGCGGACGCGACGCTCAAGAAGTAGGCCCTAGGCCTTAGGCCCTAGGCTCTAGGCAAGGTTCTAAGCCGCTCTCGCGCGGCCCGGGGCCTAGCGCCTGGCGCCTAGGGCCTGATACATTCTCGTCCCAGTGTCTCCGAACATCCACGCCACCCTCGACCGGCTCTGCTATCGCTATCCGTCGCTGCTGGTCGATGCCGTCACCGAGCACGAGCCGGGCCGGCGGCTGGTCGCCGTGAAGAACGTCACCGTCAACGAAGATTTCTTTCAGGGCCATTTTCCCGGCACGCCCGTGATGCCGGGCGTGCTCATGATCGAAACGCTCGCGCAGGTGGCGACGCTGCTGCTGTTCTCGGTGCATCAGGGCGAGGGCAGCGCGTACCTGCGCGGCGTCGAGAACGCGAAGTTCCGGCGCCAGGTGGTGCCGGGCGATCGGGTGCGGCTCGAGGTGACGCTCGGGAAGCGCCGCGGCCGCATCGCGCGCGCCTCGGGCATCGCGTATGTCGGCGATCACATCGTGGCCGAGGCCGATCTCATCCTGGGGATTGGCGACGCGCCTGGCGCGCGTGCCGGGAACAATCAGATTCACACGACGGCGATCGTCGGCGAAGGCGCCGAGGTGGGCGCCGGCACCATCGTCGGCCCGTACGCCGTCATCGGGCCGCACGTGCGCATCGGCCGCAACTGCCACATCGAGACAGGCGCCGTCGTCGACGGCTGGACGTCGATCGGCGACGGCACACACATCTTTCCGTACGCGTCAGTGGGCCTCATTCCGCAGGATCTCAAGTTCAGGGGCGAGACGACGCGGCTCGACGTGGGCGCGCGCAATATGATCCGTGAGTTCGTGACGATCCACCGCGGCACCCAGGGCGGCGGCGGCGTGACGTCGATCGGCGACGACAACGTCTTCATGGCATACGCGCACGTTGCGCACGACTGCCACGTCGGCAACCAGACCATCTTCGGCAACGGCGCCACACTCGGGGGGCACGTCACCGTCGAAGACTTCGCGACGATCAGCGCGTTTTCGGGCATCCATCAGTTCTGCCGGGTCGGCCGCCACGCGTTCATCGGCGGCTTCTCGGTGGTCACCAAAGACGCGCTGCCGTATGCGAAGACGGTGGGCAACCGCGCGCGCATCTACGGGCTGAACACGATCGGGCTCGCGCGGCGCGGGTTCTCGAACGATCTGCTCGCCAGACTCAAGCGCACGTACCGTTATCTTCTGACCTCGAAGCTGAACACGAGCCGCGCCCTCACGCAGATCGAGCGCGACCCCGCGCTGCAGTGCCCTGAAGTGCAGTACCTCGTAGACTTCATCCGCCATTCGAAGCGCGGCGTCATCCTCAGACGCCCGGTCCGGAAGGTGGAGGAGATGGTTGAAGACTAGGCTCGGTCTGATCGCGGGCAACGGCCGCTTTCCCTTCCTCATCGTCGAGGCCGCGCGCGAGCTTGGCCGCCCTCTCAGTGTCGTCGCCATCAAGGAAGAGGCGTTTCCCGAGCTCGAGGAAGACGTGCGCAAAGACGGCGGACGGATCGAGTGGATTGCGCTCGGGCAGCTCGGCAAAGCCATCGAATTCCTGAAAAGCGAAGGCGTCACCGAAGCGGTGATGGCCGGGCAGGTGAAGCACGTCCAGATCTTCAAAGACGTCATGCCTGACTTCACCCTATTGTCGGTGCTCGCGAAGCTCAAAGCGCGTAATACCGACGCGTTGATTTCGGCGATTGCGGAAGTCATGCAGGAGCAGGGCGTCGCGCTGATCGATTCCACTGCGCTGCTGGCGCCACTGCTCGCGGGAGCGGGAGTGCTCTCTGCACGCGCGCCGAGCGATGCGGAGCGGGCCGACATCGAATTCGGCTACGGCGTTGCCGACGCGATCGCGGGCCTCGACATCGGCCAGACGATCGTCGTGAAGGACAAAGCCGTGGTGGCTGTCGAAGCCATGGAAGGGACTGACGAGGTCATCGGCCGCGCCGGCCATCTGGCGGGCGCCGGATCGTCGGTCGTGAAGGTCGCCAAGCCGAACCAGGACATGCGGTTCGACGTGCCGGTGGTAGGACTTGCCACGATTCGGACGATGAAAGGGGCGGGCGCGACGGCGTTGTCGCTCGACGCCGGAAAGGCGCTGATCTTCGATCGCGACGCCTTTCTCGCCGCGGCCAACGAGGCTGGCATAGCCGTGATTGGCAGGGCGAAAACGTGAGCCTGCGTGCGGCGGTCGTCGGCGTCGGCCATCTTGGCCGCCATCATGCCCGTATTCTGAGTTCGACGCCGGGCGTGACGCTCGTGGCGGTGGTCGATCGCGAGCGCGCGCGCGCCGAGGAGCACGCGAAGGCGGCGGGCGCGCGAGTGTGCACCGATGTCAGTGAGCTGGCCGGTCAGGAGGTCGACGCCGTGTGTGTCGCCGTGCCGACCGAGGACCACCTATCGATCGCCCAGCCGCTCCTCGCGCGCGGGATAGGCGTGCTGGTAGAAAAGCCGATGACGCGATCGCTGGCCGAAGCCGATCGGATGATCGAGGCGGCGCGCGCGGGCGGCACCATCCTCGCCGTCGGCCATACCGAGCGCTTCAATCCCGCCGTGGAAGCGGCGCTGCCGCACATTACGAATCCGAAGTTCATCGAAGTCCACCGCCTCTCGCCGTTTCCGGAGCGCAGTCTCGACATCGACGTGATCTTCGACCTGATGATTCACGACCTCGACATCGTGCGGACGATGGTGGGATCCGAGGTCGTTGACGTTGAAGCGGTGGGTGTTCCGGTGCTGAGTGCGCGGTTCGACATCGCCAATGTGAGGCTGCGGTTCGAGTCGGGCTGCATCGCGAATCTCACCGCGAGCCGTATCAGCCGTGACCGCGTGCGGAAGCTGCGCGTGTTTCAGCGCGACTCGTACATCTCGATCGACTTCGCCGATCAGCAGGTCGAGGCGTACAGGCTCGACCGGCGCGGCGAGCGTCCCGCCATCGGGGGCGGCAGTCTGCCGATCGAGAAAGAAGAGCCGCTGCGCCGCGAGATCGAGGATTTCCTCGCCGCCGTGCGCGACCGGCGCGCGCCGCGCGTCACCGGGGAAGATGGCCGCGCCGCCCTGGCGCTTGCCGATCGCATTGCGTCAGCCATGGTCAGCGTCGCGTAGACGCCGAACCGGCATCCAGGCCAGCGCGATCACGATCAGAGCGGCGACGAGCATCGGTGCGAGCACCCGCGCATCCGACGGAAACAGCCATACCAACCGATCCGTCCCGCCTCCGAGATGCATCAGCAGCTCGCTCGTGCCGTCACCGAGGTTCCAGAGCAGCTTCGGGTATTGCCAGAGCAGGGCATTGAGCGCGACCTGCACGGCGATGAGCACGGCGAAGAGCAACGATCGGCGCACGCTGATGGCCCACGCGAAGATCGGATACGCCAGCAGAGGCACAATCGGGACGAGGAACCGCGCAGCCGGCGACCACCCGCCGCGCCAGCCGTGTGGATTGATGAACGGCATCGCCATCACGACGATGTACAAGCCAGCGACGACCGCGAGCTGCACGCTGAGGGTTCGATCGCGCCGCCAGAGCGCAAGACATCCCGCCGGCACCAGCAAATAGATCGGTGCGTAAAAGAACAGCCCATGCTCCTGATCGAACAGCCAGCCGAAGAGCCGGCGGAAGGTCTCCGCGGCTGATGAAACCGCGCCGGCGCCCGCGGCGCCGAGATGGGCATGCGGCGTCGTGATCAGCGTGCCCCACAGGTGCCAGGTGATCGCGGTCCTGACAACCAGCGCGGCCGCAAGTCCAAGCAGAAACAGGGGCAGCGCGCGCGATGGCCGCGCCGGCCGCCACATCATGACCACCGCCAGCGCGGTGAGACCCGCGACCAATCCGGCATTGCGCGCGTGGATCAACAACAGCAGTCCGGTCAGCGCGCCGATCAAAACCGGACTGCGCCGGCCGAAGTTGGGCGTCGTGACCCAGCGAAACAGCCACAACGCAATCCCCGCCGACAGGATCTCGGTGAAGAACAGAAAGCTGTGCGACAGCAGCGGCGGTGAGAGCGTCAGCAGCAGCGCGCACCCGGCCGCAAGACTGCGACTCGCGCCCAGACCCAGGCCGATGTCGAACAGCTGCACGGCGATCCACGCGGTGATTCCAATCATGGCGAGGCTGAGGAGATGCCGGAGGATCAATCCCTCGGTCAACTTGGCGCGCTCGAGCAACGCCGGCGGCAGAGAACTGCCTGCCTGCTCGGCCGCGACATAGGCGGCCGCGAAATAGGGCGCAAAGATCAGCGGCAGTCCGATGTCATGCACCGGCCGCAGACGGCCATCCTTGCCGGCGATGGCATGCGCTTCCGGAATCAGCGTGCCGCCGGCGATCAGGTTCGTACGGTCCGCGTAATTGTTGGCGACATCCAGATCACCGTCGAACGCCAGCGAATGAGCGATCATCTGGTAGTGCGGCTCGTCGCCGCTGCCCGCGTGCGTGCCGTGGGTCAGCAGGCCCCAGAGCACGAGCACCACGACGGCGGCGACGGCGCGGCGCAGCCAGGCGCCGGGCTGGGTACGGAAGGTTGGCATCGATGCGCAGCCGGTAGTGTACGGTCGATCCGATAGAATTGTTCGTTACGCATGTCATACGCAGACCTGAACGCCTTCATCGATGACCTGGATCGCCGCAACGAGCTTGCCCGGATCGCCGACCCGGTCGATCCGCATCTCGAGATTGCGGCGGTTGCCGATCGCGTGTCGAAGTCGGCCGGCGGCGGTCCCGCGCTGCTCTTCGAGAATCCGACAGGACACAACGTTCCGGTCGCGATCAACATGTTCGGGTCGCTTCGCCGCACATGTCTCGCGCTTGGTGTCGAGAAGCTCGACGACCTCGCGGGGCAGATCGAAGAGCTCACCAGCCCGAAACTGCCGTCAGGCCTCTTCGACGCGATGAAGATGCTGCCGCTGCTCGGCCGCCTCAAGGATGCCGCGCCGAAAACGGTGGCGGATGGCCCGTGCCACGAAGTGGTGAATACGAAGGGGACGCTCGACGAGTTGCCGATTCTCACGTGCTGGCCGGAAGACGGCGGCAAGTACATCACGTGGCCGCTCGTGTTCACGCGCGATCCCGAGACCGGCATGCGCAACATCGGCACCTATCGCATGCAGGTGTACGACGGGCGCACGACCGGCATGCACTGGCAGCGGCACAAGGGCGGCGCGCAGCACCATCGCGTCGCGGAGCGGCTCGGCCAGCGTCTCGAGGTGGCCGTCGCGATTGGGCCCGATCCGGTGCTCTCGTATTGCGCGACGGCGCCCATGCCCGAGGGGCTCGACGAGCTGATGCTCGCCGGCGTGCTTGGCCGGCGCCGCGTCGAGCTCGTGAAGTGCCGCACGGTCAATCTCGAAGTGCCGGCCAACTCGCAGTATGTGCTCGAGGGCTACGTCGAGCCCGGCGAGCGCCGCCGCGAGGGTCCGTTCGGCGATCACACCGGCTTTTATTCACTGGCCGATGACTTTCCGGTGTTCCATCTGACCTGCATCACGCACCGGAAGAAGCCGGTCTACCACACCACCGTGGTCGGCATCCCGCCGATGGAGGACTACTACGTCGGCCTGGCCAGCGAGCGAATCTTTCTGCCGCTGATCAGGAAGACGCTGCCCGAGATCGTCGACATGCACTTTCCGGCCGCCGGCATCTTCCACAACATCGTGCTCATCTCGATCGACAAACGCTATCCGGGCCACGCGCGCAAGATCATGCACGCGGTGTGGGGCCTCGGACAGCTCATGTTCTCGAAGTGCGTCATCGTCGTCGACAAGGATGTCGACGTGCAGAACGAAGCCGAAGTCGCGTGGATTGTCGGCACGCACTTCGACGCCGTGCGTGACGTGGAGATCACGAAGGGCCCGGTCGACGATCTCGACGATGCCGCGCTGATGCCGGCGTTTGGCGGAAAGATGGGCATCGACGCGACGCGCAAGTGGCCGTCGGAGGGCTTCACACGCGAATGGCCGAAGCGCCTGACGACCACCGAAGCGGCGGGCCGCACAGCGGCGGAGATCTGGGGACGGATCGGGAAGGGATGGAAGCCATGAGCGGGCCGTCCGGGATGAGCCCGGCCGAGGCGGAGTCACTCCTCGGGTCATCGGACCTTCTGAAGCTCGGGCAGATGGCCGACGCCGCGAAGCGCGAGCGTCACGGCGATCGGGTCACGTACGTCACCGTCTTCGAGGTTCGTGTCGACGCCGACGAGCCGCGCGCCCTGGACGTACCGGTCGCCGCGCGCGAAGTGCGGCTGATCGGCCGCGCGCGATCGCTGGATGACGCCGAGGCCGCCGTCGTGGCGGCCAAAGCGGTGTGCGGCGACCGCGCGCTGACAGGGTTCACGCTGTCTGATCTGGAGGGGCTCGCGTCGCAGGAAGGGCTTGCCCTGACCGAGCTGGCGTCCAGACTGTCGTCGGCAGGACTCGAATCGGTTGCCGAGGTGACAATCGATCTGCTCGTGGATCCGATGCGTTCGGTCGGCGACCTGATCTCAGGCGGCCTGTCGGCGTGGCGCGCCGTCGTGCACCATGCGCCGTGGCACGAGCGACTCACGTTGATCGATCGCGTGTGCGAGCTGCAGAGCGCCACCGGGGCGCTGAAGGCGTTCGCGCCGCTGCCGCGCACCGACGACCGCGCCGCGCCGTCAACGGGCTTCGACGATGTGCGGACGATTGCGGTGGCGCGGTTGATGTGTGCGTCGGTGCCGCACGTGCAGGTCGACTGGCCGCTCTACGGTCCGAAACTGGCGCAGGTGGCGCTCACGTACGGCGCCGACGACATCGACGGCGTCTCGGCCGTTGACGCGCTGGGCCTCGGGTGGCGCCGCGCGCCGGTGGAAGACGTCGAGCGCAATATCAGGGCGGCGGGCCATGAACCCGTGCTGCGCAGCGGCCGGTTCGGGCCCTGATGGATCACCCGATCGTCAATCCCGTCCGGCTTGGCGCCGTCGACTATCTCAACGTGCGCCCGCTCGTGGCCGGTCTCGACGACGAACCGATGTTCTCCCTCCGCTTCGATGCGCCGTCCGTCTGCGCGACGCTGCTCGGCAACGGCGAGATCGATCTTGGCATGATTCCGACGATTGCCTATCAGTACCGCGAAGGCTATCGCGTGGTGCCGGGCGCCGCCATCGGGTCGGAAGGTCCCGTGGCCTCAGTGGCGCTGTTCACGAAAGTGCCGCTCGCGAAAATCGGCCGCGTCGCTTCCGACACGAGCTCCAATACTTCGGTCGCGCTGCTGCGCGTACTTGCGGCGGAACGGTTCCGTATCAGTCCCGACCTCATTCCTGCCGCGCCTGACCTGGCCGCCATGATTGCGCAGGCTGATGCCGCGCTGCTCATTGGCGATCCTGCGCTGTTTGCGGACCACGCGGCGATGGGACTGGAAAAGATCGACCTCGGCGCCGAGTGGACGGCGATGACAGGCCTGCCGTTCGTGTGGGCGTTCTGGGCCGGATGCGACGGCGCTATCGACGAGCGTGGCGTCGCGCGGTTGCAGCGCGCCCGCCGCGAAGGCGAAGCGGACTCGGACGCCATTGCAGACGCCTATGCGACGGCCTATGCGCAGAGGACCGGCCTCACGGCAGACACCGCTCTCGCGCGCCGCTATCTGAGGGACAATATCAAGTACGATTTGGGCGAACGCGAGGCCGCCGCCATCGAGCGCTTTCACGCGGCCGCCCGTCAGGCGGGAATCATCACGCGCGCCGAACCCCTTCGTTATTTCAGAGCATGACAGTGCTTGCACAGACGGTGGCAAAAGTCAGAGCCGGCGGTCGTGTCAATCCCGCCGAAGCGACGACGCTGTACCGCGAGGCTCCGCTGCAGCTGTTAGGCGAGCTGGCGGGCGCCATCCGCCTCCGCAAGCATCCGAACCCCATCGTCACCTACATCATCGACCGCAACGTCAACTACACGAACGTGTGCGTCGCGCGCTGCGCATTCTGCGCGTTCTACAGGCCGGTGGGATCGAGCGAGGGCTACGTGCTCGGCTTCGACGAGATTCACCGCAAGATCGAAGAGACGATCGAGCTGGGCGGCGGCCAGCTGCTGCTCCAGGGCGGGCATAATCCCGACGTGCCGCTCGAGTGGTACGAAGATCTGTTCCGTGGCGTGAAGCAGCGATGGCCGTCGTTCCGCCTGCACGCGCTGTCGCCGCCCGAAGTCATTCACATCTCGCGGCTCTCGCGGCTGCCCGTGCCGGCGGTCATCGATCGATTGATTGCGGCCGGACTCGACAGCATTCCGGGCGGCGGCGCCGAGATCCTCGTCGATCGCGCGCGCAAGCTGATGAACTGTTACTCGAAGGCCTCGGCCGACGAATGGATCGGCACGATGCGTCATGCGCATCTGGCAAGCCTGCGCACGACCGCCACCATGATGTACGGCAGCGTCGAGACCGAGGAGGAGCGCATCGAGCACATGATGCGCCTGCGTGAGCTGCAGGACGAGACTGGCGGCTTCACCGCGTTCATCACCTGGAGCTACCAGCCGCCGAACACCGAACTTGGCGGTGTCGAGGCCACAGGGATCGACTATCTCCGCACGCTCGCCCTGGCCCGCATCGTCCTCGACAACTTCGACAACCTGCAATCGTCGTGGGTCACGCAGGGCGGCAAAGTGGGACAGTTGAGTCTGTTCTATGGCGCGAACGACATGGGCAGCGTGATGATCGAGGAGAACGTCGTGCGGGCGGCCGGTGCGTCGTACTGCATGGACGAAGTCGAGATCGTCCGCAATGTCGAAAACGCTGGCTTCATTCCGAAGCGACGCAACATGCATTACGACATCCTCGGCGATCCGATCTTCCGCGAGCGCGCGGTACCGCGGATGCTCGAGCTCGCCGTCGCCCGCTCCGATGGCCAGGCCGGTGAAGCCGAGGAGCTGCGCCAGTACGAAGCGCGCAGCGCCGCCGCACGCAAGCAGCGGCAGCGGCCTTGAGTTGATGCGAGGCTGTGTGGTGTACAACAATGTTGTACATAAGCCAGGTCCGTCATGGCAAAGCGCGTAAAAGTCCCGATCTCGTCCGCGCGGGCGCAACTCTTTCACCTCAGCGATCTCGTGCGGTCCGGCGACGATATCGTTGTCGTGCTCGAACAGCGAGGCGGCAAGGAGAATGTCGCGCTCGTGCGCGAGACGAGGCTGGTGTATCTCGAGACCAGGGCGGCTGAGGCGGAGAAGCGCGCGACCAAGCCGTTCCGGCTGGCAGGCAGCATGAAGCTGCTTGTATCGTCTGAGGAGCTCGAAGAATCGCTGAAGGAGATTCGGCGCGAGTGGAACTTCGACCGATGGGCGCGGCCCGCCCGCGGCCGCCCGCGCCGCGCTCGCACGCCGTGAGCGTCGCAGTCGCCGACGCGCATGCGCTGATCTGGTATGCCGTCGGTCCAGCTCGAAAGCTCGGCCGGCGGGCGCAAACGATGTTCGCCGACGCCGACAAAGGCCGCGCGAGCATCTACGTGCCGACCATTGCCTTACTCGAGATCTCGGAGTCTGCACGCCGTGGACGGGTCGCCCTTGCTGGCGGGTTTGGCCGCTGGGCGGAACGGCTGTTCACAAACAGGCAATTCATGACGATCGATCTCACGTTGTCGATCGTGCTCGCAGCAGAGTCGCTCTCCGGCATTCCCGAGCGTGCCGATCGCCTGATCGCCGCCACGGCCCTGCATCTGGACTGTCCGCTCATCACGCAGGATCCGGACATCGCACGCGTGGCCGCCATCAGGACTATCTGGTGAGTGCTCCCGTCGCCGGCCCGACGGCCCATTTCCGCGCCCGGTGGGTGCTGCCGATCGATCGCCCGCCGATCGAGGGCGGCTGGGTGAGCGTCGAAGACGGGATGATTCGTGCCGTCGGTGATGGACGCCCACCCGGCCCTGCAACGGATCTCGGGTACACCGTGATCCTTCCCGGCCTGACCAACGCCCATACGCATCTCGAGCTGTCGTGGCTGAGCGGACGCATCCCGCCGGCTCGCTCGATGGACATGTGGATTCGCGGTCTCATGGCCGCGCGGCGCGACCCGCCGCACGAGGACGTGCTGCGGGAAGCCGCCGCGGCCGCGCTGGCCGAGGCCCGCGCGTCCGGCACGTTGGCGTTCGGTGACATTTCGAACACGCTCATCACCGCGCCAGTCCTTGTGGAGGGCGCCCCGGGATCGGTGATCTTTCACGAGCTGCTTGGCTTCGCGGCCCATGACGCAGACGCGCGCGCGGCCGAAGGTGCGGAGCGCGTGGTGTCGGCGGCCTCCCACCACGTCCGTCCTGGCCTCGCCCCGCATGCTCCTTACTCGGTTTCGCCCGAGTTGTTTGCAGCGATCGATCGCACGACCCGCGCACGCGCCTTGCCGTCATCGGTGCATCTCGGCGAATCGCCGGAGGAGATCGAGTTCCTCCTGACCGGCAGTGGTCCGATCGCCGACGTGCTGAAGGATCTCGGCGCCTGGAATGACGGCTGGCGCGCCCCCGGGTGCGGGCCGATCGAGTACCTCGATGGTCTGGGCGTGCTTCGGCCCGAGCTCCTCGTCGCGCACGCCACACGGTTGAAGCCGGATGCGCTCGCGATCGTTGCCGCGCGCGGCTGTGTGATCGTCAGCTGTCCCCGGAGCAACAGGTGGGTAGGTGCGGGCGATCCTCCGCTCGACGAGTTTTACGCCTCGGGCGCGCTGGTGGCGTTCGGCACGGACAGTCTGGCGAGCGTCGAGTCGCTCGACATGTTCGCTGAGCTTGCCGCGGCGCGTGCGATCTCGACCGTCTCCGACGCGAGGCTGCTGGACAGCGCCACCAGGGGCGGCGCGACGGCCCTCGGGCTCGCGGAGCACTACGGCCGCATCGCTCCGGGCCTGCGGGCCCCTTTCCTGGCTGTCACCGTGCCGGCCGGCGTAACCGATGTGGAACAATATCTCGTGAGCGGAAGGCCGCAGGAGGTCCGGTGGGTTCTGTAGGGTCGATGGGTTCGATAGGTTCGCGCGTGCGGACCTACGCGTCCTTCGTGCGCGTCAGCCACACGGTCTTCGCGCTGCCGTTCGCGCTGGTTGGCGCGGTGCTCGCGTCGCGCGCGCATCCGCTGACGTGGACGCGCATCGCATGGATCGTCGGCGCGATGATCACGGCGCGCAGCGCCGCCATGGGCTTCAACCGTCTCGCCGACGCGCGGCATGACGCGCTCAATCCGCGCACGTCGATGCGCGAGCTTCCGCGCGGCGCGATGTCGCGGACGGAAGCCGTCGCATTCGTTGCCATCGCGAGCGTCCTCTTCATCGTCTGCGCATGGCAGCTGGGGCCGCTGCCGCTCGCGCTGTCACCGGTCGCGCTCGCCATTGTGTTCTGGTACTCACTCGCGAAGCGCGTCACCAGCTACACGCAGTTCTTCCTCGGGCTCGCGATGGCCGTGGCGCCGGTGGGCGGATGGCTGGCGGCCGGTGGTCCATTCTTCGCCGCCGAACCCTGGCTGCTGGCCCTGGCGATCGGCGCCTGGGTCGGCGGTTTCGACATCCTGTATGCATGCCAGGACCTCGCCTTCGATCGCGCGCATGGCCTGCACTCGATCCCCGTGCGCTTCGGCGTGCGCGCGTCGCTGCTGATGTCGCGTGCCTGCCACGTCGTGACCGTCGCGTCTCTGGCGGCGATTGGCTTCCAGGCCTCGCTGGGTGCGGTGTATATGGCTGGTGTTGCGGGTGTGGCGCTGCTGCTCGTCTGGGAGCAGTCGCTGGTGCGTGAACACGATCTGTCGCAGATCAAGCGCGCCTTCGACATGAACGGTTACGTCGGCATTCTGTATATGGCGACGACCGTGGTGGCAGTGTATGTCACAGGCTGATCCGGCAATCGTCGATCGATCACGCCAGATCACGATTGGCGTGACGGGCGCGAGCGGCGCGGCCTATGCGACGCGCACCATTGCGGCGCTGCTCGAGCAGGGACTGACGCTGGAGCTGGTGTTCAGCGACTTCGGCCGGCGACTGTTGAAAGACGAGCTCGGGCCGTCGGCGTCGGTCGAGCGGCTCGGCGACTATCTGCGCGACCGCTATGGCGACGGGGTGAAGAACGGACGGTTCGTCGTCCACAGCAACCGCGATCTCGGCGCCACGATTGCGAGCGGCAGTCACCGTTCAAGCGGCATGGCGGTGGTGCCATGCTCGATGAAGACGCTGGCCGGCATCGCGCACGGCCTGTCGCGCAATCTGGTCGAACGCGCCGCCGACGTGATGCTGAAAGAGAAGCGGCCGCTGATCATCGTGCCGCGCGAAACGCCGATGAGCCTGCCGCAGCTGAAGAACATGGTGCTCGCGGCCGAAGCCGGCGCCATGATCATGCCCGCGATGCCCGCCTTCTATCAGATGCCGAAAACGCTCGACGATCTCGCCGACTTCATGGCGGGCAAGATCCTCGCGGCCTTCGGCATCCAGCATTCGTTGTACCCCGAGTGGAAACCGAACGACGAGACCTAGGCCCGCTGCTCGAGAAGCCCGGGAGCGAGATCGCGTCGATGTTCGACTCGATCGCGCGGCGGTATGACACGCTCAATCATCTGCTCAGCGCCGGGCTCGACAGGCGATGGCGGGCGCGGGCGGTGCGCGAGCTGCGGCTCGGCGGCACCGAGCGTGTGCTCGACGTGTGCACGGGCACCGGAGATCTCGGGGTGGCGCTGGTGAAGGGCGGCGCGCGTGACGTCGTCGGCATCGATTTCGCGCACGAGATGCTGAAGATCGGACTCGCCAAGGCACGCAGCGCGCCGAATGCCGGCCGCTTCCACATCGCGCGCGGCGACGCCATGCGGCTGCCGCTCCCTGACGGGTCGATGGACGGCGCGACGATCGGCTTCGGCATCCGCAACGTCGAGCAACCCGATGCCGCGTTGCGCGAGCTCGCGCGCGTCATGAAGCCGGCGGGCCGGCTGGTCATTCTCGAATTCGGCGTTCCGCGCATTCCCGGCATCGCCGCGCTCTACAAGTGGTACTTTCGTGCGGTCCTGCCGCGCATCGGGCGGGCGATTTCGAAGCACGGCCGGGCCTACTCGTACCTGCCCGCATCGGTTGAGCGCTTTCCAGCCCCCGAGGCGTTTGAAGGGATCATCCGCGGGGCTGGATTCTCGAAGGTCCAGGCAGTCCCGCTGGCCCTCGGGATCGTCTATCTGTATATCGCTGAGGTGTAGGCCGCCCGGGCCTGCTAAACTCGATCACCCCTTTGCCTCTGCTCGATTTCGACGGCCGGCTCGATGAACTCGACGGCGTCGGGAGTGCGATCTCCCGCCGCGAGGCTGTTCTTGTGTCGCTGCTGATCCACGCGCTGTTCACGATCGCGATTCTCGTCGCGCCCGACATGCCGTGGTTTGCGGCGATGACGACGCCCGAGAGACCGGCCGTCGCGCCGGCTGCCCGTCAAGAGCCGCTGCCCTTCATGCTCGTCGAGGCCCGCCCGCGCCCGGCACCGCCGCCCGACCGGCCGCGCGTCGCGTCCGACATGGATCGCCGCGCCGCCTCGCGCGAGCGCGCCGTCAATCCGGCCAACGATCAGCCGATGTCACGCGGAAATTCCGCCGACATGCTCGACGGCACGCCGGCACCTCCCGATCGCGGACCGGCGGAGCCGCCTGCCGCAGCCGCATCCGAACCATCCTCTCCGCCGCGAGACGCAATCGTGCCGGCGCCGCGTCCGCCGGCCGCGCCGGCCGCCACACCGGGAATCGGGGAGTCGCTCCGCAACATCGATCAGCTGATCAAGCGCGAGCGCTTCGACAATCCGACGGGTGGGCCGAACATCAACGACCCGGCCATCAGTTTCGACAGCAAGGGCATCGACTTCGGGCCCTGGCTGACGCGCTTCGTCCAGCAGGTCAAACGCAACTGGCTTGTGCCGTATGCAGCGATGACGCTGAGAGGGCGCGTCGTGCTCACGTTCAACGTCCACCGCAGCGGCCGCATCTCGGATCTCAAAGTCCTGCAGCCCTCCGACGTCAACGCCTTCAACACCGCCGCGTTTCAGGCCCTGGTGCAGTCGAATCCCACCCTGGCGCTGCCGGCCGGCTATCCGGCAGAGTTCTGCGAATTCACGGTGACGTTCTTCTACAACGAACGGCCGCCTCGATAGTGGATGTGGTGATCTGGTGATGTACAACCGGACGCAGCAGCGGGGGCTTCTGATTGCCGCCACCGCTATTCTCATCGTCATGCTGTTTCGGCTGTTCGTGTGAAGCGCTTCGTTGCCGTTCTTGGTCCCACGGCCTCGGGGAAGAGCGCGCTGAGTCTGGCGCTCGCTGAACGGCTCGGCGGCGAAGTCATCAACTGCGATTCGACCGCGGTCTATCGCGGGCTCGACATCGGCACCGACAAACTTCCCCTCGCCGCCCGCCGCGGCATTCCGCATCACCTGATCGACATCGCCGAACCGACCGAGACGTACACGGCCGCGCGCTACGCGTCCGACGCGGCCCGCGCGGTGCGTGAGATCTCGGCACGCGGCCGGGTGCCGATCGTCGTGGGCGGCACGGGCTTCTATTACCGCGCGCTCACCCGCGGCCTGTTTCCCGGTCCTGCGCGAGACGAGGACGTTCGCACGCGGCTGCAGGCCATCGCGGCGCGGCGCGGTCCCGGGCGGCTGCACTGGTGGCTCTCGCGCGTCGACCCGGCCTCAGGTCTGCGGATTCAGCCGCGCGACACGAAACGGATGGTGCGCGCCCTCGAGGTCTATGTGCTGACGGGACGTCCTTTGACGGACCATTTCGAGGCCACCGAGAAGCCGCTTCCGGAGTTCGAGGCGGTGCCGATCGGTCTCGCCCCGGATCGCGCGGTCATCGGCGAGCGGGTCGCTCGCCGCGTCGATCAGCAATTCGACGCCGGCATCGTCGGCGAGGTCGAGGGCCTGCTGGCGGCGGGCGTGCCGCGCGATGCGCACGCCTTCAGCGGCCTCGTCTATCGTCAGATCATCGCGATGCTTGCCGGTGTGCGCGACGAGACTGCCACCCGAGCGCTGATCGTGCAGGAGAATCTGCGCTACGCGCGGCGGCAGTTGATCTGGTTTCGCAAAGAGCCTAACCTGAAGTGGATTCCGGCGGCGGGTGAGCGCGACGAGACGCTGGACGCAGCCCTGAAAGCAGTGTCGGACATCGCCGATCGCGCCGGCCGCCCCTGATGCCTTCCTCCACATTCTCCCGCGTCATTCTCCTCGTCATGGACAGCGTCGGCATCGGCGAGCTGCCTGATGCGGACGCCTACGGCGACCAGGGGAGCAACACAGTCGGCAATACGGCGCGTGTCTGTCCGCTGAAGATTCCGACGCTGCGGTCGTTCGGCCTTGGCCGCCTCGTGACGCTCGACGATCTCGAGCCGCCCGCCGTGAGTGCCTCGTTCGGCAGGATGGCCGAGAAATCGCCGGGGAAAGACTCTGTCACGGGCCATTGGGAGATGGCGGGCCTGGTGCTCGATCGCGCCTTTCCTGTTTTTGCAAACGGCTTTCCCGCCGATCTGATCGCGGCGTTCGAGGCACGCATCGGCCGCAAAGTGCTCGCGAACAAGGCGGCCTCCGGCACCGAGATCATCGACGAGCTCGGCGCCGAGCACGTGCGCACCGGGCGGCCCATCGTGTACACGTCGGCCGACAGCGTGTTTCAGATCGCCGCGCACGAGGAGGTCGTTCCGGTCTCGCAGCTGTATGAATGGTGCGACGTTGGCTACGAGCTGGCCGGCAAGGGACTTGGCGTGGCCCGCGTGATCGCGCGGCCATTCGTCGGGTCGCCAGGCGCCTGGGTGCGGACGTCGAACCGAAAGGACTTTGCCCTGACGCCCCCGCAGCCCACGCTGCTCGATCGGCTGCAGGACGCCGGCGTTCCGGTGTTCGCCGTCGGCAAAATCGACGATCTCTTCGCGGGACGCGGCATCACGAGGTCGATTCACACGGCCTCGGACGAAGAGGGGATGGATGGCGTGGAACAGCATCTGGCCGCGGCGGATCGCGGCCTGATCTTCGTCAACCTCGTCGACTTCGACACGCACTTCGGGCACCGCAATGATGTCGAGGGGTACGCGGCCAATCTGGAGCGCTTCGATGCGCGGCTGACGAAGCTGCTGCCGCTGCTGCACGGCGACGATCTGCTGCTCGTGACCGCGGATCACGGCAACGATCCCACGACACCGAGCACCGATCACTCGCGCGAATACGTTCCGGTGTTCGCGTGGGGCGAGCACGTGAGACGCGGCGCCGATCTCGGCACGCGCGCGACGTTTGCCGATCTCGGGCAGACCGTCGCAGAGGTCTTCGGCATCGGCCGGCTGCCGAATGGCACCAGCTTTCTGAGCGAGATATCTCTGTGATGCAGAACATCCGCGAACAGCTGGAGGCGCGCGAGCGCGAGACGCTGGCGCCGCAGGCGGCGCAGAGCGCGCGCACGCGCGGCCGGTTCAGGCCTGAGCCAGAGGATCCGATCCGTCCCGCGTTCCAGCGCGATCGCGATCGCATCATTCACACGAAGGCCTTCCGCCGCTTGAAGCACAAGACGCAGGTGTTCTTCGCGCCTACGGGCGATCATTACCGCACCAGGCTCACGCATACCCTCGAGGTCTCGCAGATCGCGCGCAGCATTTCAAAGGTGCTGCGGCTGCATGAAGAGCTCACCGAGGCGATTGCCCTTGGCCACGACGTCGGCCATACGCCATTCGGCCACGCGGGGGAGCGCGTGCTCGACACGCTTGTGCCCGGCGGTTTCTCGCATCACGCGCAGAGCCTGCGCATTGTCGACGTGCTCGAACACGATCGAGCCGGGCTCAACCTCACGTTCGAGGTGCGCGACGGCATCGCGCGGCATTCCAAGGGCAAGCATGGACTGCCCGTCGGCGCGCCGCCGGAGCATCGCGCGTCGACCATCGAAGGCCAGGTCGCGCGCGTCGCCGACATCATCGCCTACGTGAATCACGACATCGACGATGCGGTGCGGGCCGGCGTCCTGAACGTCGAGGATCTGCCCGCGCCGGCCGTGAAGGTGCTCGGTTCGACGTCGTCGGAGCGCATCGGCCGGATGGTGACAGACGTCGTGATGCGTACGCTGGAAGGGAACGTGACCGAGATCCGCATGAGCGATGAGATCCTGCAGGCCACGCTGGAGCTCCGGGAGTTCCTGTTCGGCGCGGTGTACGAAAACGACGCCGCCACGGCCGAGTTCGCCAAGGCCGCGGGCATCCTGGGAGGCATCTGGAAAAAGGTCCGCGAGCGGCCCGTTCCGTATCTGGATGCCCGGACAGTCGAGCTCGAGGGGCTCGATGTCGCGGCCCAGGACTTTGTGGCCGGCATGACCGACCGTTACGCAGTCAGCCTCTACGAGGAGCTTTTTATCCCCAAGCCCTGGGCTTGAGACCGCTATAATGTCCTCTTGGCCCGGGCTCCGCAGGCCTCGTCAGTGTGACTGATATGCAGCTCGTTCTAACCCAGATCCGCGATGCGGAAACCCCCGTCGCGCGCCAGTTCGAGCCCGGCGAGATTGCTGCCGCCGACGACGCGTTCAGGGTGCTCGGGCCGGTCGAGCTGGTCATGACCGTCCAGAAGGATGACGACCTGTTCCAGCTCAAAGGCCGCATTCGCGCGGAGCTCGAGCTGGCGTGCAGCCGATGCCTCGAACCGTTTTCGATGCACGTCGACACACCTTTCGATCTCCGCTACCTGCCCCAGCACCTGAACATGCGCGGGCCGGGCGCCGAAGACGGCGATGCGGATGATGAAGACGCGACCGGCGAGGAAGTCGGCGGCGACGATCTGACGACGGCGTTCTATCGCGACGATCAGATCGATCTCGTGCAGTTGGTGCGCGAGCAGCTCTACCTGCTGCTGCCGATGAAGCCGCTGCACCGCGAAGACTGCAAAGGCCTGTGCCCGAACTGCGGCACGAATCTGAACGAGACGACCTGCGAGTGCCGCAACGAATGGGAAGATCCGAGGCTGGCCCCGCTGAAGGCGCTCAAACATCGAACCTGACCAACTGTTATGCCGAATCCAAAACGTAGACACTCCAAGACGCGCACGGCGAAGCGCCGCACGCATGATGCCCTGACGGCGCAGTCGATGAGCGAATGCCCGCAGTGCCACGAGCGCAAGCTCCCTCACCAGGTCTGCCCGCATTGCGGCTTTTACCGCGGCCGGCAGGTCAGAGCGACCAACGAAGACTAGCCGGACATGACGTCCGGGAAGCGCATTGCCGTTGACGCGATGGGCGGGGATTTCGCCCCGCGCACGGTCGTCGACGGAGCGGTGCTGGCCGCGCGGCGGCTCGACACGGGGATCACCCTCGTGGGGGACCGCGCCGCGCTCGAGCAGGAGTTGGAGCGCCATCTCGATCGCGCGGCGCTCGACCTGACGATTGTCGACACGCCCGAACGTGTCGGGATGGACGAATCGCCGGCCCTGGCGCTGCGCCGCAAGCCGCGCGCGTCGGTGAAGGTGGCGGCGGACCTGGTGGCGTCAGGCGACGCGGCGGCGCTGTTCAGCGCTGGTCATACCGGCGCGACGGTGATGGCATCGCATGCGGCCTTCGGCATGTTGCCGGGCATCGATCGTCCGGCGCTGGCGGCCACGCTGCCGGCCAACGGCACGTCGCGTGCGACGACTCCGGATAACGCACGCGCCGTCGTGCTGCTCGACTCCGGCGCGAACGTCGAGTGCCGGCCCCAGCATCTCGTGCAGTTCGCGATGATGGGCGCCGCCTTCGCGCGCGCGGCGCTCGACGTCGTCGAACCGCGGGTCGCGCTGCTGTCGATCGGCGAGGAAGCCGGCAAAGGCAACGAGCTGACACGCGAGGCGCACCGGCTGCTGCTGACCGCGCCTGTCACGTTCGTCGGCAACATCGAAGCCGGCGAGCTCTATTCGGGATCGGCCGACGTCGTCGTCTGCGACGGGTTTACGGGCAACATCGCGTTGAAGGTGAGCGAGGGGCTGGTCGAAACGGTGGAGGCCATGCTGCGGGAGGAGCTCTCGCAGACGCTGGGCGCGCGGCTCGGCTGGCTGCTGTCGCGCCGCGCGTTCAGGAATTTCCGCCGCCGTGTCGATTATGCCGAATACGGCGGCGCGCCGCTGCTGGGCGTGGCCGGCATTACAGTGGTAGGGCACGGCCGGTCGTCGGCGAAAGCCGTCAGAAGCGCGATTCTGATGGCGGCGCGGCTGGCCGGCGCGGGATTCATCGAGAAGCTGAAGGTGGAGGCGAGTGCCCGACAAGCGTCTTGATTCGGATCTTCAGGGCCGCATCGCGATTGTGACCGGCGCGTCGCGCGGCATCGGCCGCGCAATTGCCGTGATGCTGGCGGCGCGCGGGGCTCACGTGTTCGCGGCGGCGCGCGGCGACAACGCGCGCGAGACGGCCGAGGCGATCACCGCGGCCGGGGGCGCGGCCACGGCGATGAGCGTCGACGTGACCGATCGCGCGGCGGTCGAGGCGATGGTGGCGGCGGCCGCGGCGGCGGGCAGCGTCGACATTCTCGTGAACAACGCGGGGATCGCGCGCGACCAGCTGATGCTGCGGATGAAGCGCGACGACTGGGACGCCGTGATGGCCACGAACCTGACGGCGGCGTTCACGACGTCGCAGGCCGTGCTGAAGCCGATGATCAAGCAGCGGCGCGGGCGGATCATCAACATCACGTCGGTGGTTGGCCAGTCGGGGAATGCCGGACAGGCGAACTATGCGGCGTCGAAGGCGGGGCTAATCGGCTTCACCAAGGCGCTGGCGCAGGAAGTGGCGTCGCGCAACGTGACGGTCAATGCGGTCGCGCCGGGTCTGATCGAGACCGACATGACGCGCGGGCTGGCGGGCGGCGCTCACGAGACGTGGGCCGCGAAGATTCCCCTGGGGCGGCTGGGGACGCCTGACGACATCGCCGCCGCAGTTTGTTTTCTCGCCTCGGACGAGGCGTCGTATATTACAGGGCACGTCCTCGCCGTGAATGGCGGGATGTACATGTAAGGGAAGTAAGACGAGTAAGGGGAGTAAGTTAGTAGGACAGTTAGAGCGACGAGCGGAGCGGGCGTTGGGCCCCCGCGAGCGAGGAGCTAGGCGGGGTGCAGGGGTCCCCGCCGCTTAATTGGAGGATTTGATGGCGGTCGCGGACAAGGTCAAGAGCATCATCGTCGAGCAGCTCGGCGTGGACGAGGAAGAAGTCACGCCGGATGCGTCGTTCGTCGACGATCTCGGCGCGGATTCACTGGACACCGTCGAGCTGGTGATGGCGTTCGAAGAAGAGTTTGGAATCGAGATTCCGGACGAGGATGCCGAGAAGATCACCCGCGTGAAGGAAGCCGTCGAGTACATCGAGGCGCACGCGAAGAACAAGAAGTAGCGGCGGCTCGCGGGATATGTGATGTCCAGGCGAGTCGTCGTCACCGGTGTCGGGCTGGTGTCGCCGCTCGGCGTCGGCACCGAGGCCAATTGGCAGGCCCTGCTGGCGGGGCAGAGCGGCATCGGGCCCATTACCCGTTTCGACGCGTCGTTGTTCGCTGCACGGATTGCCGGCGAGGTCAAAGGCTTTGACCCGCTGCAGTTCATGGAAAAGAAAGATGTCAAGAAGATGGACATCTTCATCCAGTTCGCGGTTGCCGCGGCGCAGTTTGCGATGGATGACGCCGGGCTGAAAGTCACGCCCGCCATTGCCGATCATGTCGGCGTCTTCATCGCGTCGGGCATCGGCGGGTTCACCACGATCGAGCGCGAGCATCGCGAGCTGATCGCGGGCGGTCCGCGCCGCATTTCTCCCTTTTTCATTCCCTCGACGATCATCAATCTGGCCGCGGGCCAGGTGTCGATCCGCTTTGGCGCGCGCGGACCGAACCTGGCGACCTGCACGGCCTGCACGGCGTCGGCCCACGCGGTTGGCGAGGCGATGGAGATCATCAAGCGCGGCGACGCCGATGTGATGATTGCCGGCGGATCCGAGGCGGCCATCACGCCGATGGGCGTCGGCGGGTTCGCGGCGATGCGCGCGCTCTCCACGCGCAACGACGAGCCGCAGCGCGCGAGCCGGCCGTTCGACAAGGGCCGCGACGGCTTCGTCATGGGCGAAGGATCCGGCATCGTCATCCTCGAGGAGCTCGAGACGGCGAAGGCGCGCGGCGCGTCGATTTATGCGGAAATCGCCGGCTATGGCCTGACCTCGGATGCGTATCACCTGACCGGGCAGCCCGAAGAAGCGCATGGCGCGGTGCGATCGATGCAGATGGCCATTCGCAAGGCGGGCATCCGTCCCGACGAAATCGATTACATCAACGCGCACGGCACGTCGACGCCCATCAACGATCCGACCGAGACGCTCGCCGTCAAGACGGTGCTGGGCGAGCACGCACGGAAGGTGGCGATGTCGTCGACCAAGTCGATGACCGGCCATCTGCTCGGCGCCGCCGGCGGACTCGAGGCGGGCATCACGGCGCTGGCCGTGAAGCATCAAATCGCGCCGCCGACGATCAACCTCGACGATCCCGACGAGGGCTGCGATCTGGACTACGTCGCCAACGTCAGCCGCAAGCTGCCCATCCGGCACGCGCTGTCGAACTCATTCGGGTTTGGCGGCACGAACGGAACACTGCTGTTGAAGAGATATGAGGAGTAGGCCATAGGCCATAGGCGATAGGCCTTAGGCGTCAGCCGGACGCGACAACGCGCGTCCGGCTAATCTTGATTATGCCGAGCGGCATTGTCCGCGAGGCATCATGCCTGAGGCCCAGGGCCTATGGCCTAAGGCCCTTTACGAAATGAAGATCGCCGTCTGCATCAAGCAAGTCGTGACGCGCGAGTGGCAACTCCGCGTGAATGACTCCAAGACCTGGATTCGCGATCAGGATGCCGCCTGGGAGCCCAACGAGCCCGATGCGTATGCGCTTGAAGAGGCGCTGCGTCTCAAGGAGAAGCACGGCGGCGACGTGATCGTCGTGTCGGCCGGGCCGGCCCGGGTGCAGCAGGCCATTCGCGACGCGCTCGCGCGCGGCGCGGATCGGGCCCTGCACATCGAGGACGATCGCCTCGCGGCGGCCGACGCCTTCGCCGTGGCCGAGGCACTCGCCGCGGCGCTCAAAGACGAGCAGGTCGATTTGATTCTGACAGGCTTGCAGTCCGACGACCAGGGCTTCGCGTCAGTCGGCGTGATCCTCGCCGAAAAGCTTGGCCTGCCGCACGCGACGATCATCATGGACGTGCAGATCGATCCATCCGCCGGCACCGGCGCCTTGCGCGTGAAGCGCGAGCTCGAGGCCGGATGGTTCCAGTGGGTCGCCATGCCGCTGCCTGCCGTGCTGACGATTCAGAGCGGCATCAATCAGCTGCGCTACGCCACGCTCAAAGGCATCATGGCGGCGAAGAAGAAGGAGATCAAAAAGCTCGCCGGCCCCGCGTCGATCGCAGGCAAACAGGAGGTCGTCAGCGTGTACTTCCCCGAGAAGGGCAAGAAGACGCAGATGATTGCCGGCAGTGCGGCCGAAGCGGCCGCCGAACTGGTCAGGAAACTGCGGGAGGACGCACGTGTTATCTAGATTAGCCGCGAGGGCTTCCGCCCGAGTGGCTCATGCCTATGGCCTATGGCCTGGGGCCTGGGGCCTAGGTTGATTCTCGTCGTTGCCGAACAGAGAGACGGTGCGCTCAATCGCGCGAGCTGGGAAGCGATTGCGGCGGCGCAGCAGTCGGGCGAGCCGGTCAAGGTCGTCGTCGCCGGCGACGGCGTGAGCGCCATCGCGTCCGACCTCGCATCGGCCGATGTTGCGGAAGTGATCGCACTCGAGGACAACGCGCTGGCGATGTACACGCCCGACGGGTTCGTGGCCGCGCTCGAAGCGCTGATTGCCGCGGAGCAGCCGTCGCTCGTGTTCTTCGCGCACACGTATCAGACGCGCGACTTCGCGCCGAAGCTCGCCGCGCGCGTCGACCGCGCCCTCATCGTCGACGTTACGGCGGTGAAGGGCAGCGGCGCCGGCAGCGCATTCGTGCGTCCGATATTTCAGGGGAAACTGAGCGCTGACGTCAAACCGAAGGGCCCTGCGCCGCACTTCATCAGCTTTCAGATTGGCGCCTACCGCGCCGACGCCGTGAAGAAAGGTGCGGGCGCCCCCGTGCGGCAGGTCGCGGCGTCTGTCGATGCGTCGGCGATCCGTCAGAAGCCGGAAGCGCCATTCAAGGAAGCGAAGCAGGCCGTGGATCTCTCACAAGCCGAGCGCATCGTCGCGGTCGGCCGCGGCATCAAGGGCCAGGAGCATCTCGCGGTCGCCGAGGGACTCGCGAACGCGCTTGGCGCGGAGATCGCCGCGTCGCGTCCCATCTGCGATGCCGGCTGGCTGCCGATGGATCGCCAGATCGGCAGCTCCGGTCAGACCGTCGCGCCCAAACTGTATGTCGCCCTGGGCATTTCCGGCGCCATCCAGCATTTGGTGGGCATGAAGGGATCGCGTACCATCGTTGCGATCAACAAGGATCCGGAAGCGCCGATTTTCGAGATTGCCGACTACGGGATCGAAGGGGATCTGTTCGAGATCGTTCCCGCGATGGTCGCGGAGCTCGCGAAGTAGCGCACGAGGAGGCAAGTCAATGCGCATTTCCGCCGTACTCGCCGTGGCGTCAGCCCTTACGCTTTCAACAATTCCATCACAGACCGCGGTTGACAAGGCCCGGCTGGCGGTCGGAGGCGACCCGCGAATTCGAGGCGTGAAGTCGCTTGTCCTGAAGGGCCGGGCAATGTCCGGCTTCAATGGCGTCACAGCCCAGCCACTCGACACCACGCATTCCGTCACGATCAAGTTTGGATTTCCCGATCGTTACGTGCGCGTCGATGAGAGAGAGGGAACCCTGCAGCGCGGTGGCTTCTACGGGCTGAAGCCCATCCACGAGATCAAGGCTCTGAGCCCCGACGTGCGGGTTGGCGTAAACCCGCCGACGCCGGACTTCGTCGAGCGGCAGAAAGTCCCGGTGGCGCACTGGCTGCTCGGCATGTTGACCGACACCAAGGGGATGCTCGATGTAAAGGTGGCCCCAGTCCCCGGTAGTCCCAATTTACTGCTGGCGACCGGCCCTGGGATGTTCTCGGCGCGGATCGACCTCGATGCGGCATCCGGCATGCCGCTCCGCGTGCGGTACGACGACAAACTCTTCATCCGACAGCCGCTAACCGCCGAAGACAGGAAAGCTGGACGGATGCAGCGCGGCCAGAACGAAGACGTCGAGGTCATCATCACGTTCGAGGACCGCCGCGCAGTCGACGGCCTCATGCTGCCGCATCGCATCGTGCGCACGGTCAAAGGCGTGCGGTGGGAGGAAATTCGTTTCCAGACGATAGCCGTCAATACGCCGCTGACCGCTGCGGATTTCCAGTAACGATCAGTCGACCCGCAATCCATCCGAAGGCGACAGACGCAATGCGCGGCGGGCGGGTATGACGACGCCAATGGCGGCCGTGGCAATCATCAAGGCCGCGCCGGCGGCGGTCGTTGCCGCATCCCCTGGCTGAACGCCATAGCTCAGGCTCTGTAGGCCTTTCGACAACCACTGGTTGATGATGAGACCCGCTGCGATTCCGCAGATCGCCGCAGTTACGCCCTCCAGCACGACGGTCCGCAACACTGCGCGAGGTGTGGCGCCAATTGCCACACGGATCGCAATTTCCCGCGTGCGGCGCGTGACCGCGAATCCCACGACAGACAAGAGTCCCGCGGCACAGACTGCCGTCCCTGCTGCGGCGAACAATACGAGCATCATCGTGGCGAATGACCGATCGCGCACGCTGTCCGCGAGGCGCTCGTCGATCGAACCAACATTGGTGACGATCGCGTTCCCGTTCACGCTGGTGATGGCGTGTCGCACCTGCGCCTCGATGCCTGCCGAATCACCGGTCGCGCGAATGACATAGTTGATCCGGTTGTCGCAGCCGTTGCCGGTACACCGCTCGGCATCGCGCATCACCGTGAACATCATGCCCGCCGGTTGTCGATCGAGTGCCAGGAAGAACTCATCGCGGATCACGCCGACAATTTCAGCATTGCGCCCGCCGCGCTTTCCAATGATCGCGGCTGGCTCGCCGAACTCCCGCGCAAGCGATTCGGTGATTACCATACCGGTGAAGTTGGCGTCTTCTGCCCGCAAAGTGCGCCCGGCCAGCACTCGCGAGCCCACGGTCTCGAAATAGCCCGGCGTTACTTGTTTCACGGCAGCTCGGACCATCTGGCCCTGGAACGAAAAGCCTCCTGCCCCGATGCTCCGATCGAGCATGCCTCCACCTGAGGCTGCCGTCGACGACACCCCAGGAATGCGGCGAAGACGATGGAGCGTGGCGTTCATGTCTTCGCGCAGCGCAATGCCGAGATGCGCCGGGTCGTACGAGGCCGTGGCGACGAGGACATTGCCGTCGTAGCCCGTGTCCTGCGTGACAAGGTTGAACTGCGATCGCACGAGCAGCGCCGCGCTTGCCAGCAGAATCATGGCGACGGCCGTTTGTCCGCTTGCGAGGGCGAACCGCATGATCCGGATGCGCGAAGCGTCGCGGCCCGATGGCACGAACGTCCCGCCAAAGGTACGGGCGCGCCAGGCCGGCAGCGAGATTGCCGCGCCCGCTGCGACCACGAGCCCCGCCATGGCGGCCGCAAAAATGATCGCCCGCAACGTGAGCCCGGGCGCGCCCAGGACCTGATACTCCACGGGCATCAAGCGCGCGGCGGCTACGAGACTCAACTGCGCCAGCACCAGCGCGGCAAGCGCCCCAATTACGGCTATGAGGGCGAGTTCAATGACGACGAGGCGGCCGATGTCCAGGCGCGACGCTCCAATGGCCGCGCGCGTCGCAAACTCGCGCCCGCGGTACACGCAACGCGCGAGTACCAGATTAGCCGCGTTGGCGACCGACACAAGCAGAATGAGCAAACCCGCGAGCAGTGCGCCTAGCGCGAGCGGGCGCACCGATTTCGTCATGTGATGGTCGATCGTCTCGATCTCGATGTTCAGCGCGCTGTCCTTCCCGGTCATGCCACGAATCGCGTCACGCGCGGCGAGAGGCGTGACGCCGCGCTGCAGGCGCGCGATGATCGAAGCGCTACCCAAGCGGGCATCCCGGCTGTCTCCCGGTACCAGCAGTTCATACGGAAAAAGCGCGCGAGGGGTCGGAAACAGAAATGACGGGGGCAGAACCCCCCGCACATGCACTGCGCCGCCACCGGCTTTCGGCAGTGAGCGTTCTGAAAGCGGCTCTGTGGAAAGGCGTCTGGCCCCTCCATGCGTCAGGAGTCCCTCGCCGGGCTCGAGCGACTGAGGCGGCAAGCCAAGCACCTCGACGAATCGACCGGTGACCGCTGCCGTGTAGACCACCGCATCTCCACCTGCCAGACGAAACCGGACAGTCCCGGGATTTCTGTGAGCGGCCACCGCTTGGAATAAATCTTCGCGCGCATTCAAGTCGTCAACGCTCGGCGAAAGCGGAGGCGGATTCCACGGGTCGTACTTCGCACGGTCGACATGAGCGTTTATGACGACGATGCGGTCAGAGTTCGGATAGGGAAGTGACTTGAGGAGAAAAGGATCGGCAAGAGCGAACATGACCGTGACAAGGCCGATGCCGATGGCCACGACGGCGGCCAGTCCAATCGTCGCTGCCGGCCGCGCTCGAATGGATCGCAGGGCTTGCACAAAATCGAGCCGCATAAACCAGCCCTCCTGAATAACACGAAAGGGTACCACGACTGAATGGGTCTCCAGCAGGCCCCGCGATATGATGATCGGCGGTGGCGACGCGTGAAACCCTCGAAGTAGACATCCTCATTGTCGGCGGCGGGCCGGCCGGGATGTCGGCCGCCCTCAGACTTGCGCAACTCCAGGCAAAGGGCGGCGAGCCGCTCGCGATTGCCGTGCTCGAGAAAGCGCGCGAGGCCGGCGCGCATATGCTCTCGGGCGCCGTGCTCGATCCATCGGCGCTCACACAGCTCATTCCAGATTTCGAGGCGAAGGGCGCGCCGCTCGCGACGCCGGTCGTCCGCGACGAGGTGTACTTTCTCACCGAGTCGGCGAAGCTGAAGTTCCCGATCACGCCGCCGCCGATGAACAATCACGGCAACTACGTCATCTCGCTCAGCCGGTTCGTGAAGTGGCTCGGCGGCCAGGTGGAAGCCGCCGGCATCGACATCTTCAGCGGTTTTGCGGCGTCGGAAGTGCTCTACGACGGCTCGACCGTGATCGGCGTGCGCACGGGCGACCGCGGCGTCGGGAGGCCCGGAGAGAAGAAGGGCACCTTCGAGCCGGGCGTCGACATTCGCGCGAAAGTCACCATCTTCTGTGATGGCGTGCGCGGCAACCTTACGAAATCGCTGATTCGCACGCTGGCGCTCGATGAGGGCCGGCAGCCGCAGATGTATGCGATCGGCATCAAGGAACTGTGGGAAGTGCCGAAGGATCGCATTGCCGCCGGCACCGTCATCCACACGATGGGGTATCCGCTGCGGCAGGAAGAATTCGGCGGCATGTTCCTGTACGCGATGCCCGACGGGCTCGTCGCGACAGGACTCGTGACCGGCCTCGACTACAAGGACCCGATGTTCGACCCGCACGTGGCCTTCCAGCGGGCGAAGCAGCATTCGCTGTTCAGCGGCATCCTTCAGGGCGGCACGCTGGTCCGGTATGGCGCGAAAGCGCTGCCCGAAGGCGGATGGCACACGGTGCCGCGCGTGCACATGGACGGCGGACTCATTGCGGGCGACGCCGGCGCGTTTCTGAACTCGATGCGGCTGAAGGGCATTCACCTGGCGATGCGCACGGGAATGCTCGCTGCGGACACGGCGTTCGACGCCGTGCGCGCCGGCGACACCTCGCTTGCGCGGCTCGCGGCCTATCAACAGGCGATCGACGCCAGCGAGGTTCGCCGAGAGCTGTATCCCGTGCGCAACGTCCATCAGTCATTCGCCCACGGCTTGCTGCCGGGCCTGATGTATTCAGGGCTGTCGCTGGTCACGGGAGGATGGTGGGTGAACGATCCGATGCCGGCGCATGCGCCGCACGAGCGCATGCAGACGCTCGCGGCGTACTACGGCAGCGGGAACCCGAATCCCGATGCGCCGATTCGCCCGGTCAAGATCGATCGCGAGCTCACCTTCGACAAGCTCACCAACGTGCACTATTCCGGCACGCGCCACATCGAGGATCAGCCATCGCACCTGATCGTGCACGACACGGACATCTGCCGCACGCGGTGCCGCGAAGAGTACGGCAATCCCTGCACGAAATTCTGTCCCGCCAACGTCTACGAGATGGTCGACGATGGGCAGCTGGGCAAGCGGCTGCAGATCAATGCGTCGAACTGCGTGCACTGCAAGACGTGCGACATCATGGATCCGTATCAGGTCATCGACTGGGTGCCGCCCGAAGGGGGCGAAGGGCCGTCGTACGAAGGGATGTGACGGTGGATTTGGTGATCTGGTGATTTCGTGTTGAGTCGCAGCGATCGGGTGAAAGCCGCGGCCATTGCCTCAGTGGCGGCGCCGATCGTGCGCGCGCTGGGGCGCACGTACACCTGGATCGAAGACGGCACGGAACATCTCGACGCCGTCGAAGCCGCGGGCCGCACGCCCGTCCTCGCGCTCTGGCATGGCCGCATCCTGCCCGCCACGCTCTACTTCCGCAACCGCGGCATCGTCGCCATGACGAGCCAGAATTTCGATGGCGAGTGGATCGCACGGCTGATGCAGCGTTTCGGCTACGCGCAGGCGCGCGGATCGACGTCGCGCGGCGCGGCAGGTGCGCTGGTCCGCATGAAACGTGAGCTTGCGGCGGGAAAGACCGTCGCCTTCACCGTCGATGGCCCGCGCGGACCTGCGAAAGTTGCGCAGCCCGGCGCCGTCTGGCTCGCCAGCGCGAGCGGACAGCCCATCCTGCCATTTCACATCGAGTCGTCCGCGCACTGGAGTGCCCGCAGCTGGGACGGGACACAGGTCCCAAAGCCCCGCGCCACGGTCGCGATAGCTATTGGCGCACCGATGTACGTCGAGCCGGCACTCGACGAAGCCGGGCTCGAGGCAGCGCGCCTGGAGCTTGAACACGTTTTGCACAGCCTCGAAACGCGCGCGTTGCAGTTTCTGCACACCCCTCGTTGACGATATAAACGTGCTGCCTTATTCTGTGAAGGAACTTTAGGTTCCTTCAGAGGCATGCGCTATTCCACCTCGCTCGGCTCGGGTCTGTCAGGCGCGCGCTCCGGCTCGCTCGTGGTCTGCGACTCTTCCGATCTCTTCGGCGCTCTCTCTCATCGCCGCGTGCTGCTAGTTGATGATGATGTGAGGTCGCTCGAGACGTGGGCCTTGCTCCTTGCGGACACCGGCGTGCAGGTGGAAGTGGCGCCGAGCGCCGGCGCGTGTCTTCGCATCGCGGGCGAGCGCGCGTTCGATCTCATCGTGATCGATTTACGGCTTGGCGCGGACAACGGCCTCGAGGTGATCCGCCGATTGCGCGCGCGCGGACAGACGGTGCCGTTCATTCTGGCGACCGCGCACGCGTCGGTCGCCGTGACGGTTGACGCGATGCGTCTTGGCGCACGCACGGTGCTCGAGAAGCCGCTTGTGGGCGATGAGTTCGTGCTGCCGGTGTTGCGAGAGTTGCAGGCGCTAGAGGCGCAGCCGGTGCCGTCGAGCGGGGCAGGGCCATCCATCGCACATAGATGGGCGACGTACGTGTTGCGCGCGAGCGATGCGGTTGCCGATCCGCGCACGCTGGCGGGCTGGGCACGCGCGGCCGGCGTGAGCCGGACTGCGCTGATCGCCACGTGCGCGCGACTCGACATCAATCCGCGCGACGCGCGCGATCTCGCGCGCGTGCTGCGGCTCGTACGGCATCCCACTGAAGCTTGGGATCCGGAGGCGTCGCTCGACGTTGCGGATTCCCGGACGCTTCGCAATCTTCTTGTTCGTGCCGGTCTTGCCGACTCTCCCCGTGGCTCCAGACCGGCGCCGCAGCAATTTCTGGCGATGCAGCGCTTTGTTCCCCAGACGAACGCGGGCCTTCGCAAACTGCGGCAGCTGGTCGGGTAAGAAGTACCCGCGCCGCGTGGCACCAGGCGCATTTTCGTTCGAATGATTTTCCGGGCGAAATTACGAACGATTGTGTCTGGTTGCAGATGCTCTCGGGCGCTACTGTCCACGTCGTTCCGAATCCGGAGAGGAGCCGCCATGTCCTGGAAGCTGCCTGATCTCGAAAAGATTAGCCAAATCGTGTTCATCGTCATGTGTCTCGTCGTGACGACCGTGGCGGTGCAGCGTCTGACGTTCGCCGGTTCGGGTCGCGCAGGCGCGAAGGCCCCGCCGATTGCCGAGGGGACACGATTGAGGCTTCATGGCGATCTGTTGCCGGTGAATGCGCAGGCGAGTCTCGTGCTCGCCCTGAGTACGAACTGCCAGTTCTGCACTGAAAGCATGGGGTTTTACAGGCAGCTCGCGGAGCTGGACGTTGTCCGAGACGGACGCCTGGGACTCTCGGTTGTCTCGATACAGACGCCGGACCAAATGCGCGAATACCTCGACGGCCATCGAGTGCCCGTTGGACCGATCGTCTTGCTGCGGCAAAGCGGCGTGTCGATTCAGGGGACTCCGACGGTCCTCCTTGTTCGGAGGGACGGCGTCGTGGGCAAGAGCTGGGCAGGGCAGCTTACGCCCGATGAAGAAGAAGATCTCGTCAAGGCGGTGCGCGCGGCGGTGTCCCAGTGAAAGCAGGCGTTGGCTGGCTGCTGCTAACGGGGATGCTCACGCAGGCGCCGGCCGCTCCAGTCAAGCCATATGACATCAGAGCGCTCAAGCTGGGGACGTTGTCGACGATCGTGATAGCGCTCGAGAGCGATTGCAAGCCGTGCTTCGACTCGATTGAGTTCTATAAACGACTGATGAACTTGCCGGGGATGGACGGATCGAAGCGCCGTGTCGTCGTGGTGGCGATGGATGGCGTATGGCCCGTCAAGAAGAGAACCGACGCTCTGAGTTTCAAGCCTCATCGCCTGACGTCCGGACCGTATCCGGGTCGCGATCTGCCCGGAGTGAAGGCGGCTCCTACGATTCTCGTGTTCGACCGTGCGGGCAAGCAGCGAGGGGTGTGGACAGGACCGTTTACTCCCGTTCAACAGAAAGCCGTCATTGCGGCTGCGACAGCGCGATAGCTCGCGCCGGCCGTGGAGGATAGTCATGAAGAAATGGCAACAAACGATGGTGCCGATGATTGCGCTGGTGTTCCTGCTGGCCGCTGCGCCGGCGAAAGCGGAGGACGATGAAGAGGGCCGGAAATGCACAGCCTGCGCCGAGTGCCATCCAGACACGTTCTGGTGCTTGCACTGCGCGGAGCGGGTGATGAATGCCATCGGCGGTTGTTGCGGCAACGGTGAAGGCACGGCGTATTGCCATGCAGACAGTGGATTCTCGGTCCAGTGCGAAAACGAAGTCTCGTGCCAGTGCAACAAAGAAGGATCCGATTGCGAAGGTGACGGCGACCCGTACGACTACGAATGAAGCGAGCGCTGTCGAGACTTCTTCGGACACCTGCATTCACACTAACGGCGAGCGCCAGTCTGGCGCTCGCCGTTGGTGCAAATACAGCCATCTTTTCAATCGTCAATGCGCTCTGGCTGAGACCGCTGCCCGTACGTGATGCGGCGACACTTGTCGTCCCCTATTACCCAGTTGTCCACTCAGCCGATGGCGAGGTTCTCGAGCGAACGACCCTTCCGAATGCCATGAGACTGGGTAGTCTCACCTCATTCGACGGCGTCACCTTTCAATTGAGCACGGGCGCTCGTACCGAAGACTGGCGTCCGGTCATGCGAGAAGCAGCTAGAGCCCTGCCAATCGCGGCAACAGCCGTTGCCGCAAACTACTTTGATGTGCTGGGCGTATCGGTCCGGGGCCGGACCTTTCGCCCCGAGGAAGATGTGGCAGGGGCCGCTCCCGCTGTCATCATCAGCGAGCGGTTGGGCAGGCAGTTGTCTGGTGGAACGCGATTCCCCGTTGGAACGGCGATCGCCACTACCAAGGGGTTGGTCCCCGTGATTGGCGTTGCCGCTGAGTCGTTTCACGGACCACGGCTGGGCGACCAATTCGATTTGTGGACCACGATTGGTGCGCTGGGCTCCTTTAGTGACATGGCGGTTGACCCCGGGATGCGGGAGTTCACGCCTGTCACGGTGTTTGCGCGCCTCCGGAGCGGGATAACATTGGCGACGGCGCAGGCAGAGGCGAGGACGGTGCTTGACCGCCGCACTACGCTTCGCTCGCTCCGCGACGTCGCCTTCCCCCTTCGCTCCGAGGGCGGCCTGGCCAGGCAGCGCGCGCTCGTCCGGACGCTCTGGAGCGGAGCGCTGCTTGTCCTGGTGCTGGGCGCCGTGAATCTGGCCGCGCTCTTTCTGGGCCGTGCCGCCGACCGCAGGCACCAGTTCGCAGTCCGGTTGTCACTGGGCAGCACGCGAACGGCGCTGATTGGTGACGTGCTCACCGAAGTCTTGGTGCTTTCCTGCCTCGGTCTTGCTGCGGGACTCCTGTTTCGCCAATGGTTGCTCGGCAGCGTTTCGGCTCTTGAAACAGCATCCGGCCTGCCAATCGCGGCCCTGGATGTATCTCTCGACTGGCGCGTCGCGATCTTCGGCGCTGCCGTGACTCTTGTCGCCGCCGCGATCACGGCAATCGCGGCGGCCGGTCAAGCCGCACGGGCCGACGTATCCGTCGTGCTCGCGGCCACGGCGGCCCAAAGGAAAGCTGGCCATGGGTTGGCACGGCAGGTCTTTCTAGCAGCGCACGTCGCCCTGTCGGTCACGCTGCTTGTCGTCGCCTTTGCCCTGGTCGCGACCGTGCGTGGCGCATTTGCGGCCGACCTGGGCTTCGCTCGCGACCGCACGATACTCGTTAGCGTTCGGCCGCGCCTTACACAATTTATGGCGCAGGCCGACGACACTCGCGCACGAGTTCTGTCGTACCGCGCGACGATGCATCGATTGCGAGCATTGCCGTTTGTGACGGCTGTGACGTATGGAGACCTGCCGTATGATCCCGCACGTGAACCGAGTGGGGCCGTGGTTGTCGTCGACGGCCGGGAGCGGCGGTTGCGGTGGGTGCAGGTCCGGGCAGGGGGTGGTTACGTCACCGCGTCGGGAGCTGTGTTGGAGGAAGGGCGTGATCTAACCGATGCCGACACCCGGAACGTGCCCACGCGGCTGGAGATGATGCGAGACCGGTCTCTTCGACGGCAGAAGAAGCTTTCGGGCCCTCCGCCATTCGGAGGCCGCTCGCCGGCCGTGATCGATCGTGCGCTGGCCACGACGCTCTGGCCGCAAGCGCCTGCGCTGGGCCGGATGTTCAAGTCGAATCTCTACGGGCTCACGTATGAGGTTGTCGGAGTTGTCGAACGATTCGGCCCCCTGGGCGCGGGACAGATCGCGCGCCCAACCCTGATTGCGCCGGTTCCCATCGAAACATACGACGGGATACAGACGCTGCATCTGGTCATTGGCACAAAGGACAGCCCCAGCCGGCATCTGGAAGACGTATCCAGCCTGCTTCGCGAGGCGTTTCCAGACGCGTCACGACTCGAAGTCACGACCGCGATCGACGCCGTTGCTCGAAATGTCGCGCAGGAACGAATGGGAGCGAGGGTCTTCGGCTGGTATGCGGCTACCGCATGCGCGCTTGGGTTGCTTGGAATCTACGGGCTGCTCGCGTTCTTCATCGCCGCCACGAAACGAGAACTCGGGATCCGAAGTGCCCTTGGGGCGCCTGCGGCCAGCATGATCCGCATGATGGCTGCCAGAGTGCTTGCACCTGTTACCCTAGGCGTTCTTGGAGGTGTCCTGTTGTCGTGGGCGCTGGGACGCGGACTCGCCACGTTCATCGTGGGATTGGATGATGTGTCCGCTGGTGTCTATGCAATGGCATCAGCGTCATTCTTCGGGGCGGGTGTCGTCGTCATAGGCGTAGGCGCGCGTGAGATCAGACGCGTCAATCCCGCAGAGATCCTGCGCTCGGAATAGATGTCTCTTCCAGTGATCCACCCACGGAACATAATGTTCCGTGCCCATCACCGTCTTCGCCTCGCAGCGATTCGAAGAACACACCACACCGCCTGGCCATCCCGAGCGGCCCGAGCGCGCGCAGGCGATGTGGGCAGTGGCGGAGCGGTGGCGCGACACAGGCGGGGAAGTCCGCGAGCCGCGGGCTGCGACCCGCGACGAGCTCGCGCGCATCCACACCGCCGACTATCTCGACCTGATCGAATCCGTGCGCGGCCGGCCGTCGCAGCTCGATCCCGACACCTACACCAGCCCCGAATCAGTCGAGATCGCGGAGCTTGCCGCCGGCGCCGCGATCGAAGCCGCGCGCCTCGCGCGTAGTGGCACGCCTGCGTTCGCGCTCGTTCGTCCGCCCGGGCATCACGCCGAACCTGATAAGGCGATGGGATTCTGTCTCTACAACCACATCGCTGTCGCGGCCGCGGATCTGCTCGCGTCGGGCACGAACAAAGTCGCGATCGTCGACATCGACGTGCATCACGGCAACGGCACGCAGGCCGCGTTTTATGCCGACCCGCGCGTGCTCTACGTCTCGAGCCATCAGTTTCCGTTCTATCCGGGAACGGGCGCGGTCGGCGAAACCGGCTATGGCGCCGGCGAAGGCTTCACGCTGAACATCCCGCTCGCCGCCGGCGCGGGTGACGATGAGTATGGGAAGGCCTACCGCGACATCGTGCAGCCGGCCCTGCAGACGTTCATGCCCGAGGTACTGCTGATTTCAGCCGGCTTCGACACGTGGGTGCACGACCCGCTTGCCGGGATGCGCGTGACCGCCGAGGGCTTCCGTCGTATCTTCAGCAGCCTCCGCAGCGCTGCGGCCGCCACGTGCGGAGGCAGGATCATGCTCGTGACGGAAGGTGGATACGACCTGGAGGGCCTTACTGCGGGCATCGAGTCCGGGTTGGACGCGTTCAGCGCGATATAGAATTGTAAATTGTAGAGTGAGCTGAACCTGAACCCGCCGTGTCAGATTACAAGCCGCAGACCATCGAGAAAAAGTGGCAGGACGCCTGGACGCGCACACGCGCGTTCGAGGTGACCGAAGACCCGTCACGCCCGAAGTTCTACTGCCTCGAGATGTTCGCGTATCCGTCCGGCCACGCGCACGTCGGTCACGTGCGCAATTACATGATCGGCGACGTGATGGCGCGGCTGAAGCGGATGCGCGGCTTCAACGTGCTGCATCCGTTCGGCTGGGACGCATTCGGCCTGCCGGCCGAAAACGCCGCGATCAAGAACGGCACGCATCCCGAGACGTGGACGCTCGAGAACATCGCGCACATGAAAGGGCAGCTGCAGCGCCTCGGCATCAGCTATGCCTGGGAGCGCGAGCTTGCGACGTGCCTGCCCGAGTACTACCGCTGGAACCAGTGGCTGTTCACACGCATGTTCGAGAAAGGCCTCGCCTATAAGCGCCGCTCCACCGTGAACTGGTGCGAGAGCTGCCAGACGGTGCTGGCCAACGAACAGGTCGTCGACGGCGGATGCTGGCGCTGCGGCACGCCGGTCACCCAGCGCGATCTCGAACAGTGGTTCCTGCGTATCACCGAATACGCGGACGAGCTCTTGAAGGGCACCGACGCGCTCGGCACCTGGCCCGAGAAGGTGCTGACGATGCAGCGCAACTGGATCGGGCGCAGCGACGGCGCGAGAGTGAAGTTCGATGAGATTGAGGTTTTCACCACGCGCATCGACACGATCTATGGCGCGACATTTGTGCTGCTCGCGCCGGAGCATCCGCTGGTCGAGCGCCTCGCGGCCGAATCGCCCGACCCGGCCGGTTTCCATAAACGCGCGCAGGCCTTCCGCTCGCAGGACCGCACCGCGCGCATGACCGGCGATGTCGAGAAGGAAGGCTTCGACACCGGCCGCCGGGTGATCAACCCCTTCACGAAGGAGGAAATCCCGGTGTGGATCGCCAATTTCGTGCTCGGCGAATACGGCACCGGCGCCGTCATGGGCGTGCCGGCGCACGATCAGCGTGACTTCGAGTTCGCGACGAAATATGGCCTCCCCATCCGTCACGTCGTCGCGCCTGCGCCGTCGCCCGAACAGGCGCTCACCGAAGCGGGACCTGGCGCGATGGCCGAGTACGGCGTCGTGATCAATTCGGGCGACTTCGACGGTCTCAGCTCGGAAGAGGCGCTGAAGCGCATGACCGACGCGGCCGAGCAGCGCGGCATTGGCAAGGGCACCGTGCAGTTCCGGTTGAAGGACTGGGGAATCTCCCGCCAGCGCTACTGGGGCACGCCGATCCCGATCATCTACTGCGAGAAGGACGGCCTCGTCGCGGTGCCCGACGATCAGCTGCCTGTGAAACTGCCGAAGATGGAAGTCTTCAGCGGCCGCGGCGATTCACCGCTGGCCAGCGTACCCGGGTTCGTGAACACGACTTGTCCGACGTGCGGCGGTCCCGCCAGGCGCGAGACCGACACGATGGATACGTTCGTCGACTCGTCCTGGTACTTCTATCGTTTCTGCGATCCGCACAACGATCAGCTGCCGTTCTCGCGCGAGAAAGTCCAGTACTGGGGCCCGGTCGATTTCTACAGCGGCGGCGTGGAACACGCCATCCTGCACCTGATCTACTCGCGCTTCTTCGCGAAGGTCTTCCGCGATCTCGGCATGACCGGCATCGACGAGCCGTTCGCCCGCCTGCTCACGCAGGGCATGGTGCTCAAGGGTGGGGCCGTCATGTCGAAATCCAGGGGCAACGTCGTCGATCCCGACGACATGATCAGACGGTATGGCGCCGATGCCCTTCGGCTGTACGTGATGTTCGTGGCGCCCCCAGAGAAGGAAGTGGAGTGGATCGACGCCGGGCTCGAAGGCAGCTTCCGCTTCCTGCTGCGTGTGTGGCGGCTGGTCACCAAGATCGCAGATACCATCGGCGGTGAAGGCATTCCGGCACCGGGCACGCTCGCGCTGAACGACGCCGAGCGCGCGCTGCGCCGCAAGACGCACGACACCATCCGGCGAGTCACGCTCGATCTCGATCCGCGCGTGCATCTCAACACCGCCGTGTCTGCGCTGATGGAGCTCGTCAACGAGCTGTATGTGTTCTGTCAGGATCTCCACTGCTTCCGCGATCGTGAGGACGATCCGGACGACGTGGGCGTCGTCGTTCGCATCGAGACGATCGCCGTCGCGAAAGAGGCCGTCGAAGCGCTCGTGCTGATGATCTCGCCGTTCACACCGCATATAGCCGAAGAGCTCTGGGAGCTGCTCGATCATGCCGGCGGCGTCGCGGCCGCCGGATGGCCTGAGTTTGATCCCGAAGCGGCGAAGGCGCAGGAACTGGTGATTCCCGTGCAGGTGAACGGCAAGCTGCGCGGACGCGTGACCGTGGCGGTCGACGCGACCGAACGCGAGATTGAAAGGGCCGCGCTTGCCGATCCGCAGGTGCAGACCTATACCGCAGGCAAAACGATCGTGAAGGTGATTGTGGCTAAAGGAAAACTCGTCAGCGTGGTGGTCAAGTGAAGCGCGTCACGTCGATGATGCTCATCGCATTGATGTCCTCAGGCTGCGGATATGCGCTGGCGGGCCGCGGCACGTCTCTGCCCGATTACATCCGCGTGATCGGTGTGCCCCTGTTCAAGAATTCGACGCCCGTCTTCGATGTCGACCGCGTCATCACCGAGCGCGTGCGCACGGAGCTGATCGGCCGCGGGAAATATGAGGTGAAACCCGAGGGCGTTGGCGTCGATGCCGTAGTAGAAGCCACCATTACGTCGCTGTCGCTTACCCCGGCGACGTTCGATGCCAACCGGCAGGCATCCCGCTACTACATCACCATCACGGCGAGCGTCAGCTTCAAGGATCTGAAATCAGGCAAGGAGATCTGGGCGAACCCCAGCCTCTCGTTCCGCGACGAATATCAGATCAACAACGCCGCCAGCGGCACAGACGTCACCGCCTTCTTCGGACAGGAAACGAACGCCGTCGCGCGGCTCGCCGCCGATTTTGCCCGCACGGTCGTCAGCGCGATGCTGGAAGCGTTCTAGCCGTGCCCTCGCTTGCGCCAGACGCCTTCGTGCAGCAGATCCGCAAGCGCAAGCCGGCGCCCGTCTACGTCATCATCGGCGACGACGATCAGGAGAAGATGGCGCTGGCGCAGCTGACGTCGGAGCTCGTCGACGACGAGCTGCGCGCCTTCAATGTCGAGCGGCTGTATGGCACCGACAAGACGACGACCGCCGAGGCGATTGTCGAAGCCGCGCGCATACTGCCGATGCTTGGCGAGAGGCGCCTGATCGTCGTGCTTCGCGCCGACCGCCTGCTGAAGCCTCCGCGCAGGAAGTCGGACGAGGACGACGAAGAGAGCGCCGGCGACGGCGAGAACGAACCGGTTTCCGCGGATGCGCTGACGGCCTATGTCACGAGACCCGAGCCGTTGACCACTCTGGTGCTGGTGGCTGACGACATCGATCGCTCGCGCAAGCTTGGCAAAGCGTTGCTGAAGCACGCGGCGATCGTCGAATGCTGGGGCCTGAAGGCCGGCAAGGACGTGAAAGGCTGGGACCTGCCGCAGGTGGCGCGCGCGGCGCAGGCCTGGGTGAGGAAACAGGCCGCGGAGGCCGGCAAGCAGCTTGACGCCGCCGCTGCGACGTTGCTGGCGGAGCGCGCCGGCACCGACATCAGCCGCCTGCGCGGCGACTGGCACCGCGTGCTGCTGTTCGTGGGCGACCGCGCGACGATCACGCGTGACGATGTCGCCGAGGTCGTCTCGCCGGAAACGTCACAGGATGACTGGGCGGTGACCAACGCGATTGAGCGCCGCGATGCCGCCGTGGCGCTGCGGCAGTTGAGCCTGGCTTTCGACGCCGGCGCGGTACCACAGATGATGGTGGGCCAGCTCGGATGGTGGGTGCGAACGAAGCTGCCTGTGATCGCCCCCGCGCGCGTGAAGGCCGCGGTGGATGCGCTGCTGCGGACCGATCTGGATCTGAAAAGCTCGACAGGCGAGCCGCGCGTGCTGCTCGAACGGCTGGTCGTCGAATTGTGCGGGAAAATGGGGACGGGTCTGAATTATTCCGCCCGTGACCCGAATAATTCAGACCCGTCCCCATTTTCCCGCCCGTGACCCGAATAATTCAGACCCGTCCCGGTTTTCCGGCCCGCTTGACCAGGCGCGACTTGTAGCGGCCCGCGGCGTTGACGTGGATGATGCCCTTGCCGGCCATCTTGTCGATCAGCGAGAAGGCTTCGCTGAGCGCCCCCTTCGCGGCGGTGCTGTCGCCGGCATCGAGCGCCGTGCGGATTTTCTTGAGGCCGGTGCGTAGGCGCGATCGGAGCTCGCGATTGTGCGTTTGCTTCTTAACGGACTGGCGGTGCGCTTTTACCGCCGACTTGTGCTTCGCCAAAACTGGATTCCTTTTCCTGCGGCGGCCCTGGACCGCCCTTCAAACTTCTCATCTTATCATGCCGCCTTCGCCCGCTCCTCGGGCTCTGGCGCCCAGGCACTACCAGTCGCCACGTTCACGGTACTTGGCCTTGCGCGCATCCCGGCGGCTGCGTTTGTCCGTTGACGCCTGATCGATCGCCTGATTGACCCTCGCCATCCGCCGCACCGCGGCTTCTTCGGGGGAAGGCGGCGGGGTCTGGTCTTCGTACAGCTTGCGCGCCTGGGCCTTGGGAAGGTGATCGGCCGTGACGGCCTTTACGAGGATGATCTGGCGCCGGCCAAAGGGCCGGGTGATTTCGAGCCTGTCGCCGACGCGCACCTGGCGGTTGGGCCGGGCGCCGTCACCATTGAGGTCGACTTTGCCGCCGTTACAGGCGCGCTGGGCCTCCGATCGGGTCTTGAACAGGCACGAAACGTCCAGCCAGACATCCAGGCGGACAGACTCGTCACCAGCCATGAGAAGATCTTAGCCGTGATTGGACGGTCCCTGCTGAAGTGGATTGGCGTCGATGCCCAGGCTGTGGAGCCGGCAGTGCTGGATCGCGCGGCCGCGTCGCTCGACGGGCTGCATCCCGACCGCGCGCGCTACGTGGCGGCGTTCGCGTATCTGCTCGCGCGCGTGGCGGGCGTCGACTCGCGGGTGACGGCCGACGAGATGGACCTGATGCACCGGCTCGTGCAGCGCGAGGCGGAGCTGACCGACGCGGAGGCGACGGCGGTTGTGGATCTCGCGCTGCGTGATGCGGTCAAGTTTGCCGGCTCGCACAACCTGGATGTGACGCGCGAGTTCATGGCGCTGTCTACATTCGACCAGCGGCTCGGCCTGATGCGCTGCCTGTTCGCCGTGTCGGCCGCCGACGACAGCGTCGCGACGGCGGAAGACAACGAGGTGCGCCGCATCAGCCGCGAGCTGAAGATCGAGCACGCCGACTTCGTGCGCGCGCGAGCCGAAGTGCGCGAGCACCTCGCGGTCCTGCGCGGTAGCCGGTAGGCCGGAAAAAATGGGGACGGGTCTTAATTATCATGGTCAACACTGGATGAATAATTAAGACCCGTCCCCATTTTTTTACCGGATGCCCATGCGGTGCAGCCGCTCGAGGTTCTGCACCGCAGGCGGATAGCCCGGCGCGATCTCGAGCGCGCGCCGCACGTGGCGGATGGCGTCAGTGTACCGGCCGGCAGCCGCAAGCGCGCCGCCATAGTTGTTCTGGATGACCGCGGAGTCGGGACGCAGCGCGACGGCGCGCGCGTAGTGGGCGAGTGCCTCCTTCGTCCGTCCGGCCGCCGACAGCAGAATCGCCAGGTTCACGCGCGCATCGACAAAGTCGGGATTGATGGCCAGCGATCGTTCGTACGCCGCCGCGGCTTCCGGGTGCCGCGACAAGCGGCTCAGCACGTTTCCCACATTGAACGGCAGCCGCTCATCATGGCGATCGATCGACGCGGCGCGGCGAAACAGCCCGAGCGCCTCAGCCGCCTGTCCCTGCTCCATCAACGCGACGCCAAGATAGCTGTAGACCGGCGCCGAACGATCGCCGAGGCGAATCGCCGCCTCGAGATGCGGAACCGCGTCTGCATGCCGTCCCGCTTCGACCAGGCTTCCGCCCAGTTGCGCGCGATACTCGGCGACCTGCGGTTCCTCGCGCACGCGCGCCTCCATCATCGCGACGTTCGCGATCCGCTCGCGCCGGTCGAAGTCCGCTGCGATCCGGGCGGCGTCCTGCGGCGACGCAGGCAGCAGTTGCAGGCCCAGCTCCGCCATCTCGTCGGTCGACTTGGGCCCCGCCCGCACTCGCACCGGAGGCTGCGATGGATTGTCAGGATTGCCTTCTGAATTATCGAACGTGTACTTCATCGTCAGCCGCGTGCCTGGAGGCAGCGGCACGGGCGTCACGTACCGGTAATCCTGCTGCCAGTGAAAGCTCCAGTCGTGGATGTGCAGCAGCGACTGCACCCGGCCGTCGGGCAGCGTGGCCGTGACGAGCATCTCGGCGGCCAGGTAGTGTGCGTGTGGATACACACTCAAGAGCTGCACCGGTGAAGGCAACTCGTACGTGTCGCTGACCACATAATCGCGTTTGCCTGGAGGGATGTCGATCATCTTCGATCCCATCTTTACCGTGAGGGGCGTGCGGGCAGGCGGCGTCGGCGTAAGAAACAGACCGATCTCCGGCTGCAGCGCAATCGGCTCGTCGCCTGGAATGACGTGCATCTCCACCACGACGTCGGCGCCGGCCTCGAGGCGCCATGGCATGCCCTCCGGCGAGGCGATCGGGCCGCGCCCGGGGGCCCATCCGAGAAAATGCCCATCAGGATCCTGAACGCTGTGCCAGGCCATGCCGTCGAACCCGGGCGGCGCGTCCTGAGCATCGCGGCGACGGGATCCCGACGTCCGGTCGACGCGGATGACGGCGTGATGAATGGGCGCGCCGCCGGTCTTGAATTCCACGGCCCGTACGAAAACAGCTGTTGGCACGCGTGTACGGAAGACCAGATTGCGATAGACGTCTTCGACGCCGGGACTGACGACGTATGCGCGCGGCACGGTCAGCACCGCATCCGGCCGTCCGAGCTCCCAGCCGTCGGTGAAGACGGGCGCGGCGGGCAAATCGTCAGGGTTGCCTTCAAGGCGGCCTCCAGCCGCCCATCGCTCGATCGCGGCAATCTGATCGGGCCGCAGGCGTCGCTCGCCGAGGATCGGAAACTCGCCACGCTCAGGCTGCCATGGCGGCATGTGTCCCATTCGCGTCTGCGCGGCCATGTCGTCGGCGTGGAGCACGGCGTCCTTGTACGTGAGGAGTGAAAAAGGCGCGACACCGCCCGGCCGGTGGCAGGACGCGCAGTTCGCGTACACGATTGGCGCGATGTCCTTGTTGAAGGTGGCCGCCGACGGCGGCGGCGCCTGCCGGCTGCACGCGAGCGTCTCGAAAGCCCCGGCGAGAATGAGTGCGATGGTGCGCGCCCGGTTCATGATGCCAAGTGTCTAGATGACGATCGATCTGGCTCGAAGCAGCGGCTCCGCGAGCGCAGCGTCGCCGGTGACCTGCACGGCAGCCGATGCGGCCGCCGGCGCGAGGCCATTGAACAGCAGCCGCCACGCCGCATCATCGGTCAGCGTCGCGTGAGCGGACGGCGACGACGAACGGCCCTCGCGCAGCCGCCAGGCCGACGCCGCGCGTTCGAGCGTCCACGTGCCGCCGGCATCGCCCTGAATGTCGATCGCAATCGTCGCACCCTCCGGCGCGACATGATCTCGGTACGCGTGCGGCAGCGCGCGTATCGCGATGGCAAGCGTCGCCCTGAGCCAGGACGGATCAGCCATCGGCGGCGCTCCGACGGCATCACGAATCTGCGCCTGATGATGCCACTGCTCGGTGAATTCGCGGCCGATGTCGAACCATCCCGCCGATTCCATCTCGCCCGCCCATGAAACGCCAAACAACCCGGGCGCATCGAGGGGCAGCGACTCGACGAAGTCCGCAAGCTCGCCGCTGCTCGATGCATACAGATCCGTAAGCTGACGCGTGCTGAAACGGCGCGCGGCGCCGGTCCAGTCGGCGTTGATCTGATTGATGAAGCGCGCGAAGTCGCGATCGTTCTGGATGGGGAACGGCGGAGGCGGCGGCGTGTGTCGATCGCGATGAAACGCCAGCCGCCGCATCGTGACGTCGATGAGATGCGCAACGACATCGCGCACCTGCCATGTCCCCACGGCCGGGTTCAGCCAGGCCTCGCCGGACAGGCCGCGCAACAGGGTGACGAGGCTGTCGCCGACAGGTCGAAAGAAGGATCGTGTATCGGTTGGCTGAAGCGGCGTGAGAACCACGCCGGTGATTTTAGCGCGCGCGGAGCTGAACGACGGAGTGCTGGCCGGTTTCCGGTTTGCGGTCGCTGTAGCGCACGATCTCGCGTCCGTCGGGCGTCACTTCGGTGACCCTGTAGATGGTCAGCCCGCCGCTGGTCACAGGCTGGACGTCCTTGACGTACGCGAGCTTGGCGACGTAGTTGCGCGTCTCGCGGTAGGGCGGCACACCGTTGTAGCGTTCAACGGCGCCCGGCCCGGCGTTGTAGGCCGCCAGCGCGAGCTCGACGTTGCCGAAGCGATCGAGCAGCTCACGAAGGTACTTCGTGCCGCCGCGAATATTCTGATCCGGGTCGAACGGATCGGTCACGCCGAGTTCCCGCGCGGTACCGGGCATCAGCTGCATGAGGCCCATCGCGCCGACGTGCGAGACCGCGCGAGGATTGAACGCCGACTCGGTCTGGATGACGGCGCGCACCAGCCTCGGGTCGAGGCTATTGGCCTGGGCGTGCTGTGCGATCAGGTCATCGAACTGGGTGGCGCGAGACGCGCGGCGCACTGCCGGCGCCTTGATCATCCCCGCATCCGAAATCACGACTCTGCCGTCCGCTGAGCGCGCGTAGGAAAAGTGTTCCGGCACGGACTGGGCGATTGCCGCTGGCGCAAACGCCGGCAGAAGCCCGGCAACCGCCGAGACAATGAGAACGCGCGGGGAAAAACGCAGCATCTGAAGTTGTTGAGAACGGCTTATTTTAGAGAGAGTTACCGGCAGACGCAAGGGCAACTGCCGTACCCGCCTTTATCGGCATAACTAGGCCTGATAATTAGCCGGGCTTTCCTGATGGGCTGACGGTTTTGTAGATAGGATTGCAGATCCGTCATTGGTGCCGGCGCTCCGTTTCAGCCCAGTTCGGGGTCGTTCGTGCTGAGCGCGCTTCTCATCAGAGTGTCGTCGACCCCTCCGGCGCGCAACCAGCGCCAGCCGTAAGGCTCGAGTTTGATTCGATGCGACCCGTTCGCGAGCACGCGGCTCGGCCGTCCTCCGAAAAGATCCATCAGCACGCCGTCGCGCTCCGAGCCTGCGGTGAACTTCGCCGTACGGGCCTGTCCTGAGAAATTGTGCAGCGTGATCAATGACGTCTCGCGCCAGTCATAGCGGAGCGCAAGCACCTCAGCGGCGCTCGTGCGCAGCACTTCGAAGCCGCCCCAGCTGATCTCGGGACACTCCTTCCGCATGCGGATGACGCGCTCAGTGCGGTTCAGCAGCGACTCGGGATCGTGGCGCAGGCTGGCGACGTTGACGCGCTGGTAGCCGAAGACCGGATCGTCGATCACCGGCCGCACCACTTTGGCGGCGGTGGAGAAGCCGCCGTGAGGACCGTCGGTCCACTGCATCGGCGTGCGGGCGCACTCGCGCTCGGGCAGCTTCAGATTTTCGCCGATGCCGATCTCGTCGCCGTACTGCATCATCGGCGTACCGGGCAGCGAAAAGAGCAGACTGAAGGCGAGGTCGAGCTTCTTACGGTGTCCGCCGAGCATGGGCGCGAGCCGGCGGCGAATGCCGCGGTCATAGAGCTGCATGCGCTTTTCGGGCGCGAACGCCTCGAACACGCGCGCGCGCTGCTCCTCGGTCAGACGTCCGAGATCGAGCTCGTCGTGGCTGCGCAGGAACTGCACCCACTGCGCATGCGCCGGCCGCTTTTTCGTTTGCTCCAGCGCCCACACGAGCGGACCCACGTCGCCGGTCGCCAGCGCATAGAACAGGCGCTGGTTGACCGGGAAGTTCAGCATCATCTGCAGATGATCGCCCTCGTCGCCGAAGTACTTCATGCTCTCGTCGGGCGGAACGTTGGCTTCCGCGAGCAGAATCGCGTCGCCTGATCGCCACTGCAGGAAATCGCGCATCTGTTTCAGAAGGCCGAAGTCCTGCTGGTGCTCGACGTTCGCGCCCTTCTTCTCGATGAGAAACGGCACGGCGTCCATGCGGAAGCCCGACACGCCCAGCTGCAGCCAGAAGCCCATGATCTTCTGAATCTCGGCGCGGACGTGCGGATTCCACGTATTGAGGTCGGCCTGATGCTCGTAGAAGCGATGGAAGTAGTACTGCTTCGCCTTCCGATCCAGCGTCCACGTCGTCTTCTGCTGCCCGGGGAAGACGATGCCCTCCTTGTGATTCTTCGGGCGCTCCTTCGACCAGATATACCAGTCGCGGAACGGCGATCGCGGGCTCGAGCGCGCCGACTGGAACCACGGATGGTCGATCGACGTGTGGCTGACGACGAGGTCCACGATCACGCGCATGCCGAGCGCCCTGGCGTGGTTCATGAAGTTCGCGTAGTCGCCGAGCGATCCGTGCTTCTCGTGCACGCTGTAATAGTCTGTGACGTCGTAGCCGTTGTCGCGATTGGGCGACGTGTAGAACGGCTGCAGCCAGACGCACGTCACCCCCAGGCCCGCGAGGTAGTCGAGCCGGCGCATCAGACCTTCGAAGTCGCCGACGCCGTCGCCGTTGGCGTCCTGAAACTTCTCGACGTCGAGGCAGTAGATGACGGCGTTCTTGTACCAGAGATCGTCAATCGACATGGGTCAGGGCCGGCAGAAGCCGCTCGCCGCATGCGGCGATGAAGCGCTCCTCATGATCGCGCGCGACATTATGAAGGTAGATGCGATCGAATCCCATCGCCGCGTCTTCGTGCAGCCAGGCGGCGTGGCGCTCGATGTCTGACGAGATGCGCACGCGCGACGCGAGCGCGACGGGCGTGACGCGCGTCGTGGCGCGATCGAATTCCGCGGGTGTCGCGAGATCGCTGAGCTGATCGCGCGTCAGCGCCGACTGCCGCCACTGATCGTGCGCCGCGGCGAGCGCCGCGGCATCGGTCGGCGCGAACGACAGCGTGGCCTGCAGGAAGACGGGCTTCGGCGCGCCGCCACCCTCGCGAAAGGCGTCGAGGACGGCGCGCATGGCGTCGCGCGGCGCCGTCGTGGTGATGAGCGCGTCGGCCCACGGCGCGGCCCATCGCGCCGTCTCCGGCGACAGCGCCGCTGCGACGATCATGGGCGCGCGCGCGGCGCGTACGTAGAGGCGCGCCTGCTCGATCCGCACGCCCGCCCGCTTGATCGTCACGGATTCGCCCGCCCAGAGCCGGCGCATCGCATCGACCGACGCCTTCAGCCGCGCGTTGCGCTCGTCTCTCGACGGCCAGCGCGTGCCGGTGATGTTCTCGTTCAGCGCTTCGCCGCTGCCGACGGCGAGCCAGAACCGATCCGGATACATCTCGGCCAGCGTGGCCGCCGCCTGCGCGATGGTGGCGGGCTGATAGCGCTGGCCCGGCGCGCAGACAGTGCCGAATGACAGGGGCGTGGCCTCGAGCGCCGCGCCCAGCCAGCTCCACGCGAAGCCCGAGTGTCCCTGCCGCTCGCTCCACGGATGGAAATGGTCGGAGCACATCGCCGCCGTGAACCCGGCGGCCGCGGCCAGGCGCGCATTCCGGAGCAGCGTCGAGGGAGCATGCTGTTCGTGAGAGCAGTGGAACCCGAATGTGGGACCAGCCATCTTCTTTACAATTTCTTGGCCGCCACCAGCTCCTGAGCCTTGGCCAGCAGCGAGTCGATCGCGGACGGATCCTTGCCGCCCGCCTCCGCAAAGTCGGGCCGGCCGCCCCCTTTACCGCCCACGATGGGCGCCAGCTCCTTCGCGAGGTTGCCGGCATGCAGCCGGGCCGTCAGATCTTTCGTGACGCCGACGACAAACAGGGCCTTGCCGTCTTGTTCGGCCGCAAGGACGACGACACCGCTCTTGAGCCGATCCCGGAGCTGATCCGCCATCGTACGCAGTCCCGCCTTGTCGAGTCCCTCGACGCGCCGCGCGATCAGCTTCGTCCCGCCCGCGTCGACCACATCGGCCGCACCCGGCGTGGCGGCGCCGCCCATGGCGACTTTTATCCGCAGCTGTTCGTTCTCCCGCGTCAGCCGCTTCATGTCGTCGCGGAGCCGCGCGATGGCATCAGCCGCCTGATCCTCGCCGCCGCCCGCGGCGTCGACGAGACGCGCGAGCGCGGCCATTTTTGCGTGATAGTGACGTACGGCCCCTTCGCCGGTGAGCGCTTCGATGCGGCGCACGCCGGCCGCCACGCCGCTTTCCTGCGTGATGACGAAGAAGCCGATGTCGCCCGTGGCTGAGACATGCGTGCCGCCGCAGAGCTCCATACTGAAGCCGTCGATCGAGACGACGCGGACCTTGTCGCCGTACTTTTCGCCGAAGAGCGCCATCGCGCCGGCGGCCATGGCTTCGTCGGTCGAGCGCACGTCGGTGGCGACCTGCGTATTCCGCAGAATCTGCGCGTTTACGATGCGCTCGATTTCCGCGCGCTCGTCGGAGGTGACGGCCTGAAAGTGCGTGAAATCGAAACGCAGGCGATCGGGCGCGACGAGCGATCCGGCCTGGCGCACGTGGCTGCCGAGCACCTGGCGGAGCGCCGCGTGCAGCAGGTGTGTCGCCGTGTGATTGCGGCGCGTCGCATCGCGCACGTCGGGATCGACGGATGCCGTGACCACGTCGCGCTCGGCAAGCGCGCCGCGCGTAACCTTGATGCGATGCGCGCGCGGGCCCCCTGGCGCGAGGCGCGCGAGTCCGTCGACGGCGGCTTCGGCGTGGCCTTCGCGCACGAGGCGTCCGGCATCCGACACCTGGCCGCCTGCTTCCAGGTAAAACGGCGTCTTCGCAAGCACCGCCCAGCCCGACGCGCCCTCGTCGAGCGTCGACACACGGCGGCGTTCCGCATCGAACAACGCGACCACGGGCGTGCCGCTGACGGTCGTGCTGGTGTAGCCCTCGAATTCATCGGCGAGGCCTTCGAGCGCCGCGCGGTCTGCGTCGCTTGCGTAGTCGAACGTCGCGCCCTTCCTGACATCGAAGTCGCTCGCCCGGCGCGCGCGCTCGCGCTGCAGCTCCATCGCCTCGTCGAATCCGAGGCGATCGACCGCAAGCCCGCGCTGGCTGGCGAGGTCTTCGGCGAAGTCGTACGGCACGCCCAGCGAGTCATACAGCGTGAACAGATCTTCCCCGGGCACCGGCTTGCCTGATTTCGCGGCGCGATCGATGACCTCTTCGAGCTTCGGCAGGCCGTCGCGCAGCACCATGTCGAAGCGATCCTCTTCGGCGCGGATCGTGCGCGCGATCGCGTCGCGGTTGCGCGCAAGCTCGGGATACACGCCGCCCATCTCCGCGATGACGGTCGCCGCGAGCTCGTGGAGGAACGGCTCGGCGACGCCGAGCTTCTTGCCGTGGCGCATCGCGCGCCGCATGATCTTGCGCAGCACGTAGCCGCGCCATTCGTTCGACGGCAGCACGCCGTCGGCAATCAGAAACGTCATGGCGCGCAGGTGATCCGCAATCACCCGCATCGAGACGTCGGGATGATCGCCGGTCTCGGGCGTGGCCGTGTACGCGCGTCCGGCCTTGCGTCCGATCGCATCGAGGATCGGCGAAAACAGGTCCGTGTCGTAGTTGGACTGTTTCCCCTGAATGACCGCGGCGATCCGCTCGAGGCCCAAGCCGGTGTCGACCGACAGCGCCGGCAGCGGTGTGAGCGCGCCGTCCGCCTGGCGATCGAATTCCATGAACACGTTGTTCCACACTTCGATATAGCGTTCGCACGAGCATTCGAGGCCACGGCAGGCGCCGCCGCTTGCCTCGGCGGCGCAGTCTTCGTTGTCGCGGCGGTAATAAATCTCGGAGCAGCGTCCACATGGGCCCGTATCGCCCATCGCCCAGAAGTTGTCTGACGCGCCGAGCTCGTGGATGCGATCGGCCGGCACCAGCGCCGCCCACGCCGCATACGCCTCATCGTCGCGCGGGATGCCGGCTTCACCCTTGAAGATGCTCGGGTACAGGCGATCGGGATCCAGCTTCCAGACTTCGGTCAGCAGCTGCCAGGCGAATGGAATCGCGTCGGCCTTGAAGTAGTCGCCGAACGAGAAGTTGCCCAGCATCTCGAAGAACGTGTGGTGGCGCAGCGACGGTCCGACGTTGTCGAGGTCGTTGTGCTTGCCGCTCACGCGCATGCATTTCTGAGACGTCGCCGCGCGCTTGTAATCGCGCTTCTCCTTGCCCAGAAACACGTCTTTGAACTGGTTCATGCCGGCGTTGGTGAACAGCAGCGTCGGATCGTCGCCCGGCATGAGCGGCGAGCTGGCCACGACGCGGTGGCCGTGCTTCTCGAAGTATTTGAGGAAGCCCTGGCGGATTTCTTTGGACGTCACGATCGTTAGATTCTATCGCGGCAGCGCAGGCCTTCAGGCCTGCGTGACCCCCGGCTGGACGACGGTCAGGCCGTGGGCGCGAGCGGCATCGGCGAGACGGTGATCGTAGGTGATGAGTTCGAGCGACGGGTCTTCGAGCGATAGCGCCGTGGCGAGATGAATCGCGTCGAGAGACCGCAGCACGGGGGGCGGCACGTCGCTCGCGCGCTCGCCGATGGCGGGTGTGATTTCCAGGAGTACAACTCCCTCGAGGAGATCTTCCAGCGTATAGAGAGGCTTGCGCCGGGTTTCGCGGCGCAACGTTCGACCGCACTCGATCGCGGTGAGTCGCGATGACAAGAGGCCATCTCGAGCGCTCAGGTCTGCTTCGAGTGCCGGCGTGTAGGCGTCGGGGAAAGCCAGCTTCAGCAGGGCCGAGGAGTCGACATAGGCGTTTCCTGCCACGCGCTAAAACCGGTCTTCGCGGATTTCGTCGAGTACTTCGCTGACAGGCTTGTCGCCCTGCCAGGGCTGGCGCACCTTCCGCAGATGCTCGATGACGTCGCGGATATGTCGCTTGGCCGGGGTCGCCCGTCCCTCGGCGACCAGACGATCGATGAGGCTGTTCGTCTTCGGCATGGGCCGCAGGATGGCGACCTCCTGGCCGCGGTCTGTCACCGTCAGAGCTTCGCCCTTCTTCACGCGCTCGAGATACACGGACAGGTTCTGCCGGAGCTCGCGAACGCCGACACTCTTTTCAGGGTTGCGAATCTTGTAGCGTGGCATGTAGCACATTGTAGCACACTTCGTGTGCCGGTTGGAGCCCCTCGCCACTTGCGCCGGCGGCGCCGCCTGATATATATCAGTCCCACATATGTCACTCCTCCATGGTTCACGGGAGTTGAAGAAGGGCAGCGCGGAGCTGCTGATCCTGTCGCTCGTGGAAACGCGCGCACGCCACGGCTACGACATCGCGAAACTGATCGAACAGCGCTCATCGGGCGCGCTCAAGTTCCATGCGGCGTCGCTTTATCCATTGCTCTACCGCCTCGAGAAGCGCGGTTGGATCGACGGGCGCTGGACGGAGAAGGCGGGTGAGCGCCGCCGCCGGCTCTACAAGCTCACGCCCGTCGGCCGCAAGGTGCTTGCCGCGCAGCGCAGCGGCTTCGCGGCCTTCGTCAAGGCCATCGGTCAGGTGGTCGGAGGCGAACATGCCTGACCGTCCCGACTGGCGCGATGAGATTCGCAGGCGGCTCGAGCCGCTGGATCTGACCGCGACGCGCGAAGCGGAGATCGTCGAGGAAGTCGCGCAGCATCTCGAGGATCGGTATCAGGAGCTACGCGCGAGCGGGCGCGACGACGAAACCGCGGCGGCTGATGCGTGGCGTGAGCTGGATGAGACCGACGTGCTCCGGCGCGAAGTCGCCCGAGTCGAGCGTCCCGCGCCGCTGGACCTGCCGCCGCCCGGCGCCCCGGCGCGCGGCCGCTGGCTCGGCGCCTTGTGGCAGGACGCACGCTACGCCGTTCGCGCGCTCGGCAGGTCGCCGGGGTTCTCGCTGACCGTCCTGCTTGCGGTCGCTCTGTCGATCGGACCAACGACCGCCATCCTCAGTATCGGCAACCTGTTGCTTTGGCGTCCGCCTCCAGGCATCGCGGAGCCGGATCGGCTGGCCGTCGTGTGGTTCGGCCGTTGGGACGAGACTGGCATGAGTCCGTCGTGGCTGACGTACCAAAATCTGGACGATGCCATTGGACGTGCGCAGCTTGCGGCTGGCATTGCCGGCGGGCAGGAGAGGTCGGTTAGCCTGGCGATTCCTGGGGCCGCGCCTCGAACGGTCGGAATGTCGCATGCCACCGCGAATCTCTTCGACATGCTGGGCGTGCGGTTGTCGGCAGGGCGCAGGTTCCTGCCGGAAGAAGACCGTCTTGGCGGCACACCGGTGGCCATCATCAGCGACGGTCTTGCGCGCTCTGCCTTCGGGGGCCCCGAGGCCGCGATCGAAAAGGCCGTGTTCCTCAACAGCCGGCCCTTCACCGTCGTCGGCGTTGCCGCGCCGGAGTTCAAGGGTGTTTCCCCGATGTCACTGGTCGACGTCTGGATTACGGGTTCGACGCTCGGCTATGTGAGCCATTCGGATCGTCCCGCGCCCGCGAGGTTCTATTCCTTCATCGTCCGCCTCGCGCCAGGCGCAACATTCCAAAGTCTCGAAAGCGAGCTGAACGGCTTGGTTCAACACTTAGTGGATGTGTCGGAAGAGAACGCCCGATTCAAGGCCGTGCAGGCACGCGTGTTCCCTGGCCTGGGCGTCGAGCCGCTCGCGCGGCCACGTACGCAGAAGATGGTTCGCATCATGTTGCTGATTGGAGGCGCGCTGCTTGTGCTCGGCTGCGCGAACATTGCCAATTTGCTGCTGTTCCGAACCACCCGACGGCAGAATGAAATCGCCGTGCGCAAGGCGCTTGGCGCATCACGCGTCCGACTCGTACAGGCGCAGTTGGTCGAGAGTTGCATCCTCGCCCTGAGCGGCGCGGCGGTCGGATTGGGACTGGCCTTTCTGCTGAAGCAGCTGATTCATCACCTGCTGTTTCCCCGACCGCCAGGTGTCGAATTCACTGTGCCGATCGACGGACGGATCCTCGCGGTCACGGCCGCCGCCGCGATCGTGTCGGGGCTGGTCGCCTCCATCGCACCGGCATGGATAGCGGCCGCCGGTCGCGGCGCGGGATCAATCGGGCGGTCCGGCCTGCGGGCATCGGCCCGCGCGCCGAGACTGCGCGGCAGCCTGGCCGCCCTGCAGCTCGCGCTGTCGCTGACGCTGCTCGTCGGCGCACTGTTGTTCGTGACCACGCTGAGAAACCTGCGGGCAGTCGATTTGGGCTTCGATCCGCAAAATGTCACGGCACTGCCGATCGATCTCAATTCGCACGGCTATTCGTTCGAGCGCGCCCTCGAGTACCACCGCACCGTGCTGTCTGAGCTCGAGGCGCAGGGCGAGTTTGCGGGTGTGACGCTTGCCGCCGAGCCGGCGTTCTCGTCCCACTACGAACGGGTCACATCACCGGACGGCGACCAGGCCGCGCCCGTAAGGGCAGGCTCGAACGGTGTGACTCACGACTATTTCACGGTGATGTCGATTCCCATCGTTCGAGGCCGGCCGTTTACCCGCCAGGAATCATTTGCCGCCGGCGGCGATCCACCGGTCATCGTCAACGAGACCCTCGCCGAGCGCCTGTACGGCACGATCGATGTCGTCGGCAGAAGACTGCGATTTCCGCGAACGTTGGCGCATCCAACACGTGACCTGCCCATCATCGGCGTTGCGCGCGACACACGCGCGCGCCGGATCACCGAAGCTCCTGAGCCTTTTGTCTACCACCCGTTTGGCCGCGACGATCTGGTCTCGATGCGAGCCTCGTTCGTGATCCGCTCTGGGCTCCCATCCGCGCAGGTCAGCCGGATTGCGAGCTCCATCGCATCCCGCATCGACAGCCGTGTGCCGTTCGCCTTCGTAAGGCCACTAACGATGGATCTCGACCGGCAGGTGTCGCAGGAGCGTGTGTTCGCCTGGCTGTTCGGTCTCATGGCCGCGCTCGCATTTGTTCTCGCATCGCTTGGCCTCTACGGGCTCGTATCGCAGACGACAACGGAGCGCCGTCGCGAGTTCGGCATCCGCATGGCGATTGGCGCAAGCGGTCTCGAGATCGTTCGCCTCGTGTCTCGGTATGCGCTGATGGTCTCGGTGAGCGGAGTGGTCGCCGGATTGGGCCTGGCATGGTTCGGCACACGCATGGTGTCGAGCATGCTCTTCGGCGTGTCGAGACTCGATCCGATGGCCTATGTCGCGGCAGTCGCCACGCTCGTCATGGTCGTCGTGCTCTCCTGTATCGCGCCGACATTGCGCGCGCTGAGGGTACAGCCGGTGGAAGTGCTGAGGGCGGAGTGAGCGGGCTGTCGAACCGGGAGTGGCGCGATGAAATCCGGAGGCGGCTCGAGCCACTGAAGCTGCCGCCGACGCGCGAGGCGGAAATCGTCGAAGAAGTCGCGCAGCACCTCGACGATCGGTATCGCGAGCTTCGCGCGAGCGGGCGTTCGGATGAAGACGCCGCTGCCATCGCCTGGCGCGAGCTCGATGAAACAGACGTCCTCGGCCGCGAGGTCGCGCGCGTCGAGGCGCGAGCGCCGCTGAATCTGCCGCCGCCGGGCGCCCCGCCTCGCGGTCGCTGGCTTGGCGCCTTCTGGCAGGACGTGCGCTATGCGCTCCGGACGCTCGGCAGGTCGCCGGGGTTCTCGCTGACCGTCCTGCTCGCAGTCGCCTTGTCGATCGGACCAACGACCGCCATTCTCAGTATCGGCAACTGGCTGCTGTGGCGGCCGCACCCGGGCGTCACCGATTCCGGCCGGCTCGCGGAGGTGTGGGTCGGACGATGGAACGAGGCCGGGACTAGCGTGCGAGTATCCGGTCTCTCATACGGAGAAATAGAGGAGATCTCCACACGATCGACCACCACCGTGGGCATTGCCGGCGGGCAGGAGATGTCTGCCAGCTTGTCAGTTCACGGCGTAATGCCTCGAATGGCAGCCACAGCCAACGTCACCGCGAATTTCTTTGACGTGCTGGGCGTGCGGATGCGCGCCGGCCGGGCGTTTCTCCCCGAGGAAGACCGGCTCTCCGGCCCGCCCGTCGCCATCATTAGCGAGAGGCTATCCGAGTCCGCGTTCGGCGCCCCCGAGGCGGCGCTGGCGAAGACGATTTCGCTGAACAGCCGGCCCTTCTCCGTTGCTGGCGTCGTTGCCTCCGCTTTTGGCGGCACGTCACCAATGGGAGCCGTGGATGTCTGGATTCCCGGCGCCGCGTATGGGTATATGAATCATTGGCCGACGCCGCTGTCGCCATCGTTCCATACCTTCGTCATTCGAATGGCGCCGGGTACGGCCCCGAGCACCGTCGAGAGTGAGTTGACCGGGCTGATTCGCGCGCTGCGCGCCGAGGCGAGCGATCGGTCAACTGATGTGTCCGCGCGCGTCTTTCCCGGCCTTGGGGTCCATCCGCTTCAACGAGCGCGAACACGCGCGACCGTGCGCACGATGCTGATCGTGGGCGCCGTACTGCTGCTCATCGGCTGCGCGAACGTCGCGAACCTGCTGGTGCTTCGGACGACGCGGCGCGCGCATGAGATCGGGGTGCGGAAGGCGCTGGGTGCCACACGACTCCGGGTGGTCCAGGTCCAAGTGATGGAGGCCTGTCTGCTTGCGATCGGCGGCGCATCCGTCGGATTAGGGCTTGCGGTCTTCCTGAAGGAATTGATGCAGCACCTGTTGTTTCCGCAACCGCCTGGCATCGCGTTCGCGGTGCCCCTTGACGGCCGGGTGATGGCGGCCACGACCGCAGCCGCGATCCTCGCGGGCGTTGTGTCGGCGGCGGCGCCGGCCTGGCTTGCAGCGCGTGGCGGCGTCCTGTCGCCAACCGGCCGAACCGGCGCGCGCACGTCGACGCGCGCGCCATCCTTGCGAGGGGCGCTCGCGGCGCTGCAGCTGGCGCTGTCGTTGATGTTGCTTGTCGGCGCGCTGTTGTTGGTGAGTACGCTCAGGAACCTGCGTGCGGTCGATCTCGGCTTTGATCCAACGGACATCACCGTGCTGCCCGTCGACCTCGCCGGTCATGGTTATACGCCAGAGCGCGCGCTTCAGTATTTTCGAACCGTGCTGCCCGCCCTGCAGGCGCATGGCGAGTTTGACAGCGTGACGCTCGCCCAGCGAGCTCCCTTCGGACCGGGAAGCATCGTGCGCGTTCAGCCACCGGATGGGAACGACCTGCTGGAAGTCCGCACCAATGGCATCACGGAGGCCTATTTCGACCTCCTGGCGACCCCGTTGCTCCGCGGACGATCCTTCACGTCAGACGAGTCATTCGCGCCGCCCGGCGCCGATCCGCCGGTTGTGGTGAACGAGACGCTCGCCATGCGGCTGTACGCCACGCATGACGTCGTCGGCCGGACGGTGCGCTTCGCGCGGACCCGTGCCAATCCCGTCCGCGATCTCCTGATCATCGGCGTCGTCCAGGACGCGCACTGGAACGACATCACGGGCACGCCCGAGCCATTTCTGTATCAGCCGCTTGGGCGGAACGACTTTGGTGCGACGCGCGGACAGTTCATGGTCAAGTCGGCCCTGCCGGCGAGCCGCGTGGCCGACATCGCCGGCGAGATTGCGGCACGCGTCGACAGCAGTGTGCCGTTCGTCTTCGCGCGTCCCCTAACGTCCGGGATCGATCGCGGCCTTGCCGAGGAACGCCTGTTCGCCTGGGTGCTGAGCCTGCTGGCGGCCCTGGGATTCCTGCTCGCTTCGTTCGGACTGTACGGACTGGTAGGGCAGACCGTGGCGGAGCGCGCGCGCGAGTTCGGCATTCGCGTCGCGCTCGGGGCGACCCGGCGCGACATCGCTCGCCTCGTTGCTCGATACGCGCTCGCCGTAACCGCGGGCGGTGTGATGGCGGGACTCGGTCTTGCGTGGATCGGGACGCGAGCGGTCGATCGCCTCCTGTTCGGGGTCACTCGGCTCGATCCCGCGATCTATGTTGCCGCTGTGATCACGCTGGTGGCCGTGGTTGCGCTGGCGTGCGTGGCGCCTGTCCGCCGGGCGACGCGGGTCCAACCGGTTGAAGTTCTGCGCGCGGAGTAGGGCGCCTCACCGTTGGAGGGGAGTATGACTGACCGTCCTGATTGGCGGACCGAGATTCATCGCCGGCTCGAGCCACTGAAGCTGCCGCCCACGCGCGAAGCAGAGATTGTCGAAGAGGTCGCGCAGCACCTCGAGGATCGCTATCAGGAGCTGCGCGCGCTCGGACGCGACGACGAGACTGCGGAGGCTGATGCGTGGCGAGAGCTGGATGAAGCGGATGTACTCGGCCGCGAGATTGCACGCCTCGAGCGGCCCGCGCCGCTCCAGCTGCCGCCGCCGGGTGCGCCGGCGGGCGGCCAGTGGCTGGGCGCGCTCTGGCAAGACCTGCGCTACGCCCTGCGCACGCTGCGCAAGTCTCCGGCCTTCACCCTGACCGTCGTGGCGGCGCTGGCCCTGTCCATTGGGCCGACGACGGCGATCGTGAGCATCGGCAACTGGCTTATGTGGCGTCCGCATCCCGGTGTCACAAGTCCCGATCGCCTCGCCGTTGTGTGGTTCGGCAGCTGGAACGACGAGGAAGGATCGATGCGTATCGCCTCTTTCACGCCTGACGAGTTTTCCGCCGTTTCCGCGCGCGCCACGACGGCGTCGGGCGTGGCCGGGGTGCAGGAAAACGCCGCGAGTCTGTCGTTTCCCGACGGTGTGCCGTTGCTGGCCCCGGTGGGGGTCGTGACGGCCAACTTCTTCGACGTGCTCGGCGTGCCGCTGCGCGCCGGCCGTTCATTTCTTCCCGAGGAAGATCGCATGCCCGGCGTGCCGGTCGCGATCATCGGCGAGGGGCTGGCGCGCTCGGCATTCGGCGATCCCGAATCCGCGCTCGACAAGACCATCCTTCTCAACAGCCGTCCCTTTACGGTCGTCGGTATTGCGCCCTCGGCGTTCCGCGGTACGACGCCAACGCAAACGGTCGACGTGTGGATTCCCGGGGCCGCCAATTCCTATATGCGTTATGGGGTCACCACCCAGCCGGGGTCGTTCTATTCGTTTGTCATGCGGGTTGCGCCAGAGCGCAGCTTTAGTGATTTGGAAAACGAGCTCAACGTCCTCGTTGGCGGCATCGCACACCAACTGCCGGCGAGAACCCGCAGGTTCGCGACCGTCAAGGCGCGAGTGTTTCCGGGTCTTGGCGTCAACCCGCTGAGGCGCGAGCGGACGCGCAGGACCGTAACCATCATGCTCGCGATCGGCGCCACGTTGCTGCTGCTCGGCTGTGCCAACGTCGCGAATCTGCTCGTGTTTCGGGCAACCAGACGCGAGCAGGAGATCGCGGTTCGCAAAGCGCTTGGGGCGAGCCGCGCGCGCCTCGTGCAGGTCCAGCTGATGGAAGGTGTCCTGCTGGCCGCCGCCGGCGCGGCGCTTGGCGTCGCGCTCGCGCTCGGCTTGAAGCAGGTCATGCAGCAGCTGCTGTTTCCGCAGCCCCCCGGCACGAGCGTCCAGGTCCCCATTGACGTCCGCGTGCTGGCAGTGACGTTGGGGGCAGCGCTCGTGACGGGGATCCTCGCCGCGGCGGCTCCGGCCTGGCTGGCAGTGCGCGACAGGCTGGTTTCGCTCGGCACGGGCGGCACGCGTTCATCCACGCGTGCGCCGACGTTGCGTGGCGCCCTCGCCTCCGCGCAGCTCGCCCTTTCCCTGACGCTGCTGGTCGGCGCGCTGCTCCTCGTCACGACGCTCCGGAACCTGCGCGCGATCGACCTGGGCTTCGAGCCCGCGAATCTCACCGCGATGTGGGTCACTCCAGGCACGCATGGATTCGATCAGGCACGCACGCTCCAGTACTTCCGCGAGGTGCTGGCATCGCTTTCGGCACACGGCGAATTCGAGGGCGTCGCGCTGGCATCCTCGCCGTTCGAGTCCAGCTTCGGCGGCCGCGCCGTGTCCGCTCCCGGCGCGGCTTCGAGCACGCGACTCGAGGCAGACTCCAACAGGGTGACACACGACTACTTCGCGGTCATGCGCGTTCCGATGCTGCGGGGGCGTGCGTTTACGGCGGAAGAGTCGCTTCAGCCCGGCGGAGACCCTCCCGTCATCGTCAACGCGACGCTCGCCATGCGGCTCTACGGCACGATCGACGTCGTCGGCCGCGGCCTGCGCATTCCCATTTCGCCGTCGCGTCCGGGTCCCAACCTCACAATCGTGGGCGTCGCGGGCGATGTGAGGTCCGATGGGCTCACGTCAGTGGCGCCGCCATTTTTCTATCAGCCAATCGCGAATGCTTACTCTCAGGTGGACAGCGCCTTTATCCTTGTGCGTTCCCCGCTGCCTGCCGCGCGAGTCGGCGAGATCGCGAACACCATCGCCAGCCGCACGAACAGCAACATCCCCGTCACGTCCGTACGCTCGCTCGAGACGGACGTCGATCGCGGGTTGTCACAGGAGCGGCTGTTCGCCTGGATGCTGAGTCTGCTGGGCGGCCTCGGCTTCGTACTGGCGTCGCTCGGGTTGTATGGCCTGGTAGCGCAGACCACCCTCGAGCGCCGGCGCGAGTTCGGCATCCGCATGGCGATCGGCGCCGGACGCCGCGACATCATTCGTCTCGTCGCTCGCTACGCGGTCCTCGTCTCGGTTGGAGGCGTCGCAGCGGGCCTCGCCCTCGCGTTCGTCGCCACCCGGTTGGTCGAAAGCATGCTCTTTGGGGTGTCGCGCCTGTCGCCCGGTGTCTATGCGGGTGCAACGCTCACGCTGGTCGTGATGGTCGCGCTCGCATGCGTCGGTCCGGCGCTGCGCGCGCTGCGCGTGCAGCCGGTGGAGGTATTGAGGGCGGAGTAGGAGTC
>JBBDWL010000024.1:12948-26747 GCA_040902895.1 Vicinamibacterales bacterium | reverse complement strand
GGGGCGGGATTACCCCCCCCCCTACGGCCTGTCCCTACTCCTCCTCGCGTGTCCCTTTGCGCCGCAGCGCCTTCGAGACTGCGTCGGGCGAGAATCCCTGACGCACGAGCGCCTGCCAGACCTTGCTCGACTCCCCGCGATCCGAGAGATCGCGTCCGCGCGCGCGTTTCTCGAGCGCCGCGCGCAGCCGTCCGGCTTCTTCGTCGGGATCGATCTGCGCGTCGAGTGTCTGGGCGACGAGCTCGGGATCCACACCCTTCGCCGCGAGCTCGCGCGCGATGCGCAGCCGCCCCTGGCCTTTGATGTGGCTGGCGTGCCGCGCAAACGTCTTTGCCGCGCGCTCGTCATCCAGAAAGCCGGCCGCCGTCAGATCGTCGAGCGTGCGGTCGATGTCGGCGGGATCGAATTTGCGTTGAAGGAGTTTGCGACGGAGCTGGGCGCGCGTGTTCTCGCGGCGCCCTAACATGTTGAGGGCGGTCGTCCTGAGATCAGCCGCCAAATCTTTCGATGGCCGGATTGGTTGTCCGCTTCGTGGGTTCCTGCGCGGCGCGAGCCATGTCTTCGCGCGCCGTCTCGGAGGTCGTGGAGATGCCGGCGATCTTCAACTTGAATTCGTCGACGTTCGAGGCCCAGCGCATCGCCTCGTCGAGCGTGATGTCGCCGCGCTCGTAGAGGCCGTAGATCGACTGGTCGAACGTCTGCATGCCGTACTGCGACGTTCCCGAGGCGATCGCTCCCGGAATCATGTTCGTCTTGTCCTTGTCGACGATGCAGTCGCGAATGAACGGCGTCGCGATCATCACTTCCACGGCCGCCGCGCGTCCCTGGCCGTCGGCTTTCGGGATCAGACGCTGCGAGATCGCCGCCTTTAGCACGCTGGCCAGCTGCAGGCGCACCTGACGCTGCTGATGCGGCGGAAACACGGCAATGATGCGGTTGATGGTCTCCGTCGCGTCGAGCGTGTGCAGCGTCGAAAACACCAGATGGCCCGTCTCTGCCGCGGAGATCGCGGTCTCGATGGTCTCGTGGTCGCGCATTTCACCGACGAGGATGACGTCGGGATCCTGCCGCAGCGCCGCGCGCAGGGCCGAGGCGAACCCCATGGTGTCGACCGTGACTTCGCGCTGGTTGACGATGGAGCGATGGTCGCGGTGCAAGTATTCGATCGGATCCTCGACCGTCATGATGTGCGCCGACCGCGTGTTGTTGACGTGGTCGATCATCGCCGCGAGCGTCGTGCTCTTGCCGCTGCCCGTGGTGCCGGTGACGAGCACGAGTCCGCGCTCTTCTTCGGACACTTTCTTCAGCACCGGCGGAAGTCCGAGCTCGTCGATGGTCCTGATCGTGGTGGAGATCACGCGCAGCACGAACCCCATGGTGCCGCGCTGCTGGAAGACATTGCAGCGGAAGCGTCCCAGGCCGGGTACGCTGTAGGCCAGATCGAGATCGAGACGTTCCTTGAATTTCTCCTGCTGGGCCGGCGACAGCATCTCGTCGACCATCGCCTGCGTATCTTCACGCTCGAGGCGGCGCTCTTCGGATGCCGGCACGAGTGTGCCGTGCACGCGCATCATGGGATAGCTGCCGGCCTTCACGTGCAGGTCCGACGCGCCGGCCGCCGTTGCGGTGCGGAGAAGATCGGCGAGATTCATCCGGCCTGGCGCGCCGACGCCGCGGGCGCCGCCTCCTGCAGGTTCAGAAACCGCAGCCAGCCATGCCGATCGGGCGCGGCGCAGTTGATGATGTCGAAGTAGGCCTTCTGAATCGCGGCGGTGATGGGCCCGCGCTGGCCGTTGCCCACCGGAATCTTGTCGACGGAGCGTATCGGCGTGACCTCGACGGCCGTGCCCGCGAAGAACACCTCGTCTGCGATGTAGAGCATCTCGCGCGGCACGTGCTGCTCGACCACGCGCAGTCCAAGGTCGCGGCCGATCGTCATGATCGAATCGCGCGTGATGCCCGGCAGCACCGACGCCGACAGCGGCGGCGTATAGACGACGCCGTCGCGCACGATGAAGATGTTCTGGCCGCTGCCTTCGCTGACGTGACCTTCCGGATCGAGCGCGACGCCCTCGCTGTAGCCTTCGCTGAGCGCTTCCATCTTGATCAGGATCGAGTTGCCGTAGTTCGCGACACTCTTGGCCATCGCGGGCAGCGTGCTCGGCGCCATGCGGCGCCACGAGCTGATGCGCACGTCGACGCCCTGCTCGAGCGCGCCCTGGCCGAGATACGTGCCCCATTCCCACACGAGCACGGCCGCGTCGACCGGACACGGGAACGGATCCACCCCAAGCTTGTTGTAGCCGCGATAGATCACGGGACGGATGTAGCAGGCGTCGAGCTTGTTGGCCCTGATGGTCTCTATGACCGCATTGGTGAGCGCCTCCTGATCGAGCTCATAGTCCATGCGGTAGATTTTCGCGGAGTCGTACAGGCGCCGCATGTGATCTTCGAGGCGGAAGCAGGCCGGGCCTTTCGGGGTGCTGTAGCACCGCGCGCCCTCGAACACCGCGCTGCCGTAATGGATGACGTGCGACGCGATGTGGATCTTCGCGTTGTCCCAGTCGACAAGGGATCCGTTCATCCAGACTTTGCCGCTGCGGGAAAAACTCATCTAGCGCTCCTCAAAAGGGGACTCCGGGGGAGTTGGCCTGACGCCGAAATAGTATCACTGCTTCTCGCCGCAGAAGGGACACTTATCGGCTCGCGCGTGAAGCGGCTTGCGGCACTGCCAGCAGAACCGCGCGGCCGGCGCATCGGCGCGATGCCGGGCGCGCGAGACCACCGCCTGCGCGCCGTCACCGCGCGCGCCGCGCGACTCGCCGGCCGGCACCGGCGTGCGGCGCAGCAGCTTGCGCGCGCCGAGAATCGCGTCGAGCAGATCGGATGCGCGCTGATAGCGCTGCGCGACATCGGGCGCGAGCGCCTTCATCACGATGTCGTTGATCGGCGCCGGCACGGCGGCGTTGCGCGCGCGGGGCGGCTCGACGAGCTCTCCACGCATCAACCGCTCGAGATCCGCCGGCGACGGTGTGTCGTACGGCAGCATCCCCGTCAGCATCTGATACATCGTCACGCCCATCGAGTAAATGTCGGATGCGAAGACGGCCCTGCCCTGGAACTGTTCGGGTGCCATGTAGGGCGGACTGCCGATCACCGTGGTGCCGTGCGCGGCGATCTCGAGAAAGCGCGACGTGCCGAAGTCGGCGACCTTGAGCACTTCGTTGTCGGAGACGAGCACGTTTGCCGGCCGCAGATCGCGATGGAGCACGCCGTGCCGATGGGCGTGATCGACGGCGTTCGCGATCTGGCACGTGTAGTCCAGCGCGCGGCTGAGCTCGAGCGCGCCTTCACGCCCGATGATGTTCTCGAGCGTCTCGCCGGGGATGTACTCCATGACGATGAAGAAGACGTTGTCCTGCTTTTCGGCAGTGATGACCGCCACGATGTTCGGATGGCCGAGCGCGGCCAGCAGCCGCGGCTCTTTCAGCAGCTCGCCGAAGTCGGTGGTCTGCTTGTGCGGCACCTTGATGGCGACCTTCTTGTCGATCCAGGTGTCTTCGGCCAGATAGACGGTGCCGAACCCGCCGCTGCCGAGCGGCGCGACGATGCGGTATTTGCCGAGGGTCTGTCCGCGGAACAGCATGTGGGGGGCACGCGAAGAATAGCATGGCATGATTGCCGAATGAGCGAGCCGCGCGCCTATGCACCTGACGCGAAGCCGGGACAAGACGTGCTGCTGCCGCCCGACGAGGGCGCGCATCTCACGCGCGTGCTGCGGCTGGGTGTCGGCGCGGCCGTGCGGGTGTTCGACGGCAACGGCGCCGAATATGCCGGCGAGATTGTCGCGGTTCGTCGATCCGATGTGCGCGTGCGCGTCGATCATCCCGAAGAGAGCGCCGCGGAATCGCCGGTGCGGTTGATTGTCGCGCCGGCGCTGATCAAAGGCGATGGATTCGACGAGATCGTGCGCGACGCCGTGATGATGGGCGCCGCGGTGGTTCGACCGATCGTGACGGAGCGGACGGTCGCGAAGCAGCGCGACTCGACGGTCGATCGATGGCAGCGCGTGGCGATGGCGGCGACGAAACAGTCGGGCCGCGCCGTGCTCGCGCGCGTCGAGGCGCCGGTGAGCCTCGATCAGCTGCTGTCGAGCGATGCGGCTGCGATGCGCCTCGTGTTCGTCGAGCCCTCGGCCGACATTCTGGTGAGCGATCCGCTCGCACTGGCGGCGCCCGCATCGGCACTGGTGCTGCTCGGCCCTGAGGGCGGCTGGTCGCCGGCGGAGCTGCAGCTGTTCAAGGAGAAGGCGCTGACGTTCGTGCGCATCGGCCGCCGGACGATCACCTCCGAGCGGGCGACCATCGCCGCACTGGCAGTGTTGACTGCTGTCTGGGAGAGGGCCTGAAATCTGTCGATTTGTGACTTGCTGATTTGTTGATTTGATTTGAGGACGTACCCTGCGATTGTCGTGCGGCCCGGGAGATCTGATGCCGCATTTACCGATTTGCTGCTCGCGGCGCTCGACGGAACGGGGGTAACGGCCGTCGAAGAGATCGATGGCGGCGCGATTCGGGCGTTCTTCACGAGCAGGGACGATCGCGACCGCGCGGCACAGGATGTGGTCGCCGCGTTTCCCGGGACGGCTGTCGAGCCGCTTGACGTCTCCGATGAGAACTGGGCCGAACGGAGTCAGGCCAGTCTCCGCGCGGTAAAGATCGGCGAGTTGACTGTCGCGCCACCGTGGGATGTGCCCTCCGAACATCCCGAGAAGACCGTCGTGATTCTTCCGTCGATGGGATTTGGCACCGGACATCACGCGACAACGCGTTTGTGTCTGGCCGCGCTGCAAGAGGCCGCACCGGCAGGTAAGACGGTCATCGACGTGGGAACGGGTTCCGGTGTTCTGGCAATCGCGGCGGCGAAACTTGGAGCGTCGAGCGTCGTGGGTATCGACAACGACCCTGACGCCATTACAAACGCGCTCGAGAACAGGGCACTCAATGCCGGGGCGTGCCAGCTCGCTGTTCATCGCTCGAACCTCGACGATCAGGACCTTGCCGCCGAGGGACCTTTTGATCTCGTGGTCGCGAATCTCACCGGCGGCGTGTTGATCAAGTTCGCAGCGACGCTCGAACGGTACGCGCGCAACGGCGGTGGGCTGGTCTTAAGCGGATTGAGGGAGGAAGAGGAGCGCGACGTCCTCGCCGCGTTTCGGGCCAAGCTAACCGCGCGCACTGTCGAGGACGGCTGGGTCTGTCTCGTCCTTCGCCGATGATCATCAGATCACCAGATCACCAGATCACCAAATCCATTATCCGAAGAGGTCCTTCACCTTGTCGAACACCGACCGATCTTCGTCCTCTTCCGGCTCGGTCGGCTTCGGTTTGCCCATCGGCATCACGTCGGCGAGCTGTTCGAGCGCGGCGCGCTGTTCCTTCGTCAGCTTCTTCGGCACCTGCACCGTCACCTGCACGTAGAGATCGCCCTTGCCGCGGCCCTGCACGCTCGGCATGCCCTTGCCGCGCACCCGCAGCCGCGTGCCCGAGGCGGTGCCCGGGGGCACGTCGAGGCCCACCTCGTTACCCGCGGGCGTCGGCACCTGGAGCCGCGTGCCCAGGGCCAGCGCGGGATAGGTCACCGGCATCTGCATGTAGAGATCGTCGCCCTGGCGCTTGAAGAACGGATGCTCGGTGACATGCACGACAACGTACAGGTCGCCCGTTGGACCGCCGGCCAGGCCGTGCTCCCCTTCGCCATAAAGACGAATCTGCTGTCCGTTGTCGATGCCCGCCGGAATCTTGATCTTGAGCGTGCGCTCCTGCGCGATGCGGCCCTGGCCGCGGCAGGCCGTGCAGGGCGTCTTGATGACCCGTCCGGTTCCACGGCAGTGCGGACACGGCCGCGCAACCGTGAAGAATCCCTGCTGATAGCGCAGCTGCCCGCGGCCGCTGCAGTCCGTACACGTTTCAGGCTGCGTGCCGGGCGCGGCGCCGCTGCCGCTGCAGGTCTCGCACGTCTCGTCGCGCGGAATTTGAATCGAGGTCTCGGTGCCCTTGAACGACTCCTCGAACGGAATCTCGAGGTCGTAGCGCAGATCCGATCCGCGCTGCGGGCCGCCGCGCCGGCCACGGCCGCCGAGAATGTCGCCAAAGCCGAAGACGTCGCCGAGATTCGAAAAGAGATCGCCGAAGTCGGCGAAGATCGTCGGGTCGTAGCTTTGCGGACCGCCCGCGCTCACGCCCTGATGGCCGAAGCGATCGTAGCGCGCGCGCTTGTCGGAGTCGGCGAGCACGGAATAGGCCTCGGCCGCTTCCTTGAACTGCTCCTCGGCTTTCGCATCGCCCGGATTGCGGTCGGGATGATGCTTCAGCGCCTGCTTGCGATAGGCGCGCTTGATGTCCTGTTCGGCCGCGGCGCGGTCAACGCCCAGCACCTCGTAATAATCACGTTTCGCCACCCGGGTTCCTGCCACTAACGGAGTTCCTGCGCCACGCGCACGAGCGCGGGCCGCACGAGCCGATCGCCAATGCGATAGCCGCGCCGCAGCTCGCCGATGATCTCGCCTTCGCGGCGCCCCTCGGCCGGCTCATAGGCGACGGCCTCATGAATATTCGGATCGAAATCCTGCCCGACGGCGTCGATTGGCTCGAGCCCGCGGCGCCGCAGCAGGTCGAGCGCCTGGCGGTAGATCATCTCGACACCCTGATGGAAACGGCTGCCGGCATCGCCGGTGTCGGCGGCGAGCGCGCGCTCGAGGTCGTCGATGATCGGCAGAAAGTCGCGCACCGCGTCTTCGGTCGCGCGCGCCGACATCTGCAGGCGCTCGCGCTCCATCCGCTTGCGGAAGTTGTCGAACTCGGCCCGCGCGCGCAGCAGCTGGTCGCGATACGCGTCGCGCTCCTGCGCCAGCCGCGAGACATCGTCGCCACCGGCCTGGCTGTCGAGATCGGCCGCGGCATCCGCCGGGCGATCGGTCGGCATGGCGGCGGCCTCGGCGCCTCCGTCGGCGGCCGGCTCGAGCACCTCGTCGAACGGCTGCTGTGTGTCGTCAGGGTTGGGCATGATTGGTCTAGGGCGAGTCGAAGACGCGCGCCACGACCTGCGCGACGCCGTCGACCACATTGATGGACTTCTGATACCGCATGCGCGTGGGCCCGATGACGCCAATCGTCCCCATGCGGTCGCCTTCCTGATAGGTCGAGGTGACGACGCTGAAAGGATGCAGATCGGGCGACGGGTTTTCCGTGCCAATCAGCACGGTTACGCCCGGCGCCTCGATGTAGTGCGTCAGCAGCTCCACGAGCCGGTGCTTCTCTTCGATGATCCTGAACAGCGAACGCAGCGTGTCGAGCGACAGGCGATCGTCGTGCGCGCTCACATTCTCGAGCAGCGTCGACGCGCCCTGAATGAACACCGACACGGCCGGCGTGATGGCGTTGATTTCCTCGAGGCCCGAGTTGGCCAGCCGCAGCGCGCGCTGCAGCAGCTCGTCATACAAGGTGCGCTCTTCCCGCAGCCGTTGCAGCAGGGCCTCGCGCACCTCACTGATGCGCATGCCGGCAAACTCGGCGTTGATGTAATTGGCCGCCTGCTGCAACGCCACGCCGTCGATCTCGCCGGCATGCGCAACCACCTTGTGCGTGACCTGGCCGCCCGCCGAGACCACGACGACGAGCACTTTGCGGCTGTCGAGCGGCGCGAAATCAATGTGCTGCAGTACGGCGTCTGACGCCGCGGCCGAAATGGCGAACCCGATGTGGTGCGACGCGCGCGACAGTTCCTGCGACGCGTTGTCGAGCACCGCATCAATGGTCCCGGCTTTCCGCAGACGCGCCTCGACGTCGGCGGAGGGCTTCATACGCCGGCGGTTCTCCATCAGCAGATCCACGTACGTGCGATAGCCCTGATCGGTGGGCACGCGACCGGCTGAGGTATGGGGCTGCTTCACCAGGCCGAGCTCTTCGAGGCGCGCCAGGATGTTGCGCACCGTCGCCGATGACAACCCCAGGCCAGAGCGCTCGGCCAGCCACAACGACGACACCGGCTCGCCCTGCTCGATAAACTCGGCAACGAGCCGGGCAAGAATCCGGCGCTGGCGATCCGTTAGGTCGAGTCGTGATGCAGTCATTAGCAGTCGAAAGGTGAGAGTGCTAAGAGGGATTATACCAAGGCGCGCGCCCTCAGCGCCCGCACCGCCTGCTGAGCCTCCGCCATGAGCGCCTCTTCGTCGGCGCCGACGAGCGTCCCGTCGCGCACCAGCTGCACGCCATCCACCCACGTGCACCGCACATCATCGGCCCGCGCGCCATACACCAGCGTGGAATAGGGGTCCGTATCAGGCGCGTGATGCAGCCGCCTCGGCCGCAGCAGCACGAGGTCGGCGCGCTTGCCGGCTTCGATCGATCCAATCTCGGTCTCGAGCCCCAGCGTGCGCGCGCCGTCGCGCGTCGCCATCCACACCGCATCTCGCGCGGTGAGCGCTCCCGGCGTGTACTTCACCGACTGCAGCGTCGCCGCCAGCCGCATCTCGTGAAACATGTCGAGCGAGTTGTTGCAGGCCGCGCCGTCGGCGCCGAGCGACACGGTGATGCCGCGCCTCCGCATGTCGACCACCGGCGCGATGCCGGAGCCGAGCTTGAGGTTGGAGCCGGGGCAGTGCATGACCTTCACCCCGCGCTCGGCCATCATGCCCTGCTCGGCATCCGTCGCCCAGACGCAGTGCGCGGCACACAGTCGATCCGTCGCCAGGCCGGTCGACGCGAGGTAGTCCAGGTTGCTCATGCCCGAGAGGCGGCGCACGAGCTCCACTTCCTCGCGGTTCTCCGACGCATGCGTGTGCACGAGCAGACCGTGCGCGTCGGCGGTGTGCGCCACGCGCTCGAGCAGCTCGCGCGAGCACGACACCGCAAAACGTGGCGCGAGGGCCACGCGCAGGCGGCCGTTCGCCGAGCCATGCCATGCGCGATAGAGCGCCAGGCTCTCATCGAGCGCCGGCCCCGCGTGTTCCTGCAGACGCGCCGGCGCCTGATCATCGGCGTCCATCAGACACTTGCCGATCGTCGCGCGCAGGCCGGTCGGCGCCAGCGCCTCGAATACCGCATGCGTGTCGTGCACCGTCTCCATGGTGAGCACGGTGGTGGTGCCGCTCGTGAGGAGCTCCGCCGCCGCAAGACGCGCCGAGACGGCGAGCGTCGACGGATCGTGCGCGGCCTCGAGCGGCCACACGCGCGTGCGCAGCCAGTCGAGCAGCGGCAGATCGTCGGCCAGCGTCCGGAACAGCGTCTGGCAGAGATGGATGTGCGTCTGAATGAAACCCGGCAGCAGATAACCGCCGCCGGCATCGACCGTCTCCTCGAACGGCGTGCCGCTGTGCGCGGGAGGCATCGCACCGACGAACGCGATTCGCCCGTCGACGACGCCGACCGCGCCATGCACGATCGCGTGCGCGTCGTTCAGCGTAAGAATCGTAGCGTTGGTGATGAGCGTGCCGGCTACAGCAGCACCTCTATCTTGGCTTTTTCGCGCAGCTGATTGATCAGCCGGACCGTGAGCCGGTCCTGCAGCTCGCGCAGCAGGTAGGTCGCCAGATCGCTCTGGACTTCCTCGAAGGGCTGGATCCGCGACGGCCTGCGGCCGGCGACCTTCACGATGTGGTAGCCGTCGACGGTATGGGCGGGGCCGCCGATCTCGCCGGGCTGCAGCGCGAAGACGACCTCGTCGAATTCCCTGGGCGTCGCGCCGCGATTGAACCATCCCAGCTCGCCGCCCTTGACGCCCGTCGCGCGGTCTTCGGAGTAATTCTTCGCGAGCGCCGCGAAATCGTCGCCGCGTTTCGCCAGCCGCATGATCGATTCGGCGCGCTGTCGCAGCCCGTTTCTGGCCTTCTCGTCGGCGTCCGCGGGCACGCGCACGAACACATGCGAGGCGCGCGCCGACTCGGGCTGCCGGAACCGCTCGAGGTTGGCGTCATAAAACTTGCGCACGTCCTCGACCGGCACGGCGACATCCTTGCCCGCTTCCTGGCTCACGAGCTTGGCTACGCGCAGATCGCGGCGCGCGTCCTCCCGCAGCATGTCGACCGTGACGCCGCGCTGCATCAATGCCGCGCGCAGCTCTTCTTCGCTTCGGAATTGCCGCGCGAGCGCGTCGAGCTGCGCGTCGATCTCGCCGGGGGCCACTTCGATGCCGCGCGCGCGCGCCTCCTGCAGCAGCAGGCGATAGTTGATCAGCCGCTCGAGCACGCCGCGCACGACGCCGTCGCGCTTGTCGCCCGGCACGCGCTGGTTGACCTCGGTCTCGACGCCGCGGATGGATCGCTCGAGATCGGCGCGAAGGATCTCTTCGCCGTTGACGCGCGCCACCACCGGCGGAAACACGAGCGGGACAGGCGTGACCGGAGCGGCGGCAGCTGCGGTACCGGAAGCGGGCGTGCCGGAGGCCGGCGCCGCCGCCGGTTGAGCGTCTGACTGGGGCGCGGGCGCTTGCGCCTCGCGGCAGCCTCGGCATCCGGCAAAGGAAAGAGACAGCAGCAGGATGGCCGCAAGGGCGATCGGTCGATTCACTCGGCTGCGCATGACGGCGATCGAGCGATTCACCTGGCTTCGCACTACCGCCAGACTATCGGAACCGTGTGCGCGTGGCACTGCTCCCAGGGCTCGGTGCCCGCAATGAATGCCTCGCGCAGCACCCGCGAGCAGAACGGCCCCGCGATCTTGCCGGTATCGCGATCGATATCGGCAAACACGATGCCGTCAGGAGCGGTAAAGCCCTGGTCGGCGTGACCGGCAAGCGCGCGCATCATGAAATTCGTCCAGATCGGCAGCGCCGCCTGCGTGCCGCTCAGCCCGACCGGCTGATTGTCGTCGAAGCCCACCCACACCACGGTCAGCAGCTCCGGCGTGAAGCCGACGAACCAGGCGTCGCGCAGATCGTTGGTCGTGCCCGACTTGCCCGCCGCGTCCAGTCCGAATCCGGCATGCCGTGCCGCCGCGCCCGTGCCTTCGTTGATGACGCTGCGCATCATATTGGTGACGAGATACGTGGATTCACTGCGCGCGATGGATACGCCGGCCTCGGCTGGCGGATCGATGCGCCGGCCGTTTTCCTCAATCCGCAGCAGCGGCCTGAGCGGCCGCAGCATCCCGAGATTCGCGAACGGTGTATACGCCTCCGCAATCTCGAGCGGCGAGGCCTCGAAGACGCCCAGCGCGATCGAGGGATAGGGCCGCGCGGTCGTGCCGGCGCCGATCGATCGCCACACCGCCGCGACGCGGTCGAAGCCCGCGGCCTCGGCCACCTTCACCGCCGCCACGTTGCGCGACATCGCGAGCGCGCGGCGGTACGTCACCTCGCCGTCGTACTCGTCGCCGTAATTGGTCGGCGCGTATTCGCGGTTGTCGTGCATGAACGTCGTCGGTTCATCCAGCACCGTGGATGCCGGCGTGAGGTCGGTGCGGCCTTCTTCGAGCCCGCGCTCGAAGGCCGCGAGATAGACGAACGGCTTGAAGACCGATCCGGGCTGCCGCTTCGCGCTCACGGCGCGGTTGAACTGCGACTCGCTGTAGTTGCGGCCGCCGACCATCGCGAGAATCTCTCCCGTCTTCGGGTTGATGACGACGATGGCGCCTTCGGCGCGTGAGGTGCGGCGCCGTCGCTTGAGCAGCTCGTCGACCCGCGCGAGGCCGTCGCCGAGCGCGTCCTGCGCCAGCCGCTGCAGATGCAGGTCGAGCGTCGTGTAGACGTCGCTGCTCGTGTTGGGGCGCAGCAGGCCGTCGTACCGGCTGCGAAGCTGCTCGCTGACGTAGTCGACGAAGTGGGGCGCCTCGGCATCCAGCGCGCGCGGCATGACGAGCAGCGGCTCGCGCGATGCCCGTATCGCCGCGCCGTCGGAGATATACCCTGCGTCGACCATCGCGCGCAGGACGACGTTGCGGCGGTCTTTGGCGCGATCGGGATTGCGGAAGGGAGAGTGGCGCGACGGCGCCTGGATGACCCCGGCAATCGTCGCGGCCTCGGCGAGCGACACGTTGCTGACGTCTTTGCCAAAGAACAGGCGCGACGCTTCGGCGACGCCGCGAATGGCGAACGAGCCGCGCTGGCCCAGATCGACATCGTTGAGGTACAGCTCGAGGATCTCGTCTTTGCTCAGGCGCGTTTCGAGCACCAGCGACAGCATGGCCTCGCGCGCCTTGCGCATCGGCGTCTTCTCGGGCGTGAGCATCGTGTTCTTCAGGAACTGCTGCGTGATTGTGCTGCCGCCGCTCAGATACTTCTTGGTGCCGCGCAGGTTGGTGAGGGCGGCGCCGGCAATGCCGATCGGATCGAGTCCGGGATGTTCGTAGAACCGGCGATCCTCGATGGCCAGCACGGCCTGGATCATGCGCGGTGGAATCGCGGCCAGCTTCACGTGGCGGCGCTTTTCGCGCTCGCCGGTCACCAGCGCGGTGATCAGCGGCGCTTCGAGGGTAATCTGATCCAGCTCGCGCGTGCCGTTCTGCCCTGAGCCAGGTCGAAGGGTCTGCCCTCGGCCCTCGCCGACCTCGAGTTTCAGCACGCGCGTGCCTGCGCCAGGCGTGAAGGCGACATGAATGGGCCCGGTCTTCTCGAAGCGCGGCACGAGCACGATGCCCTCGCGCGTCACCGCGAACTCGCCGGGCGCCTCGGCCAGGGCGCGTTGCGCATAGCCGAGGTCGTTGAGCCGATCGATCAGCTGGCGCGATGACAGCGATTGGCCGTCGCGGATCACCATCGGCCGCGCGAAGAGCCGCGGCGTGGGCGCCGGATCCGCCGAGAAGCGCTCGTCGAGCAGCCGCGAAAATGCCATCCAGTAATAGATGAAGAGCAGGGTCAGCGCGGCGAACGGCACGCCGATGACGAACAGGGCAGCGCGCAGCCACCGGCGGCGCGGCCGGGGCGGCGGCGCGGCAGCCGATTTCTTCGGTTTGCCCGTGGGTAGACCTGGCATGGGTCGAGGTCGATTGTAGTACGAAAGGCCCGGGACTCCAGGTTCCACAGTCCAGGGACGTCGAGCCAGGGCCGGGAACTCTGAATTAGAGTGTTAGACGCATGACTGCCGCGGATCGCCTTGATCTTCTGGTGTTCGGTCCCCACCCCGACGACATCGAGATCGGCCTTGGCGGCACGATCGCGAAGCACACGGCCGCGGGCCATCGCGTCGGGCTGTGCGATGTGACGCGCGGGGAGCTCGGCAGCAACGGTACCGTCGAGGAACGCGCCGCGGAAGGGCAGGCGGCCAAGGATGTGCTCGGCGCCGCCTTCCGCGAGAATCTCGGATGGCCTGACGGGGGCATCGGCCGCGACGAACACGTTCGCGCCGCGGCGGCGTATGTCCGGCGCCATCGACCGCGAGCGATCGCGATCCCGCACTGGCACGATCGGCATCCCGATCATCTGGCGGCCAGCGAAACGCTGACGCGCGCGATCTTCAACAGCGGTCTGCGGCGCTTCGATGCGGACGGCGAGCCCTGGCGTCCGGCCTGGGTCTGCTACTACTTCATCAACGACGCCTCACCGGTATCGTTCGTGGTCGATGTCAGCGCGCATTACGAGATCAAACGCCGGGCGCTTGCGTGCTACGCGTCGCAGTTCACGCCGCCTGCGGCGGGCGCCGTCGAGACGCGGCTGACGTCGCCCCGCTTCGCGCAGCTGATCGAAAGCCGCGATGCGCAGTTCGGCGCGCTTGCCGGCGTCGCGTTTGCCGAAGGCCTCGTGGTTCGCGAGCCTGTCGTCAGAGAGGGATTGCTGAAATGAGAGACCGCCGAGGAGCGGAGCGGGGC
>JBBDWL010000024.1:0-12848 GCA_040902895.1 Vicinamibacterales bacterium | reverse complement strand
AATGGGGCCCCGCGAGCGACGAGGCTAGGCGGGGTGCAGGGGACCCCGCCGGAGACCGCCGAGGAGCGGAGCGGGGCAATGGGGCCCCGCGAGCGACGAGGCTAGGCGGGGTGCAGGGGACCCCGCCGGAGATTAAATGAACGTTGGTATTGTCTGTTACGCGTCTGTCGGCGGCAGCGGCATCGTCGCCACCGAGCTTGCGAAGGTGCTGGCGGCGCGCGGCCACGGCGTGCATCTGGTGAGCAGTGAGACGCCCTTCCGGCTGGGCGAGTATCAGGCGGGACTCGCGTTCCACCGCGTCACGACGCCGAGCTATCCGCTGTTTCGGGAGCCGCAGTATCTGCTGTCGCTCACGAACCGGATCGTGCAGTTGTCGCGCGAGTTCAGTCTCGACGTCGTGCACGCGCACTATGCGGTGCCGCATGCCACCGCGGCATTTCTGGCGAAGCAGATCCTCTCAACAGGGCCGCCCGCGCGCGTGCCGAAGATCATCACGACCCTGCACGGCACCGACATTACGCTGCTGGGCAACGATACGTCGTACAGCGAGACGGTGGCGTTCTCGATCGACGCGTCGGACGGCGTCACCGCGGTCTCCGAGAGCCTCAAGGCGGATACGTACAAGGCGCTCCGCGTGCGCAGCGACATCCGCGTGATTCCGAACTTTCTGGACTGCGCGCATCACGGACGGATTCCGGTGTCCGATGCCCTGCGCGAGCGCATCTGCCGCGGCGCCTGCGAAAAGGTCGTGATTCACGTGTCGAACTTCCGGCCGGTGAAACGCGCCGACGCCGTGATCAGAATCTTTCAGCGGATTCGCCAGCAGGTGAACGCGCGGCTGCTGCTCGTCGGTGAGGGCCCCGATCTGGATCGCTCGCTGCGCACGGCGCGCGAGCTCGGCGTCAGCGAGCGTGTCGAGGCGCTCGGCGAGCAGGACGAGGTGCAGGCGCTGCTGTCGATCTCAGACGTGCTGCTGCTGCCCTCCGAGCAGGAAAGCTTCGGGTTGTCGGCGCTCGAAGCCATGGCGTGCGAAGTGCCCGTCGTGGCGTCGCGCGTCGGCGGACTTCCGGAAGTCATTACGGACGGCGAGACAGGCTTTCTGCATCCCCCGGAGGATCTCGACGGCATGGCGGCCAGCGCGGTGCGCCTGCTGACCGATGATGCGCTGCACGCGCGCGTGGCGCGCGCGGGCCGCCGGCTCGTGGAGACCAAGTTCTGCGCCGACGCGATCGTGCCGAAGTACGAGGATTACTACGACGAGGTGCTGGCGACGCGGAAGGTCGGCGCCTAGGAAATCGCGCGGGCACATCAGCGCCCGCCGCGGTTCTGCTGCGGGCTGTACGCCGCGACTCCGGTGACAATAGATGTCGCCGGCCTCATCGACGGCCATGCCGGCACCTGAGTCGTCCATGCTGCCGCCCAGAAAGGTCGAGAATTCAATTGCCTTGCCTGACGCGTCGATCCTCGTGATAAACGCGTCTCCTCCATAGAAGCCCTTTTCATGTTGAATCGGATTCAGCAGCGGGAAATCGGCGGACTGCGTGTGTCCTGTCACATAGACGTTGTCGAATCGATCCACCGTGATGTCGCCGGCTCTGTCGAGTGCGCTGCCGCTTAGATATGTGGCGTAGTCGATTGTCGCAACAGCCTTCCGGACGCATCGAGTGTGGCGAGCAGGACATCCCAGTCTGTGCGGCCTGTGGCGGGACGCGGCGTCGCAAAGGCCGGAGATGACGACCGAGGCGGCTATGACAAATTGAGGACGCGGAGCGTTGTCTCATGACTATCGACTCCTGCGTCGAACTGGCGGGACGCGGCTCAAACCGGCGCTCTGGCTCGTGGAGGAAATCGCGCGCTCCATACGAATACACGGCAGCGTCAGCCCCAGCGGCCCCACCGGCAGTGGGACCTCGACGGCTTCTCGCGCCGCAAAACCGAGAGCCGTATAGAGCGGCACGCCGGGCAACGTCGCGACCAGCTCGAACCGCCGGAAGCCGCGCTGACGCGCGGCGGTTTCGCAGGCTGCGTAAATCCTGCGCGCCAGTCCCTGACGCGTCCACTCGGGGCGCACGAAAAACGCGCGGATGCGAGCGGCGTCCCGCGCTGGATCGAGCATGGGATCGCTCGCACCTTTCGTTTGATCGCCGCCATAGAGCGTGGCACGCGCACTCCATCCGCCTGCGGCCACCAGTTGGTCATCGCTTGTGATCACGTAGTACGTCTGATCGGTCAGAAGCTGCGTATCCACACCGAAGACGTGCTCCAGGGCGCTGTCTATCTGGGTCTGTGTGTAGACGGGGCCGCTCAGAGCACGAACCGATACGTCAATCAATGCTGTGAGCGCGGGAACCTCATCGAGGTTCGCTAGGCGAAGCATTCACACACCAAACTGCCGCAGGTGATGATCGAGATGTCGATACTGCAGCACGTCCCAGTCGTGTGGTCGCATCGGCCCGAGCATCGAATGCGCGGGGCCGAGGGTCTCTGGCGGGGCGGTTCCGAAGCGTTCGATGAGCTCCACGAGAACTTCGCGGTCGCGCTCCCAGCCCAGACTCGGCGTGCTGAATGCGCCAGGGGGCGCCTGGATCCTTCCTTTGGGCCACGGCAGGCAGTGGATGGCCAGATACCGGAACACGTTGCCGCCCTTGCGTCTGTGAGTGATGGCGTCGATCTGCTGGTCACCGACCGCAGTACGCAGGGCGCTCGCGAGGTGAGGCAACAGTTGGCTCGGCTCCATCCGGCCCCACTTGCGCGGATGGTCGGGCGTCAGCCGCGCAAGCCGTTCGAGGATCGACCGCCGGGCTATCGGATCACGCAGCGATCGCTTCATTCAGATCGACACCACCCAGTGATTCCCCATGTCGGCCGGCAACTCTCCGACGAGTTTGTCGACGAGCGCGGGCCCGTACTGATTCGCAAAGTACACGACGCTCAGCACACGCTCCTGCGGCGTGCCGTTCGGGAACGCCAGCTGCTGCGCGTGATTGAACTGACGGCGCATGTCGGTCTCGCGCCGTTTTGCGGCGCGCACCGTCTTCCATTGCAGCGTTTCAATCTCGAGCTGCAGCCGTGCGAGCGCTGCGCGCGCGGCGCCCTCGAGTGTCGGATCGATCTGCGGCAGGGCCGCGGCGAGCGTGTTCCAGCGATCGGCGAGCGCATCCGCGGCTTCGGTGAGCGCGCCCCGCGCGGCCGGTGGAAGTCTGGCTTCGATCAGGCGGTTCAATGCGGAGTCATCCGGCTGATGAAGCCCCGCGAGCGGCAGCTCGTAGCGATCGAGGAACCGCAGCGACGGCGCGTCCATGATCGACGCCGTCGCGCGCGGATACAGCAGCGGCCGCGGCACGCCGAAGGCCTGGTAAATGCCTTCGAGCTGCCCGTGATACGCAAGCTCGCCCGGACCGGCCACATAGGCGATGTTCGGGAAGATCCAGTCCTGCACGGCGGGACGGAGCAGGACATTCGGACTGAAGTGTTCCGGATGCGCGCGTGCCTCCTCCGCGAGGGGGTCGCCCTCGAAGGGCACGCGGATCGCCTCGCGTGATGGCGTCAGGCGGAACAGCGCCGCGGATCCCTCGATGGGCACCACCTGTGGCGGAAAGCCAAGCGCGCGCGATCGCTCGCCGGCCGCGGTCGCGAGGCGGCTGGAGCGGCCCGGATTGCGCAGCTCCTCCGCGAACAGCTCGCGCGACAGCGGCTTTGCCGCGCCGTCCGCCGATTCGAAGACGATGAGTCCATGGCGCCCGAGCAGATGTTCGATGAACCGCGCGTACGCCTCGGCCATCGATCGCCCGGGCGTGTAACAGCGCGCAAGCGTCGACTCGAGCTCCGGCGTGAACTCCGTCTTCCGCAGCGTGGCAAACAGGCGCGCGATCGTTCCGCGCACGCGATCGTCGAGCTCGATGTCGCCGCTGCGGCGCTCGCCGGCCCCGGCAAACGCCGGCATCTCGACGGTCGCGAGGAGCCCATCGGCGCCAATCACGGTAGCCGACCGGATTTCCTGCCAGTCGTGATCTTCGCCGTCGGCCCAGAAGACCGGCACGACCGGCACGCCGTGCTGCGCCTCGATCTGACGCGCCAGTTGCAGCGCCGTCACGGCCTTCAGCAGCGTATAGAGCGGTCCGCCGAAGGCCCCCGCCTGCTGGCCGGTCACAATCGTGACGGCATCCGGATGCGTGAGCCGCGCGGCCATCGCGCGCGCGGCGGCGGGCGCATCCCGCCGCTCGAGCTGCGTCCGGATCACCGCTGCGATCGCCTCGCGATCGCGCGGCGCCGCCTGCGCGCGGCGAATGGCGCCGCGCCATGCCGACGGATCGGCCGGATTGCCTGCAAAGAGCGGCGAGACGGAATCATACGCGCGCGTGTATGCGCGCAGGAACGGCGATGCTCCGGGAAATTGACGGAGGTCGATCGCGGCCCGCACGATGCCCGCTGCGGTCGACGTCGCGGTTGGCTCGGCCACGGGCCCGTACTGTAGCAGAGCCGCAAAGAGCGCGCGAAATAGGCCCGGCGCCGCGCGCCGTCGTGTTAAGTCGTGTTAAGATGTGCCACTCGCCCGAGGAGCTCTGAGCTGAATCACGACGACCCGAGCTCGTTTTCGCCGCCGGCTGCGTTCGGCCCCTTTCGCGTCCTGCATCAAATCGGCAGCGGCGTTCTCGGCCCCGTTTTTCGCACGTATGAACCGGAACGCGATCGGCTGATTGCCGTCAAGGCGTTTCGCATCGATCTTCTTCCCGAACAATCAGCCCTGCTCGCCACCGAGCTGCAGCGCATCGTCGACGCCGGCCTGACGCATTCCGGTATCGTGCAGCCGCTGGCGACCGGCATGGAAGGCCACCTGCCGTATCTGGCAGAGGAGTATGTGGCCGCCGAGTCGCTCGACATCGCGATGAAGCATTACGCGCCGGCGCCGCCGGCGCGCGTCATGCCATTTCTGCGCGAGCTTGCCGGTGCGATCGACACCGCCGCCGCCGCGGGCGTCTTTCACGGCGCGCTGCACCCGCGCGATATCTTTGTCACCACTGACGAGGCGCGCGCCACAGGCTTCGGCATCGTCCAGGCCATCGAGAACATCGGATTCCGCGCGCCGACCCGGCGGCCCTACACAGCCCCCGAGCGAGTAGACGGTGATGAGTGGGGTCCCGCGGCCGACATTTTTTCGCTCGGGGCCATTGCCCACGAGCTGCTGACCGGACGCCGTCCGGCCGGTCCCGGGGATCAGGACGGATCGTTTGCGGCAGACGTGCCCGCCGAACACCGTGCTCGCATCCGCGAAGTGCTGGCAAGTGCGCTGGCAGAGGATCCCGCGTCGCGTTTTTCGTCGGCCGCGGCCTTTGTGGACGCGCTCGAAGCCGCATCTGAGGGCCGGCAAGCCCATCTGCCCGCAGCCGCGCCGAGTACGGCCGCTCCCGTCGTTGCTGCGACCGCTGCAGCCGCCGCCGCGGCGCCGTCGCTGTTCGATAACGAAGACACCGACGCCGACGATCACGCCGACACGGCCCGCGAACCCGTCGAAACCGTTGCCGAAGTCGAAGACATGGGCGACGTCGAAGACGCCCGCGATGTCGAAGACACCCGCGATGTCGAAGACACTCGAGACGTCGAGGACACTCGAGACGTTGAAGACACTCGAGACGTCGAAGAACCCGAAGAACCTCAGGAACCAGAACCCGGAACCGAACCCGAGGAACCTCTGGAACCAGTGGAACCCGCGGAACCAGAAGTTACTGACGCCTGGCCCCCCAAAGACTTTGCGACCGACGATCTGGATATTGTCGCGGAGCGTGAAAGCGACGAGGCGCTGGCCGACTTCGATCTGGATCTGAATCCGACCGAACCCGCGTATGCCGCCGCCGCGCCCGAGATCGTTCAGGAGTCGTCCTCGAGCGTGGAGCCCGCGACGCTCGACTACGAGACTGGCGCTGAGGAAGACGAAGACAGGTACCGGCGCGATGCACAGGCTGTAGCGGCGATTCCGCCACCGATGTCGCGGCCGCGTCCAGAGCCGTGGGCGCCCGCGCCCATCACGGCACCGCCACAGCCGCAGGCCGATCGGCGCCAGGCGCTGACGTGGGTGGCCGGCGCGCTGGCTCTGGGCATTTTGCTCGGCTGGGTCCTATTCGGCCGCGGCGATGTGCCCGATACCGCCTCAGATCTTCCGGCAGCCGCCGGGCAACCCGCGGCATCGCCTGGTGCACAGGCGCCCGTCACCGAGGAGCAGGTCGCGCCGCCGCCATCGGCGACGTCGACGCCTGCCCAGGCCGCCACACCTCCCGCACCGACACGCGGATCGGTGCTTGTCCGATCGACACCCGCGAATGCGATGGTCGTCATCGACGGCGTCTGGACGGGACGCACGCCGTTGACCAAACGCGATCTGCCATTTGGCGAACACACGGTACGTGTGGTGCTCGAGGGCTACGTGCCGGTGAATTTGCCGGTGACGCTGTCAGCCGGTAACCCCACACGCGAGGTGACGTTCGAACTGGTGCGTGCGCGACCGGGGCGCGCGCCAGACACCACGGCGCCGCCAGCCGGCACGCCAGAGACGGAAGCGGCACCACCGCCGGGCACGCCTGCTCCTGCTGCGATCGGCACGCTTTCGATCAGCTCTCGTCCCGCCGGTGCGCGCGTCACGGTCGACGACCGCTTTGTCGGCGTGACGCCGCTGAAGCTTGGCGGTGTCAGCGTCGGGCCGCACCGCATTACCATTGAGCTCGACGGGTATCGCGTCTATACGCGCACGATCGCCGTCACACAGAATCGGGAGGCGCGCGTCGCCGCCCAGCTTCAACCAAGGTAATTTCTGAACGCCATTCTTGCACTTGAAAACGGGCAGTGGTTCGAGGGCGAAGCTGCGGGCGCCGAAGGCACCGCACGCGGCGAAGTCGTCTTCAACACGAGCATGAGCGGGTATCAGGAGATCCTGACCGACCCGTCGTACTCCGGACAGATCGTCACGATGACGGCGCCCGAGATCGGCAATTACGGTGTGGCCGACGATGATGGGGAATCGCGCGGGCCGCAGGTGGCCGGGTTCGTCATGCGCGACTCGTCGCCGGTGGCCAGCAACTGGCGCGCGAGCGGCACGCTGCGCGACTATCTCAGGCATCACAACATCGTCGCGATCGCCGACATCGACACGCGCGCGCTCACACGCGTGCTGCGATCCGCCGGCGTGATGCGCGGCGTGATCGCGACGGGACGCGCGCTCGATCCTGACGAGCTCATCGCCCTTGCGCGCACGGCGCCGTCGATGGAGGGAGCCGATCTCGTGCGCGACGTCACCTGCGCGGCGCCGTTCGACTGGCGGGCGCCGGACGGTGACGAATTCACCATCGCACCCGAGCGGCGCGCGAAGCGTCCGCTGAAGATTGCCGCGTACGACTTCGGGATGAAGTGGAACATCCTGCGCCGCTTCGCCGCGCACAACTGCGAGGTGCGCGTGTTTCCCGCCACCGCGCCCGCGTCGGATCTGCTTGCCGCCGATGCCGACGGCATCTTCCTGAGCAACGGCCCGGGCGATCCGGCGGCGCTCGACTATGCCATCGACAACGCGAAGCAGCTGGTCGACTCGAATCGGCCCGTCTTCGGCATCTGCCTCGGACACCAGATTCTGTCGCTCGCGATGGGCGCCGAAACCTACAAGCTGAAATTCGGCCATCGCGGCGGCAATCACCCGGTGCGCGCGCTCGACTCAGGGCACGTCGAGATCACCTCGCAGAACCACGGCTTCGCCGTCAACGCCGACACGCTGCCGTCGACGGTGCGCGTGACGCACCTCAATCTCTACGACAACACCATTGAAGGCGTCCGTCACGTCGACAAGCCCGTGTTCTGCGTGCAGTACCACCCCGAGGCGGCCCCCGGACCGCACGACGCCGACTATCTGTTCAGACAGTTCCTCGACGAGATGGAGAAGAGCTAGTGCGAGAGAGCGGAGCGGGGCGCAGGGCCCCCGCGAGCGAGCGAGCCAGGCGGGGTGCGGGGGCCCCCGCCGGAGAGCGATAGATGCCTAAACGGACAGATTTGAAGCGCGTGCTGGTGATCGGCTCCGGGCCGATCGTCATCGGGCAGGCATGCGAGTTCGATTACTCCGGCACGCAGGCCTGCAAGGCACTCAGGGCCGAAGGGCTCGACGTGATCCTGGTCAACAGCAATCCGGCCACGATCATGACGGATCCCGAAACGGCGGATCGCACGTACGTCGAGCCGCTGACGCCGGATCTGGTCGAGCAGATCATCGCCCGCGAGCGCCCCGACGCGATCCTGCCGACCGTCGGCGGCCAGACCGCGCTCAATCTCGCCATCCAGCTCGCCGAGCTCGGGATCCTGGAGAAATACAACGTCGAGCTGATCGGCGCCTCGATCAAGGCGATCAAGCTGGCAGAAGACCGCCAGCAATTCAAGGACGCGATGCGCGAGATCGACATCGAGGTGCCGCTCAGCATCTACGCGAAGTCGATCGACGATGCGCTTGGCGCGATTGAGACGACCGGGTTTCCCGCCATCATCCGGCCGTCGTTCACGATGGGCGGCGTCGGCGGCGGCATCGCCTACAACATCGAAGAGTTTCGCGAGATGGCCGAGCGCGGCCTCGAGCTCAGTCCCGTGCACGAGATCCTCGTCGAAGAGTCGATCATCGGCTGGAAGGAGTTCGAGCTCGAGGTCATGCGCGACTGCGCCGACAACTTCGTGGTCATCTGCTCGATCGAGAACGTCGATCCGATGGGTGTCCACACCGGCGACAGCATCACGGTGGCGCCGGCGCTGACGCTGACCGACAAGGAATATCAGCGCATGCGCGACGCGGCGCGGCGCATCATCCGCAAGGTCGGCGTCGAGACGGGCGGCTCCAACATCCAGTTCGCGATCGATCCCGAGAACGGCCGCATGGTCGCGATCGAGATGAATCCCCGCGTCTCGCGATCGTCGGCGCTCGCGTCGAAAGCGACGGGCTTCCCGATCGCGAAGATCGCGGCGAAGCTGGCGCTTGGCTACACGCTCGACGAAATCCCCAACGACATCACGCGGCTGACGCCCGCCTCCTTCGAGCCCACCATCGACTACATCGTCGTCAAGGTGCCGCGCTGGGCCTTCGAGAAGTTCCCGCAGGCCGACACCACGCTGACGACGCAGATGAAGTCGGTGGGCGAGGCGATGGCCATCGGCCGGACGTTCAAGGAAGCGTTTCTGAAGGCCTTCCGATCGCTCGAGCACACGTCGAAGTCGGCGCGGTTGTTCAACCAGCAGACCGGAACAGGACCGGAGGCCGGCGATGCCGAAAGCGACGCGCAGCTGCAGCGCGCGATTGCGGTGCCCACGCACCGCCGTATGTGGGCGGTCTTCCGCGCGCTCGAACGGGGCTGGGACGTCGAGACGATTCACCGGCTGACGAAGATCGATCCGTGGTTCCTGACCCAGTTCGGGCAGCTCGTGGATCTCAAGCGCTCCGCGGAGCTGGTGGGCGCGCGGGATCTGTCTGCCGACCTGCTGCGCACACTCAAGCGGGCCGGCTTCGGTGATGCCGAGCTCGCGCACATCCTGGGGATCGACGAAGAGGCCGTACGCGGGAGGCGCATCGAGGCGGGGCTCGTGCCGGCCTACAAGCGCATCGACACGTGCGCGGCGGAGTTCGAGTCGTTCACGCCGTACCTGTATGGCACGTACGAGCGCGAAGACGAATCGAACCCGACGCCGAAGAACAAGGTCGTGATTCTCGGCAGCGGCCCGAATCGCATCGGGCAGGGGATTGAGTTCGACTATTGCTGTTGTCACGCCGCGTTCGCCCTTCGCGACGAGGGCTTCGAGACGGTCATGGTCAACTGCAATCCCGAGACGGTCTCGACCGACTATGACTCGGTGGATCGCCTCTACTTCGAGCCACTGACGTTCGAAGACGTGCACGCGATCATCGAGCGGGAGCAGACTGCCGGCGCGAGCGTCGCCTGCGTCGTGCAGTACGGCGGGCAGACGCCGCTCAAGCTGTCGCTGGCGCTGCAGGCCGCGGGCGTGCGCATCATCGGCACGTCGCCTGATTCCATCGATCTTGCCGAGGACCGCGAGCGCTTCTCGAAGCTGTTGTGGGACCTGGCGATTCCGCAGGCGCCGAGCGGCATTGCGACGTCGGCCGAAGAGGCGCGCGACGTGGCAGCAGGCATCGGCTTCCCGCTCGTCGTCAGGCCGTCCTACGTGCTGGGCGGCCGCGCCATGCAGATCGTCTACGACATGGGCGCGCTCGATCGCTACATGCGCACGGCCGTACAGGCCTCGCCCGAGCATCCGATCCTCATCGACAAGTTTCTCGAGAACGCCACCGAGATCGACGTCGATGCCGTGGCCGATACCGCCGGCGAGGTGGTCATCGGCGGCATCATGGAGCACATCGAAGAGGCGGGCATTCACTCCGGCGACAGCTCGTGCGTCGTGCCGCCGTACGAGATGGCGGAGCGCCACGTGGCGGTGATTCGCGACTACACGCGGCGGCTCGCGCGCGCGCTGAAGGTCATCGGCCTGATGAACATCCAGTTCGCCATCAAGGACGACACGGTCTATGTGCTCGAGGTGAATCCGCGGGCGTCGCGTACGGTGCCCTATCTGTCGAAGGCGACGGGCGTTCCCCTGGCGAAGGTAGCGGCGCGCGTGATGGTTGGCCGCACCCTCGCGGATCAGGGCCTGACGAGCGATCTCGAAGTGTCGGGCGTGTTCGTGAAGTCGCCGGTCTTTCCGTTCGTTCGCTTTCCGGGCGTCGACACGCTGCTGGGCCCGGAAATGAAGTCGACCGGCGAAGTGATGGGCGGCTCCGATACGTTCGGTACGGCCTACGCGAAGGCCATGATCGCGGCGGGGCATCCGCTGCCGTCGGGCGGCACGGCCTTCATCAGCGTGAACAATCAGGACAAGGCGGCGGTCGTGCCGATTGCCAAAGATCTCATCGCGCTCGGCTTCACGCTGCTCGCCACGCGGGGCACGGCCGCATATCTGCGCGCGCATGGCGTGGAGGCCGAGATCGTATTCAAGATCAACGAAGGCCGGCCGCATGTGGGCGACGAAATCCTGAACAAGCGCGTCTCGCTCGTGATCAACACGCCGCTCGGCCGCGAGTCGTTCTTCGACGACCGCAGCGTGCGCCGGGTCGCGATGATGCAGGGCGTCGCGGCCATCACCACGCTCACGGGCGCGGCCGCCACCGTCAGTGCCATCGCGGCGCTCAAGTCATCGACGTTGAGTGTGCTGTCGCTGCAGGAACATCACGCGCGCGAGCGCGCCAGCCAGCGCTGAAACCATCCCGCCGCCAGCTCCATCACCGTCTCGAGCGTGCCCGGCTCCTCGAACAGGTGCGTCGCGCCAGGCACGATGTGGAGCTCGGTGTGCGCCGACGACATGCGCGCTTTCGCGGTTTCATTCATGTCGATCACAGGCTCGTCTCGCGATCCGACGATGAGCAGGGTGGGCGCGTTGACCAGCGGCAGTGCGTCGTCGGCGAGATCGGGACGCCCGCCGCGCGAGACCACCGCGCCCACGGCCCCCGGACGGTCGGGGGGCGCCCCCCCGGGGGGGGGGGGGGGGGGCGGCGCCGGTGCTGGCGCCGAAATAGCCGAGCGGCAGCGCCGCGAGATCCGGGCGTGTCGAGACCCAGTCGGTGGCGACGAGCACGCGACGGCCCAGCAACGGGATATCGAAACGGTGCTCCGCCGTCACGCGATCGACCGAGTCTTCTTCGCGCGTGAGCAGATCGAGCAGCAGCGTGCCAAACCCGCGCTGTTCGAGATGCCCGGCGACGGCCCGATTGCGGCCGCTGAAGCGGCTGCTGCCGCTGCCGTGCGCGAACATCACGAGGCCGGCGGCATGTGGCGGCAGCCGCAGGTCGGCGCCGATCTCTCCGCGTCCGGTTGCAATCACTATCGATTCAGCCGACACGCCGGTCGCCATCTCAAGTCTCCTTCAAAGCGCGCTTGGATATGTCTCGGGCAAATCCGCCTCGTGATGCGACCAGAGCTCGAGCGGCTCGAGTGCGCGCGTCTCGTCGATGTGCATCACGGCGTCGAACTGCGCCGGGAGATCCGCCCGGAAGTAATGGCTCATCCGCTCGGATTCGGGCCGGTAAATCACACCGATGGCCCGCTCGAGCCGCGGTGTCAGCGCCGCGCGCACGTCGGCGTCGCCGAGCATCAACAGAAAGCGCGGCAGCCCGCACTCGTGAAAGAGGCGCTCGTAGCTGCCGTCGAGCGACGGCCGTACGCGCTTGCGCTGGGCCGGCTCATCCCAGTTCGAGGCGGCCGTGACGCTGCCGGTGTGCGTCGTGAAGCCGATGAGGCGCGCCAGGCGCCCGAAGCGCTCGCGCGCGAGCTGCCCCAGATTGAGCTCGCCGATGTCGCCCATCTGCGTCGCGCGCGCGTCACCGAGATGGGAGTTGTGCGCCCACACCACGACCTTCGCCCGGCCGGCGGTGCGCAGCATCTGCGCGCGCAACGCTTCGAGCGTCTCCATCATGTGCGTGTCGCGCACGTTCCATGATTCGACGCGGCCGCCGAACATGGACCGGTAGTATTTTTCGGCGTTTTGCACGAGCCGCGCGTTCTGCTCGGCGAAGAAATAGTCGTCGGCCGCAATGCGTCCATCGCGCGATGCGTAATCGGCGGCGCGCCTGCGCAGATCGATCAGCTGCGCCACGACGTCGTCTTCGCAGGATCGCGACACGCCGACGGTTGCCGCGTACCCGTACGCCTGCGTGTCTTCGCCGAAATCCTCGAAGCAGCCGTACCGATAGCGCGCGCGCTCGGCGCCGGCCGGGTCGACCTTGGCCAGGTATTCGAGCACCGCCGAGACGGACGTATGCAGGCTGTAGAGAT
>JBBDWL010000023.1:0-1232 GCA_040902895.1 Vicinamibacterales bacterium | reverse complement strand
CGTCAGGGCGATTGCCTTGGTTTCAGCCTGAGCGCCGCTCGCGGCGCCCTACGGCAGAAGCTCGAGTGAGAGGGCCGCAGCGATCGGAGTGAAGTGGCGCCGATCCGCGGTCGCCACGCGCGTCACGCCCAGGGTCTCTGCGATCGCGACGATCGCCGCATCGACAAACCCCAGATTGAGATCGTCGAACTGGCGGTTCAGATCCGCGATGCGCGCGTAGGCGTCGCGCGGAAGGTCGGCCACCAGATAGTATCCGTCGACGATCCCCGTGTAAAACAGGAGACGGCTCTGCGCGCCGAGGCGATGGCCGAGCAGGTGATCGACTTCCGGAATGACGGGCGAGGGCAGAATCAGGCCGCGCTGCTCGCCTTCGACGAAGCGCCGCGCACGCCTGTGCCATCGGTCGCTCCGATCGTAATAGGCGTAGACGATGCCAGTGTCGAGCAGGACGCTCATGCGCGCCGCTTCGCGCGCCGGGGCGGCGCCGCGCCGAGGCCGAACCCGGTCTCGGCCAGGACATCGTCGGCACGCTCGGCGGTGTCGGCGCGGCCGCTGGCGAATTCGCCTGCGCCGGGCGGTCGTGGGCGCGGGGCGCGCGTCACATACGCGCGCACGGCCTCGCGAACCAGCTCGGCCATCGGCCGCTTCTGGCGCTGCGTCTCGAGCTTGAGCAACACTTCGAGCTCCGGCTCGAGATATACGGTGGTACGCCTCATGCGTCTGATGTTAACATATATGGCGTCGTGGGCCCGCCTGCCCACGGGAAGGGTCAGCGGTCCTATGAGGCAGATGTGGGCGTTCGTTCTGGCAGTAGTGCTGGCGGCGGGCCTCGTTCGCGCGCAATCGTTTCCGCCGGGCTACGTCGATCCGGCGCCGCTGCTGGCCGCGGCGTCGAAGGAAATCGGCGAAGCGAACCTGCGCTGCATCACCTTTTCCGGCGCCGGCTACGGCGGCGCCGTCGGACAGACGTTCGAGAACGCGGTCAATATCGACTGGCCGCGCATCGACGCGCTGGCCAATTACACGCGGACCATCAACTGGGAAGCCGGGACCAGTAAAGAGACCTTCGACCGCAAACCCGGACTCAATCCGGCGTCGTGGAAGTACGGGTTGGGCTGGCAAGGCGGCACGCCACTGCAGAAACACACGCGCCAGACGCACATCGTCAACGGCTCGGACGCGTGGTACATCGACGGCGAAGGCGGTCAGCCGGTCGCCGTGCCGGCGGAAGA
>JBBDWL010000022.1:0-8074 GCA_040902895.1 Vicinamibacterales bacterium | reverse complement strand
CTGCCCTTTCACTGATGACAATCATCGTTTGAAAGGACAGGATCTACCAATGAAGCCTTTCGCCGTCGTTCTCGCGCTGGTCCTCACTGTTCCTGGCGCCGCGCAGTCGTCCCGGCATCCGGCGGAAGACATCTTCGCTGCGGCCGTCAACGAGCGAGGCCTTCAGCAGCTCGTACGGGATCTCGTGGCGCTCGGACCGCGGATGGGTGGCACGCCGTCAGGCGATGAGGCGGCGGAGTTCCGCCGCGCGTACTTTCAAAAGGTCGGACTTCAGGCTTCGGTGATCGACGATCCCGCGGTGCTTGCGCACTGGGAAAGCGCGTGGCAGCTCGCCATCGCGCCCGGCGGACGGCTCGAGTCTGCGTGGCCCATGGGCTATTCGCCGTCGGTGCCGGCACAGTCCGCAGGCAGGATCGTTTTCGTCAAGGACCTCGCGGCCGCGCAGGCGGCGCCCGACTGGGCCGGCGCGGTCATCTATACGCCGGGCGCGATCGGGCGCGCCTACCAGGCGATTGCCAAACGTCCGCATCGCCCGCTCGCACTGGTCACCAGCGCGCCGCATCAAATCGGCAAGTACATGGACGTGTCGCGGCTCTCGTCACTGGCGGCACGGGAAGACAATCCCATCGCGGCGTTCACGGTGTCGTATCTCGACGGAGAGACGCTTCGCGCGGCCGCCGAACGCGGGCTCAGCGTCGAGGTTGCGCTGGTATCGAACCTTCGCAGAGCGCCCGTCAAGACGACTGTTGCAACAATCACAGGCGCCGATCCCGCGAAGTACTGGCTGGTGTGCGCGCATGGCGACTCAGATTCCGGCGGTCCCGGTGCCGACGACAATGCCTCGGGCGAAGCGACGGTCATGGAGATCGCGCGCGTCCTCACACAACTCGCCGACACGGGCGACTTCAAGCCACGGCATTCGATCAAGTTCGTGATCTGGGGCAGCGAATATCACTCGGCGCGCGCCTGGATCGAGCGCGAAGGGCAGGCCCTCAGCAATCTGCAGGGCGTGCTGAATTTCGACGAGACCGGCACGGGCGCAGAGCGCGAGGCGATTTATTTCGAATCGAACGACGTGCCGTGGAACAAGACGTTGCTCGGCACGCTGGCGCAGGTCGGCGCTGATTACGTCGGCAAGCCTGGATTCTGGCCGGAATACGCCACGAATCCATCACAAGGCGGCACCGACTCCTACGCGTTTCTGCCGAAGCAGTATCGGGGCACCGACTACACACAGCTGCAGATTCCTTCCACGACGGTGTACACCGCAGCCTGGGACAAGCTCGCGACGCTCGATCAAACAGAAGGGTGGGATGTCCCGGGCCGGCCAGGCGCGCGCAAGGTCGACATCGATTATTCCCTCTACTACCACTCGTCTGGCGACACGCCCGAGAACACGACCGACCGCGAGCCGCAGAACATGGTGCGCGCGGTCAAGGCCGTCGGCCTCGCGCTCTTGAGACTGACAGGCCTCTAGAACTTCACGCGCAATTCCACGACGAGCGGCAGGTGGTCTGATGCCATCAGGGACAGCCGCGTGCGTATGAGCTCCACCTTCCGCACCTCGAGCTCGCCCTCGTAGTAGATGTGATCCAGGTGCAGGAACGGGAAAAGGCCCGGATAGGTTTTCCGCCGCTTGAGATACGGATAGAGATCCAGCGCCTTCAACTTGGCCGACAGCATCGTGGTCGCCAGCCCTCTCATCCACTCATTGAAGTCGCCGACGACGATCTTTGGACCTGTGATGCGCTTGTCGTGCACGTAGGCAGCCAGCCGGCTGGCCTGGTAGCGCCGCTCCATGAGCGCCGTGCCGAGATGGACGTTGAAGAGATGCAGGACGCGGCCGTTGACATCGAGATCCACGCGCTGTGCGTTGCGATGCTCGCATGCGCGCCAGCTCAGATCGCACTGCGCGTGCGACGTCATGCTGAAGCGGCTCATGACGACGTTGCCGAACAGGTGGCCGCGCAGCTCACGCGCCGGCGCCATGACCCATCCCATGCCGACAATCGCGCCGATCTCCTGGGCCTGATCCACGCCTGACGAGCCCGCGCCAATCACTTCCTGCATCGCGATGACGTCGGCGTTGATGCCCTGAATCACTTTCGCGATGCGCGCGGGATCGGTACGTCGATCCAGGCCCCGGCAGCGGTGAATGTTGTAGGTCGCGATGCGAACGTCGACCCAGTCGCGTCCCGGGCGCGGGGTTTCGCTCATTGTTGGCGCTCCAGAATCCAGACGACCGGTCCGATCAGTTTCTCCCACCAGGGCCGCCGCTGCCAGGCCTCGAGCGTGACCTCGCGGCTGTCGCGCACGTCCTGCTCGTGATCGGCGCCGAGCCGCGCGGCAATCCCGCCGTCGTCGATCGCGAGGTTCACCTCGTCGTTGTGCTCGAACGATCGATTGTCGACGTTCGTGGTGCCGACCACCGCCCACGCGTCATCCACAATCAGCATTTTGGAATGCTGCATGGCCGGCTGGTACTCGAAGATGCGCACGCCGGCGGCGAGGAGATCCTTATAGCCGCGGCGGCTGGCGAGCCGCACCCAGCGCTGGTCGGTAATATCACCCGGAACCACGATGCTGAGGCGAACGCCGCGCTGCGCCGCGTCGATCAGGCACTTCCGCATCGCCCTGTCGGGCAGAAAATAGGGTGTGTTGATGAGGACGTCGCGTCGCGCGCCTTCGATGAGCATCTGAAACGTCACACGCGACACCGTCGCGCGATCAGCCGGAGAGCTCTTCACGACGAATGCCAGAATGGCGCCCGCGGGCGTGAGTGCGGGAAAGAATTCGTCGCCGGTCAGGATTTCGCCGCAGCACTCGAGCCAGTTTTCGGCGAACACGCCCTGCAGCGCCCCCACGACCGGGCCTTCGACCTTCACCATCGTGTCGCGCCAGGCCGGGTGTTTGGGGTCGTCGCCGCTCCACCAGTCGGCGATGCCGGCGCCGCCGGTAAACGCCAGGCGGCCGTCGATCACAAGCAGCTCGCGATGGGTGCGATTGTTGAGGCGCGCGAGTGAGTACCAGTGCAGCTGCTGGTAGTACTCGACGCACACGCCGGCCTTTCGCAGCATCCGCATCTCGGTGCCGCTCATGCCGGAGCTGCCGATGGCATCGAGGACCACCGTGACCGCGATGCCGTGCCGCGCGCGCTCGGCCAGCGCGTCCATGAAGCGCGTGGCAATCACGCCTGGCTGAAAGATGTAGCACTCGAGGTTGACCGACCGGCCGGCGCCCCGGATGGCGTCGAGCATGGCGGGGTAAAACGCGGCGCCGTTGGTGAGCACCTCGACACGATTGCCCGGGTGCACGGCCGCCTGGCAGGTGGCTTCGAGCGTGCGCGGGAACGCTTCGCCGTCGAGCGGCACCCGCGCCCGCAGGTGATAGCGAATGCCGGGGGTAAACAGAAAAACGAGAATGAGCCAGGCGAGAAAGAGGCCGCCGGCCAGCGCGAGCCAGATCACCGCGCGGGCCGCCGCCGTGCTGGGCGCAGGACCATCAAGGGTCTATGATAGCCGCAGCACCATGGCGACACTGAAATCGGAATTCGAAGTCGGCTGTCCCTGCTGTCGCGCGACGCTCGTCGTCGATACGAATCTTCGCCGCGTCGTGCGGCACGTCGAGCCCGAGCGCAGCGACAAGCCTGAATTGGACAAGGCCCACGACATCCTGCGCGCCGCTGAGGCGCGCCGCGAGGCGATGTTCGAAGAGTCGTGGCTCAACGAGCAGACGAAAGGCGATGCGCTCGAAAAACGCTTTCAGGAAGCGCTGAAGCAGGCCAACAAGGAGCCGATCACGAAGCCGACGCGGGATTTCGATCTCGACTAGGGCAGCGCGAGCCAGTTGTCCCGACCCGCGTACTCGGACGGTTTCTTTCCCGGATTCGCCTTCATCCACGCCCGGTACCATTCACGCTGGCGTGTGACGCGCGCCTTCCGCCAACGCAGCTTCGCGTGCGGAATGTTCAGCAGCGTCGTCTCGAGCTTCCACACGTTGCGCGGTGAGAACCGCCAGTCGCATCCCCTCAGCTCGTTCAGGTCGTACGGCGCGAATCCCGTAATCTCACCGGTGTAATCGATGAACGGGGCCATGTAGCTCGCCGCCAGCGCGCGAACCGATCGATAGACCGGCTTGCGGCCGTGCAACCCGGGATCGCGCGACCGCGCGATCGCGCCCCATCGCCCACGCTCCTTGAAGATGAACAGCACGTGATCGAGCTTGTCGATCGACTCGAAGCTGAGAAGCAGCGGCGGGTAGCCGTGATGCTCGAGCACAGCAGCCGCGAAGAGCGCCGCCTCGAGGCAATGCACGTTCTTGTGCCGCGCCACCTCACGAAAACTCTTGAGCGTCGGCTTGCCGGGTTCTGTGTTGTATGTCGTCTCGTTCAGGAACCGCTGGACGGCCGCCGGCGTGCGCAGCCGCGCGATCAGCCGCCGCTCGGCGGGGCGGTAGTCACTGAGAGGGGGAGGCAAGGGGATCGCGAAATGTAAATCGTAAATTGTAAATAGCATTGTAAATCGGGCTATTGCGACGTAACGCTGCTGCGCTGCAGTGGGGTTAATCGCGCCGCGCCCGGCGCAGATCGGCCACGATCTGCGCCGGCGTCCAGTCGCTGCCGGAGTGCATCGCGCGAATGCGACCATCGGCGCCCGCCACGATGGTTCGCAGGTTGTGCATGATGTCGGCCGCCGTGGCGCCGGAACGCGTCACGGCGACGCCGAAGCGCGCCGCGAGCAGCTCCACGTTGTCGCGCGGGCCCGTCGCAAACGTCCAGACCGAGCCGTCCGCGCCGAGCTCCTTCGCATGACTGCGCAGCACCGCAGGCGTGTCGTACTCCGGATCGAAACTGATGGTGAGCAGCCGCGCCTTGCCGCGAAGCGCGGCGTCGCCCTCGATGGCTGACTGCACCGCCGCGAAATGCCGGTCGATCCGCGGACAAAACTCGGGAATCGGGCAGCGCGTATAGGTGAAGGTGATCGCGACCGGTGTGCCGCGCCAGTCAGACAGCGACCGCGTGCGGCCGTTCTGATCGACGAATGATGCGTCGGGCAGCATGTCGCCCGGGGCGAGCAGACCCTCTGCCAGAGCAAGCTCCGCAGGAATCGCGGTGATCGGTTCTTTTCCGGTGACTTCGACTTTCGTGAGCCGGCTCCACGTATCGCCGACTTCAAGCGTCGCCTTCACGACCTCGCCCTTCTCGCGGCCCGCCACCATCCCCGCATCCGCCGCCGCAAACGTCATCGTCATCCCCGGCATGTAGCCGGGAATGTCCTGGTGCTTGATCGTCAATGACTGCTTGTCGGGATGCACGGCCAGGATCTGGCCGGTGAGCTGATATGACTTCGCCGCCGGCGCGGGCTGTCCGCAGCCACCGGCGCCGGCAAGCACCACGAACATGAACCCGAACCCGAGAACTCTACGAATCGACCACCCACCCATCGCGAAGATTGATGATGCGGCTGCCGTACGCGGCATTGGCCTCTGAGTGCGTCACCTGCACGATCGTGGTCCCCTCGTCATTGAGCTTCTTGAACAGCTCCATGATTTCGCGGCCCTGGCTCGTATGCAGGTTGCCGGTCGGCTCGTCGGCCAGAATCAGCTTCGGGTTGGCGATCACCGCGCGGGCCACCGCCACGAGCTGCTGCTGTCCGCCCGACAGCTGATTCGGATACAGATCCTTCTTGCCGACGATGCTGAAGCGATCGAGCACATCGCAGACGATGCTCTCGCGTTCGGCTTTCTTGACGTCGCGGTACGACAGCGGGATGTCGAGGTTCTCGTACACCGTCAGGTGATCGAGCAGGTGATAGCTCTGGAACACGAAACCGATGTACTGCTTGTGCAGCCGCGCGCGATCCTTCGGGCTCAGCCGATGCACGGGGTTGCCGAGGAAGTAGTACTCGCCGGTCCATGCGCTGTCGTGCATGCCGATGATGTGCAGCAGCGTCGATTTGCCGGCGCCCGAGGGCCCCATGATCGACACGAATTCGCCGTCTTTGACGTCGACGTTGACGCGGCGAAGCACGTACGAGCGGCTCGTGCCGTGCGCGTACGACTTCTCGATGTTGCGAAGTGAAATCAGCGCACCGCCTGCCGGCTGCTCGATGGGATCGAGCGGCACGGCGGTTTTGGGAGCAGGCGCGTCGGCGGAGCGTGAGAAAAAGCCCATGCATGATTTTACCCGGAACAGCTTCTGCAGGCCCACTAGCCCGTGACGAGCCTTATGGCTGGCGTCGGTGCGATGCTCGCGGCAGGTCTGCTCGCGTGCGGCGGCGATCGGCGGCCGATTTCCGAAATCGGACAGCCGGCAGATCGCCCAGACGGGGTGCACCCTTCGGCCAAGGCTCAGGGTGAAAAAAATGCAGAGCGGCGCCGTATGGTCGACGAGCAGCTGCGGGGCCGCGGCATCAAGGACGAGCGCGTGCTGGCAGCCATGGCCGGCGTGCCGCGGCACCTGTTCGTGCGGCCCGCCGAGCAGGCGCTTGCCTATGCCGATACGCCGCTGCCCATCGGCCATGAGCAGACGATTTCCCAACCGTTTATCGTGGCCTTCATGACTGCGGCCCTGCAGGTCGAGGCCTCGCACAAAGTGCTCGAGATCGGCACGGGATCGGGATATCAGGCGGCCATTCTTGGGAAGTTGGCTCGGGACGTCTATACGATCGAGATTGTTCCCGAGCTTGCGGAACGCGCGCGCGACACGCTCGCTCGACAGGGGTTTGCGAACGTGCACGTGCGCGCCGGCGATGGCTACCGCGGCTGGCCCGAACACGCGCCCTTCGACCGAATCATGGTGACCGCCGCGCCCGAGGAGGTGCCGCAGGCGCTCGTCGACCAGCTCGCGCCGGGCGGCCGCATGGTTGTGCCCGTCGGTCCGCGATTCGGCGATCAGGAGCTGCGCATTCTCACGAAGACGCCGAACGGCGTCGTCACCGAGCGCAGCCTCCCGGTGCGGTTTGTCCCAATGATCAAGAAGCGGTGATTTAGGATCGCAGCGCCTCCGTAGGCTCAATCCGCGACGCGCGGCGCGCGGGGATCCACGTGCCGAGTGCGGCAGTCGCCATGATCGCCGCCGCCGCGGCCACGAACGTGACGGGATCTCGCGGGGCAACCCCGTAGAGCAGCGCGCCGATGCTTCGCGCCGAGACGAGCGCACCCGCTACACCGAGCGCCAGGCCAATGGCGCCCAGCTTCAAACCGTCCCCGAGCACGAGGCCCACGACCTGGCGCGGGGTCGCGCCGAGCGCCAGTCTGATGCCCATCTCCGTGGTCCGATGTCCGACCGCATAAGCGATGACGCCATAGATGCCGAGCAGCGCCAGCAGCAGCGCGGCGCCTGCGAATGCGCCCAGCAGCATCGCCAGCAGGCGCGGCTGTCCGAGCACGTCTCGATGCAGCAACTCCATTGTTTCAGGACGCGTCAGCGGCAGTCGCGGCTCGATTGACGTCACCAGAGTGCGGAGGGTCGGCAGGATCGCTGCCGCGTCGCCGTGCGTGCGGACGACGATCGTGTAGCCGCCTTCCGGCATGAATTGATAAGGGAAGAACATTTCGTTGCGCGTGTCGGTGCGGGGCCCGCGCGTGCGCGCGTCGGCTACGATGCCGACGATCGTCAGCGGCGGACCGTCCGAGACAATCTGCCGGCCGATCGGATCCTCATTCGGAAGGAACCGCCGCGCGAACGACTCATTGACGACTATCTCCTGCGCGCCGGGATGGATCGGCCGCCCCTTCGCCATACGCATCTGCATCGTCTCGAAGTACGAAGCACTGACGGAGCGATACCACGAGACACGTATCCGGCCGTTTTCCAGCCGCGCCGGTTTGCCGACGATCGTGAAGTTTATATCGCTGTCGCCGCCCGGTGAGAGTGGCAGCACCGACGTAAACCCGGTGCTGACGGCCCCAGGCAGCGAGGGCAGTCGCTCTTCGAGCCGCCGCAGAAACGCACGGACCTCGTCGCCCGTGCGATAGCCGGCGCCGCCTAGCGCAACGCGGCCGATCGCGACGTTCGCAGGATTGAAACCCAGGTCTGCGCGCTGAAGACCCGCAAAACTGCGCACGATCAGCG
>JBBDWL010000021.1:0-1258 GCA_040902895.1 Vicinamibacterales bacterium | reverse complement strand
GATCGCAAGGGGGTGCCGAACTTCCTGTCGACGCATCCCGATCCCCTGTCGCGCGTGGAGGAGATTCAGCCGCTCGTCCGCGAGCTCAGGGCGGGGCGGACCAGCCTCGCCATCAACCGCGACGCGTTCATGCAGCGCGTCGACGGCATCATCTACGGCGACAGCCCTGAACAGGGATTCGTGCGAGGCAGCGCGTTTCTTCACCCGGTCCTGCGGTTCCGTCTCGATTTTCCCAACAACTGGGAGATCGCCAACAGCGCCTCGCAGGTGGTGGCGAAGGCGCCGGACCGAGATGCCTTCATGCTGCTGCGACTGGTGCAGAAGCCGCAGGGACGTACGGTGCAGGAGGTGGCGATCGACAGCATGACCCGCGCGGGCTTTCGCGCCGTCGAAGGACAGCGGACGACGATCAACGGCCTGGACGCGTTCATCGGCGTGTACCGCGGCCAGATCGAGGGGCTGGGCGAGGTAGCGATGCGCGCGGCGCACATCGCGCATGCCGGCAATATCTATATGGTTGGCGGACTGGTCCCACCGCAGGCGTTCGACAACGCGGATCGCACCTTTACCGGCAGCATCCGCTCGTTCCGCGCGCTCTCGGCGTCGGAGGCGGAGACCATAAGGCCGCACCGCATCGACCTGCACACCGTGCGCGCGGGCGACACGTGGCACTCGCTCGCGGAGCGCTCGGGGGGCGCCATCAAGGCCGGCACGCTTGCGGTCATGAACAACGCGACGCCCGGCTCCCGGCCGCAGCCGGGCACGCGCATCAAGATCGTCGCCGGCGGCTGAGACACGGTCGGCTGACCTCACCCAGCTGCATCACTTCGGCTGCGCCTCTGCCTCCAGCGGACGCGCGTCGCCGCCGACCCGGGGTGGCGGCCGCAGCCAGCGTGCGGGCTTGTGCAAGCTTTTGAAATCGCTCAGGCGCGCTTTCGGATCGGCCGCACCCGCGGCCCTGAGCTTGATTCCCAATTGAAGCTGCGGACGATGTCGATCAGCTCGCGGGCCGCGCTCGAGCTGCAGGAGTTCCATCGCGTGTGCCTCGCAAACAATCGCTGATGAAGGCCGTGCCTTCATGCCGTGGACGATTCCGCGTGAGTTTGGAGATGGTAAACCAGAATCCGCCCGATGACACTCCGATATACGGTATAATGGTGACTCGTTCAAACACGTAAGCCTGCCAGCGTTGATCCAGCGCCTACCGGCCATCGGCAGCGTTGGACCTACCAACCTCCTTCCTGCCCATACGTTTCGT
>JBBDWL010000020.1:0-1272 GCA_040902895.1 Vicinamibacterales bacterium | reverse complement strand
TTACGGGGTTGGCGAGGGTTCCGAACCAGCTTCCCGTTCGCGTCCTCGATGCGTAACAGAGGTTCGTGGAAGTGCCCGAGAACCATCGGCCCGAAGTGGACGTCCCAGAGTCCGTCGCCGGTTTCCTCGAACGCAATGTATTGCTCCGCGAGCACGTGGCTGACGTTGACCCACTGATTGTGCCAGCGGACACCGCCATTCTTGCTCACGCGCCGCACTTCCCAGTGCGCGGGATATTCCAGCGGCGCGAGTGTTTCCGGATAGGCCCGCTCCGACGCGCGATACCGCGTTGCTGGGGGCTCCTGGCCCAGCGCTTCGTGTGGTCGCTCCTCGTTGAACGTCTGACGGAAGCGATCGAAGGCGCGTTGTTGCGCCCCGCGAGATCCCGCCGGCGGCCGTTGCGTCTCCGCCTTGAGCGTCCGATGCATGCGCTCGTGCCGCCCATTCTGTTCCGGATGGCCAGGCTGGATCAGCTCCGGACGAATGCCGAGGCGGAGCCACCACACGCTGAGCGGCGACAGCCGTGCGAGCGCGATCGTCGCGAACGGGACGCCATTGTCAGTGCGGATGCGGTCGGGCAGCCCGCGCTCCCGAAACAGACGCTCGAACATGGGCTTCGTCTCGCTGGTGCGGACCGACGGCAATGCACGACACGCAAGCAGGAATCGCGACGCGCCATCGGCCACGGTGAGCGGATAGCACAGGCGCCCATCGCGCGTCGGAAATTGCCCTTTGAAGTCCGCGGTCCAGACGGCATTGGGCTCGATCATTGGCGACATGGGCCGGCCCGGATGGCCCAGCGCCCGTCGCCGGCGCGTGCTGGTAATCAGTCCGTGCCGTTTCAGAAGGAGCGCGATCGTGCTCGGCGCGCATCGCGGCAGCGACGGCCATCGGCGCTCGAGCGTGACGGCGAGCTTCTTCCCGCCCCACGTCGGGTGATGCCGCCGCATCTCGAGTACCGCGGCCAGGACGGCCGCCTCGGTCGAACGCGGCGAGCGATGCGGTCGGCGCGAGAGCTCCTCGAGCGCCGCCAAGCCGCCGGCCTCGTACCGCCCCAACCACTTGTAGCCAGTCTTCCGGCTGATCTCGTAGCGTGCGCAGAGCGTGGTCATGTCGTCATGCCCGCGTCGAGCCTCACGCACAAACTGTTTTCGTTGGTCCATCGGATGGGTTTCCCGCCACGGCATCGGACACCTCGCAGAGTGCCCGAGTTTGTGCGAGTGTTACCGATGTCTCTAGAGTGTTCTGTTACCCATCTATATAGACCATACC
>JBBDWL010000019.1:0-1285 GCA_040902895.1 Vicinamibacterales bacterium | reverse complement strand
TGAACAGCCGCCGCATCCGCCGGGCGCTCCGACCGCTCTTGGGGGACGCGCACCTGTCTGCGGTGATCTGAAGCCCCTCCGCCCGCGCGGCCTCGACCTTCGCGATCACCTGATCCATCTTTGGCCAGTTCTGTTCGCCGGCCGCCTTGAGGTGATAGATCTGTGCGGGCACTTTCGCTTCTCGGGCAATGCGAATCAACTCATCGACGGCTTCCAGGAGCCCATTCCCCTCGCTGCGCATGTGCGAGATATACATCCCGCCGTACTTCGCTGACTCCTGCGACAACGCAATCAGTTCTTCGGTGCGAGCATAGAAGGCCGGCGCGTAGATGAGCGACGAGCCGACGCCGAGCGCGCCTTGTTCCATTGCCGAGCGCACCAGCGCGCGCATGCGATCGAGTTCCTCAGTGGTCGGCGCCCGATTCTCATAGCCGACCTCGTGGATGCGAACGGTGGTAGCGCCCACAAAGGATGCGACGTTCGTTGACACGCCCTTCTTTTCGAGGAACTCGAGAAACTCGCCCAGCGTGGTCCAGGTAATGTCGTACTTGATGTCGCCCTGAAGCTCCCGACCCAGTTAATTCCCCAGCCGCCGAACCCAGATGTTTCGATACCGCACTGGATTATCGTGATCCTGAAGCATCAGCGGCAAGTCCTCGGCATGCGGCGAGTACTTCGCGACGTTGCGCCACACCGTGGCACCGATCGCTTCCTTCCGGTTGTGAATCACCACGCCATTCCAGAACACCGTTTGAAAGGCGGGCTTGACGAGCTTGCTGCCGTCAAAGCGCGGCGCCTCGAAGACGATGTCATAGGTCTGCCACTCACCGGGCAGGCGCGCGGCATTGACCAGGGGCGGCCACTGGCCGTACATGGCGCCGGCCTGTCCGTCGGCGTAGGTGCGGTTGTTGTAACTATCCAGCACCTTGATCTCGTAATGGCCCATCAGGAAGACGCCGCTATTGCCTCGCCCCTGGCTGTGGCCCGCGATGGTCCGCGGCGCGGCCCACTCGACGTGCAGTTGCACGTCACCGAAACTCTCGCGCGTGTGGAGTGAGCCGGTGCCCACGGCGGTCTCGAAATAGCCATCCCGCACCGGCCACTTCGCATCGAGCAGCCGTTTGCTGTCAGCGCCCGTGCCGCGGTGCGCCCACTTCGACAGATCGCGGCCATCGAACAGCACCACGGCATCCGACGGCGCCGCGCCCAGCATCGCGCCCGGTGTGACGATGGGTGGATGCGGCCGCGCGGGGTCGTGCACACGCCACGGCAGGCCCGGCAGCAT
>JBBDWL010000018.1:0-8376 GCA_040902895.1 Vicinamibacterales bacterium | reverse complement strand
CGCACCGACTCATTGAACTGGGGACAGTTCGAGGCTGTTGACTGGTCCGCATCGCGGCCCGGCATTGAAGCCATTGGCGGCGAATTCGGATGGCGCTTTCTCGTCCGCGCCGGGGGCGCGAATCGCCAGTCACGCGGCTCGTTCGTAACTGGCACCTTCTTTCCGATCTTCGGCACCGTGCCGGCCGCAGGGCGACTCATCGGGCCGCTCGACGATCGGCCCGACGCGCCGCCGGTCGCCGTCATCAGTTACGGCTTCTGGATGCGCCACTTTGGCGGCAACACGGCCATCATCGGCTCGCCACTCGATGTCGGTACGACGACAGTCACGATCGTAGGCGTCGCGCCGGAGGGGTTTCTCGGGACGGGTATCGCGGATCTCGGCCAGGGAGCAGACGATCGGATCGACCTGTGGCTGCCGATGGCCATGACGGCCACGTGGACAGGATTCCCACGGGTGACGCGAACCGCCGACGTTGGCACGCCGGAGCCGATCGTCAAGTCGCCCAACGCCTCGATCCGGATCGCCGCCTCGGGCTATCCCAACATGGTGGGACCGGCAATGGTCGCGCGCCTCGCGCCAGGCGTAGACCGTGAAGACGCCGAAGCGCAGATGCAGGCCTTCGTGCCTAGTCTCCAGCCCGCCTCGAACCGCCCGGTCCGGCGGCTCGTCCTCCGCCCGTTCATGGTGATGACACTCGACGACTCCGCGGAGCTGGCGACGATGTATGGCGCGCTCTTCTTCGTGCCATTCCTCGTCCTCCTGATCGGCTGCGCGAATGTCGCGGGCCTTCAGCACGCACGCGCATCGTGGCGGCGTCACGAGCTTGCCGTCCGCACATCGCTTGGCGCGAGCCGCGGGCGCCTCGCGCGGCTGCTGATGGTCGAAGTCTTCGTCACCGCCGCTGCGGCCTCACTGCTCGCATGGGCCCTGACGACGTGGCTGCTGCGGTTCACGGCGAACGTCTTTCCCTTTCATGCGCAGGCCGACTGGCGCGTCTTCGTCTTCGCGTTGGGTCTGCCCGCCCTGATCACACTGCTCATCGGGCTCGTCCCGTCATGGCGGGCGGCCGGCATCGACGTCGTGTCCGGACTGAAGACTGGCAGTCGCGACGGCCAGCAGGGTCAGTGGCGGCTCGGCCGTATCGCCGTCGTCACTCAGATCGGCCTCTCGGTGGTGCTTGTCTTCGCCGCCGTGATGTTGTCGCGCGGCGTGAGCCGTGCGCTCGAATCCGGAGCAGCGCCGCACGACGTGGTAACCGCGAGCTTCTACTTCGGCGACACGGACCTGACACCGGACGCACAGCGGGCCGCCGTGCAAAGCGTCATCCGGCAGGCGCGCGACATAGCAGGCCCGGACAACGTCGCGGTGCGATCGTTCGGCAGTGGCAGGGCGACCATCGGTGAGCGCGGCCAGGGTTCTCACCCGAGCGGCTGGATTGGCGCGAGCGCCGCGACGTCCGCGATTTTCGATCTGCTCGACCTTCGCGTGGCTGCGGGACGGATCTTCCGGGACGGCGAGCAAAACGTGATGGTGGTCAACGAAGCGTTCGCGCAGCGGTTCGATTCACTGGATCGCATCGTCGGCGAGTCGTTCGATGTCACGACGGATGCAGAGACGCCGAGTACCGCGCAAGGTGTGATTCCGACACGGCGACGGGTGATTGGCGTGGTGCAGAACGAGACGCCGACACGTCCCTCTCAAGACCCGGGACCGACCCTCTATGTGCCACTCAAGACGGACGGCCTGAGGCAGGTGACGATCCTCCTGCGCGCGACTGACCCGCTGGGCGCCAAGCACCAACTGCGGATGGCTGCCGCAGCCATTTACCCGACGCTGGTCCCGCGGCCGCTTGCCACTCTCGAGGAACTGCGGCAGCAGCAGTATCAATCCATGCGCTGGCTGGCACAGGCCTTCAGCGCCGTCGGATCGCTCGCGCTGATCCTCGCCGCCGTCGGACTGTTCGCACTGGTGTCGGCGGCAGTGTCGCAGCGCACGCGGGAATTCGGCGTCCGTCTTGCGCTGGGTGCGGAACCGTCGGCCGTCATCGCGCTCGTCATCCGTGACGTGATCAAGGTCGCCGCGATCGGCGTCATCGCCGGTCTTGTGCTGAGCGTGCCGCTGTCACTGCTTCTGCGCAGCGCGTTCGTCCGCGAGACCACTCTCGCGGATCCGAGCGGACTCGCGCTCGGGCTCGCCGTGATGCTCGCCGCGATCATTGCGGCTGCGTGGTTGCCGGCGCGCCGGGCGGCGCGTGTCGATCCGCTTCTCGCGCTTCGTGCGGAATAACCACATGACACTACTCATTTATCTGCTGAGCATTCTTGTTCCGAAACGTCTGCGCGCCGGCTGGCGCGAAGAGTGGCGCGCGGAAATCGCCGCCGTGAAACAGCGCCGCGGCTGGATGGCCGCGTTTCGCTTTGCCGCAACGGCGCCACTCGACGCCGTGTCCTCACGATGGACGACTCGTGAGGAAGGACGATGGAAGGGCGCCTGGAAAGGCGCCTGGGGTAGCGACCTGAAGCAGACGCTGCGGAGCGTGCTGAGATCGCCCGGGCACGTCCTGACCGTGAGCCTCTGCCTCGGCATCGGCATCGCGGTGTGCACCGCAACGTTCTCGATCATGAACGCGTTCATGTACGGCGACAGGCCCGGCATCGAGGACCGCGGGCGCTTGCCGAGACTGTACATCTATGGCAACGGGCGGCACTCCGACGCGTCGCTGGACGAATTCGCCGTCGTCGCGCAGGGCTCGCCCGGCCTGGCCGGCATCGCCGCGGAAGGCCGCTCCGATTTCTCGATTCGAGTGCCCGGTCACGAACCGATGCATGTCGTCGGCGCATTCGTGAACGGGCAGTACTTCCAGACGCTCGGCACGAGGCCGCTCGCGGGACGTCTGCTCTCTCCGGCCGACGATCGCGCCGACGCTCCGCTCGCTGTCATGATCTCCTACGCCTTCTGGAAAGGGCGAATCGGCTCGCCGGCCGACATCGTGGGGCGCGCGATTGTGCTCGGCGATCGCGACGCGGTCGTTGCGGGCGTCGCTCCCGAAGGCTTCAAGGGACTGGCCTCGGACGATGTGGACGGGCCTGGCGGATTCACGGTCTACGTACCGATGGCGCACGCGCGAACGTGGCCGGGCACGCGCGGTCCCAAGGGTTCATGGTTCAACATGGCCGCCCGCCTTCGCGACGGCGTCGAACCCGCGGCGATCACCGCGGAAATGCAGCCGCTTGCCGCACAGCTCGAAGGGATGAATCCGGAGCGCAGAAAGAACGCGCGTTTCGTCACCGTCTCCAATGGACTTGCGCCCGGTACCGGTAACGCGGAGTTGATCGGATTCATGCTGTTGATGATGGCCGCGCCGGTCACGGTGCTGGCCATCGGATGCGCGAACGTCGCGAACCTACAGCTCGTGCGCGCCAGCCTGCGCTCACGCGAGCTTGCCGTGCGGGCCTCGCTCGGGGCGTCGAGAGGCCAGGTCGTCCGGCTGTTGACGCTCGAAGCCGCGATTCTCTCCATCGGCGGATTCGTGACGGCTGCCCTGCTCATCAGCGTGCTGCTCGACATCGCGGAGCTCGTGTTGCCGGTCCCCATTGACGTCGACCTTCGCGTACTGCTGTTCTCGGCGGGGGTCGCCGTGGCCATCGTTGCGGCGACGGGACTGTTGCCGGCGCTGACCGCGACGCGCGGACGCACCGCGGACGGACTCCGATCCGGCGGCCGATCGATCGCTGGCGGCAATTCGCGGGTGCGACGAGGTCTGGTCGTGGCTCAGGTCGCGATGTCGTTCCTCCTGCTGCTGACCGCGGCGGTGTTCACGCGCGGGCTGGTCCTGATCGCCGGCACAATCCCGGAGCAGGCCTCGACCATCACCGTTACCGAATTCCGATTCGACACCGGCAACTATCCGATGGCCGAGCGGCGCCGGCTGCTCGCCGAGTTCGAGACGCGGATGCGCGCGGACAGCCGCGTCCTTGACGTGGCGTTGACGACCGCCTCGCCCACCAGCTACGAACAGTGGCGCGTCTGGCTGCCAGGCGATGCGCCGGAGGTGGAACGCTTCATTGCCAGCCGCCACGTCTCGCCGAGTTTCTTCGACACATCGGGCACGCGACTCCTCCGGGGTCGCATCTTCTCGCCCGGCGAGCCGACAGCCGTCATCGTCGACGAGGCCTTCATCGCCGAGCACCAGCTCGTCGAGCCGGTTCTCGGGAGCGCATTCAAGATTGACAACGACGACGGCGAGACGACGAGAACGGTCACGATCGTCGGCGTGGCTGCGCTGGCACCGCAAGCCAGCTTCTCGGCCGATGCGGACGGGATGATGTACATCCCGCTCGATGAACTGCCAAGCCGGTACATCGCGACGTGGGTGCGAACGCCGTACGCGCGTGAGATGACCACAGTCGCGCGCCAGACGATTGCCCAGATCGATGCGAACCTGGCGCCGATGGCGATTCGCACGCTGGAAGATCACTACACGGAGGACGCAGTCTTTCTGGGCTACATCGCCAAGACCGCCGGCGGCCTTGGCCTTGTGGCGCTCCTGCTCGCGGTCAGCGGGTTGTACAGCGTGATCGCTTTCTTCGTCGCGCTGCGGACCAATGAGTTCGGCATACGCGTCGCGCTTGGCGCCCGCGCCGGCGACATCGTGCGGATGGTCGTCGGCCAGGCGGGCCGTCTCGTTCTGACTGGCCTCGGCATCGGCGCGGTACTCGGTACGCCGCTGCTCATCGGATTGCAGTCGGCATTTCAATTCACCGAGCCGTTCGATCCGCTCGTCATCCTGCCGGTCGCGCTGATGTTGGGCGTGACGGCGCTCGCCGCCGCGTGGATCCCGGCACGAAGGGCATCTTCTGTCGACGCGGCGGTGGCACTCAGGACCGACGCCTAGCGAGAGCTTGACTGTTCCATATCTGGACAGTAGACTCCAGATATGGAGAGAAGGCTGCGAAAGATAGCGTGGAAGCCAGCCCCGGCTGTGCTCCGACCTGACCCCGAAGCCCGTAAGCGTCTGTCCGGGCCGGCCTTACGGACATTCTTTCCGATCGCCGCCGCGTGGGGTCTGAACGTCAACGAGCAACGCGCCCTCTTTGGCTGGCCGCCGGCATCCACCTTCCACAAGTACAAGAGCGGCAATCCGGGCACGCTCTCGTTCGACACCCTGACGCGCCTGTCGCTGGTCCTCGGTATCTATAAGGCGCTGCAGCTGCTGTATCCCGAACCGGCGCTGGCCGACGCCTGGGTACGGCTGCCGAACACCAACGAGATCTTCGGCGGCAAAGCTCCGCTCGCCCTGATGATTGATGACGGGATCGACGGACTCTATCGGGTGCGGAGGCTGCTCGATGGGAGGCGCGGATGATCCCGGCTCCGCCCGTCACCAGCATCGCGTGGTCGCGCACGTGCCGGCTGGTGCCGAGCCGCTATCCCACCGTCGGCCTGTTCGACCGCGTCGCGTCACCGCAGGATCTGCCGGAGCTGTTCGAGCTCGAAGGTTGGACGAACGATCGTCTCAGCAACGAGCTCGGACTGCTGAACACGGTGCCGCCTGACGAATGGGTCGTGGGACCGATGGCGTCGGTCATCATGGCGGCGTATTGCCACCCGCATGCGGCGGGCGGGCGTTTCAGTGACAGCACGCGCGGGGCGTGGTACGCCAGCCGCGATCTCGAGACGGCGCTCGCCGAGTCGACACACCGCCGCACAAAGGAGCTGCAGGAGATCGGCGTGTTCGAGACGCGCGTCCAGATGCGCCTGTATCACGCGGACTTCGATGCGACGCTTCATGACGTGCGCGGGGACGGCTGGGCACACGTTCTCGATCCTGACGATCACACACCAGGGCAGAAGCTTGGACGCGATCTGCTGGACGCCGGCTCGAATGGGATCGTCTATCCGAGCGTGCGGTTCGAGGGTGGCGAATGTCTCGTGAGCTTCAGGCCAAAGTTGGTCACGAACGTCCGGCCCGCCGGCCACTTCGAGTATCGGTGGCATGGCTCGCCCGAGCCGCGGGTCATCTCACTTGGCGGCGCCACTTGACAGGCCCGCGCCCCGGTGCGACTCTCACGCCAATGTTCCAGATCAAGCGCAGTGCGATCGCCGCGGCGGCCGCAGTCATCCTCATGCACGGCTCCGTCCGGGCGCAAGCGCCGGCCGGGGGCTGGCAACAGGCCTCAGATGGTCCGGGCCGGTTTACGGTAATGGTACCGGGCGCCCTTACCGCCAATCCTCCGCAAACCGACGCCGACGGCATCACGACGTACACCTTTGCAGCAAGAGAGCCGGCGAGGGTCTATCTGATCGTGTATGCCGACGGAAATCCGAGCAACCCCAGGAAAGAAATGGACGACGCCCGCGATACTTTCCTCAAGGGTGTCGGGGGAACCCTGGTGTCACAGCACGATTTCAAGTCGGCGCAGCCTGTCGGCGATGCGATGGCCACTGAGTTTACGGCCCGCATACCGGGGCGTCAGGCGGATTGCAAGGCACGCCTCTTCTTCCACAAGACGAGGCTCTACATGATTGGCGTCGTTACGCTGCCGGGTGCCGGATCGGCGCTGGACGTCGACAAGTTTCTGGACTCGTTCCGGATTACGTCCTGAACCCGACGCCGCCGGGGCTGAAGCTCCGGCCTACCGCGCTGGCGGCGTCACCGCGACGACCTCGAACGTCATCGGCGCACTACCGGCAAGTGTCGCCGTGTAGCGGCCCGGCGTGACCGGCTCGCCTTGCGGCGCTGCTCCGCGGCCTCCACGTCCCCGTCCGGCAGGCGCTCCTCCAGGCCTCGCCGGTGCATTGCGCCGCAGATCCCACGCGACGCGATGGAAGCCGCGCGTTGCCGGCACCTGGAGATCGCGCACCGTCGAGCCCGCGGCGTCCGTGATCTTCAGCGCAAGCGTGCCGCCTTCAGGCACGCGCGCCACGTGATACGTGAACAGCGCGCCGTACGGCGGGTTCTCACTGGTGTACGTGCCGGCGTCGCCGACATAGCCGCGCAGCGGCATCTGGTACGCCGGCCGCAACGGGAAGAGCGCGGCGTCGCGTGTCAATGACGCGGGCGTGACGTGCCGCAGCGCACTGTAGTCGTCGAGCACATACATCCCGCGCCCGAACGTCGCGACCACCAGATCGTTCTCGCGCTTCTGAATAGCCAGGTCGCGCGACATGATCGTTGGGAGGCCGCCCAGCGCATGCCACGCACCGCCGCCGTCGAGGCTCACGAACAGATCGAACTCCGTCCCGAGGAACAGCAGGCCGGGATTGACGTGATCCTCGGCGATCGACCAGGCGGACCCGCGCTCAGGCAGATTGCCGGCAATCGACGTCCACGTCCTGCCCAGATCCGTGCTCTTCAAGACATACGGCCTGAAGTCGCCGTACTGAAAGTGCTGGAAAGCCGCATACATCACGTTCGGGTCGTGCTGCGACAGCGCAATGTCGCTCACATACGCCTTCTCTGGCACGCCCGGGAACGTCTCGATCTTCCTCCACGTCGCGCCGCGATCTTCCGTAATCTGAATCAATCCATCGTCAGTCCCGACGGCGATGAGCCCTTCGCGCAGCACCGACTCGTCGAGCGATGACGCCACGCCATAATCGGTGGTGAAGACGTTCTTCCATACCGCATCCGGACCCCAGACCTTGCCCATGATCGGCAGCGTGTCGCGATCAATCGCGCGCGTCAGGTCGCCGCTCACGGCTTTCCACGTGTCACCGCGATCGTCGCTTCGAAACAGCGTCGAACCGGCGAGATAGAGACGCGCGGCGTTGTGTGGGCTGATGATGAACGGCGATTCCCAGTTCCAACGCACGCCCTGGCGCACGTTCTCTGCCGGCCTGATGCCGCGGCTCTCGCCGGTGCGGAGATCGAGTCGCGAGATCGATCCGTTCTGCGACATCGAATACACGATGTTCGGATCGGCGGGATCGACCCGCGGCTGCATCCCGTCCCCGCCGCCGACGCGGATCCAGTCGGCCGAGCGGATGCCGATGCGATTGGCCGTCCGTACGGGACCGCACATCGATCCGTTGTCCTGCGTGCCGCCGCACACGTGATAGAACGGCGACGCGTTGTCCAGACCGACGCGGTAATACTGCTCGAGGGGCAGGTTCAGGAAGTGCCGGAACGTCGCGCCGCGGTCCCACGACTCGTACAGGCCGCCGTCGTTGCCGATGATCATGTGCCGTGTGTTCGCGGGATCGATGTAGATCTCGTGATGATCGACGTGAATCGGATAGTCGGCTGCTTCGAAGGTCCTGCCGCCGTCATTGCTGACATGAATGTTCTGATCGACCGCGAAGATACGCTCGGAATCCGACGGGTCGACGTAGATCTCGCCGTAATACTGCGGATCGACGACGACGTAGTCG
>JBBDWL010000017.1:0-1306 GCA_040902895.1 Vicinamibacterales bacterium | reverse complement strand
AAGAGCGGGCGCGTGGTCAAGTGCGTGAAGTTCCAGAAGGACCTTCCCGGCCTCGACGCGGCGCCGTGGCCGGGCGAGATCGGCCAGCGCATCTACGAACAGGTGTCGGCGCAGGCGTGGAAGCTCTGGGAAGAGCGCCAGAAGATGATCCTCAACGAGTACCGGCTGATGCCCTGGCAGAAGGAAGGCCAGGAGCTGATCCGGAAGCAGATGGAAGACTTCTTCTTCGGCGAAGGCTCGGCGTTGCCGCCAGACTTCGTCCCGCAGCAAGCTAAATAACCGGGATCAGTGGATCAATCGTGAAGCGCAGCCTCGCGTGCGCTTCCCGCACCGACCCTTCCGCATCGCGCGGCGTCGCGGCGCGTCCGAAGATAAATCCCAGATAACTGGCGCCCTCCGGCAGCGCATGCAGCTGCTGGTCGGGCCGCGCCGTGATTTGGATGTCATCGATAAACGGCACGGCCCCCGCCGCGTCCAGTCCATGCGCCGTGCGGAAGGTGCCGCTGCGCGGAATCGGGATCATCATCACCGCCGAGGCCAGGTGCTCGCGCCGCCAATCACTGGTTGGCTCGCCGGCGGCGTGCATCAGCAGCAGGTCCTCGAAGCCGATGCGCTCTCCCCCGCGCTCGAAGCGCAGCGTCCTGGCGCACAACCCGCCGATCGGCCGCGCCGCCACTTCCAGCACGTAGACGGCGGTGCTGTTGACGCGGCACTCGGCGTGGATCGGACCGTGATACAGGCCGAGCGCCTGCGCCGCGCGGGTGACCGCCGCGGTGATCTGCGCCTGGATGCCGTCGTTCACCTGCGACGGGGTGACGTAGATCGTTTCCTCGAAGAACGGGCCTTCGAGCGGATCGGGCTTGTCGAAAATGGCGATGGCCCGCAGCGTGCCCCGTTCGAGCAGCCCTTCGAAGGCGAACTCGGCGCCGGGGATGTACTGCTCGATCTGGATGACGTCGGCTTCCGGATCGCGCATCTCCCTCACTTCCGGCGATGCCAGCAGGCGGCGAATGCGATCGAACGCCGCGGCAAAGCTGAGCGCATCGTCGGCGCGAATCACGCCGCGGCTGCCCGACAACACCGTCGGTTTCAACACCGCGGGAAATTCCACGCGCGGCAGAATCGCGAGCGGATCGACGCCCATCGGCACCGTGAAGGTGGCCGGGACCGGCAGGCCGGCGGCCTTGAACTTCTCGTGGGCCAGGCGCTTGTCGCGCGCCGCCCCCGCGGCTTCCGGCGGGTGGCACGGGAGGTTCAACAGGCGCGCCAGCTGCGCGGCCATCACCGTGGGCCGATCGCCGACGGC
>JBBDWL010000016.1:0-50261 GCA_040902895.1 Vicinamibacterales bacterium | reverse complement strand
TGCTCAGCGACATCGCGGGCGCCGAAGATCACTACGGCGACATGGACTTCAAGGTGGCCGGCTCGCGCGACGGCATCACGGCGCTGCAGATGGACATCAAGGTGTCGGGCATCACGATGGAGATCATGCGGCAGGCCCTCGCGCAGGCGAAGCAGGGCCGCATGCACATCCTCGACAAGATGCAGGAGGCCAGCGCGACGCATCGCGCCGACGTGTCGCGGTACGCGCCGCGCATCATCACGATCAAGATCCCGGTCGACAAGATCCGCGACGTCATCGGGCCCGGCGGCAAGATGATCCGCAGCATCATCGAGCGCACCGGCGTGAAGATCGACGTCGAGGACAACGGCACAGTCAACGTCGCGTCGGCCGACGAGGCGTCGGCGGCCAAGGCCATCGGCATCATCCAGGAGCTGACCGCAACGCCGGAGCTCAACAAGGTCTACATGGGCAAGGTGCAGCGCATCACCGACTTCGGCGCCTTCGTCGAAATCATGCCCGGCCTCGATGGCCTGCTGCACGTCTCGGAGATCGCGAACTATCGCGTCAAGGACGTGCGCGACGAGCTGAAGGAAGGCGAGCAGGTGATGGTGAAAGTCATCAACATCGACCCCTCGGGCAAGATTCGACTGAGCCGCAAGGCGCTGCTGACCGAAACGGCACCTGCAGCCCCGCAGGAAGCGTCGGCCGAAAAGTCGTAGGGACAGGCTTTCGCCTGCCCGGGCCAGGGGCCGGCGAAAGCCGGCCCCTGGCGTTTAACGGCCCTGTACTATACTTGGGCGCGAGACGACCGGTTTCTCCCCAACCGCGTCTAACGGGACAGCCTATGAAACGCACGCTGATTCTCGGAGTCCTTGTCTGTCTCGCCGCCGGCTTCGCGGCGCAGGGCAAACGCGAGTTCACGGTGCACGCGAAGCGTTTTGCCTTCACGCCGGCCCGCATCGAAGTCGGTCAGGACGACATGGTGAAGGTCACCTTTACCGCCGACGACATCGCGCACAGCTTCACGATCGACGAGTACCGCATCGCGAAGCGCGCCGAAGCCGGCCAGACGGTGACGTTCGAGTTCCGCGCCGATCGCCCCGGCAACCATCCGATCTACTGCAACCTCACAAATGACGAGGGATGCAAGCGGATGCATGGCGAGCTGGTGGTGAAGGGCCGGTAGCGCAGGCCTTTAGGCCTGCGTCGCGCGGGCCCTTCGTATGCGCTCCACCATCGGCGGATGGCTGTGAAACAGCACGCGCGTGAGCGCGGATGGATCTTCCTCAGCCAGGTTCTGCGCACCCAGCCGCTTCATCGCCGAAATGAACGCCTCCGGTGCGCGCGTCATCGTCAGCGCAAACGCGTCGGCGCGACGTTCGTGGCGGCGCGATACGGCGCGCGCAACGGGCGACAGCACCAGCGACAGGGCGCCCGCGGTCAGCAGCAGCAGCGGCAGGCCGGCAACGTCGGCCGGCGAGAGAATGCCGACCGAGGGCCCGGCCATCCTGATGACGACGTGGGCCGCGTAGGCGCCGAGAAACAGCAGCGCCGATTCGACCGCCACCGCCGTCCACAGGTCCCGATGCACATGGTGCGCGAGCTCGTGCGCCAGAATCACTTCGATTTCATCGTCAGAATAGCCGGCCAGCAGCGTGTCAGAGACCAGGATCCGCCGCGTGGCGCCGAGCCCGGTGAGCGCGGCGTTCGCCTTGGACGTGCGCGCGCCCAGCTCCCACTCGAAGACGCCGACGACAGGCACGCCGGCGCGCGCGGTAAGGGCCGCCAGCCGCCTCGAGAGCTCGGGACGTTCGAGCGGCTTGACGCGCACGAAGAGCGGCATCAGCATGACCGGCGCGAGGTGCACGAGCGCGACAAGTCCCGCCGTGAGCATCGCCGCCGCCGGCAACCACCACACCTCCGGCCACGTCCGCGCCGCGACGTACACCGCTTCGGCCGCGGCAATCACAATCGGCAGGCCGACCGCGAATCCCTTCAGATGAGCGCGAAACCACCCTGCCGCCGATTCGCGCGACAGCCCGTACTTGCGCTCGAGACGCCAGCCGATCTGAAACGCAAACGGCAGCGTGACGGCCTCGACGACGAGCGCCAGCAGCATGACGTACAGCACCACAAAGCCGCCCACGAGGCTCGCAAGGGTGCGTGAAGCCGGAGTGGCGATCAGAAAGACGAGGGCCGCAGCGGCCGCAAGAGTGGAAAGAACCGAGGCCTGCCGGCGCAGCCGATGGTAGCGAATGCTTCTGTCTTCGTTCGGCATGCTTGATGGCGGGGACCCCTGCACCCCGCCTAGCTCGGTCACTCGCGGAGCCCCAGCGCCCCGCTCCGTTCCCTCGCCCAGGGGCCTAGTTCAAGTTGACTGAGATCAGCTTCGAAACGCCGGGCTCCTCCATCGTCACGCCGTAGAGGCGATCCGCGATCTCCATGGTCTTGCGGTTGTGCGTGATGAGGATGAACTGCGTGTGATCCTGCATGCCCTGCAGCATTTCGACGAAGCGCCCGATGTTCGCGTCGTCGAGCGGCGCGTCGATCTCGTCGAGCAGGCAGAACGGGCTCGGGCGGTAGCGGAAGATCGCGAACATCAGCGCCATGGCCGTCATGGCCTTCTCGCCGCCCGACAGCAGCTGCACGTTTTGCAGCCGCTTGCCCGGAGGCTGCGCGTGAATGTCGATGCCGGCCTCGGCCTGCTCGTCGAGATCGAGCAGTGTGAGACCCGCGCGGCCGCCGCCGAAGAGGGTCGTGAAGGTGCGCTCGAAGTTCGCGTTGATCATCTCGAACGCCTCCCGGAACCGCTCCTTGGTGGTCTTGTCGATGCGCTTGATCGCCTCGTTCGTCGTGTGAATGGAGTCGATCAAATCCTTCCGCTGCGTGGTGAGGAACGTGTGACGCGTTTCGAGCTCGTCGAACTGCTCGATCGCCATCATGTTCACGGGGCCGAGGCGCTCGATCTTCTTCCGCAGCTCCGACAGGGCTTCTTCGAGGGAGAGGCGAACCTCGGAACCTGGAACCTCAGGTTCCAAAAGTTCCCCGGGTTCCCCGGGTTCCTCGGGTTCCTCGGGTTCCACGGGTTCGGTTCCGAGTTCTTCAGGTTCTTCGGGTTCTCCTGATTCCCCAACCGCGCGCGGCGCGCGCTTCAATGGCAGCACGAGGACGCCCTCGCCTTCGAGGCGTTCGACCGTGGCCCCTACGTCGGTGATGCTCGCCGCAAGCGTTTCGAAACACAGGTCCGACAGATGCTGAAGGTCGGCGTGCGCCTTGGCGCTGGTCACCTCGAGCTGCATGGCCTCCGAGCGCACCTCATCCTGCGCACGGCGAGCAGCGCGGATCTCGTGTTCCTCGGCATCGAAGCGCGTCTTCAGCGACGACGACTCGTCGTCGGCCGCGCGGACCTCGTCTTTGAGCGCATCGAACGCGCGGATGTCTTCGTCGAGCAGCCGCTCCGACTCGATGATGCCGGTGCGCAGCTCCTCGCGGCGCGACGCATTGCGCGCCAGGTCTTCCCTGCGGGCGTGAATGCGCGCCTCGAGCTCGGCCCCGGCTTCCACCAGCCGCTGCACGTCGACGGCCAGTGCGGAGGCACGCTCCACGAGCGCCGCCTCGCGCGCCTTGCCCTCGGCAACCTGCCGCGCATGCGATTCCGCCGTCTCGCGCGCGCTGAAGAGCCGGCGCTGCGCTTCGGTCAGGCGCGTATCGGCAACTTTCTGCTCGCCCTCGATCCGCATGATCGACGCGCGCGCTTCGGCTTCGCGCACCTCCAGGGCCTTGCGCTCTTCCTCGGCGCGGCGGTGCTCGGTGTCGATCAGCGACGCGCGCCGCGCGAGACGGTCGAGTGTCTCGCCGGCGCCGGCCAGCTGCAGCTCGAGTCCGACGACAGATTTTTCCTGGTGGTGTTGTTCCGCCGTCAGCGCAGCCGCTGCCGCGTCCGAAGCGGCGATCCGCGCCTCGAGGGATGCGGCACCTTCACGCAGGCGATCGAGCGCCGCGGCGGCTTCGGCAGTGCGCTCGCGCAGCTCGCGGATCTCGCGCTTGGTCTCGAGAATGCCGCGCGCGTCCTGCCGCACGCCGCCCTGAATCAGCCGGCCGTTGCGACAGACTTCCGCATGCAACGTCGCCACGGGCGCCGTCGTGCGCGAAGACGCGGCGAGCGCGGCGGCGAGGGAGCCGGCAATCCATCCGCCTCCGAGCGCGTCGATGATGGCAGACCCGGCGGGGTCATTCACGCGCACGACGCTGGCAAGCGGCCGTACATCAGGCGACGGCGGCGCGACGGCCGGTTGGGCGGGATGTCCAAGCACGAGGAACCCGACACGGCCGGCGCCTCGCTCGCTGGCGATGCGCAGGCCTGCTTCCGCCTGCTCCCGCGACTCGACGACGATGAATTCGATGAGATCGCCAAGGAGTGCTTCAACAGCGCGCACGGCGGCATCATCGACATCGAGCCAGTCGGCGACCGAACCGCGGTGGGCAAACCCGGCGCCTTCCGACGGGCTCGAGGCGTCGGCCAGCAGCAGCCGCGCGGCGTCGCCGTATTCCGCGCGCTGGCGCTCGAGCTGTTCGAGCGACGACAGCCGGGCGGTCATGCCGGCCAGGGCCTGCTCGCGGGCGCGCGCGTCTCTGTTGACGCGGTCGCGCTCCGCGCGCCATGACGTCAGCTCCGCCTCGCGAGCGGCGCGATCGAGTCCGATGCCTTCGAGTGCCGCGCGGGCGCGCACCAGCTCGCGCTCGGCGGCATCGCGCCCTTCGCGCGCGCGACCCGCCTCGCGTTCGAGATCCTCGCGTTCGAGATCGAGGCGTGAGAGCTCGGCCGACAGGCGGTCGCGCGCCGCATGCGCGCTTTCGAGCGCGTGACGAAGCGCCGTGGCGGCGTTCATCGCCGAGAAGACTTCGCTGCGCGCCGCTTCGACGTCGCTCTCGGTGCCTTCGATCTCGTTGTACGCCGCGCGATACGCCTGCTCGAGATCGTCGAGCTCCCGTCGCGCGATCGCGCGGTCTGCCTGCGCCCTCTCGGCGGCTTCGCGTCGTGTCTCGAGCTCGATGCGCGCCGGCTCGCGGCGCTCGGCCAGCGTGTCGAGCTCTGCGGAAATGGCCGATGCGGCCTGTTCGAGCGTCTCGATCTGCTGCCGGTCGAACGCGATCTGCTGCTGCCGCCGGCCGATCTCGAGCTCGCGCAGGTGCGCCTGCTCGCGGGCGCGCGTGGCGCGCGATTCGGCCTCGGCCAGCTCGATCCGTATCCGCTCCGCCGTCGATTCGATTTCGGCCAGCCGCGCCGATGCCGCCGCTTCACGCGCGCGAGCATCGGTCAGGTGCGACGATGCCGCCTCGATGTCCGCCGCGAGGGTGCGGTAGCGCCGCGCATACTGCACCTGCTCCCACTTGCGCAGCTCTTCGCGCAGCGCGCGATAGCGCCGAGCGCGGGCGGCCTGCCGCTTGAGCGCGCCGCGCTGCTTGTCCACCTCGAAGATGATGTCGTCGACCCGCGTGAGGTTCTGTTCGGCCGCCTCGAGCTTCAGCTCCGCCGAGCGCCGGCGATTCTTGTACTTCGTGACGCCGGCTGCCTCTTCGATCAACTGCCGCCGATCGGCCGGCCTCGAGCTCAGAATCTGGCCGATCTTGCCCTGCTCGATGACGGCATACGCCTTCACGCCGAGGCCCGAGTCCATCAGCAGGTCGTGCACGTCGCGCAGCCGGCACACCTCGCCGTCGATCAGATACTCGCTCTCGCCCGATCGGTACAGCCGGCGCCCGATCTCGACGTCGCGGACGATGACCGGCGCGTCATCGAGGAGCGCCGTTTCGGCCGCGATCGCCGCCGCCGCGGCGGCCGTCGCGGCGGCATGATGCCCGTTGCCATGACCGTTGCCGTGCCCGTTGCCGTGGTGGCCGTTCCCATTTCCAACCTCGACGCCCGCGGAGCCCACGGTGGCGGCGGCGTGCGCGAGCCGCAGCTCAGGCGCCTGCACCGGCACGTTGGCCAGTTTCAGCCGCACTTCGGCAGCCGCGGTGGGCTTGCGCGCGTCGCTGCCCGAGAAGATGACGTCTTCCATGCTGGCGCCGCGCAGGCTCTTCGCGCTCTGCTCGCCCAGCACCCACGTGATGGCGTCGACGACATTGCTCTTGCCGCACCCGTTGGGTCCCACGATGGCGGTAACGCCGTGGTCGAAGGAGAGCTCGGATCGGTCGGGAAAACTCTTGAACCCGGAAATCTGCAGACGAGACAGTTTCATATGGCGTACAGACAAACAGCCGCAATGGCCGTGGGGCACGTTCGATGCGCCAGGGGCCAAAAGCGGCTGGCCCGCCTTCGCCAGGGCTCCGGCGGGGACCTTCTTTGGCTGCGAAAACAGGGCTTGGACCTGCGGCGCGCGAACCGCGCCAGTCTAGCAGGCCCATTCCCTAGGGGCAAGACCGAAGTCCTACCCCAAAATCTAGTGCCGGAGCGAAAGCTCCGGCCTACCGGTCGCCGCCGGAGCTCTTCGTGCGGCTCAGCTGGGTAAGTTTCACAGCGTCGTCGAAAAGCGTCCGCGCAAAGGTTGCCTGCGGGTCCTGCGCGATTAGGTTGCGCCGCGCCTCTTCGACCCCGAACAAGTCGACGTCAATCTCGTACCGGATCATCGCGCGGATGAAGGCCTCGTCCTTCTTGAAGGCTGCGTCGTCCATCCGGACGCGCTCGCTGATGACGTAGTTCCTGAAGTCAGACAGCATCGCGTCGGTGACCGTGAAGCCGCGCGCGATCGTCTGGCGATTGGGGCGGCTGCCGGGCCGCACGTCGCCGGTGGCCTTGAACTTCTCGGCAAATCCCACGAACAGGCCGCGGCTCATGAGCATGCGGCCGAAGCGCGTCGGATCGAAGCCCTCGATCGGTCCGCCGAAGAACCGATCCGGTTCGATGCCGCCGCCGCCATAGACCTTGCGGCCGGCGTCGGTGTATTTGAGCTCGGCGGCGTCGTGCGCCCGCGGACCCTCCTGGGTGCGCAGCGCATAGGTGATGTACTCGTCGAACGTGCCGTCCCACGGCCGCTGAATCAGGCGGCCGCTCGGCGTGCGATACCGTCCGGTGGTGAGCGCCAGACCGCTCTGGTTGCTGATGCGGTAGAGCGACTGCACGAGCGCCTTGCCGAATGTCGTCTCGCCGACGACCAGGCCCCGATCGTGGTCCTGCATCGCGCCCGATACGATTTCAGACGCGCTCGCGCTGCTGCGGTTGACGATCACGACGAGGGGGATGTTCTGATACGCGCCGTTTTCTTCGGCGTGGAATTCCTGATTGGCGTTCGGCGTGCGGCCTTCCGTGTAGACGATCTTGTCGCCCCGCGGCAGGAATTGATTCGACACCGCAATCGCCTGATCGAGCGGCCCGCCGGGATTGTCGCGCAGGTCGAGCAACAGCTTCTGCATGCCTTCGCCGCGCAGCTTCGTCAGCGCCGCGGTGAGCTCGTCGTTCGACGTCTCGGAGAAATCCTGCAGCCGGACGTAGCCGACGTTGCCGGGCAGCATGAACGACGCGCGCACGGTGGGGATGTTGACCTGGTCGCGCTCGACCGTGAGGTTGATCACATCGTCGATGCCGCGCCGGATGTCGAACTGCACCGTCGTGCCCTTCGGTCCCTTGAGCTCGGCGACGGCCTGGTCGGTCGTCCAGCCTTTCGTCTCCTGTCCCTTGATCCGGGCAATCACGTCGCCGCGGCGGATGCCCGCGCGGTGCGCGGGCGACTGTTCGAACACCGACGTCACGGTGATGTCGCCGGCCGCCGACACGATGCTGATGCCGATGCCGAAATACTGCCCCTGCTGGCGCTCGCGCATCTGCGCGTACGCCCTCGGATCCAGAAAGCTGGAATGCGGATCGAGCGTGCGCAGCATGCCCTCGATCGAGGCATAGACGAGCCGCTCGGGTTCGAGCTTCTCGACATACTCGGCTTCGACAGCCGCCAGCGCCGCCGTAAAGAGCCGGTATTGCTCGGCGACGCGTTCCTGCGTATTGGCTTGGCGGGTCGCCTGCTGCCGGGCGGCCTGCGCGGCAACGCCCATTGGCAGGCCGACGGCCAGAACAATTACAGCGGAGACAATTCGCGATCGCATCACACTCATAGTAATCAAATCTGTCCGGCGGGGACCCCTGCACCCCGCCTGGCTCGCTCACTCGCGGGGCCCCAGCCGCCCCGCTCCGTTCGCTCGCCATATAATATTCGCATGTTCGGCCCGCTCGGCATGCCTGAGCTCCTCGTTATCGCCATCATCGCGCTGTTCATTTTCGGGCCGCGCAAGCTGCCCCAGCTGATGGGCTCGCTCGGGAAGAGTCTTGCCGAGTTCAAGCGGGCCTCGAACGACCTCAAGAACACGCTGGATGAGGAAATCCGCCTCGAGGAGTCGCGGGAACAGCGCCCCCCGGCCCGGCCGTCCACGCCGGTGCCCGATCCCCACGCCCCCGGCGCGCCGCACGAGGCCGCGGGCGACGCCACGCCGCCGCACGGCGATCCCCTTCCGACGACCGAGACGATCAACCGCGTCACGCGGCCCTGACGCAGGTCTCGGGTCGATTTACCATTTACAATCTGCCGTGCTCCCGGCTCCCCCTGCTCCTTTCGACGCGGACGACGAACGGCTGGCTCGCCCGATCGACGCTTCCGACACCGATCCCGACGCGGATGGGCTCGAGGAAGGGGCGCGCATGAGCTTTCTCGATCATCTCGACGAGCTGCGGCGCCGCCTGATGATCTCCGCCGCCGCGATCGTCATCGGCATGGCGATCGCGTTCTTCTTCATCAGCCGCGTCGTCGCCTTCGTGATGGATCCGCTGACCGCGCTGCTGCCGCCCAACAGCACCTTCATGTCGACCGAGATGACCGAAGGGTTCATGCTCTACATGAAGATCGCGGCACTGTGCGGACTGCTGATCGCGTCGCCGGTCGTGATGACGCAGCTGTGGCTCTTCATCGCGCCCGGGCTGTACTCGCATGAGAAGAAGCTCGCGATCCCGTTCGTGATCCTCGGCACCGGCTTCTTTCTGCTGGGCGCGGCCTTCTCGCACTATTTCGTCTTCCCGTTCGCGTTCAACTTCTTCGCGAATTTCTTCGGCCCCGACCACTACATCCGGTTCATGCCGACCATCGGCCCGCTCTTCGGCGCGTATGTGAAGATGCTGCTCGCCATGGGGATCGTCTTCCAGATGCCGACGCTGGTGTTCTTTCTCGCGCGGATGGGGATGGTCACGGCGCGATGGCTGGTGCGGAAGACGAAATACGCCATCCTCGTGATCTTCGTCGTCGCCGCGATCATCACGCCGGGGCCCGACGTCGTCTCACAGGCCCTCGTCGCCGCGCCGATGATTCTGCTCTACGGCATCAGCATCGCGATCGCGTGGGCGGTGGGCAAAAACAAGAGAATTGAAGATTGATTCACCACCCAGTTTTGCTCCCCCGATTCCGTTCATCCAGCCATTTCTGCAGCGGCGCGAAGTAGTCGCGGATGGCCGTGGCGTCCATCTGGCGCGAGCCGGTGATGGCTTCCAGCGCGTCGGGCCACGGGCGCGACAGGCCCATCTCGAGCATCGCGTTCAGGCGTGTGCCCGCCTCAGGCCCTTCGTAGATCGAGCACCGGTGCAGCGGCGTCGCGCAGCCGGCCAGCTTCGACAGCTCGCGATGAAACTGGAACTGCAGAATGTGCGCGAGGAAATAGCGCGTGTACGGGACGTTGGCCGGCACGTGGTATTTCGCGCCCGGGTCGAAGAACGCTTCACCGCGCGGTGACGGCGGCGCCACGCCCTGATATTTCAACCGCAGATCCCACCACGCCTTGTTGTAGGCCGACGGCTGCACTTCGCCCGAGAACACCTTCCAGCGCCACTGATCGACCAGCAGGCCGAACGGCAGGAAGGCGATCTTCTCGAGCGCGCGGGCCAGCAGCAGACCGATGTCGCCTGACGCATCGGGCGCCTTGTCGAGCAGCCCGATCTTGACCAGATATTCAGGCGTCACCGACAGGGCAATCGTGTCGCCGATGGCCTCGTGGAAGCCGTCATTCGCACTGTCGCGGAACAGCACGGGCAGATCGTTGTACGCGAGCTGATAGACGTTGTGCCCCAGCTCGTGGTGGATCGTCGTAAAGTCTTCTTCGGTGGGATCGATGCACATCTTGATGCGCACGTCCTCTTTCAGGTCGACGTTCCACGCGCTCGCGTGGCACACCACGTCGCGTGCCGCCGGCTTCGTGAAAAGCGAGCGCTCCCAGAACGTCTGGGGCAGCGGTGGAAATCCAATCGACGTGTAAAAGCGCTCGCCGGCGCGGACCATGTCGACGGCGCTCATGTTCCGGCGTTTCAGGATCTCGTCGAGTGAAAAAGCGGGGCCGGTTGCCGACGGCGCCGAAAAGGCCAGGACATTCGACCAGTCCTGCGCCCAGATGTTGCCCAGCAGGTGCGCCGGCAGCGGCCCGTCGGCCGGCACGGCATCGCCGTACTTCTCGCGCAGCCGGCTGCGCACGTACGTGTGCAATGACACGTAGAGCGGCCGCACCTGTTCCCACAAACGGTCGACTTCTCTCGCGAAGTCGTCGGGCGGCATGTCGTACTTCGATCGCCACATGGCGCCGGTGTCCGCGTAGCCCAGCTCGCGCGCGCCCTTGTTGGAGAGCTCCACGAACCGCTGATAGTCGGGCCGCATCGGCGGCGCAATCGTGCGCCAGCCTTCCCACACGCGGCGAAGCGTGGCCTCGTCGCGCGATTCGGCCATCACGTTCGTGATTTCCTCGACGTCGAGACAGGTCTCCTCCTGCTTCGGATCCTCGCACCACGTGCCGCGCCCGTAGGCCGATTCCATGCGCGCGGTGATCTTCGTCAGCTCCTCGGCTTCGGCCTTGTCGGCCGGCGTCACCATGACGAGCGACAGCTTGAGCAGATTGAGCTGCCGGCGGATGTCGGCCGGCAGCTCGATGCCGTCGTACTTCGCGGCCTCTTTCGCGTACTTCGCGACCGCGTCGATGTAGTGCTGATTGGCGCGCGCATTGAGCGCCTCGGTGTCGGGCGTGATGTACGTGGAATAGATCCACCCCGCCTGGCTCTGCTCGGTGCCGAGGCGCAGCATCGTCGCGTTCACCTCATCGATGAAGGCCTTCGCCTCTTCGGGGCCGGTTCGGGCCGACGGCTGCCCGACTGCGCCGCGGCACCCGATCGCGGCCGCCAGCGCGGCCGCGATCGCAAACGCCGCACACCGTCGAACGTGTTTACCGGGCATCCCATCCCTCGCGATAGCCGCGGCGGAAGCCTTCCCGATATCCGGCCTGATAGTCGGCTCGCGGACCGATGCTGGGCTGATAGCCGGAATCGGCCTGCTCGAGCTCGCGCTGGCCTTCGAGATCCCAGCCCTGGTTGCGCACGCGGTCTTCGCGTCCCGCCGCGCGGCCTTCGATCAACCCGCGGTCGTAGCCCGCACGGTACGCCGGCGGGCGGTTCCCCACCAGGCCGACGAACTCGTCGCGCGTGAGTCGGCCGTCACGGTTGCTGTCGCGGATGTCGAAGCTCGCGGCCGACCAGCGCCATTCGTTGCGCGCGATCGCGCGATCGTTATTCGCGTCGATGGCGGCGAACAGATCCGCGGGCGCCTCGGTGCCCATCGCTTCGGCAGGCGTCAGCACGTTGTTGTTGTCGCGATCGAGCGCGTCGAAGCGGGCCCGCGTGCCGTGCCATTCCGCGCGGCTGACGCGGCCGTCGTTGTTGTCGTCGAGATACTCGAACAGATCTTCCGCATCATCGTCGACCTCCTGGTCGCCCAGGAACTCGGCCTGCGAGATCCAGTTGTCGCCGTTGTGGTCGACGCGACGGAAGATGTCGCGGGCGTAAATCCACTCCGCGGCCGTGACGCGCCCGTTATTGTCGCGATCGAGCGAGCGGAAATGTTCGACGGTCCACTCGTCGACCTGCAGGGAATTGAACGGGCTGTCGAGATCGCGCGGCGTACGTTCCGGCTGGACCGGACGCCGCGCGCCGATGCGCACTTCGACGCCCGACAAGACGCCGTCGCCGTTCCAGTCGTGCACCTGGAACGAGCGTGCAGTGCCGCGCCATTCTCTCCGTTGAATGATGCGGTCGTTGTTGGTGTCCATGACCTGGAAACGGATGCGGGCCTGCTGGTTGCCGCGTCCGCGGCCCTGCCCGCGCCCTTGCGCTGCGGTGTCAGCGGCAAGTGCGGCCACGATGAGCGCCGCCAGAACTGTTGAAAATCGTCGCATGGTGAATGTGCTCCTTTCGCGAACCTCAGGAGGTCCGAGAAAGCAAACGCGGCACCAGGCGGAAGCTGATCAGATCAACGTGCGGGCAGCGTGACGTCGATGCGCTGGCCGGTCTTCACGGCGTGGCGTTTGGCGAACCCGGCGGCAAGCTCGAGCACGTACTTGGCGCTCGTGCCTTGCGCGGGCGCGTACGACGGACACTCGGGCGACGCGCACGGCGGCTCACATCCAGGCAAGCGACACGGCGGCACCGACTCAGCCATCGAGACGACCTGAAATTTGTCGTCGAGCCAGAGGATGTCGAGGGCGATGCGGCAGTTCTGCATCCAGAACGGATAGAACCCCGGCCGCTCGAAGATAAAGAGCATCCCGGCCTGCTCGGCGAGCGAGTCGCGGAGCATCAGGCCGCGCTGGCGCTCGGCTTCGGTATCGGCGATTTCCAGCGTCACGGCGGTGCCGTCGGCGAACGCGGCGCGCCCGCGGTCGGCCGCGCGCTGGTCGCCGAATCCCGCTGTCACGCTCGCGGCGGCCATCGATGCAATCAATACGCTTTTGCGAACCATGCTTTCACCTCCGAAGCGCCGCCGCAATGCACGCACCGCCCCGCGACGCGCGCGGATCCGAGCGGGATATTGCGCAGCGTGGCCTGCGTCTCGGCCTTGATCTTCGCCTCGCACTCGGCGCTGCCGCACCATGATGCGATGACGAAACCGGGCCGCCCCTCCATCAGCTGCGTGAACTCCTCCCACGTCGCCGCCTCGCGCGTGTTGTCTTCGCGATAGGCGCGGGCGCGCGCGAGCAGCGCCGCCTGGATCCCGTCGAGCACCGCGGCCGTGCGCGTCTCAATCCCCTCGAATGGAATTGCGAATTTCTCGCGCGTGTCGCGCCTGGCCGCGAAGACCTGGCCCTTCTCGAGATCCTTGGGTCCGATTTCGAACCGCAGCGGCACGCCGCGCAGTTCCCACTCCGCATACTTCCAGCCCGGCGTGTAGCCATCCCGGTCGTCGACCGTCACGCGCATGCCGGCTTTCTCGAGCTGCTGTTTGATCTCGCGCGCGCGCGGCAGCACGGTCTCCTGCCAGTTCCCGCGTGGGATGGGCACGATGACAACTTGGTACGGCGCCACGCGCGGCGGCAGAATCAGACCGCTGTCGTCACCGTGCGTCATGATCAGCGCGCCAATCAGCCGCGTCGACACGCCCCACGACGTTGTCCACACGTGCTCGAGCGTCTTCTGGCGGCCCTGGAACTGAATATCGAACGCCTTCGCGAAATTCTGCCCCAGGTTGTGTGACGTGCCGGCCTGCAGCGCGCGGCCGTCGCCCATCAGCGCCTCGATGGAATAGGTGCGGGACGCGCCGGCGAACTTCTCGCTCTCGCTCTTGGTGCCGTCGACGACGGCCATGGCGAGCTCGGTTTCGGCAAATTCCTTGTACAGGGCGAGAATCTTGAGCGTTTCCTCCTCGGCCTCGTCCGCCGTCTCGTGCGCCGTGTGGCCCTCCTGCCAGAGGAATTCGGTCGTGCGCAGAAACGGCCGCGTCACCTTCTCCCAGCGCACCACATTGGCCCACTGATTGATGAGCACGGGCAGGTCGCGCCACGACTGAATCCACTTCGCGTACATCGTGCCGATAATGACTTCCGACGTCGGCCGCACGATCAGCTTCTCTTCGAGCTCCTCGTCGCCTCCCCGGGTCACCCACGCCACCTGCGGCGCGAAGCCCGCGACGTGCTCCTTTTCCTTCATGAGCAGGCTTTCGGGAATGAAGAGCGGGAAGTACGCGTTGACGTGGCCGGTCGCTTTGAACCGCTTGTCGAGCGCCTGCTGGATCAGCTCCCAGATCGCATACCCGTACGGACGGATGACCATGCAGCCCTTGACGGGCGAGTAATCCGCCATCTCGGCGCGGCGCACGACATCCAGGTACCACCGCGAGAAGTCTTCGGTGCGCGAGGCGATTTCCGTGACCTGCGCGTCTTTTCTTTCGGCCTTGTCCGACAAACTAGAGACTCCAGACTTCAGGCCATAGGCCACAGGCCACAGGCCCGTGGCCTCGCGCACAACGGCGCTCGGCCTTCTCTATGAGATCACGTCGCTGACGTGTCTGTCCCAGTTTAGGTCGTCCCGCGCCGGAAAATCCTGCCGGGCGTGCGCGCCGCGGCTTTCTTCGCGCCGCAGCGCGGCGGTGGCCACGAGACGCGCCACGGTGAGAATGGCCCAGGCCTGCCAGGCCGCGGCGTCGATCGGCCGTCCGGCGTCGAGCTGCGCGCAGCCCGCGCGCCAGGCTCCGTCGAGGGCGCGCACCGCCTCCGTCAGGGCCGGGCCCGTGCGGAAGACACCGGCATCGCGCGACATGACCTCGCGCACATGGCTTTCGGGCACCTCCGGCTCGAAGCGCGTCCCCCTGGCCGCCGGCCATCGCCGCGTCGCGGTCCTGGGGGCGCTCCAGGCCGCCGGCCTGCCATCCCAGCCGCGCATCGCCTGTCCCGCGCGCGCGCCGAATACGAGGCCCTCGAGCAGCGAGTTGCTGGCGAGGCGGTTCGCGCCGTGCACGCCGGTGCAGGCGACCTCCCCGGCCGCGAACAGACCCGGCACGGTCGTCCGGCCATCGAGATCGGTCACCACGCCGCCCATCATGTAGTGCGCGGCCGGCGCCACCGGAATGCGACCGGCGGCGAGATCGAATCCCGCTTCGCGGCACACCTGGTTCAAGAGCGGAAACCGCTCGCGCACGAACGCCGCGGGCAGATGCGCGAGCGTGAGGTAGACGGGCTGTCCGGTGCGCTCGCGTTCGAGCGCGATGCCTCGCGCGACACGATCACGGGGCGCCAGCTCGCCGGCGGGGTCGAGGGCGAGCAGGAACCGTTCTCCGGAGGCATTGACCAGATGCGCCCCTTCGCCCCGCAGCGCCTCCGACAGCAGAAAGCGGGGCGGCTCCACCCCTCGACTGTCGCTCGGGGCGCCCTGAGCATGCCGACGGGCAGGCGCGTCGAGCACCGTCGGATGAAACTGGACGAACTCGAGATCGGCAACGCGCGCCCCGGATAGAAACCCGATCGCAACGCCATCACCGGTCGCGACCGCAGGATTTGTCGTGTCGCGATAGATGGCGCCCGCGCCGCCCGTGGCCAGCAGTACCGCCCTCGCACGTACCTCGCGTGCGCGGCCGTCGCGATCGAGAAAGCGCACGCCGGCGATGCGTTCCCCGTCGATCAGGGTGCCAATCACGCACGCGTGCGGCTCCACATGCACGCCGTCGATGCCGCGCGCGCGCTCCCACAGCACGCGTCCAATCTCGCGACCGGTGGCGTCACGTGCGTGCAGCACGCGGCGCATGCCGTGCGCGCCTTCCCGCGCCAGCGCCAGGCGTCCGTCGCTGTCGCGATCGAACCGCGCGCCCCAGGCGATCAGCTCGCGAACGCGATCGGGCCCCTCGCCCGTCAGCACATGCGCGGCGGTCTCGTCCGACAAGCCGTCGCCGGCGGCGAGGGTATCGGCGAGGTGCGCAGCGGGCGAGTCTCCCTCGCCGACGGCCGCCGCAATTCCGCCCTGCGCGTATCCGGTGTTGCCGGCGGCGGGCTCCGCCTTCGTGAGCACGACGATCCGGCCCGCTCCTGCGAGCGACAGTGCCGCACGCAAGCCGGCAATGCCGCTGCCGATCACGATGTAGTCGGCGTCAGCTGCGCTCGTCACGAGAACTGCTATGGTAGCAGCCATGCAGCAGGTCGACGTGCAGACGGGGGGCGGTTCGTACCCGATCGTGATCGGCGCCGACCTGCTCTCGACCATCGACGCGCTGCTCGACGATCTCACGTCCTGCCCCGCCCGCCGCATCCTCGTGTCGTCGCCGACTGTGTGGCGGCTGCATGGCGCAGCGCTGCCCGCATCGCTCAGAGCCGAACCGGCGATTCTGATTCCCGATGGCGAGAAAAACAAGACGCTGACTACAGCGGCGCGCGTCTATGACGGGCTGCTTCGCGCCGGCGCGGATCGCGCCACGACGCTCGTGGCGCTGGGCGGAGGCGTCGTTGGCGATGTCGCCGGCTTCGCCGCCGCGACATATCTGCGCGGCATTCCATACGTGCAGGTGCCCACGACGCTGCTCGCGCAGGTCGACAGCGCCATCGGCGGCAAGACCGGCGTGAATCACCTGCTGGGCAAGAACCTGATCGGCGCGTTTCACCAGCCGGCTGCCGTCATCAGCGATCCGTATCCCCTGTCGACGCTGCCGCGCCGGGAGTTCCGCAGCGGACTGTACGAAGTCGTCAAATACGGCATGATCGCATCGCGCGACCTGTTCAACCGCCTGCTGACGACATTGCCCGCCGTGTTCGCGCGCGAGCCGGAGTCACTCGAGCCAATCGTGGCCGAGTCATCGCGCATCAAGGCCGAGGTCGTGGCCTCGGACGAGCGTGAAGCGGGCCCGCGGCGCGTCCTCAATTTCGGCCACACCGCGGGCCACGCCCTGGAAGCGATCACGAAATACCGGCGCTTCCGGCATGGTGAAGCTATCGCCTACGGCATGCTGATCGCCGCCGAACTTGCGGTCGCGCGCAAGGCGCTCGATCCCGCCGACCGCGGCGCGCTCGCATCGCTGATTACGCATATGGGACCGCTTCCGCCAATCGCCGACCTGCCGGCGTCGCAGGCCTCTGATGCGATTCGCCGCGACAAGAAAGTGATCGCCGGCACGCTGCACTTCGTGTTGCCGGTCGGCATCGGGAAGGTGGAGATCGTGAGCGACGTGTCGCAGCGCGAGCTCACGCGTGCGATGAAAGCAGTCGGGATGCAGTAGCGCGCCGTAGCCTTGGCGAAGGCGGGCGTTAATCCAGGCCGTATTCGCGCAGCTTGAACGACAGCATCTTCGGCGTCAGCCCGAGCATCTCGGCCGCCTTCGGCCGCTGCCCTGCGCTCTCACGCAGTGCCGACTCGAGCTTGCGCCGTTCGACTTCGGCGACCACGCGCCGCGCGGCTTCCTGCAACGTCCCACTCAGATCAATGTGATCCCAGGGATCGCCAGGCGCCGGCTCGTGCGAGGCCGATTGAAACGTCAGGTTCAGATGGCGCGGCTGCAGCGCGTCTTCGTCAGAAAGAATGACGGCGCGTTCGAGACAATTCTGCAGCTCGCGTACGTTGCCGGGCCAGTGATACCGCTCGAGCGCCTCGAGCGCCGCCGGCGAAATCGAGGGCGTCGGCTTCTTCAGATCGCGGCAGACACGCTCGACGAAGAATCTGGCCAGCATCGGGATGTCTTCGCGGCGCTCGCGCAACGGCGGAATCGTGATGGGAAAGACCGACAGGCGGAAGTACAGGTCTTCGCGGAATCTGCGCGCGGCAACAGCCGCTTTCAGCCCGCGGTTGGTGGCCGCCACCAGGCGCACATCGATGTGCACCGACGCGGTGCCGCCGAGCCGTTCGAAGCGCCGCTCCTCGAGCGCCCGCAGCAGCTTGGCCTGAAGGCCGAGCGGCAGGTCGCCAATCTCGTCGAGAAACAGCGTCCCCGTATGCGCGAGCTCGAATTTGCCCAGCTTGCGGCCGGCCGCGCCCGTGAAGGCGCCCTTTTCATAGCCGAACAGCTCTGATTCGAGCAGGTTCTCGGGGATCGCCGCGCAGTTGATGGCCACGAACGGCGCTTCGGCGCGCGGGCCAAGCGCGTGCAGCGTGCGCGCAAAGAGCTCCTTGCCGGTGCCGCTCTCGCCCTCGAGCAGCACCGTCGTGTCGGTCTCCGCCGCGCGGTGCAGCGCCGTCTGTACGCGGCGCAGCGACTCGGCTTGTCCCACGATCTGCGGCGCCCCGCGCCGCTGCGCGAGCTCATCGCGCAGAATCATGTTTTCGGTGATCAGCCGCCGCTGCTCGAGCGCGCGCGCGACGATGAGCGCAAGATGATCGGGATCGACGGGCTTCGGCAGAAAATCGAGCGCGCCCTCGCGCATGGCGGCGACGGCATCTTCGATGCGCCCGTACGCCGTCATGACGATGACCGGCAGGGCCGGATCCAATTCCTTGGCCGCGCGAAGCACGCCAAACCCGTCGCCCTCGGGCAGCTTCAGATCGGACAGCACCACTCCGGGAAGCTTGCCGGCGAGCGCCGCGCGCGCCGACGGCTCGTCGAACGCTTCGATCACCGCATGCCCGTCGCGCTCGAGCGCAAGACGAAGCATGGTGCGCAGAGAATCCTTGTCTTCGACGAGCAGGACCGTCGAGGGTACCGCGTGCGCCGCGGGCGCGGCGTGAGAGCTCAGCGAAGCCATCCGGGAGGCACGTTGAGACGGCGTGCCTCGGCTTCGATGTCGGCGATCTCTTTGATGAACGCCGCGATCTCGTCCTGCACTCTGGCAAGCTCGTCGAGCGCCTTCTGGCGTTGCTCGACCAGCACCTGGCGCTGCGCCGGGTCGTCGCGATTGACGATGTCGGCTGAGAGGGCATTGATGCGGCTTTGCAGCGCCTCGGCAAACATCTCGGCGCGCGACAGATTGTTGCGCACACCGGTGATCCGCTGGCGCCAGTACTTCTCATCGCGCGCGGCGCCGGCGCCGGGAGCGGCGGCCGGCTGGCCGGCGGCAGCCGCAGGCGCCGCGGCGCCCGGCGCATCCTTCACCGTGCCGATGGTCGTGACCACCGTGGCGGGGCGCGGCGGAGGTGCGACGGTCGGCCTCGGCGGCAGGCGCGAGAGATCGTCGTTGGTGTAGACAGGAATCGTCGGCGCCTTGACGGCACTGCGCCGCGCGGCCTCGCGCCGCGCCGCATCGGCAAGCGGCGACTGCGCGGCGGCCGGAGCCGAAGAAACCAGACACGTAACCGCGGCGAAAACGAAAAGAGTCTTCTTCATGATGTTGCTCAGACCGCCGGGGGATGCTTAAGTGTAGATCACCACGATCGGACGTGCCGCATTTGAATTCTGCCGCTGGGCTCGCGCCTGCAGAGGCCCTCCGTCCACGCCGTGGCCGATCCCGACAGGGCCGCCACCCGCACCAAAAGCAGCCCATTCTGGTCGCGCGACGGGTCCGCGTCTCCCTCTGACCAGTCGTCGGCCACCCAGACGACCGTCTGTCCCCCTCCGTCGTGCCCGGAGACGTCGGACCAGGCCATATGGGCGAACAGGTGCCAGACGGGTGTATCGGCTCCGTGCGAGGTCTCGATCATCGTTTCGCGCTGGAGGGCCTGGGTGAGCGCAGTGAGGTCGACCGGCGGATTCAGGGACCGGCGCCAGGTGGCCGACCCGCTGCCCGCCAACGCGTCGCGCCAGTCGCGGACCGCGAGCTCTTCCGCCGTCACGGCCAGCGCGCCGGCCGCCGCCAGCCGCAGCCGGAGGCCCACGACGTGCGCCGCGGCCGCGCGCCGCTCGATGCTGGCGATCATGGTCAGACCGCCAAGGGCAGCCGACATCACGGCGGCCAGAAGCAAGGCGGCGATCAAGGCCATCGGGGCATGCCCCAGCGAAGGACGGTGCGCCGCGCCGCGATCGCCGGCGGCGCCTCGATGAGATCGACCGTCATGGTGATGGCACGAACCGCGGCCTGATCCGTGTCGTACGCCATGGGTCCGGTTCCAATGAACGGCCCGTCCGCAAGGCCTGCGGCGCGCTCGGTCCAGTCGATCGCAAACGCGCGCACGCCGTCGACCATCACGTTGTCGGAACGATAGCCGTCGTATCGCCTGATGCCGCCTTCCCCGGGATCGAAGGAGATCGCATCGATGGCGACGCGCGTGAGCACCGAGCCTGGGCCGAACGAGCTCGCTCCCGGCTGCATCAACGCCGCAAGGCGCAGCCGTACGCCGGGCTCTTCGACGCGGTAAAGCCCGCACGCGCCATCCTGCGCCACCGCCAGCACGGTGTCGCCCTCTGCGAGGCCGCAGGCGATCTCCGAGCCACATCCTGGCTGCGGCACCGCCATCACATCGCCCGCGCTCGTCAGCGTGCCCGCCAGCGTGAGCGCGCGATGCGCCTGCACACGCGAAAGGAAGGTGACCGCAGTTGCCGACACCTCTCCCGATCCACCTGGCCGCAGGTATCCGAGTCTGCGCGGCCACACTGACGGCACGATCACGGATCGGCCATCGACTTCGAGGGCGATCGGCACAGCGCTCGACGCGATTCGCCGCAAACGGGCATCGATCACGCGGATCCGCTGCCGCATCGCCGCGGCATCTTCCCATTTCGCCGCCTGCGCGGGCACCTCCGCGAGCACACCGGCCGCGGCCGCCCAGATCGCGCCCACGATGGCGGTGACGATGAGGGCTTCGGCGAGAGCGGAGCCGCGCTCATCCATCGGGCACCACCAGCGTGAGCGTGATGGCCGCGGCGGGCGCCGCCGTTGGAATGACGCGCACGGCCAGCACGTACACGCCGGGCGCTGCGGTCAGGGCCGCGACCTGCCATCGCGACTCGAACGACGCGCGCCCGGCTTCGACGGGCATTCCGGCGCGATCCACAAATGCGTGCCAGCCATCGGTACCGGGCGGGGACCCCTGCACCCCGCCTGGCGCGTCATCGAGACGTCCTCCTATGCCGACAGTGCCATCGGCGACGGCGGCGGCCAGCCATTCCATGCGGGCCGCGGCGACGATGGTCTTCTCGGTTTCGATCGCGCTGTCGCGATGGAGCCGGGCGGCCGCGGCAAGCGCCGGCAGCAGCGCGGCGCTCACGCTTGCGGTGAGGCCGAGCGCGATCAGGGTTTCAATCAGGGAAAAGCCGCGGGCGCTGCCCGTACGCATGCCGGCTCGATGTGCAATCGGAAGGCCGGGCGAATGCCGAGGACTTTTCGAGGAAACGCGCGAAACGATCTCAGATTCTGCGCGGTGCGAGCGGCAGCACGATCGCGAATTCAGCACCACCTTCGGGCGACGTCCCCAGCGCGATGCGGCCGTTGTGGGACACGACGATTTTCTGCACGAGCGCCAGACCGAGGCCCGTGCCGCGGCCGCGGGTCGTGAAGAACGGCTGAAACACTTTGTCGCCAACGCTGGCCGCCACGCCCGGCCCGTTGTCTGAGACGGTCAGCCGCTGCACACCGGCCGTCGTGTCGACCGACCCGGTGACACGCACGCGCGGGGTCGTGCCGGCTTCCACGCATGCTTCGACGGCGTTGCGCAGCAGGTTGCTCAACGCCTGCCGCATCATCACATCGTCTCCCTCCACGGCATCGAAGTCGCCCTCCGCCATGACCTGGCCCGCATGCTTCGCGGCCTCCGCGCGCGCGTCGTCGACCGCGCGCGCGACAATCGGTCCGAGCGCGAAGCGCACCTGGGCCGGCCGCGCGGGCTTTGCGAAGTTGAGGAAGTTCGAGACGATTTCGGTGAGCGATTCCGTTTCGGCGCGCAGGCTCTCGACGTAACCGCGATGATCGGCCGGCAGTTTGTCGGCATTCATGAGCCGCGCGTAGCCGTGAATCGTGGCCAGTCCGTTGCGGAATTCGTGCGCGAGTCCGGCCGTGAGCTCGCCCAGCCGCGCGAGACTGTCTTTGAGCCGCAGCTGATCCTCGAGGTCGACCACCGACGTGAGATCGGTGAAGAGGCAGATCGCGCCCGTGACGGTTCCGCGCGAATCGCGCAGCGGCGAGACGCCCGCGCCGAGATGACGCCGCGTGCCGCCCGCCGAAATGACGAGCGTCCGGCGCGACGATCCGGCCCCGGTGCCCAGGCACTCGTCGATGAGCGCGCGCAGGGCCTGGCCCGACTCGCCCAACGTGTCCCAGAGCGATCGCAGATCGTCATTCGCGGCGCGCATGCCAAGCATGCGCGCGCCCGCCGGATTGATGCGCTGCGGCATGGCGGCGGCGTCGGTCACCAGAAGGCCCGACGGCAGGCTGTCGATCACCTGATCGCTCAGCAGCTCTGAGGCTTCGGCACGCGCGGCGAGCTGCCGCTCGTGATCGCGCATCCGCGCGACGGCTTCCTGCATGGCCGCGGCCATATATGCGGTGCCGGCGCCCTGCTCCGCCTGCGACAGGCGGCGGGCGCTCGACACGAGCCGCATGAGCACGAGGACCGCGAGCGCGAACAGGACGAACACAACCGCGACGAGAAAGAACAGCGCGAGCGTGTTGAGGTCCATGAATCAGCGTGAGGCCGTCTTACGCATAAAAGCCCGCGTACCAGTCCACGATCGGCTGCCCACAGAGGCTGGCGAAGACCGCGGCAGCGGCGAGGAAGGTGCCAAACGGAAGTCTGCGCTGCAGGTCGCCGCGGCCCGCCAGCATCAGGGCCACGCCTGTGACCGCGCCCGCGAACGAGGCGAGAATCAGCGTGAGGCCCATGAGGGGCGCGCCGAGGAACGCGCCAATCATGCCGAGCATCTTGACGTCACCCATCCCCATGCCTTCGATGCCGCGCACGCGCACATACATCTCGGCAATCGCCCAGAGCACGCCGCCGCCGAGCACCGCGCCCAGCAGCGACAGCGCGAACCCGGGCGGTCCCGCGAGGCTCGCCAGCAGGCCCACCAGCACGCCCGGCAAGGTGATCACGTTCGGCAGAATCTGATGCTCGAGATCGATGAAGAACAGCACGAGCATGGCGCACGCGAAAAGAATCCGGATCGCGGCGAACCACGTGAGCCCCAGCACCCCGACATGCACGAGAAAGATCGCCGCGGTCACGAGCTCGACGATCGGATAGACCACGCTGATGCCGGCGCGGCAGTGCCGGCAGCGGCCGCTGAGCAGCAGGTAGCTGACGACCGGCACGTTGTCGCGCCAGCCGACCGGCGTCTTGCACGCGCCGCACCGCGACGGCGGCGTCCATATCGACAGCCGCAGCGGCAGCCGATGAATGCAGACGTTCAGGAAGCTGCCCACGACCAGGCCGAGCAGCGCCACGAACGTCCAGAACAGCCAGGGCGGCAGCGCGCTCAACGGCGCAGTTCCTCGGGCAGCGGAGTCAACGGAGAGTCGGGCGAGAGCCGCGTGGTGCTCCACGTGGCATTCAGCTCGAATGGATAACCAGTGGGATCGACCGGCACGCCAGGGATCCAGCCCGCGCGAATCAAATCGACCCACGAGGCCGGCGGTCCGAGTTGCGCGCGGTATCGCGCCAGCATCGCGTCGAGCTGATCCATCCGATCCAGCGCATCGAGCTGGCGCAGCCAGCGCGTGGCGCTCTGGCGCAGCCAGTGGTGTTCGGCGTCCTCAAGGATGCGCATCAGCAGCTGCCGCGAGGCCTGGCGATCGCCGCCCCGCGCCAGCATGCCGGCGGCGAGCGGGCCGAGCCATTCCGGAGCATTCGGCAGGAGCGACGCGCGGCGAAACCACTCGGCGGCCGTCTTGTGATCCTGCGCCTGCCAGTAATGGATGAAGCCGAGATCGTGCGGATACTGCCAGCGATCGGGGCTCGCCGCCATGCCCTTCAGCAACAGACGCTCGGCCAGATCGATGCGGCCCGGCCCGCCGGGAGGAGGCTCGGCCAGAAAGATCGCGCCGAAGCGGTAGGCGATCTGAAAGAGCGGGTCGAGCGAGGTCGTGAGATCGAGCAGCGGCGCGAGCAGCTCATAGCGGCCGGCGCCGGGATCTTTAAGGCGATCGCCGCCGTAATGCAGCACCGCGCGGATCCAGTACACGTCGGCGGCCAGCGCGTCGTACTCGAGCGCCAGTCGATCCGCGACGCCGGGCGACTGCAGGTACATCAGCCTCGCCTCGGTTGCCGTCTGCGAGTAGTGGCGATCGCGCGCGGCCTGCAGCGTGACCGACCCGGCCGCGAGCAGGACGAGCGCACCTATCGCGAGAGACCTTGCCCTGAGCGAGGTCCTCGACTTCCGCTCGGGCCGAGTCGAAGGGTTCATTTGAAATCACGCCGCGAAAAGATCAAGGCCGACGCAATCAGCAGGACGCCGATGTAGGTGCCTGCCGCCGCCGTGTTGATCGCGGCCAGGCCCGCCGGCACCTGCTGGCCATGCACGACCAGCGACTTCACGTCGAAGGCCGACAGATTCGGCAGCGCGTAATACAGCATCCTGCCGAGCGCCGACGCGGCGGGCGCATCCACGACCTGATCGAAGGCCTTCAGGTCCGCGCTGAAATGTCCCGCGATCCAGAGGCCCAGGCTGAACGCGGCCGCCAGCAGCGGCGACGTGAAGGTCGAGAAGAACAGCGCGATGGCCGTGACGATGAGCAGCTGCAGATACATGAAGAAGATCGCGATGAGCAGCCTGGGGTCGGCCGCAGGCGCTTCCCAGGCGCCGCGGACGTTCTCGAGCTCCGTGGCGCCGTAGTACGCCAGGATCGCGAAGTAGACGGCCGCCATGATACCGATGTTGATCGCGAGCGTGAGCGCGAGCCCCGCGAACTTGCCGGCAATCAGCTCGTGACGGCGCACCGGCTTCGACAGCAGCGCATAGATGCTGCGCTTCTCGACTTCCTTCGACACCAGCCCGATGCCGATGAAGATCGCGATGAAAAGGCCGAAGAGCGAAATCGCGGCCAGCCCGAGGTCCTTGATGATCTTGACGTCCTGTCCGGCGGTGAGCTGCCCGATCAGGAACGACGATCCCATCAGCAGCGCTGCGAACAACACGACGTTGTAGAGCACGCGATCGCGGACCGACTCCTTGAAGACGTGCACGCCGATGTGACACACGGCGGCAAGGCTCATCAGCGCGGAGAGTCCCCCGCCCCGGCAATGCGCCGCACGAAGACATCTTCGAGCGTTTCGATCTGCGGCACGGCCGAGACCAGCGAGGCGCCCTGCGCCGCGATGTCGGCGATCACCGGCTCGGGCCGCGACGCCGCGTCGAGCGTGATCTGCCAGTTGCCGTCGGCCAGCGGCGCGATGGTGCGGCCCGCGCCGGCTATGGCGGCGCGCGCGGTCTCGCTGAGCCTGCTGACGATGAGCTCCCACCCGCGCACGTGTTCCGAGAGCAGCGCGCGCAGCGATCCGTCGCCGACCACGCGCCCCTGCGCCAGGATCACGACGCGCGAGCAGAGGGCTTCGGCATCCGAGAGGATGTGCGATGAGAACAGGATGGTGCGGCCTTCGCCATGCAGCCGCGCGATGAGCCGGCGCACATCGCGCCGGCCAACGGGATCGAGACCCGACATCGGCTCGTCGAGGATCAGCAGCTCCGGATCGTTCAGCATCGCCTGCGCGAGGCCGACGCGCTGCAGCATGCCCTTCGAAAACTTGCGGAGCGGCAGCTTCCGCGCGGCGCCGATGCCGACTTCATCGAGCAGCGCCGCGGCGCGGCGCTTGCGCGCGCCCGGATCGATGCCGAACAGCCGCCCGAAGTATTCGAGCAGTTCTTCGGCGGTCAGGTAGTCATAGAAATACGGATGTTCCGGCAGATAGCCGAGCCGGCGCCGCGCCTCGGCGTCGCCGGGGGGCTTCCCCAGGACCTCGGCTGTCCCCGACGTGGGAAAAATCAGCTGCAGCAGCAGCTTCAGCGTCGTGGTCTTGCCGGCGCCGTTGGGTCCGAGCAGTCCGAAGATCTCGCCCGGCTGCACGTCGAGATTGAGCGCGTCGAGCGCGCGATAGGGCCGAGGTCGCCAGAAGCCCGCACGAAAGTCCTTGGTGAGCGCCTCGGTGCGGATCACCACGGGTCAGTTCTTCTGCAGTTCCAGTTCAATCGCCTTCTGGAACCACTCGGCCGGAATCAACTGGCCGCCGACCCGCACGCCGTTGATGAAATAGGTCGGTGTCGAAAAAACTCTGTTTGCTCCACCGATGGCAACGTCGCGCTCCACATCCCGAAGCACCGCGGGATAGCGCGCGTCGAAGTCGGTGATGCCCGCAATTCGCTGGGCGGCGGCGCGCACGGATTGGGGCGTCATCGCGCCCTGATTGTTATAGAGCCAGGTCTCGACCTCCTCGGCCTTCCCAAGCGGACGCGCCATGCGGACCGCCGCTGCCGCGTCGCATGCGCCCGGATGGATGTCGCGCTGGACGTTGTAGTTGCACTCCGGCTCGAGCGGATAGTCCATCGTGATCGACTTGATCTGACCGGGATGTTTCGCCTGCATGTCCTTGATCACGGGGCTGTACAACCGGTGCGCCTCGGCACATCCGGGGCACTGGTAGTCATTGAACTTGACGATGAGCACCTTGGCGCCGTCGGCGGGTACGCCGATGTCTTCGCGCGGAGCATCCTTCCAGAGCTTTTCGAAATCGGGCGATGGCTGCTGCCCGGCCTGCTGATTCGCCGACCCGGTCGCGGCCGCCGCGGCCGGCTGCGCTTCACGCGGAAAGCGCAGCACGAGCGACCCGGCGCCGGCCACAAATACGAGGACGATCGCGATCGCCAGCGGACTCGATACGAGCGCGCGCAGGTCGCGTGTGAAACGCGACGGCAGACGGCGCATGGGCACGGTGCTGACCGCGCCGGATACGACGAACAGGCCGATCACCGCGGCGTAGGTGCCTACGCACAACAGGCAGATGGCATCGAGAATGAAGAACGACGCGTAAGCCAGATACAGCACGACCGCCAGCGCCGCGGTCGACAGCGCAAACACATACGCGCCGACGTTCTCGCGGAATGCCGGCGTGCCGCGCGGAGCCGCCAGCAGCAGCGCGAGCACGACCGCAAACCAAATCGCGCCGAGAATGGCGACCGGCACGCCGAACAGGCTGCCGTAGGGGCTCAAGTACGCCTGCGTGCAGCTGACGGTGGCGTTGATGTCGCAGGGGCTGACGTACCCGGGCTGTGTCAGCAGGCGATGATGCACCCACGACGACGACGCCGCCGCGGCAAGGCCACCAACGGCGAATACGATCATCAGAATGCGGGAACGAGCTTTCATGGTGGGCTGAATTATAACGGTTGCTGGTTACTGGTTGCTGGTTGTTGGTATGAGCCACGCGGGACAAGGCCTGCCCGGCTAACCGAGATTGGCCGCCAGGCCGTTGTGCCTGCCGGCTCAAACTAGCAACCAACAACCAGCAACCAACAACCCTTGTTAAAAGAAAACGGGCGAAGACCCCTGCCAGGACTTCGCCCGTTCTGCGTCAGGTGGATTGACCATCGTCAATCCACATCTATCCCGAACGAACTACTGAATCGGGCTGATCGTGCCGCCGGCCGCGAACGGCTCGGGCGGCGCCGCGGCACCAGCGCCTGCGACGTCCTGCCAGATCGTGCCAGCGGTGTTGGTCGCGAAGGCGCGGTTGCCCGTCGTGCCAGGCGTCACCGGAATGGCCGTCGAGTAGAACGTGGACTGGGTGCCCGTGCCGTTGCAGTCTGCCGGGCCGGCGGCGGCGTTCAGGCCTGCCGCGAGCGTGTAGTTGTAACCGCTCTTCTGCGGGCTGACCGCGTTGGTCAGGTCGGGCGAGAGGAACGGCTGCGAGCCGCCTGGAGGCGGAACGCCGAGCGTCGCGAACAGAACGGCGTAGCCGTTGTTGCCGCAGGCCGATGAGTATGAGATTTCGCCGCTCACGACCGCGCGCAGCGAGCCGATGGCCGACGATTCGTTACCTGACATCCGGGCGCGAAGCAGCCCCGGCACCGCGATCGCCGCGATGATGCCGATGATGGCCACGACGATCAGCAGTTCGATCAGCGTGAAGCCCTTGTCGTTACGTCTTTTCATAATTTCCAAGCTCCTTGCCCTCTGGGATCCGGGGCACCGCTCCTATGGCAACCGTGGTGCCACGCTCAGCCATGGCGCGGCTCTTACGCGTAACTCATTGATATGATTGAACTAACGGTGTTTACGCCGTCCAGCGATTTGGGCTGCGGCCACCTGCGAATTGACGTTTTTTGTCAAGCCTGGTGACAAGAAACGTCCGCCGCCAGCCCTACTGTATCGGCGTTGAGGGAGCCGCGAACGGCTCATACGGAGCGGCGGCGGAAGGATTCTGCCAGATGGTACCCGCCGTATCGACCGCGAACGAGCGCCCGCCGCTCTTGAGGTACCTGATCGGCACGGCCGTCGCGTAATAGCCGGTGGTTGTCGGCGTCCCGTTGCAGTCGGCCGGCCCGGCAATCGCACCAGCGGCCGCCGAAAGCGTGAAGCGATAGCCATTCAGTTCGGGAACCGCGACGGCAAGTTCGGGCGGCAGGTACGGCTCTCCACCGCCCGGCGCGGGCAGGCCCAGCGTGGCGAATGCCGGCGCATAGCGATTGCGGCCGCACGCTGAGGCATACGCCGTTTCGGCGCTCACGATGGCGCGCAGCGAGCCGATCGCCGCCGCTTCGTTGCCCGACATCCGCGACCGCAGAAGTCCCGGCACGGCGATCACCGCAATGATCGCGACCACCGCCGCCGCGGTGAGCAGCTCGATCCGTGAGAGGACCCGCTCGGTCACAGGTTGTATTTCTTCATGTAATAGCGGAACGATCGGAAGCTCATGCCGAGCAGCTCCGCGGCTTTCATCTTGACGCCGCCGGCACGCCGCAGCGCCTCGGCGATGTATTCGCGCTCGATCTCCTGCACATGCTGCTCGAGATCGAAGCCCTGCGGAAGCTGCGGCAGTGCGCCCTGTCCTGGCCGCCGGGCCTCGCCGCGCTGCACGGCTGCCGGCAGACTCGACACGGTGATCACGTCCGTGCGCTCGAGCGCCACTGCGCGTTCCATCGCGTTTTCGAGTTCCCGGATGTTGCCCGGCCAGGGATACGCCTCGAGCCGCTCCCGCGCGTCGTCGGCGATGGCCCTGATGTTCTTGCCCATGGCCTGGCTGAACCGCGCGACGAAATGCTCGGCCAGCAGCAGGATGTCGCCCTCACGCTCGCGCAGGGCCGGCAGGTGCACCGGAATGACGTTGATGCGGTAATAGAGGTCCTCCCGGAAGCGGCCCTCGTCGACCATCCGGCCAAGATCGCGGTTGGTGGCCGTAATCACGCGTATGTCGGCCTCAATCTCTTCGCCGCCGCCGACGCGCCGGAACTTGCGCTCCTGCAGCACGCGCAGCAGCTTGACCTGCATCATGGCACTCATCTCGCCGATCTCGTCGAGGAAGATCGTGCCCTTCTCGGCAATCTCCACGAGACCTTTGCGCGTGCTGTCGGCGCCGGTAAAGGCGCCGCGCATGTGGCCGAACAGCTCTGACTCGAGCAGCGTCTCGGGCAGCGCGCCGCAGTTGAGCGCCACGAAGGGGCGCTCGCGGCGCGGCGAGTTGAAGTGGATCGCGCGCGCGACGAGCTCTTTGCCGGTGCCTGATTCTCCCGTGACGAGCACGGTGCTGGTCGTCGGCGCGATGGTCTCGATCATCTGAAACACCAGCTGCATGGCGCCGCTGCGGCCGATGATGTTCGCGAACCGGTGCGTGGTCTGCAGCGCGCGCCGCAGCAGATCGTTTTCCTGCGCGAGCTGCTTGCGCTCGAGTGCCTTTCGGATGCGCAGTTTCAGCTCGTCGACATTGAACGGCTTGCTGACATAGTCGTACGCGCCGAGGTGCATGGCCTCGACCGCGTTCTCGACCGACGCATGCGCGGTCACCATGATGCCGACGATGTCGGGATCGAGCAGCTTCGCGGCCTTCAGGACTTCGACGCCGCTCATGTCGGGCATCTTGATGTCCGAGATCAGCAGATCGATCGGCTCGCGCTCCAGAATCTCCACAGCCTGCCGCCCGTTCGAGGCCTTGAACACCTCGTGCCCCTCCCGCCGCAGCACGATGTCGAGCAGCTCCCGCATCGACGGCTCATCGTCGACGATGAGGATGCGGGATCGGTAACCGGTAACCGGTAACCGGTTGGCGGTTGCCTCCCGGTTGCCGGTTGTCGGCTGCCGGTTGCCGGTATATCCCGGAAGTCCGGTAGGTTCCTTCATCTGTGCTCGGCAGGTGGGGCTACAGATCGAATCAGCCCGTTAATAAGGCGTCCAACAGTCGCGGCCTGTTTCAACAGAGTCGAGACCGACGCCTGGTCCATGTACTTCAGACGACCTCCCAACAGCAGCTGCGTTTCCAATTCGCACAGCGATCCACGTGCGACGGCGAGAAACCGCACGAAATCGCGACTACTCCCCCGGCCTTGTCCCTCAGCGATATTGCTTGGCACCGACACTGCGCTGCGACGCGTCTGAGACGTCAAGCCGTACATCTCGTCCTTTGGATAACCGCGCGTCGCCGCGTACACGGCCTCAGCCAGATCCATCGCGCGCTGCCAGGTCTCCAACTGGGAATAGTCTTTGACGCTCATATACCTGCACACCGGCAACCGGCTACCGGCTACCGGCAACCTCCGTTTGCACAGGCAACCGCACCGTCACTGTCGTGCCTTTGCCCCGCTCTGAGGTCACCTGTATCTCTCCGCCATAGTCGCTGACGATGCGATGGACGATCGAGAGGCCGAGGCCTGATCCCTTGAAGAAGGCGCCGTGGAACGGCTGGAAAATGCCGTCGAGCTCTTCGTGAGGAATGCCGACGCCTTCGTCCTGCACCGACAGCAGCGCGCCATGACCGTTGGCTGACGTCGCCAGACGCAAGCGGCCGCCGTCAGGCATCGCGCGCAAGCCGTTCGTGGCAAGGTTCCAGACGATTTGTTTCACCTGTGCCTCGTCGGCCTCGAAGACGACTGGCTCGTTGGGAGCGTCGACCACGAGCCGGTGCGCGTCCTTGAGCTCCGCGCTATTGCGGAGCAGCGCCGCCGTGTCATGCAGGGCCTGCCGCAGGTCGAGCTTCTTCAGCGTGGCGCGCTGCGGGCGCGCGTACGCAAGGAAGCTCTTGATCGTCTCGTTGAGCCGCTCCGACTCGCGAAGCACGATTTCCATCAGCTGCTCCTGCTCGCGATTGAGCGGCAGCTCCTGACGCAGCACCTGAATCGACCCCGACATCGACGCGAGCGGGTTGCGGATCTCGTGCGCGATGCCGGCCGCCATCTCACCCACGGCCGCAAGGCGCTGCTGGATGCGAGCCTCACGCTCCTTTCGCCGCGCATCGGTGACATCCTGAAACGTCAGCAGGCGTCCGGTGTGGCCTTGGGGCGTCACCAGCGGCGCGGTACTGATGCCGATTTCGATCTGGCGGCGATCGTCGCGCATGAAGGCGAATTCCGTGCGCCGGTGCTCCATGTCGATTTCTTCGATCGCTTCCGCGAAGGCCGGCGGCAGCTGCATGACATCCCGCGCGGGACGTCCGATCGCGCGCGACGCCGGGATACCTGTGATCTGCTCGGCCGCCGGGTTGAAGGAGATCAACACGCCGTGCTGATCCACGGTCGCCAGGCCGCTGGTCAGACTATCGATGACATACGCGTTGAAGGCCTGCAGCTCGGCAAGCTCTGACGTGGTACGCGCGAGCTCCTGCCCCGCGACGCGCAGCCGGTCCGCAAGCTCGCCCGACAGCACCGCCACGCTCGCGAACCCGAAGAGATTGAGGCCGATCGTAAACAGCGCCTCGGGCACCGTGAGCTCGGTCATCGACCCGGGAATGAACCGGTTCGTGATGCCGGCGTACTGCGCCATGACGACGGCGACGTACAACGCGGCGCTGATGACTGCGGTGATGACGCCGCCGCGGAGCATGCGCACGCTGGTCGCGGCAATGATCGGCAGCGCGTAGAGCGATGAAAAATAGCTCTGTGTGCCGCCGGTGGCGAGCACGATGCCCGAAATAATCACGGCGTCGGCCGCGAACTGCAGGTCCAGCAGCCACGGATGCCGCTCGGCCCACCGCAGCGTCGTCACATAGACGAGCGTCAGCGCGTACGTCAGGCCAACGAGAAAGAAGAAGGTCGAGCCCTGAGGCCCGGCAACGACCTCGGCGATGCCGCGCGGCGGCTGACTCGCCGCCGCGAAAATGCCCGCCCCGAGCAGCACGGTCACGGCGCCGGCGCGGATCGCCGCCAGCCACAGCAGCTTGCGTCTGAGCGGCGACGTCGTCACCGGCTCTATCCCGCCAGCTGGCTGATCAGGTCGAACATCGGCATGTACATCGCGATGACGATGCCGCCGACGATGACACCGAGAAACGCGATCATCACCGGTTCCATGAGCGTTAACAGGCCGGCCACGGCGGTGTCGACTTCCTCTTCATAGAAGTCGGCAATCTTCGCCAGCATCGCGTCGAGCGCGCCTGTGGTTTCGCCGACGTTGATCATCTGCGTGACCATTGGCGGAAACACCCCGGTCTCCTTGAGCGGCACCGACACGGTTTCACCGCGCTCGATCCGGGTGCGAGTCATCTGCACGGCGTCTTCGACGATCGCATTGCCGGCGGTCTTGGCCGTGATATCGAGGCCGTCGAGAATCGGGACGCCGGAGCTCATGAGGGTCGAGAGCGTGCGGCAGAAACGCGCGACGGCGACCTTGCGCATGATCATGCCGAGGATCGGCGTCTTGAGCATGGCGCCGTCGACGACGCGGCGGCCCCTGTAGGTGGCGTAGTACCGCTTGAACAGGTAGCCGGCGACGACAAGCCCCACAATCATGAACGGCAGGAACGCGACGAGCTGGTTGCTCATCCAGATGACCACGCGGGTCGGCAGCGGCAGCTCGGCGCCGAGACCGGCGAACATTTCGGCGAACGCGGGAATGACTTTCCAGAGAATCGCGCCGACGACGACGGCGGCAATCACGATGACGGCGATGGGATAGATCATCGCCGACTTGACCTGCGCCTTCAGCTTGACATTCTTCTCGATGTAGGTCGCCAGCCGCTTGAGAATCGTATCGAGGATGCCGCCCGCTTCGCCGGCGGCGATCATGTTGCTGTAGAGCGGATCGAACGTCTTCGGGTATTTCTTCATCGCGTCGGCCAGCGATGCGCCGCCTTCGACGTCCTCACGGGTGAGCAGGATGACTTTGGCGAAATTCTTGTCGGCTTCCTGCTTGCCGAGAATCTCCAGGCACTGCACCAGCGGCAGGCCGGCATCGATCATGACCGAGAACTGCCGCGTGAAGATGGCGAGGTTCTTCGACGGCACGGTCTTGCCGGTCTTGGCCTTGTCGGCCTTCGCCTTCACGGGCTCGATGCGCGTAACGTTGATCTGCTCGCGCCTGAGCGCCGAGGTCAGCTGGTCCATCGAATCGGCGACGCGTTCCCCGCGCACCGTCTGTCCTGTGCGGCTTCGTCCCGAGTATGCAAATGTAGGCATAGCAGTGTCCTTATCTCAGAGGAGGACGCTGGGGAGCGCCGGGTCGGTTGAGGCCCGCGCCCGGCACCACGCCGGCGCCGCGCGCCATCATCTCGATAAGTTCATCGCGCATCGACGAGGCATTGAGCGCCTCGTCGCGTGTGATCATGCGCCGCTGCACCAGCGTCGCCAGCGCCTGGTTCATCGTCTGCATGCCGAGCTTTTCCTGTCCGGCCTGCATCGACGAATAGATCTGATGCACCTTGTCGTCGCGAATCAGGTTCCTGATCGCCGTGTTCGGGATGAGGATTTCCATCGCGACCACGCGTCCTTTGCCGCCGGCTTTCGGCAGCAGTGTCTGCGAGACGATGCCTTCCAGCACCAGTGACAGCTGTGTGCGGATCTGTCCCTGCTGGTGCGCGGGGAAGACGTCGATGATGCGGTTGACGGTCTGGGCCGCCGAGTTGGTGTGCAGCGTCGCGAAGGTGAGGTGCCCAGTTTCGGCGATGCGCAGCGCCGACTCGATCGTTTCGAGATCGCGCAGCTCGCCGATGAGCACGACGTCGGGATCTTCGCGGAGCGCCGCGCGCAGGGCGCCGCTGAAGCTCTGCGTATCGCTGTGTACTTCGCGCTGATTCACCAGACACCGCTTGTGCTGGTGAATGTACTCGATGGGATCTTCGATCGTCAGAATGTGCGAGTCGCGCTCGTTGTTGATTTTGTCGAGCATCGCCGCCAGCGTGGTCGACTTGCCGCTGCCGGTCGGGCCCGTAACCAGCACGAGGCCGCGTGGCCGCTCCGACAGCGTCGCCAGCACCTGGGGCAGGTTCAGGTCGTCGAAGCCCCGGATCGTTTCGGGAATCAGACGGAAGACCGCCGCCACCGCGCCGCGCTGATTGAAGACGTTGCAGCGGAAGCGCGCCAGCCCGCGGATGCCGAACGCCATGTCGAGCTCCTGCGACTCTTCGAAGCGCTTTTTCTGGGCGTCGGTCAGCACGCTGTACGCGAGATGCTTCGTCTCGGCCGCGTCGAGCAGCGGCAGTTCCAGCCGGCGCAGCGCCCCATCGACGCGTACCAGGGGCGGCGAATTCGTGGTCAGATGCAGATCTGATCCGCCCATCTCGACAGTCATCTTCAATAATTCAGGCAGCGTCATGCATGTTCCTCAATCTTCAATCGCAGATCGCAGATCTTCAATTACTTGACCGTCTCCCTCGCGACTTCTTCAATCGTCGTATGGCCTTCTTTGACCTTGCGCAGCCCGCTCATGCGCAGCGTCAGCATGCCGTCTTCGATCGCCTTGCGCCTCAGCTCGAGCGCCGAGGCGCCCACCAGAATCAGCTCGCGCAGCTGATCGTTGACCTCCATCACTTCATAGAGGCCGACGCGGCCCTTGTAGCCGGTGCGGTTGCAGCGCTCGCACCCCTCGCCGCGGACGGGCACGACCGTCGCCGCATCTTCGGGCGAGAAGCCGGCCTCGATCAGCCCCTGCGGCGGCAGCGGATGGTCGACTTTGCAGTTGCCGCAGACGCGGCGCACGAGGCGCTGCGCGCAAATCAGGTTCACCGAGCTCGCCACCAGAAAGGGCTCGATGCCCATGTTCATCAGCCGGTTGACCGTGCTCGGCGCGTCGTTGGTGTGCAGCGTCGAGAGCACGAGATGGCCCGTGAGCGCCGCCTTGACGGCGATTTCGGCCGTCTCGAAGTCGCGGATTTCGCCGACGAGGATGATGTTGGGATCCTGGCGCAGAAACGACCGCAGCGCCGCGGCGAAGTTCAGGCCGATGTTCTCGCGCACCTGCACCTGGTTGATGCCGGGCAGGTTGAACTCGACCGGATCCTCGGCGGTCATGATGTTCGTTTCGGGCGTGTTGATCTTCGAGATCGAGGAGTACAGCGTGTTCGTCTTGCCGCTGCCGGTGGGGCCGGTCACGAGGACCATGCCCCACGGGCGCATGATCGCGTTCTCGAATCGCGTCAGCGACTCCTGCTCGAACCCGAGCTTCGTCATGTCGAGCATCAGCTTCGTCTTGTCGAGCAGACGCATGACGATCTTCTCGCCGAACAGCGTCGGCAGCACCGACACGCGGAAGTCGATCTCGCGCGAGTTGCCATTGTCGTTGAAGCGGATCTTGATGCGGCCGTCCTGCGGCAGGCGCTTCTCGGCGATGTCGAGCTTCGCCATGATCTTCAGGCGCGACGCAATCGCGTCGCGGAACTTCATGGGCGGCGACATGATGTTGTAGAGGATGCCGTCGACGCGGTACCGGATGCGGTACTCCTTCTCGTACGGCTCGATGTGGATGTCGCTCGCGCCCTTCGAGATGGCCGACATCAGCACGACGTTCACGAGCCGGATCACCGGCGCCTCGCCGCCCTGACGCTCGAGCGACGCGACGTCGATCTCCTCCATCTCCTGGAGGACCTCGACGTCGTCATCGTCCGAGATCTGCGGCAGATCCTCGAGCGCCTTGGCCGCGAAATCGAGCGAGCTCACGCTCGTGCCGCCCGATGACGCGGCCGAGGCCTTCGTCGTCGCGCCGGCGTAGTACCGCTCGATGGCCTCGAGCACCGCGATTTCGGAAGCGACGACCGGCTCGACGTTGTAGCCCGTCATGAACTTGATGTCGTCCATGGCGAACACGTTGGTGGGATCGGTCATCGCGATCGTCAGCGACGCGCCGTTGCGGGCGAGCGGCACGATCTGATACTTGACGGCCGTGTCGGCCGGCACGAGCTTGATGACGGCCGGATCGAGCTCGAACTGCGCGAGATTGATCGAGGGGACGCCGTACTGCTTGCTGAGCAGCGCCGTAATCTCTTCGTCGCGCACGAATCCCAGCTTGACGAGGCTCGCCCCCAGCTTGCCGCCGTTGGCCTTCTGGGCGTTCAGGGCCTCTTGCAGCTGCTGTGGCGTGATGCGCTTCTCCTTCAGAAGAAGCTCGCCGATTCGGACTGCCATTTAAATAGTTCGCAGGTTCGGAAGTCGCCGAACGTCGAGTCTATGGGCTGGGGGAAGGGCAATAATGGCCGGACTGACGTTTTTTGTCAATCACTCTTCTGGGGCTCTGCCCCAGACCCCGGCTCGGTCGCTCGCTCAGCCTGAGGGCTTCGCTCCGCTCCCTCGCGGGCGCGCTATCGCGCGCCTTGGAGTGCCAATCCGGGCCCTGGCTAGTACACCACCCGGCCGGCTATCCCCCATCCGCGTTCGGCGTCCCGTGCGCCGCCAGCCGCCCACGCATCTATCCACATTCCATTTCGGACGGCATAGCTCCCACCGACAGTGGCAAGCGGGTTTACAGGGCCGATCGAGTCGAATCGGGCACCTGCCCGTACAGCGAAGCGGGTCAATCGATATTCGCCGCCAATCGCCACCGCGCGGCGCCGGTCGCCGGCAACGTCGACCGCCTTCAAGTCAACGTCGAAGGCCAGGGTCAGTTTGGCGCTCGCGAGATATGCGACGCCGGCTCTGGCCAGCCACGGCAGCTCCAGCCGTGTGCCGTCGGGCGCCTCGAACTCGGGGCTCAGCACGTTGCGAAATGTCAGTCCCGCTTTCACCGGTCCCGACACGGCCATGACGGCCAGGTCCGCATCCAGCGCGTTGCTGCCAGCGTAATCAATAGGGTCGCCGAGGGGACCCGAACCCGCGACACCGCGGACATATTTAATAGTGCCGCCAAGCACGATCGTGTCGGTCAGTGACTGCAGGACGGTGATGCCGGCCTGATGGGTCACCAGGTCGCGGACGATGGGTTCGTCGAGCGGACCGTTCGTGCGGTACGTCTCGCGCGTGCGCACGTAGGACAACCCGAGGGGCAGCGAGCCGACGCCCAGAAAAAACGATGCTCGCTCTGCCGGCGCCGGTGCGCCGAAGAACGTGGCCCGGCGCTGCTCGAACCGATGCCACTCGACGGCCACGCCGAAGAACCCGCCGCTCGCGAGGCCGGCCGGATTCCACCACACGGCCGACACATCGTCGGCTACCGCCACGAACGCGCCGCCCATTCCGAGAGCGCGGGCGCCGGCAGTTTCGAAGGTTTGCGCCATGACAGGCAGCGCGGGAACCAGCAGGAAGATCAGCAGCAGAAGACACCGGGACATTGAGGCAGAATACCTTAGCCTTCGACTCACGCTCAGGCTACCCCGAGCGACAGTCGAGGGGTAGACACTCCCCCGCCAGAGGTGCCCGTTTTCGAAACAAACGGACGCATGTGCACGTATGAAACTGTATTCCCCTTCATCGAGGTCATAGATGTCCGAGCCGGTAATAGAGCGCCCTTCTGCGCCCAGCCTCATGTCGCGCGTGATCGGCGTGATCACCGCTCCGCGGGCAACGTTCGAGCAGATCGTGGCGGCGCCGCGCGTGGCGGGCGCGCTGGGGCTGGTGGCCCTGATCGGAGCGCTGGCGATTGGGGGCTTCCTCTCGACGGACGTCGGCCAGCATGCGTGGCTCGATCAAAGTGTCGCGCAGGCTGAAGCGTGGACCGGCCAGCCGATGAGTGATGCGGCCTACGACAACCAGCAGCGCATGGCGGAGTACGCGGGCATCATGGGCGCCGTGCAGATGATCGTGTCGATTCCGCTCATGGCGCTCATCATCGGCGGTCTCGTGTTCGCGATCTTCAACGCCCTGATGGGCGGCACGGCCACGTTCAAGCAGGTCATGGCGGTCGTGGCCCACTCGCAGATCATCTCGGCCCTCGCCTTTCTCGTGAGCACGCCGATCAACTTCATCAAGGGATCGATGACCGGGTCGACCAATCTGGCCGTGCTCTTTCCGATGCTCGATGAATCGTCGTTCTTCGCGCGGCTGCTCGGCATGATCGATCTATTCGCGCTGTGGTGGCTGATGGTGCTGTCGATCGGGCTTGGCGTGCTCTATCGGCGGAAGACCAGTTCGGTGGCCACGGTGCTGTTCGGCATCTACGCCGTCATCGCGCTGGGCGTCGCCGCGTTTCTCTCGTCACGGGGTGGTGTATGAGTCGCCGTAAGAAGATCCTGATCGCCGCCGGCATCGTCGTGCTGCTCGGCGCGATTGTCTTTGCGAACCTCCGTTTGACGCGCGAGTCGGGCGCCGAGGTCAACGTCGAGAAGCTGCAGAAGCGCGACCTCGAAGCCATCGTCTCGGCCAGCGGCACCCTGCAGCCGAAGCGGTCGGTGAACATCTCGGCCGATACGATGGGCCGCGTCACCAGTCTTGCGGTCAACGAAGGCGATCGCGTGCAGGCAGGCCAGCTTCTGCTGCAGATTGACCCGCGCAATCTCACGAGCGCCGTGCAGCGGAACGAAGCCGGCCTCGAGGGCGCGCGCGCGGCGGTGGCGCAGTCACGCACGGCCGTGGAGGCCACGCGGGTCCTGCTCAAGCAGGCGCAGGACAATCTCGCGCGGCAGCAGGAGCTGGCCAAGCAGGGGCTGATTACGCGCGAAGCGCTGGAGCGCGCCGGAATCGACGTCCAGAGGCTCGAAGCGGACCTCCGGGCGCACCTGCAGGGTGTCACCGCGGCCGAGAGCCAGCTGCGCCAGCAGCAAGCCAGCCTCTCGGGCGCCCGGCTCGATCTCAGCAAGGTGCGCATCGACTCTCCCATCGCCGGGCTCGTGACGCGGCGCAACATCGAAGAAGGCGAGATGGTGGTGATCGGCACCATGAACAACGCCGGCACCGTGCTCCTGACGATTGCCGACATGTCGGTGATTGAAGCGGAGATCGAAGTCGACGAGACCGACATCCCGTTCGTGCACATTGGCCAGCCTGCGAAGATCAGGATCGACGCCTTCCCCGATCGTTCCTACAGCGGCCGCGTCACCGAAGTTGGCAACAGTCCCATTCAGGCAGCCGGTGCCGCTGGCGGCGCTCGTCAGGCGACGAATTTCAAGGTCACCGTCCAGCTCGAAGGCGAAGTGCCCGACATCCGTCCTGGATTCACGTGCACCGCCGACATCACGACGGCGACCCGCACCCAGGTCGTGGCCGTGCCGATTCAGGCCATGACGATACGCGAAATGATCGTCAATGAGAAAGGCGTGATCGTGCGAGAGCCGCAGCCGGCGGACGGCCGGCGGCGTCCGCGCCGCCCGGCGGCCGCGCAGACGACGCAAGATCTGCCTGCCGGACAGGTGCGCAAGGACATCGAGGGCGTGTTTGTCGTGCAGAGCGGGCGCGCAGCGTTCATGCCCGTCAGGATCGGCATTGCGGGCGAGCGCTATTTCGAAGTGCTGGAGGGTGTGAACGAAGGAGATGAGGTCATCGTCGGGCCCTTCAGCTCGGTGCGGACGCTCCATGACGGCGATGCGGTGAAAGTCACGGCGGGTCCGGGAAGCAGGTAGGGACAGGCTTTAGCCTGTCCGGACACATCATGTTCCTCGAATCCGCCATCGTCGCCTTGCAGGTCATCTGGGCCAACAAGCTGCGATCGTTTCTCACGGTGCTGGGCAACATCGTCGCCGTGACGTCGATCATCGTTGTGGTCTCGCTGATTCAGGGGCTCAATGCCAGCGTCGAAGACGCGCTGGTGTCGGATGCCGGAGCAGACGCGTTTAACGTCGATCGCTACCCACTTACGCAGACCCAGGAACAGGAAGATGCGCTGCGCTATAACCCGCGCATCACGCTCGATGACGCCGACGCTATCCGGCGCATGGACTGGATTGTCGACACCGTGATGGCGCAGGCGCGCGGAACCGCGCCGATCAAGTACGGCAGCGAGCAACTCGACGTCGTGCGTATTCAGGGCGTGACGCGTGAATATGCCACGCTGCCGACAACCCGGATCGAGCTCGGACGCGTCATCACGCCGGCGGAATTCGACACGGGCCGCCTCGTTACCATCCTCGGCTACGATGCCGCCGAGCGCCTGTTTGGCCGACACGATCCGCTCGACAGCGAGGTCTCAATCGCGGGGTTGCGGTTCACCGTCGTTGGGGTTGCCGAGAAAAAGGGATCGATCTTCGGCCAGGCTCAGGACGAATACGCGATCATTCCGCTGCGAGCGTACCAGCGCGTGTTTGGATCGCGGCAGTCGCTCCGTCTCGTGGTGCGCCCGGTCGATCCTTCGCTGACGCGCGCGGCCATGGACGAGACCATCGGGGCGCTGCGGGTAAAGCGCCGGCTGAAGCCGGCCGAGCGGGACAACTTCGGGGTCTACGCCTCCTCGAACACATTCCTCAATATCTACGATCAGGCCACCCGCGGCATCTTTACGGTCCTGATTGGCGTGGTCGGCCTGTCGCTCGTCGTCGGCGGCATCGTCATCATGAACATCATGCTGATGGTGGTGACGGAGCGCACGCGCGAGATTGGCTTGCGCAAGGCGGTCGGCGCGCGCCGCCGCGATATCGCCTGGCAGATTCTTACCGAGTCGATCACGCTGTCGACGCTCGGCGGGGTCGTCGGCACCGCGCTCGGATTCGCCATGGCGCTGGTCATCGCGGCGGTGAGCCCGCTGGCGGCCACCGTCGAAGCCTGGTCGATCGTCGTCGGCATCGGCATCACGGCACTGGTGGGTCTCGTCTTCGGAATCTCCCCGGCCATGCAGGCCGCGAAGCTCGATCCGATTGAAGCTCTCAGGCGCGAATAACATGGCCATCCGGGCAGGTCTTCTCGACGAAATCGTGCGGATGGCATTCGACACCATCCGGCACAACACGATGCGGTCGGGCCTCACGGTGCTCGGTGTGGTCATTGGCATCACCTCTATCGTCGGGATGACCGCCTTGATTCGCGGGTTCGATCAATCGCTGCGCGACGCGATCGAGAAGCTCGGTCCCGACACGATCGTGATCGCGAAGTTCAGCGGTGTGAGCGTGGCAGCGGGTAAAGGGTTCATGGAGCTCCTGCAGCGTCCGAACATGATGCCCCAGGATGCAGAGGCGATTGAGCGTGGGGCGCCGTCCATTCAGACGGTCGACATCATCCTGGGCGACGGTGGGCCGCCCACCGAGCAGCGCGTCTACTATGCAGGGGACAAGACAAAACTGTTGAGGGTTCTCGGCACGACCGAACGGCACGCCGACGTCGTGAAGATGGACTTGGCTACCGGCCGGTTCTTTACGGCGGGCGAAGTCGCCCGGCGCGCCAACGTCGTCATCCTCGGACAGACGGCCTACACATCACTCTTCCCGAATGTCGATCCCCTCGGTAAAACAGTACGAATCGGGTTGCGCGAATACACTGTGGTTGGCGTCTCAGCCAAGCGCCCAGGCCCCGGCGGCATCAACGTGGGCGTGGGCGTCGATGATTTCGTCGTCGTGCCGCAGAGTGCGTACCAGAAACAGTTCGGCATCCGCGCGTTTCGCGCCGGCCGTGGTGAGATGCGCAGCGTGCTGCTCGCAGCGGTTCCGCGCCCCGGCGTCGACCGCGCCGTCGCGCTGCGCGAAGTCGAATCCGTGATGCGCATCCGGCACAAACTTCGGCTGGATGAACCGAACGACTTCGATCTGTTGACGCAGGACACGATTCTCAAGCTGTGGGACAAAATCAGCCAGGCGACGTTCTTCGCGCTTGTGGTGATCTCATCGATCGCGCTGATGGTCGGCGGCATCGGTGTGATGGCCGTCATGACGATCAGCGTGACTGAGCGCACGCGGGAGATCGGCGTACGCAAAGCGCTCGGCGCGCGCCGCGTAGAAATCCTGTGGCAGTTCCTGCTCGAAGCCGTCTTCGTGACCTCGGTAGGCGGCGTGCTGGGCATTCTCCTCGGCAGCGGCATCGGCCTGCTCATCCACTACATCTCAGGCTTTCCGATCTCACTGCCCTGGTGGTCGTTCGCGCTTGGCCTGGGCTTCTCGGCCGGCGTCGGAGTCATCTTCGGGATGCTTCCGGCCATTCGCGCGTCGCGGCTGGATCCAATCGAAGCTCTGCGATACGAATAGGCTCCAGGCGTTAGGCCCTAGGCGCTAGGCATGAGCTCGCAGGCACAAAGGCCCGCGAGCTTTTTTTAGGCTGGGGCCTAGGGCCCAGGGCCCAAGGCCTGAAGTATGATTCGCCCAAAGAGAGGTGGCGGGGACAACGCCTCTCGGAGGGTATGCCTCTATGAAGGTTTACGACGCAGCCGCCATCAGGAATGTGGCCCTCGTTGGCCATAGCGGTTCGGGAAAAACGCAACTCACCTCAGCTCTCCTCTTCACGTCAGGCGCGGTCAACCGGTTCGGCAAAGTCGATGACGGCACGACCGTCACCGACTATGACGAGGAAGAGATCGCCCGCAAGCACACGCTGTCGGCCGGCCTTGCCGCCACGGAGTGGAACAAACACAAGATCAATCTGATTGACACCCCCGGCATGGGCAACTTCCTGAGCGACGCGCGCGCGGCGCTGCGCGTGGTCGAAGCCGCCATCGTCGTCGTCGATGCCGTGTCCGGCGTCGAGGTATCCACGGAAAAAGTCTGGGCCGCGGCCGATGAGCTCGAAGTGCCAAGGCTGATCGTGCTGAACCGGCTCGATCGCGACCGCGCGAGCATGGAGCGCACGCTCGAATCCGTGCGCGCGTCACTCGGCCGCGGCGCTGTCGCCGTGCAGCTGCCGATTGGCGAAGAGAAGGGCTTCAAGGGCGTCGTCGATCTGATCTCGATGAAGTCGTACACGTTCGAGGGCGACGACAGCGGCCGCGTCACCGAGAGTGGCGTGCCCGGCGCCCTGGTCGACGCGGCGAACGCGGCGCGCGACTCGCTCATCGAGATGATTGCCGAGGCCGACGATGCGTTGATGGAGAAGTTTTTCGAGGCAGGCACGCTGACGCAGGAGGAACTGCTCGAGGGACTGCACCGCGGTGTTCGCGCCGGCCGCGTGTATCCCGTGCTGTGCGCCTCGGGCGCGCACAACATCGGCATCCAGCCGCTGCTCGACGCCATCGTGCACTTCGTGCCGGCGCCAACCGAGCATCCGATGCGCGGTGTGACGCCTGGTACGGAGGAGGCGATCGACCGTGAGGCGAATCCATCAGGGCCGGCGGTCGCGTACGTCTGGAAGACGATTGCCGATCAGTTCGCGGGACGCATCACGCTCTTCAGGGTTGTCTCGGGCACGCTCAAGTCCGACTCGAACGTGCAGAACGTGACGCGCGATTCCCAGGAACGCCTGGGACACCTGCTGCTCGTGCAGGGCAAGAACCATACGCACGTGCCCGAGATACACGCCGGCGACATTGGCGCCGTCGCGAAGCTCAAAGAGACACAGACGGGCGACACGATCGGCGACCGGAACGGCGGATTCGTGATGCGTCCGCTGACCTTCCCGGAGCCGGTCATCTCGTACGCGATGGAGCCGAAGACGCGCGGCGATGAAGACAAGATCAGCACGGCGATGCACCGCCTGATGGAAGAAGATCCGGCCATCGGCTACTCGCGCGATCCGCAGACGCACGAGCTGCTGCTCTCGGGTCAGGGTCAGCTGCACATCGAGGTCACCGTCGCGAAGCTGAAGCGCCGATTCGGCGTGGAGGTGAACCTGAAGCTGCCGCGCATTCCGTATCGCGAAACCATTACCGCATCGACCGAGGCGCACGGCCGGCACAAAAAGCAGACGGGCGGACATGGCCAGTTCGGCGACTGCAAGATTCGCGTGGAGCCGCTGCCGCGCGGCAGCGACTTCGCGTTCGAGAACGATTTGTTCGGCGGCTCGATTCCGCGGCAGTTCGTGCCGGCGATCGAGAAGGGGATCCAGGAGACACGCGTGCGCGGGTACCTGGCCGGCTATCCGATGGTCGACTTCAAGGTCACCGTGTACGACGGGTCGTACCACGACGTCGACTCGAACGAGATGTCGTTCAAGATGGCGGGACGGCTCGCGTTCAAGGACGCGATGTCGCGCTGCCGGCCGACGATCCTGGAGCCGGTGATGAACGTCGAAGTCGTCGCGCCCAGCGACTTCGCCGGCGATCTCATGGGGGATCTCAACGGACGCCGCGGCCGCATCTCGGGCATGGATACGCGCGGATCGTCGACCGTCATCAAGGCGCAGGTACCGATGGCCGAGATGCTCAGCTACGAGCAGCAGCTGACGTCAATGACCGGCGGGCGCGGCGGGTACCACATGGAGTTCTCGCACTACGACGAGGTGCCCACGCACCAGCAGGTGAAGATCATCGAGAAGTCGAAAGCCGAGCGCGCGGGGGTTGTCGAGGAGGAGGTCTGAACATCGCTCGCGGCCAGTGTGAGCGAGCGGTAGCTTCTGGCGGCGGCATGTCGTGGGTTTTTGACGCCGGAAGAAGCTACCCGAGCTCAATCTCTGGCCGCTCTATCTGATGGCGCAGTCTCTGCCGCGCACGTTGACACAGACCGATCTGGTGCTGCTGCTCGTCGGCACCGTCATCGGGTCGGGCATCTTTCTGGTACCCGGCAGCGTGCTGCAGAACAGCGGCGGGCATGTCGGCCTCGCGCTGATCGTCTGGTTTCTTGGCGGCGTGCTCTCGCTGCTGGGCGCTCTGACCTACGGCGAGCTCGGCGCGATGAATCCGCAGGCCGGCGGGCTGTACGTCTACATCCGCGACGCATTCGGACGGCTCCCCGCCTTCCTCTACGGCTGGGCGCTGTTCTTCGTCATCAGCAGCGGATCGCTTGCCACCCTCGCGGTCGCCTTCACGTCCTATCTCACGCAGTTCATCACGCTGGCTCCGGGCACGTCGCGGCTCGTCTCGATTCTCGTGATTATCGTGATCGCCGCCGTCAACATCATCGGCACGCGCAAGAGCGCGAACATGCAGAACGTGACGACGGCGGTGAAAGTGGGTGCGCTGTTGGCGATGAGCGCCGCGCTCATCGCTATGGGACACGGACTGAGCGGCGTCAGCGAACAGCCGTGGCCTGACGTCACGTCAGGCTCGGTGCTGGCGGGTCTTGGCATCGCGACGATTGGGGTGCTGTGGGCCTACGAAGGCTGGCAGTACGTGACCTTTTCGGCCGGCGAGGCGATCGACGCGCAAAAGACGTTTCCCCGGGCGCTGATGATTGGCACCGCGGCCTTGATTGGGCTGTACCTGATCCCCAACATCGCCTACGTCGCGGCACTGGGGCCCGAAGCCGTCGCCGGATCGAATCGGGTGGCGTCCGAGGCGGTCAGCGCCCTGATGGGATCTGGCGCGGGCATGCTGATCGCCGGCGCCATCCTCGTCTCAATCTTCAGCGCGGCCAATGGCCTCACGATGACGGCGCCGCGCGTGTATTTCGCGATGGCGAACGATCGGGTGTTCTTCGGCCGCCTCGCCGTCGTGCATCCGCGCTTCGGCACGCCCGCCTTTGCGATTGCCGCGAGCTCCGCATGGGCGATCGTCCTCGCGGCCACCGGCACGTTCGAGCAGCTGCTGACGTACGTGGTCTTCGCCGGCTGGATTTTCTACGCGCTCGGCGCGATGAGCATCTTCGTGTACAGACGCCGGCGGCCGCAGCAGCCACGCCCGTTCTCGGTGCCGGGCTATCCCGTCACGCCGGTGCTCTTCGTGCTCGCGGCGGCAGCGATCGTCCTGAATACGATCGTGACGCAGCCGGGCCGCGCCGCCGTCGGCATCGCGGTGGTGCTGGCCGGCGTGCCGGCGTATTGGATCTGGAAAAATGGGGACGGGTCTTAATTATTCGCCCCGCTCGACGCGAATAATTAAGACCCGTCCCCATTTTTCCCGAGAATCCGCCGCAGCGTCGCGGTATCCAGATTTCCGCCGGACATGATCGCCACGACACGCCGGCCCTGCAGCTGGTCGCGCTGCTTCATGGCGGCCGCGATCGCGGCCGCGCCGGCGCCTTCGGCCAGGTTGTGCGTGCATCGCAGCGCCATCCGCACGCCTTCGGCGAGCTCCTCTTCGGAAAGCACGACGAAGTCGTCGAGGTATTGCTTCAGCAATCCGAACGTCAGATCGAACGTGACGCGTGTGGCCATGCCTTCCGCGAATGTCGCGGCCGATGTTCCGACGATCCGATCCGGGCCGCGCCACGAGCGATACACAGCGTCGGCGTTCGCAGCGCCGACGCCCACAATACGCGTCTTCAACCCGAGCGCATTGCGGACCGTAATCAACCCGCACGCACCACTGCCTCCGCCAATCGGCACGAACACGACATCGATGCCGGCGAGCGCTTCGAAGATCTCGAGCCCGTAAGTTCCGACGCCGGCGAGCAGCAGTGGCTCGTCGGCCGAATGCACGTATCGGGCCCCCGTCGCTGCGGCTCGCGCCTCGCACGCCTCACGCGCCTCATCGAAGTCCCGGCCCACTTCTTCGAGCGTCGCGCCGTACGCGCGCATGGCCGCGTTCTTCTCGGGATTGTTTCCCTCAGGCACGAACACCGTGCACGCGACGTCATGGATACGGCACGCCATCGCAATCGACTGGCCGTGATTGCCCGTGCTCGCGGTCACAACCCCGCGCGCGCGTTCATCGGACGACAACGACCCAATCAGATTGAGACCGCCGCGGGCCTTGAAGGCGCCGGTCGGGTTGTGATTCTCATGCTTGATCCAGAGCTCGAGACCAGACTCGACATCGAGCAGCGGATGCCGCATGAGCGGCGTCGGCCGGATGTGCGGCGCGATCTTCTCGCGCGCCGCGCGAACGTCGTCGAGACTCGGCGGCTGCAGCGACGCCGGCCTGCGCCCTTCAACGCTCAACATCCTGAAGTCGTCACCGCTTCGGAGCCCTCGATCGCGGTCCCATTCATGGTCTTCCCGGTGAGGCGAATGATCTTGTCGCCGCACTTCACTTTCATGTCCTGGATCCGCACCAGCATCATCAGATCCGAACGGCCGTCCTTGTTGACATCGTCAGACATCGTGCGGACCGGTTCGGCTTCCGACCCCGCCGGACCGATCCGGATCGTTGTCGGATCCACCGTGGTCGCATCGAACCCGGCCGTCGACAGGATCGCGACCGGCAGCATGCCTTCGCGGCCGGGCTCGATCGTGGTTGGGCTATCGCCCGGTTTCACATCGATCGACACCTTCACCGTCTGCGACCCGACCACGCCTACCCACGACACGAGCAGGGCCGGCAGAAGCCAGCCGTTTCCTGTGATCTGCATCTACGCCTCCTATCCACCTGTTCTCGCCGCCCTGGGGCCGGCTACCAGGATGATAGCCCCGGAGGAGCTCGATCTCGATACTGGAAATCTTCAGAAACGGCACCGAACGTTGCGCATCCCGGCCGGAAGGCTACGTATAATCACCGGGTCCCCGAAACCACCACCATCGGTATGTCTTTTCGCCAATGGTTCCGCCCGCCCCGCCATTTGCTGGTGCTCTTTCTCGGCACCACACTGGCGTTCCTGGCCGCGATCGGCTGGCTCGGCTGGCGTTCGCTCGAGCAGGATCGGGATCTCGAAGTCCAGACCGTACGGGAGCGTCTCGAGGACGCTACCGATTCGATCGCGGCGGAGATCCGTAACAATCTCGCCGACATTGAAGCGCGCCTGGATCGCTTCTCCAGTCTTCCGGCCGACGCGGCCGCCGAGGCGGTTGCGGCGTACTCCACAAACCTTGGGGACAACGCGCTGATCGCGCTGTTCGATTCCGATGGCGTGCGCGCGTTCCCCAGGCGCCGGCTTCTCTACTATCCCGTCTTGCCCGCCACTGAAGAGCCATACCTGGAGGCCTTCATGCCCGGCCGGAGCTCCGCTTCCGGTCGTGACGACCTCAATACCGCCATGCTCTACAACCGTGAGATGGCAGCGTCGGATGATCCGCGGATCCGCGCAGAAGGTCTGCTTGGGCTCGCGCGGAATCAGTCGAGGGCGGGACGCCCTGATGCCGCGCTTGCGACCTTCGACGAACTGCGCGATCCGGATGTCCTGGTCGATGGAAGGCCCGCCGAGCTCATCGCGCGGATCGCGCGCTGCGATCTGCTCAAGACATTGGGCCGGCAAGCCGATCTCGCGAACGACGCGGCGCAGCTCGATCGTGATCTGCACGCAGGCCGCTGGCAGCTCACGGGCGCGGCATACCAACACTACGCGGCAGAGGCGAGGCGGCTGCTTGGCCATGACGGACCGCTGTCACCGGCTGCCACAGCGAGCACCGCTGCCCTCGCGTTCGCTGGCGCTGTCGACGCGCTGTGGTCGGAGTGGCGCCAGGGCGGAGCGGCAAAACCGTCCGAGGGCCGCATCAGCCGCGCGTTTCACGATCAGCCGGTCTTCCTCCTCTGGCGTGGATCGGCTCAGCGATCGGTGGCGCTCGTCGCCGGGTCGCGATTCCTGGAGGAGCGGATTGTCGAGCCGATGCGCGGCGGGTTTCTCGATCGGCAAGGCGTGCGTGTGGTGCTCCTCGATGGCGAAGGCCAGACGGTCGTCTCGCACGGGACGACACCCCCCGAAACACTGAGCGCGCTGCGGACGATGGCTGACACGCAGCTGCCGTGGACGCTGCGGGTCGTCAGCGCGAGCCCGGATGCCGATCTGGCCCGGTTTGCGGCCGGGCGGCGCCTGCTGATCGCGGGACTCGTGTTCCTCGCGCTGCTCGTGCTGGCCGGCAGCTACTTCAGCGCCCGGGCGATGACGCGCGAGATGGAAGCCGCGAGGCTGCAGTCGGAATTCGTGGCAGCCGTCTCGCACGAGTTCAGAACACCGTTGACGCTGCTGCGTCAGTTTTCCGATCTCCTCGCCGACGGCCGAGTCGCGAGCGACGAGGAGCGAACGAAGTATTACGCGGCGCTCCAGCGCGGAACGCGCAGGCTCACCCGGCTCGTGGAAGATCTCCTGGACTTCGCCCGCATGGAGGCCGGTTCACATACGGTGCGTCTCGAGCGAATCGCGGCCCGGGACTGGCTCACCCGCCTCGTCGCCGAATTCGATCAGGAAAACCGCAGCAAGGGTTACGGAGTGGAGTTCACGTGGAACGGTCCGGAGACCGCCGTCATACGCGCAGATGAACCGGCAATCGGCCGTGCCGTCTGGAATCTTCTCGATAACGCTGTCAAGTACTCGCCCGATTGCAAGACGATCTGGGTCGACGGCGGCGTCGATAACGATCACCTGACCGTCCGGGTCCGCGATCGCGGCATCGGGATCCCGGCCGCCGAACAGCACGCGATCTTCCGCAAGTTCGTTCGCGGATCCTCGAGCAACGGTCATGTCAAAGGCACCGGCCTCGGCCTTTCGCTCGTCGCGCAAATCGTCGAGGCACACGCGGGCACGGTGCACGTCGATAGCACCGCCGGCGAGGGCAGCACATTCTCAATCATCCTTCCGGCACAGACCGAAGCGCAGGAGGCGCGCGCATGGGCCGCATCCTGATCGTCGAGGACGACCCTGACATCGCGCTCGGTCTTCAGACCGACTTGCGGCTCGAGGGCTACGAGGTGGAAGTCGTCGGCGACGGCCAGAGCGCGATCGATCGGGCCGAGACCGGGTCGTTCGATCTGATGCTGCTCGACGTCATGCTCCCCGGCAAAGACGGCTTCGCCGTGTGCCGCGAGCTGCGGCGGTCGGGCAAACGGATGCCGATCATCCTGCTGACGGCACGCACGCAGGAGGCCGAGAAAGTGCTTGGCCTGGAGCTCGGCGCGGATGATTATGTCACCAAGCCATTCAGCCCGATGGAGCTTCGCGCCCGGATCAAGGCGGCGCTCCGGCGGAGCGCCGGCGACACGCCGCAGATGTATCGGTTCGGCGACTTCGAGGTCGATTTCAACCGGTTCGAGCTCAGGCGTCATGGGAAACCGGTCGATTTGACGCCTATTGAGTTCAAGCTGCTCGCGGCCTTCGTGCACAGCCGCCGCAGCGTCCTCACGCGCCAGCAGTTGCTGGACCACGTCTGGGGCCGCGGCGTGTTTGTGACCGACCGGGTCGTCGATACGCACGTCGGAAACCTGCGCCGGAAAGTCGAAGCCGATCCGGACAAACCAGTGTTTCTGGTCAGCGTGAGGGGTGTTGGCTACAGGTTTGAGGCTTAGTCCGGTCGGAGCGGAGCGGGGCGTTGGGGCCCCGCGAGCGACGAGACGAGGGGGTCCGGGGGAGTGCATCGACTCTGAGGGCTCGCGAGGCGATGCGATCCCCCGGACAGACGACGTTTTGTGTGTTTCTTGTAGAAAACGACACGCAATCCGGGCCGTTTGGCCAATCGGCGCGGCGGGTGTGGACGTAGAGTGGAGCGCATTATGAGCACGAGGATGAAAGGGCACGTGGTTCT
>JBBDWL010000015.1:0-51478 GCA_040902895.1 Vicinamibacterales bacterium | reverse complement strand
CGAAACGCACATTCACGCCGACTACGTGTCGGGATCGCGCGAGCTGGCGCAGAAGGCCGGTGCGTCGCTGGAGCTGTCGGATGAGGGCGACCGGGACTGGAAGTACCGGTTTCCGCACGCGCGCAAGCTGAAGCACGGCGATCGCATCACGATCGGCAACATCACGCTCGACGTGCTGCACACGCCCGGCCATACCCCCGAGCACATCACCTTCCTGGTCACCGACGGCGCCGCCGCCGACCGCCCGATCGCGGCCGTGACCGGCGATTTCGTGTTCGTCGGCGACGTCGGCCGGCCCGATCTCCTCGAACGCGCCGCGAACATCAAGGGCACGATGGAGGCCGGGGCGCGGACGTTGTGGAAGAGCCTGCAGGCCTTTGCGGCGCAAGAGGACTGGCTGCAGATCTGGCCCGGCCACGGGGCCGGCTCGGCGTGCGGCAAGGGCATCAGCGCGATTCCCTCGTCCACGCTCGGGTACGAGAAGCGTTTCAACTGGGCCTTCAACGTGAAATCGGAACACGATTTCGTCACGAAAGTGCTGGAAGGCCAGCCTGAGCCGCCGAAGTACTTCGCCAGAATGAAGCGGATCAACAAGGAAGGTCCCGCGATTCTCGGGCAGTTCCACGTTCCCTCACGTCTCGATGCGGCGACGCTTCCCGCGTTGCTGGCGCGCAAGGCGCTGGTGATCGACACGCGTCCCGCTTCGGAGTACGCGGCCGCGCATCTGTCGGTCACGATCAACATCCCGTTGAACGCGTCGTTTGTGACCTGGGCGGGGTGGCTGGTGGAGGGCGACGAGTTCTACCTGATCGCCGACGCCGCAACCGCCAAGGCCAGGCTTGGCGAGCTCGCGCGGTCGCTGGCACTGATTGGCTTCGATCGCATCTCCGGTTATTTCGACGCCGCGCACGCAACCGGCCCCGCGACCGTCCGCCAGATCGACGTGCGCGAGCTGAGTGAACGGCTGAAGGACGTCACGATGGTCGACGTGCGGAGCGCCAACGAGTGGGCCTCCAGCCGCATTCGCGGCGCGGTGCACGTGCCGCTGGGCTATCTCGCCGACCACGCCGCGGAGCTGCCGCGCGAGCGGCCGATCGTGGTGCACTGCCAGTCGGGCGTGCGCTCGTCGATCGCCGCCTCGGTGCTCGAGCGCCTGGGTGTGACCAACGTGATGAACCTGTCGGGCGGCCTGTCAGCCTGGGTGGCCGCGGGGCTGCCAGTCGAGGAGGGCACGCATGAGCAGCAAGCGACTCGCGCCTGAGACGATTGGCGCGGTGGCGGATCGGCTCAAGGTACTCGCCGAAGCCGCCCGGTTGAGCGTGCTCAACGAGCTGCGATCCGGCCCGCGCAACGTCAGCGAGCTGATTGCGGACACCGGGCTCAGCCAGGCGAACCTGTCGAAGCACCTGCAGGTGCTCCACGCGCATGGCTTCGTGTCGCGGCGCCGGCAGGGACTGTTCGTCATCTACCAGCTCGCGGATCCGAGCGTGTTCGAGCTGTGCGACATCATGTGCGGCCAGTTGAAGCGCCGCGCCGGCGAACAGATGACGAGGCTGCGTGCGGTAAAGTAGTTGCCGGATGAAGAAGGTTCTCGCCGGCTGTCTCATTGTCCTCGCGATCGCGCTCGTTGGCTTCGGCGTCGCCGGCTTCTACGCGTTTCGCTGGGCGCGCCCGATGATCGAGAGCACGGCCAACTATCTCGACCGGGCCCGCGAGATGTCGCGGCTCGCCGACCGCATCACCAACAAGTCTCCCTACGTGTCGCCCCAGACCGGACAGTTGACGGCGACGCAGGTCGAGCGTTTTGTCGCGGTGCAAACGCGCGTGCGAGACGAGCTGGGCGAACGGTGGAGCGCGATCGAAACCAAGTCGGCCGAGATTCGCCAGAAGGCCACAGAAGGCACAGATAGGAGAGTTAGAGGACGCGACCTGACGTTGGCGGAGTTCACGAGCGTGTTCTCCGACCTCGCCGGCATCTACACGGAAGCCCGCCGCGCGCAGGTGAATGCGCTGAACATCCACAAATTCTCCGACGCCGAATACACGTGGGTGCGAAGGCGCGTCTACGAAGCCGCCGGCATGGAGATCGCCGGCGGGATCGATCTGTCGAAGTTCGAAGAGCTCGCGCGCGAGGGCGCGATGAAGTCCAGCGTCATGCTCCCGGACCTGCCGAAGCCGAAGGTTCCCGAAGCGAACATCAAGCTCGTCAAGCCGCACCTTGCAAAAATCAAAGAGTGGGTACCGATGGCGTTTTTGGGACTCTAGCCGGGATCCGGGATCCGGGATCCGGGATCCGGTTGGGTTCTGACGTGTTCCAATAGTTCTATGAGCCGCGTCGAGCAGATTTGGATCAAGCGGATGCATCGCGGGCCGATGGATCCCGCCGAGCGTCCGCGGGTCGTCGCCGGTAAAGGCATCGTCGGCAACGCCAACCAGGGCGGCAAGCGCCAGGTCACGATCGTCTCCAACAAACATTGGGCGGATGTCACCGCGCCGCTCGGACGGACGCCGGACTCGCGGCTGTTGGTTTTCTTTGGGATTTCGCACTGACCTTCGGGCCGTCTCTGGTAGGGACGGCCCCTTTCGTGCGCAAAGTTTCAAGTTTTTTCAAGTGGTGGCGGCCCTTCCGAACGTCACTCCTACGACGGCCTTTGCCACCGGCGTTGGTGCTGTCGACCATGGACGGCCAGGACGACGAATGTCATCACCAACCACTCGGAAGTAGGCGGCGTACGGAAACCGAGCGAGGATCGCTCGCCTTGTCTCACCGCGTACACGGCGATAGAGGAAAAGGGTTTTCGGCGACGTGCTCAAGAATCTCGTCGAGATCCGCGCGGAATGCAGCACAAGCCCGGGCTGACGGCCCTCTTACCAGTCTCGCGTTTTGAGTGTTTCCGCGTCGGCCTCGGGTCGAAAACTGACCCGGCGGTTCACTCGCGATCCATCAGTTTCCGGCGGACTTCCTCCCACGGGATTGCTGAATCAGGTCGCTGAACGTGATCCATCCAGCGCCGGTCTAATTCCGCGGCCTCCTCGGGCATCAGCTCCATCTCGGCCTCGCGTTCGGCCGAGCTGAGGCCTTCCCACAAGGCCATCGCCAGCTCGGCGCGCTCGCCTGAGGGGAGTTTCAGCAGCTCAGAAAGCGAAGGGGACATGGTGACTCTCGCAGCCAGTATAGCGCCGTGGGCGGGCTCAGAGCTCTCGCCTCACCATAAGTCTTCGACGCTCCAGATACTCCCACGCATCCATCCCGCGGCCGGCGTCGGAACCTTCCAGCGCACGATCGAGCGAGGCGTGCAGACCGGTTCGTTCCTCGCTGGTCACCTCATCATCAATGACAAGTATTCCTACACCCGCTCTTCGGGACACGTTCATTGACCAGCAGCCGCATGCGCTTCGGTCATGCCGCGCGCCAGTTCAAGCGCCGCAACGGCCTGTTCGCGGGCGACTGAGGGAAATTTGTGAAGGAACACGTTAAGCGAATCGCCAGCTCCGAGATAGTCGTACAGGGATTTGACGGGCACCCGCGTGCCGACGAAGACCGGAGTGCCGCCGAGAATTTCCTGGTCGCTATGCACGACTCGCGTTTCGTCGGACATCGTTCTGCATCAATATAGCCGCCGCGAGTTCAAGGCCTTGACAGACGACGGCAGCGGCCCCGCGCCTAGGGCGCCCCAGGTGACGGAAACCGACCTTGCCGGGAGCGCGCGTGGTGCTTACGAAGGACGCTAGGTTCAGGATTCGTCTCATTTCTGACCTCCTGCTGTAAGCGCCCTCTGACGCGGCGATTCCGGATGGTGTCGCCGGCCGCGGAAAAATGCTTCACGGCTCCGGGGCGGTACTCGTTGTTTGCTCCCACCACCGACACGATGGCGCCCGCAGTTTTGCCAGCGCATATGCCAATAAGATTGACGAGCTACACGCCGCCATTCGGCCAGTCCTTCGGGCGAGCCGCGCGGGCTCCGCGCATCGATGACGTCGCTGCCCGGAACACAGCGGAGCGAGGCGCCTCGGGCTTCAGTCTCCCGTTTGGCGTAAACCGAACGCGTACAGCATCCCGCGCGTCCGGATGTACAGGCGGCCACCGGCAATCGCCGGCGTGGCGTAACAGAGGTCGTCCAAGTTGTTGACCGCCAGCAGCGTGAGCGCCCCGTCGGCCCTCAGCACGGCCACTGTCCCCGACTCGCTGACGACGATAATCTTGCCGTCTGCCGCGACCGGCGATGCGTAATAGGCGTCCACGGCCCCTCGCAGGCGCGACTGCGCCAGCGACTTGCCAGTCCCAGGATCGAGGGCCGTCATGATTCCGCCATCGTTCACCATGTACAGCACGCCTCGGTACACCAGCGGCGAGGGCAACTGCGGCACGGACCTGTCGTAATGCCAGAGGGTGCTCGCTTCCGTCATGTCTCCGCGCCCACCCAGCTTGAATGCCCACATCCCGCCCTGAGACCGGCGCGCCGCTTGGTAATAGGCCCACTCCTCTTGTGACAGGAAGTTGTCCGCGTCGAGATCCAGCAGCTTGATCCAGCGCTTCGCGAGCGGATCGGGGATCTCCTCTGGCGCAAAACGGCCATCCTTGTCCTTGTCGTACTCGCCGCTCAGCTCAGCGAACGAGGGAATCTTCCGCTCGTAACCGTCCTTGAACTGCGAGCTACTCGTCCCGTGAATGTAGACGACCCCTTCTTGGATCACCGGCGTCGCCTTCATTTCGAACGCCAGCCCCTGCACCCACCACAGCTTTTCTCCGGTCGCCGCCGCGTAAGCGGTCAGATAAAACGATCCGGGCACCAGCAACTGCGCAGGCTCATTCGGCGGGCGATACACAATCGGCGTCGAGTGGCCGGTCTTCGCCTCAGGCCGTTCGTGCCGCCAGCGAAGCGTTCCTGTGTCCTTGTCCACGGCGATCATGAACGAACCGGTACTCTGGTCACAGATGAGCACGACGCTGCCGTCGACGACGATCGGCGATGCCGCCATCCCGTACGCGTTGTTGAATGGGCCGAGTGGCATGCGCCAGCGCTCACGGCCTTGACGGTCGTACGAGACGAGGCCGAAATCCTGGAAGAACACATACACGTTCTCGCCGTCTGCCGCGGGCGTCGGCGACGCTGGATGATTTCTCTTGTCCACGGGCAAGGTATGCCGCCGCGGCACCTCGCTGCGCCACACGATGACGCCGGTGGCGCGATCGAGCGCGATGGTCAGCAAGCCTTCGCCCTCGAACGCCGTCACGAACAGGCGGTCTCCCGATAGTACGGGCGACGAATGGCCCGGCGGCAGCCCCGTCTTCCAGATCACGTTCTGCTCGGGGCCGAACTCCGTCGGCAGCGCCGTTTGCTCCGCAACGCCCGCGCCGTTCGGACCTCTGAACCGCGACCATTCCGTTTCATTCACCGCGGCAGCGCCCACGGCGAGAGCGGCAAGCACGAGACTGATAATGAACATCCAAGCGTCTCCAGGCTGGCGGCGCGGCCAGCCCATTTCCATCCGACGTCGAAACGTCACCGAATTTCGGCACGGGAATAGCAAGAGGCATACCCGGCGACCGGCCGGCGCACGCGCCATAGCCACGCGCCGGCATCGTGCCGCTGCAACAGTTCGTTGCAACGAATCGTTTCGGCTGCGAATTCGCGCCGGGCTTGACGCTAATTCGATTGCGCATCGAAGCGAATGGATTGGTCTACTCTTAGCCCACCCGACGATCACGATGAGAGTCGCCGACTTGCTGGTGTTGCGCCTTGCGCGCGCGGGCGCACGAGCCATTTTCGGCCTGCCGGGCGGCGGCAGTAATCTCGACATCATCGAAGCCGCGCGCCAGCAGGGACTCCGCTTCGTGCTCGCCCACACCGAAACGGCCGGCGCCCTTATGGCGGCCGCGCAAGGCGAGATCACGGGAGCGCCCGGCGTCTGCCTTTCGACGCTCGGCCCCGTCATCGATACGTTCGGCGAGGCACGGCTGGCCGACGCGGCCATCAGCCGGCTGGCATCGCGGGTGGTGATGCGACTGGATGAGGAGATCGGCCAGGGTGCCCCGTCGCTCACGCAGGCACAAGTGACCCGTTCGTCTCGCCGACCGCCGTGTCCTGACCGCCCGCGCAAACGGCGCGCGCGGCTATCCCGAGCCCGGCGTCGCGCGACGAGCTGGATGCGAAGTTCCGCGCCTGCGCCGCGCGCGCCATCGAGGGCGAGGCGATCGAGCAGGCGCTGAACGATCTGCATCGGCTCGAGGAACTGCCCGACGTTCGGGTGATGCCGCAGCTAAAGCTGCGGGCGACGGCGGTGGGGCAACGATCGTCGCATCACGCGGCTCAATCGAAACCCCGCGTCTAAATTAAGATTAGGACGCGATCGATCGTAGCGCCGTGCTCGTTCGCTCGGCCCAACCTTCCCTCTCACGCGAGCTGACGGCCCTTCGTCTCGGGAATCCACACCCAGGCCAGCGCGGCGAGGAGGAACGCAATCGCCGTCGTGGAAAGTGCCAAGCGGAAGCCGTGCGTGCCGGCCAGCGAGCCGACCGTGAACGGCGCGACGGCGCTCGCCACGCGTCCGATGTTGTAGGTGAATCCCTGCGCCGTGGCGCGAATGCGCGTCGGGTAGATTTCCGCGGTGATTGCGCCGAAGCCGCTGAAGTAGCCGGTCCCGAAGAACGCGACGAACGGGCCGAGCAGCAGCAGCACCAGCGGATTCCTGGTGGACGCGTACGACAGGATCAGGGCTGCCGCCGCCGTCAAGTACACCACGTAGGTCATCTTGCGGCCGAACCGATCCGAAACGAACCCGAACGTGACGTATCCGAACCACATCCCCACCTGCATGGCGATGATGAGCCCCGACATCGCGTACGCGCTCAGCCCGACGCCGCCCTGATCGGTGGGGAGCGACAGGTACGCGGGGATCCAGAGATTGAAGCCCCACCAGGCGAACATCGTGCTCGCGTTCATTAGCGTGACCGCCACCGTCAGCGGCAGCAGGTGGCCGCGAAAGATGTCGCCGAACGCCGCCACGCGCTCGTCGCTCTGCACGATGCGCGACTCGCGCCAGATCTCGGGCTCCTCCACGCGCCGTCGCACCCAGATTGTGATGAAGGCGGGCAGCACGCCGACGAAGAACACCGCGCGCCAGCCCCAGATCGGCAGGACGATGGCGGTCACCGCCGCGGCCGCCGCATAGCCGATCGCCCAACTGCTCTGCATGAAGCCGAGCGCCTTGCCGCGGTGCTCGGCCGGCCACGTTTCCGACACGAGCGCCGCGCCGCTCGCCCACTCCCCTCCCATACCGATGCCGAGCAGCACACGGAAGATCGCGAGCTGCCTGACCGACTGCGCCAGGCCGCACGCCGCGGTGAAGATCGAGTAGATGAGGATGCTGCCCATCAACGCCCGCGTCCGCCCGTACCGATCGGCGATGACGCCGAAGACCATCCCCCCGGCCGCCGATGCCAGCAGCGTCAGCGATCCGAGCAAGCCGGCAGTCGTCGTGGTCATCGCCAGGTCGGCCATCAGGTAAGCGAGCACGAGCGAGTAGAGCATCACGTCGAACGAATCGAGCATCCATCCGAGTGACGCGGCAATGAGCGCGCGCTTGGCGTGAGGTGTGGCCTCGTGCCACCACCCGAACAGCCCGGCAGGGGCCGCGACGACCTGAGAAGAAGTGGTCATCGATGGCCCCTGCGCGACGCGCCGGCGCCCTGCTCCGCGTCCTGCGTCGTCGTCGCCGAGGGCAGCTTCGGCGGATTGCCCGGCCGCGCACGGAACACTGCCAGCGACACGCCATCCTGGCTCACCTCCTCGCGTCGTTCAATCGTGAACTCGGTGTCGTAGAGCAGCTTCAACACCGCGAGGTCCCACTGCAGGCCCGCCGAGGCGACGATCTCCATCCACTCGCCGTGCGCGGTCTCGTCGGGTGCCTCGGTGCCGGAGCTGATATAGGTGATCCGCGGACTGGATGCGTCGCCCTCGCCGCCCTCGCCGGCGTCTCCGCCTAGGGCTCCGCCCTGCCGGGCGCGCGTGCCCTTCGGCGGCATGTACACGTTCACGCCCTTGTAGATGTTCAGTTTGAAATTGTCGGGGTCAAAGGTGTACCCGTACCGCGTGTAGCGCGCGTAGTTGCGCTGGTTCATCGCGTGTACCTTCGGCTCGCTGGTGATGCCGGCTACGACGTACTCGCGCAGCGCCAGCGCCACTTCCTTGTGCTTGGCGAACTGCTCGCCCGCCGGGTAGTTGATCGAGGTATACCACCCGCGGTTGCAGCACCAGCTCCGTCCCCCCGGGTCGCGCGACCGCACCCACGAGACGTACTCTGAGAATATCTGCACCCACTCGTGCGACGGGTACCCGTGCGGGTTCAGGAACGCATCCGGCAGCCACGTACGGCGCAGCAGCGGCCGGACCTTCGCCTCCGGATACAACGGATCCTGCTGCCCGCCGCCGGATGTGGCGTCCACGCCCAGCGCGCCAAGGTAGCCCGCATGGAGCATGTGGTTCGGCGTGATCTTCTGCAGGTCGTACGCCAGCTGCGCGCCGTCAGGGTTTGTGATCGGGTGAATGACGACGTTCACGCGCGAAAGGTACCTCTTGTACTCGGGATCGGTCAGCAGCAGCTCGATGAGCCGCATCGTGTGGCTGGTCGAGGACACTTCGTTCGCATGCTGCCGCGCGGAGTAGATGACCGTCGGCCTGAGCGCGGTCGCCTTCGCCTGCGACCAGTGCGACGCCTCCATCGGCGGCATCACGTCGGCCGCCCAGATGTCCTTGCCCAGGTACGACTCCCCCACCCAGTATGGCGTCACCTCGGGGAAGGTGGAGAACTTCGCCAGCATCTCGTACGCCTCGGGCGGGCTGAGGGGGCCGTCCCAGTGGACGATGCGCCGGCCGTCGTACCGGTATCCGGCCGCGAGCGTTCGCAGATCCTTGTGCGGCTTCGGCGCGCCGGTGCTCGCCAGCACTTCCAGCTTCTCGCCGCCCGGCCACTCGATGCGGAACGCGATCTCGCCGAGGTCGTGGTAGACGAGCGTGTCCCTGAACAGGCCGGCCGCGTGCAGGCGCCGCAGGTTGTCCACCACCGCCACGGCCTGCGGCGCGAAGAGCACGTTGTTGTCCACTTGGTCTTCGTCGGACTTGCGCACGAGATCCGCGCGGGTGTCCTCGGCGAAGTCGGCCTGGATCTTCAGCTCGAGGCGTTCGAGGCCGTCCCGCCCGTCGCGCACCCACGCCGCCATTGCGCTCGGCCGCTCGATCGCGATCTGCGGCAGGCGCAGCGTGCGTTCAACCGGCGGCCGTCCCTGTTCGCGGTACTCCAGCGTCACCTTCGGCCGATCCGCCGCCTTGCCGGTGAACGTGATCTTCGCGCGTCCCGGCTTGCCGTCGGCCTTCGGCCGCATCACCGGAATGATGCGCCCCGGGTAGTTGAGCGGCTGGCCCCGCGTGTAGCGACCGAAGAGATCGAAGAAGTGCAGCGTGCTGAAGTACACCTCCTCGTGCATCGCCTCGAGCGACGCCACCTGCTCCTCGTCCACGCCGAGGCGGAAGTCGGGCTCCGAGAGCGTCAGGTCCACCTTCAGCTCGCCGAAGTAGGGTGCGGCCGTCGGGTCGGGCTTTCCTTCGAACAGATCCATCGTGTAGGCATAAATGCGCGGCAGCGTCTTCTGCTGGTAGTGGTCCCAGAACCGCTCGATATCGGTAACGATGCGCTCGTCGGCCACGGATCGATCGCCGACCCTCGCGCGGATCCATCCGGTCGTCACGCGTACCACCTCGTAGTTCGGGAACTGATCGAAGTACGATCGGTAGACGAACGTCGGCTCGAAGGTGGCGCGGTGGATCTTTTGGCCGCTGCCGTCGCGCGCCGACACTTCGTACGTCGGAGCATCCTTCGGCGCTTTCTCGAACGTGATGGCGTCGAGCGGCAGGCCGAGGTCGCGGGCGAGCAACTCGTCGGCCGGGTACGCCTCGAGCAGCCAGCGGATCGGCGAGTACATCGCCTGCCACCGGGCGGAATCCTCGGGCGCCGACGACGGCATCTTCGCGTTCTTGGGCGGGCCCAGCTCCGCGAACCTGATGGTGATGTTCCGGGCGCCCTTGCCGTTCAGCGCGGGTCCCACCTCCTCGGTGAGCCAGCTCAACGCCTGCTTGTACGCCGAAAGGATGGTCACGCGGGCGTCGGTGATCCCGGCCGCCGTAAGCTCGTCGCGAAACTCCTGCTCGAGCGCCCGGCGCACCTCGGGCGGCTCGCTGAGGCGCGCCTCGATCGTCACCGGCGGCGCGGGCGTTCGCGGGCGCCGGCCGCGCGCCGGGGCCACCGCGGCCAGCACCTTCGCGCGCACGATGGCGCGCAGGTCATCCACCTCGGACGCCACCTCGAACTCGTCGGTGAACACCGGCACCTGGCTGTGGATGTCGAGGTTGGCGACGTTCACGTCCACCTTCCCGGCGGGAAACGTGCGGCCGATCTCGGACCTCACGAGATCGGCGAATCCCGCAGGCGCCTTCTCGACGTAGACGCCGAAGCTCGCCGATTCGAGTTGTTTCCCTTGCACCTCGCGCGCGAGCCGCGACAGTTGGTACAGCGCGTGCGCGGCCTGGCCCGCCGGCGATCGCCCCGCCACGAGCCGCCGCGCATCGTCCTCGATAGCGTCGAGGGTCGTGCGGTCCTTGCCGCGTTCCCACACGTGCGGCAGCCGCTCGGCGAGCTGACTCGTGGCGCGTGACACGCCGCGCGCGTCGCCGCCGGTGACAACGAGCGCGCTCGACTGCCCGAACGCGCGCCGGACCATGCGAATGAGCCCCTGACCGGGCTGCAGCGCGGCGGCGTCGAGCTTCTGCTCGGTCACCAGTCGCTGGACGAGCGGGTTGTTCCGCCCGATGAGGATCGGAGTCGGCCCGCGAGAGGGATCCTCGACGTCGGCCGGCGCCTTTGCGAGAGGCACGCGGATGCCGGTGGATTCGAGGCCGAGCCGCGCGGCGACATCAATGGCGCCCAGCGCCTCGTCCGCGCTGGAGGGAACGATCACCGTATCGGTGCGATCCGGAATGAGATCGTTCTGCGAATCGCCGAGCAGCCCTCCGGTCGCATACAGGTTCGAGAGGTCCGTCGAGCGGGCACCGCCCCCGCCAGCGCGGCGCGGCAGCGGCAGCGGCGTCTCGACTCCGGCGCCGACGCGAGCGATCCGGACGCGGCTGCCTGCGGCGCCGGGCGCCGAGAGCCGCACGTCGATCGTTCCGACCCCCGGGTACGAGAGCGTCTGATCTTCACGGCCCGCAGTGTGGGCTGCGGCCAGGCGCTGCAACGCCGTGCGTGCGGCGACCGCGCCAGCCGCGCTCGGGAAGGCGGCGCGCACCGTGACGGTGACCCATTCCTGCCTGTTTCGCGTAACGGTCGCCGCGCTGACCAGAACGCGATCCGGCGTCGCGTTCGATGCTCCGAGGAACGCGCGCAGGTCCTGTTCGAGCTTCTCGAACGTCGCGCCGCCGACGGCCCACAAGTACGGCGCACGTCCGGCGAGCGCTTCCGATGCGGCGATCGTTCCTGCGTCGTCCGCGCCGGCCACCACGACGGCGTCGGCTCCCACCGTGGAGTCGGCGGCTGCAACGTAGGCGACGACCCCGTCGCCAGGCCTGAGGTCGGTGAGATTCACGGCGCCGGCCTTCGCAAGTTGTTCGATGGCCGGGTTGCCCCGGCCGACGAGCACGACAAGCCTTGCGCCGGCTGGCGTCGACGCGCCGGCCCTGCCCGCGATCGGCAGGTTCATCGCCATCGTCTCGAAGCCGAAGCGGGCGGCAATATTCGCCGCGGCCGCAACGTCCGCTGCGGGCGCGTCGGGCGCGACAAGGATGCGCGCTGCCACCGCGTCAACAGTCGCGTCGCCGTTGGTGTCCTGAAGCGCGGCGCCTACGCTGAACACGCCGCCAAGGCCCACGTCCCTCGTTGCCTGCGAGCGTGGCCGCTCGAAGGCGACCAGCAGGAGGAGCAGGATCACGGCTCCGACCTTCGCAGAACGCCGTCCGGCACGATCACGCTGCTTGTCCATACCATCCTCCATTCGCGCCGAGGGCGACCTTCGGTTCCGACCTGCGGAGACACACTTGTGCCGCACGCAACATTCCGTTGCAACGGATCGTTTCACCGGCCGGTTGGCCCCGGCGCCGCCGGCAGGATCGCCGTGAAGAGTCCCGTTCGTTCCTACAACTCGCGCGGATTTGGCACCACGGTAGCAAGTGGCGTTCCCTCGCAGAGCGCGCCGGGGAGGCAGAGATCGCGGAAGTTAGTCAAGTCCTCGCCCCTCAACGGTCTCTGCGTTCAACTCGTCTCGCGCCCTCCGCCTCTCCGCATCCGCCGATCACAACTGCAGGAGCCGTGTGATCTTGACGATGAAACTCTGGTTTTGCAGGCCCAGAGGCGATGCGAGGATGCCACTGGTCCGGCTGTAGACGACGTACAGGTTGCTGCCCGGGCGGTAAATCCAGTTCAGGCGCACGTTCGCGTTGAACTCGCGCGTGCTGTTGTTCCACTGCAGCAGCGTCGAGTTGAACACCCGCGTGGTCGCCGAGTAATTCAGACGCACGCCAAAGAGCTGCGTGACCGCGCGCCCCGCCGGCAGCGACACGTCGGCAACCTGGTAATTGACGTCGGCATAGAAGTGGCGGTCGGCCTTCACGATAACCGAGCTGGCGGCGAACTCGCGCCGCGTGCCATCGTAGTAGTCGCCCACGCTGACGCTCACGTTCCCGCTCGCGCGCCGGCTCGGAGCCATCGTCCAAGTGGCGGTGTAATCCGTGAAGCTATAGGTCCCGGCGGCCACGGTGAGCCCGCCGCCAACGCGGAAAGCCGACGCGGGCGCGTCGCGGCGGCGGGCGGCGGTCACCTGCACGACATCGGCGGAGTGAAACTCGACCTTCAGCAGGCCCTCCAGCTCCCGCGTCTCAAGACGCCCGGCCCCATCGCGCGCGTAGTCGAGGCTCGCCGCGGTGAACACCTTGCGCACGGGCCCCCGCCGCGGGCGCGGGCTCACCTGCGCGCGCCCGAACCACCGGTCGACATCGCGACGCCGCACAAAGCCGACCTGCGGGTCGTAGTTCTGCCCCACGCGCACGTAGTCGACTTCGGCCACCCAGAGGTCGCCGTCGTTGATCGCGCGCAGCCGCCCCGCCCAGCTGTCGGCCTCGAGCCCCGGCGTCCAGGCGCGGGAGAGAAAGCTCTCCACCTTCGCGTTCTGCGCAAACGCCAGGTGCGCGTCCGCTCCCCATGCCTCGTTCCGCTGTCCGCCGCCGCGCCGGTCGGTCGCGATGAAGCCGATACTCGACCGCCGCAGCACGTCACGCTTGACCCGCACCACCCCGAAGCTCGTGCCCGGCGCCGCGCCCGCGGCCTCCGTCCCGATGCCGAGCGCGCCCACCGAATAGCGCCCGGCCTTGCCCGTCAGCCGCGCTCCACCCAGGATCGGCACGGCGTCGCTCCCCTCGAGCCCAATGCGCCGGCTGAAGAACGGCAGCAGCCGGTAGTCGCCGCCCGTAATCCCGAAATCGAAGATGCCCTTCCCCTCGAGGAAGAACTGCCGCTTCTCCGGAAAGAACAGGTTGAAGCGCGTGAAGTTGATCTGCTGCTCGTCTGCTTCCACCTGCGAGAAGTCAGTGTTGTACGTGAGATCCAGCGTGAGGTTCGACGTGACGCCGTACTTCGCGTCCACGCCGACGTCGCGCATCCCCTCGATGGCGCATCCCGCCTCGCACCCGGCCTCGATCGCCCCGCCGAGGACGTACGGTGTCAGCTCGAGGTTCATTGCGCGGCGGCCGATGGTGACGCCGCGCAGCACGGCCGCCGAGGAGAATTTGGCGATGCCCATCGTGCTCCACTCCGGCGGTACCACGGTAGCGTAGCTCCATTCATTTTTCGCGAGGACGATCCGGCGGAACGTGATGCCCCAGCGCTGCTCGCCCGGCTGATTGAAGCGGAGGCTGCGGAACGGCAGCCGCATTTCGGCGCTCCAGCCCCAGGATTCCATCGAGGTCCGCACGTCCCACACCGCGTCCCATTCCTGAAGGAACACGCGGCCTTCGTCCCACGTGGCCCAGTCGGCGACGGCGCCGAGCGGATTGAAAATGAAGATGTAGCCGTTTCGCCGGTCGTGGAACGTATCGAGCGCCACGGTGAACGTGTCGTTGCGCACATGCAAGCGGCCGTTGTCGCGCCGCAGCTCATTGGCGATGATCGGCGCGTCGGCCTGGTACGCGCGCACGCCGAAGTAGAGCGCATCCTCGTCGAACAGGACGCGCACCTCCGTGCGATCGGTCGCCGGCGCGCCCGGCTTCGGCACCTGCTGCACGAACTCGGTGAACGGCGCGGCCGCCTCCCAGCACGGTTCGTCCGGCGTGCCGTCGAGTACGAGAGGCCCTTCGACGCGTATGGCCGATATCGTGATGTCCTGCCCGGCGCGCGCCGGCGCAGATGCCGCGAGCAGGATGGCCGCGGTGCCGATACACCGGAGGCGACCGAAGCCGGCAATCACAACGGAAAGAAGCGAGTCATGCGCCGCGGAACTTTTCGTTGCAACAGACTGTTTCAACGAGGAACAGGTGTGGGCGCGCAATGCACGGCCAGCTTCTCCGCCGTGACCGGCTTGATGAGCAGCACGACGTCTAGGCCCATTGCGGCTTCCGTTTCTTCCGGCGTCAGCTCGTAGGCGGTCATTAGAACCAACCTGACGTGCGGGAATCGCTCGCGGAGGATCCGCGCCAGTTCCACGCCCGTCCGTCCGGGCATTCGGACGTCGCTGACCACGCAGTCGTACGCGCCCGTCTGCAGGTACGCGAGGGCTTCGTCTACGTTGGCGGCCGCATCCGCCTGACAGCCATACAGCGGAAAACCGAGGGCCAGCGATTCACGCGTATTGCGATGGTCATCGACGATCAGGACTCGACGCACGTGGGGCACCTCCACGACCGATGTCACGAGGAGCGGGGAGCAATCCTGCTCGCAATTCCTGTTCCAGCAACCGGCCCCACGCAACTTGACAGAGGGGCATTTGTCGGACATTCTTACCAACTCGCCCTCGCAAATGGTCGGCTTGGCTCACCTGCTTCCATGCATATAGGCGCGAATCCCCTTGCGGCGATCAACTCGGTGGCGCTGGCCATCGGCCGCTTCTCCAGCCTGCACGAGATGCTGGAGTACGCGCTCACCAAGGTGCTCGAGGTCGTCCAGGCCGAAGCCGGCGGTGTGTACCTGCTGGACGACGAACGGCAGGAGCTGGATCTCGTCGTCCATCGCGGCTTGTCGGAACGGATTACGAGGGATCTCGATCGGCTGAAGCTCGGAGAAGGCATTTCCGGCAAGGTCACGCTGACCGGCGAACCGATCATCATTCGCAGCCTGCACGACGATCCGCGTGTGACGCGTCACATCGCGGCGGCCGAAGGTTTCCGCGGCTTCGCGTCCGTACCGCTGCGGTCGAACTTCAAGACGTACGGCACGTTGAACCTTCACACCCGGGTGGAGCGCCTCTTCTCCGAAGAGGAATTACAGCTCCTCACGTCGATGGCGTCGCAGATCGGCCTGGCGGTGGCGAACGCGCGGCTTTATCTGGATCTCCAGGCGTCGGAACGCCGGTTCCGCGGCCTCGTGGAAAACGCGGAAGATCTCATCTACCTCACGAACGGCGAGGGGCGCCTTGTGTACGCGAACCCGGCGCTCGAGCGGCTGCTCGGATACGAGCCGGAACGCCTGTACATCACTGGCCTCAGCGTCCTTTCTCTCGTGCACCCCGCCGACCGGCAGAAGCTCGAGCGGCTGCTGCCGCAGATGCTGGGCGGGCAGGTGCTGCGGTCGGTGGAGTTTCGGATGATGCACGCCGACAGGCGCCGCTTCTGCTGGTTTTCGCAGACGAACGTGCCCCTGCGCGACGAGTCGGGGCACGCGGCCGGCATGCAGTGCATCGCCCACGACATCACCGACCGGCGCGCGATGCAGGAGCAGATGGCGCGCGCCGAGCGACTGGCGCACCTGGGGCGCATGGCCGCAAACATCGCGCACGAGATTCGCAACCCGCTCGGGGCCATCGTCAATTCCGTGAACATGCTGCGGCTGCCGCACGCGGCGCGCGACCAGCGCCTGCTGGACATCGTCTCGGAAGAGGCCGATCGCCTCAACACGATCATCACCGAGTTCCTGATGTTCGCCAGGCCTCCTGCGCGCGTGCCTGTGCCGTGCGACATCGTCGAGTTGATCGAGAGCACCGTGATGCTCTTCCGCCGCGGCGGCAAGACGTGGGACAACGTGGACGTCGGCATCCGGTGCGCGCCGGCGCTGCCGGCCATCTCCGCCGATCCCAATCAGATGCGGCAGGTGCTCTGGAACCTCCTCGTCAACGCCGTCGAAGCCACACCAGTTCCACAGCGCGTCGAGCTCGAGGCAGACGCCTCCGACGATGGGAAGACCGTGACGATCGCCGTGATCGACCACGGGCCGGGCGTGGCGGACACCGAGGCGGTCTTCGAGCCGTTCTATACCACCAAGCCGCAGGGAACCGGCCTCGGGCTCGCCGTGGTGGCCCGCATCGTCCGGGACCACGGCGGCTTCGTCAAAGTTGACAACGTGCGCGGCGGCGGCGCGCGGTTCACCGTGGGACTGCCCGTGGAGCCCCCGGCGGAGGCCGGGACGGGCGACGAACGGGCTCTCTGGATGACGACGCCGCCGGCGCCCCCTGCCCGCAAGGAGGACGGCGTGCAACACCGCCGAGATTGTGGGGCCCTGTAACATCCTGCTCGTTGACGACCAACTCAACATGCGGCGCTCCACCGCCTTCGTGCTGCAGCAGGACGGCCACACCGTCCACGAAGCGGCCAGCCGGGCGGCGGCGCTCTCGGTGCTCGCCTCTACCGACATCGACGTCGTCGTCACCGACGTGCGCATGGAAGAGAACGACGACGGCGCGGCGCTGCTGCGCGCGGTGAAGACGCATCACGCCGACACCGAGGTAATCATCGTGACCGCCTTCGGCACGATTGCCGACGCGGTGGACGCGATGAGAACCGGCGCCTACGATTACCTGACCAAGCCGCTCGATCCGGGCCGCCTCCTGATTACCGTGCGGCGCGCCGCCGAACGGCGCGCGCTGGCGCGCGAGATCACCGAGCTGCGCGCGCAGGTCGGCGGCAACGAGCGGATCATCGCCGCAAGCGCGGGGATGCAGAGAGTGCTCCGCACCGTGGCCAAGCTGGCCGATACCGACAGCACCGTGCTCGTCACCGGCGAAAGCGGGGTCGGCAAGGACCTCGTGGCCGCCGCGCTGCACGCGCAGAGCGCGAGGCGCGGCGCCAAGTTCGTGCCGATCAACTGCGGCGGGATCACGGAGACGATTCTCGAGAGCGAACTGTTCGGGCACCGCAAAGGTTCGTTCACCGGCGCCATCAGCGACAAGAAGGGCCTGTTGGAGGAGGCGCACAAGGGCGTGCTCTTCCTGGACGAGATCGGCGAGATGCCGCTGCTGATGCAAGTGAAGCTCCTCCGATTCCTGCAGGCGGGCGAGGTGCGGCGAATCGGCGATACGGACACGCGGCGCGTGGACGTGCGGTTGATCCTGGCCACGCACCGCAACCTCGAGGAGGAGGTGGCGGCGGGGCGCTTCCGGCAGGACTTCTACTACCGCATCAACGTCGTCACCGTGGACATCCCGCCGCTGCGCGATCGGGCGGACGACGTCCAGCCGCTCGTCCAGTATTTCCTGCCGCGGCTCGCGGCGCGGCTCCGGCGCACCGTGAAGGGCTTCACCCCAGAGGCGCTCGACCTCCTGACCGCGTACTCGTGGCCCGGGAACATCCGGGAGCTGAAGAACACGATCGAGCGTGCGCTCAACATCGCATCGGGCGAGACGATCACCGAGGCGGACCTGCCCGCCACCATCACGGTGAAGGCCCCGGCGCCCGTCGCCCGAGCCTTCTCCACTGAGGCAACGGATCGCGAGCTCCTGATCACGACGCTCGATCGCTGCCACTGGAACCAGAGCCGCGCCGCCGCCAGCCTTGGCATCAGCCGCACGACGCTCTGGCGCAAGCTGCGGGAGCTGCGGATCGAGCAGTAATCGGTCCGCAGGGCTTCACGCCCGCGTCTCAGTTAGTTGTCTGTACCTTTCTCGCGTTGTACTTATTCAGGAACGCCTCGGTCCTCGTGTACAAGTCGCGCAGCGAGCCGGTGTGGCGGAAGCCGTGGCCCTCGCCCCAGTAGATCACGTACTCGACCGTCTTGCCCGCCTTCTTCATCGCGTCGTGGAGCGCCTCCCCCTGCGCGGGGACCACGCCGTCGTCGTCGGCGCCCTGCAGGATCAGCAGCGGCGATGTCGCGTCGGCCGCGAACCTGATCGCCGCCGCCCGGTCGTACCGCTCAGGGTACTTGTCGGGCTCCCCCAGCTTCGCGATGAGCCGCATCCGCCACAGCTTGCGCTGGTTCTGCTTGAGAAAGATGGTCCAGTCCGACACGCCGTACAGAGAAATGCCGGCGCTGCAGACGTTCGGCGCCTTCGTGATGGCGAGCATCGTCATGTAGCCGCCGTAGCTGCTTCCCCAGCAGGCGATGCGGCGCGGATCGACGCCGGCTTCGCGCGCCAGGAACTCCGCTCCACTCACGACGTCGTCGAGTTCTCCGCCGGCGTAGTCCTGGTAATTCGCGCGCTCGAACTCCGCGCCGTAGCCGACGTGCGTGCCGCGCCAGTTGACGAACAGAATCGTGTGGCCGCGCTGCGCGAGGTACTGGTGGAAGGCGTAGTTGGGCAGCCCGCTCCAGCCCTTGAGGTTGATCCCGCCCTTGCCGTGGAAGTACATCAGCCCCGGACGCGGTCCCTCGTCACCGGCACCCTTCAGCAGGATGCCCGGCACCCTCGTGCCGTCCCTGCTCGGCCACGTTACGGCCACGGGCACGACAAAGTGTGCTGTGACCGAGGGATCCGCGCGAGATTCGGTGAGCCTCATGGTGGGCGCACCCGCCTTCGCCTCCTGGATGATTACTTCGGGCGGCTCGGACGCCGACGAGCGCAGATAGGCAATGCGCGTTGAGTCGGGCGACCAGGAGGGATTGGCGCAGAACCCGTCGGGCGACAGGCGCACCGGCTCGCCGCCGGATGCATTGATCACCCAGATGTGCCGATCCTCCAAGTCCTTTTCGCGGCTGCTGACAAACGCAATCCGATCGCCCGACGGCGACCATCGCGGGCTGTAGTCCACCCAGGGTCCCCGCGTCAGCTCCACCGGCTCGCCGCCATCGACGTCCACGATCCAGATGTGGTTGTACCCGGCTCGACTCGACAGGTATGCGATGCGCTTCCCGTCGGGCGACCAGTGCTCGTCGCCGTCGAACGCGAACTCCTCGACGCCGCGGTCGTAGGTTTCCTTCACGATCGGCCGGGCGCCGGTGCCATCGGGCGCGCTCACCCAGATCTCATAGCCCTGCCAGTTGTCGAAGCGGCGAATGAAGGCGAGCCGATCGCTCGACGGCGCCCAGATGGGCGAATCCTCGTCTACGGCGCGCGCCGCAATCATCGTGACAGCGCCGCCGTCGGCGGAGGCAACGCCCACGTCGTTCTGATCCTTTTCCGTCACCACAAACGCGACGCGCGTCGAATCCGGCGACCATTTGAGCGCGGAGTATTGTCCCTCTTTCGTGGTCACCTGCTGCGGCCGCCCGCCTTCGAGCGGCAGTACCCAGATATGACGCCTCGCGGTAAATGCCATGCGCCGCCAATTGGGCGAGACGGTGGCGCCGCCGCGCGCCACGAGCGCCGCCACCTGCCGGAGCGACGAATCGCCTGGACGGGCCGGCCCGGTCGCATCCGCGTCAACGACCCAGAGGTCGCGCTCGGTGCCTTGGCCCCACGCGAACGCGAGCTGCCGCCCGTCGGGCGACCACGTTGGCGCGCTCGTCTGGCTGATGGCGAGAACCTCTTCGATGGTGATCGACCGGTGTCGATCGGCCTGCCCCGCGGGCGGCGTGGTGCAGCCTGCGAGCGCGGCCGCGAGGGCGACTGCGAACAAGGGCGATGCTCGGCGCATGATCAAACCTCCTGGGCCGAGCTGGAAGCTCGGCGCGACGGCGCTACTCCTGGGCGGCGCTGCTCGGCGCGAGGACGGCGGCGAGGCGCTCGCGCAGCGCGACGGTCGCCGCCCGATCGATTTCGTAGTCGCCGGGCAGCCGTATCGCGTCCTCCGCCGGCGTGCTGCAGACGATCACCAAGCCGTACTCACGCTCGGCTGCGGCGATCGACACCTTTCCTTCCACGACGTCTCTCAGCACGGCGTCGGGGCAGCGTTCGAAGGGCGGCCAGAAGCCGCCGCCGCCGGGCAGTTGCATCCGTACCTCGACGCCGGGATCGAGCGTCTGCTGAATCTTCGGGTCGGGCCGCGATCCGTCGGAGAGCATGAAATCGCCGCGGGCCCCCGCCTTGCCGCCGCAGTACCCCGCTGGCGAAAACCTGATCCGGTCGAACAGCGCCGCGATCGTCCACGGCGTTTTCGATCGAATCCCGATGCGCATCGACTGGCCGAGGCCGCCCCGGAAGCGCCCGGCCCCCGCCGAGTCCGGACGAATCGAGCGCTCGTGAATCACCAGCGGCGTGAGGCTCTCGATCACCTCGGCGGGCACGCCCGCGACGCCGCTCGGAAAGCTCGTGTTGTCGAGGCCGTCCTGACCGGGGCGCGCACCCGTTCCGCCGGCCGACGTCTGGAAGAAGGTGAAGGGCCTCCCCTTCAGGTCGAAGCCGCGCGTCTGCGTAATCCAGATTGCCGCCGACCCTTCCGCCATCACGCGCTCCGGAATCACCTGCGCCAGCGCGCCGAAGAGCGCAACGGGCGCCAGGTGCCCGACGATGTGCCGCGCGGCGAGCGCCGCGGGCCGAACCGCGTTCAGGATGCAGCCCTCCGGCGCTGTCACCCTCACTGGGCGAAACGATCCTTCGTTGTTCGGCACTTCTGGGCTGATCGACGCCTTGATCCCGAACGTGGTGTACGCCGTCGTGTAGTTCAGGACCACGTTGACGCCGAGCCGGTTCTGCGGAGACGACCCCGTGTAGTCCACGAGCATGTTGCTGCCGTCGATCGTGATGGTGCACGCGATGCGGATCGGCTCGTCGTGCGCAAAGCCGTCGCTCCAGGTCTCGCTGGTGTAGATGCCGTTGGGAATTCTCTGGATGGCAGCGCGCATCGCCCGCTCCGAAACCTCGATAATCTCGTCGGCCAGCGGCTCGATGCTGTCGAAGCCGAACTCGCCGAGGAACTCGAGCAGCCGGCGGCAGCCCACCTCGTTGCAAGCCACCTGCGCGTGAATGTCGCCCAGCACCATGTCGGGCGAGCGGACGTTGCCGCGGATGATGTCCAGCACGTCCTGGTTCGGCTCGCCGCGCCGAAACAGCTTCACGATCGGAACGTACAGGCCTTCCTCGTAGATCTCGCGGCCGTCCGCCGACAGCCCGCGTCCACCGATGTCCGCCGCATGGCAGGTGTTGCCGAAGAACGCTACCACCTCGCCGCGGCGGAACGCCGGCGTCATGATCGTCAGGTCGTGAAGTTGGCCTGAGGTGTACCAAGGGTCGTTGGTGATGAGCACGTCGCCCGGTTCCAGCGTCTCGATGGGGTATCTGTTCAGGAAATGGCGCATCGAGGTCGCCATCGAGTTGATGTGGCCGGGCGTGCCCGTCACCGATTGCGCAATCATGTTGCCCCGTCGATCGAACACGCCTGCCGACAGATCCTCGGACTCACGCACGATCGTCGTGAACGATGTCCGCATCAGCGCGGCCGCCTGTTCGTTGCACACCGAGACCAGCCGGTTCCAGAACACTTCCAGCAGAATGGGGTCGCTGACGCGCACGGCCTCAGCGCGCATGGTCGTACCTCATGACGAGGTTGAGATACTCGTCGATTGATGCTGTGGCGCCGGGACCGATGACGAGGGTGGATTCGCGTTCCTCTACGATGGCCGGCCCGCTGAACCACGAGCCCGGGCCCATTTGATAGCGGTCGTAGACGGCGGTGGGACGATACTCGCCGAGCTGAGGAAAGTACACAGGGCGGCGGCCCTTCAGCGCCGCCCGTGCATCGTTTGTCAGGGCGCCGGCCCGCGTTCGCAGGTCCACCGCCGGCTTGGGGCCGCGTACCGCGACACGCCAGTTCACCGTTTCCACTGGCACACCTTCCGCCACGCGCCCGTACAAGTACCGGTAGACGGTTTCGAAGCTGCTCATGATCACAGGAACGACGGCCGGACCGAGCGGACCGGCCGGAATGGTCACCTTCACTTCATGCCCCTGGCCGACGTACCGGAGGTCGGCGCACCGCGCGACGGTGATCTCGCCCGGGCGCAGCCCCGACCGCTCGAGCAACGCCACACCTTCGTGTTCCATCTCGGCAAAAAGCGCGTTCGCGCGTGCCCAGTCGAGCGTGGCGATCTCCTCGATCGAGCTGCGCACGAAATCGAACGCCAGCGGCGCCGTGAGAAAGCCGATCGTCGATCCAACGCCCGCCCCGAGCGGCGCGATGACCGCCGGGCTGCACAGGATCGTGGCCACACCAAAGGCGTGCACCGGCCCCGCGCCGCCGAAGGCGAACAGGGGGAACGCCCGAGGATCCTTGCCACGCTCAGCGGCGTGAATACGGGCGGCGTTCGCCATGTTCTCGTTGACGATCCGGTGGATCCCCCACGCCGCCTGCGTGACACCGATCTCCAACCGGTCCGCGATCTTTTCGTTGATGGCCGCGCGGGCCGCCTCGAGGTCGAGCGTCATCTTGCCCCCGAGGAAGAAATTTGGGTCGAGATAGCCGAGCACCACGTCGGCATCGGTGACCGTCGGCTCCGTTCCGCCCCGGCCGTAGCAGACGGGGCCGGGCGCCGCGCCGGCGCTCTCGGGACCAATCTTCAGCAGGCCCAGGCTGTCGACGTGCGCAATCGAGCCGCCGCCGGCGCCAATCTCGATCATCTCGATGACCGGAATGCGAACGGGCAGCCCCGATCCCTTCTTGAATCGGTACACCCGATCCACTTCGAATTGGGTGCTCGTGAGCGGGCGTCCGCCTTCGATGATGCACAGCTTGGCCGTTGTTCCTCCCATGTCGAACGACATCAGGTCGGGATAACCGGCCGTCGCGCCGAGGTACGCGCTGGCCAGCGCGCCGCCCGCGGGCCCCGACTCGAGGAGCCGCACCGGGAACTTGCGGCCGGTATCCACGGTCGCCACGCCGCCCGACGAGAGCATGACGTAGAGCTCGCCTTCGATGCCAAGCTGCGTGAGCTTGCGCTGCAGCTCACTCAGGTAGCGATCGACCAGGTGCTTGACGTAGACGTTGCACACCGTCGTAGATGTGCGCTCGTACTCCTTGATCTCGGGCACCACCTCCGAGGAGAACGACGTCTCCACCTCCGGCGCCACCTCCGCGAACACCTTCGCGATCAGCCGCTCGTGAATCGGGTTCTTGTACGAGTGCAGCAACGAGACGGCCACGGCCGCGATCCCTTTGCGCGTGAGTTCCCGAGCAAGACGTTCAACCTGGGCCAGGTCCAGCGACTGCGCCACCGACCCATCGGCGAGAATCCGTTCGTCCACTTCGAGCCGCAACCAGCGCGGGACCAGCGTCTTCGGCGGCTCGATGAAAAGGTCGTACATCTCGTAGCGGTGCTCGCGGCGGATCTCGAGCGCATCGCGGAAGCCACGGGTGGTGATGAGGGCGGTCGGCGCGCCCTTCCGCTCGATGATCGAGTTGGTGACCAGGGTGGTGCCGTGAATGACCGTCTGCACCTCCGAGGCTGGCGTCCGACAGCTCGCGAGCGCCTTTCGCGTTTCCTCGACGACGGCGATCGACGGATCCTGCGGCGTCGTGAGCGTCTTGCCGACCGAGATCTCGCCCGTCAGGTCGTTGACGAGGAGAAGATCGGTGAACGTCCCGCCGATATCGACCCCGATGCGTACCGGCCGTTGCCTCATTGCGGCGGCTCCGGTGTTTCGGCGGGGCTCTTCGCCGGCCTCGGCGGCCGCGGCCGATGGACGCTCACGCTGATGCCGCCGGCAAACGGCTCCAGCTTGCGATCGATTGTGTGCAGCCCTTCATAAAGGAAGTCGAGCGAGGCCTTGTCCCACTGCAGGCCGGCCTCGGCGACCATGTGCATCCACGGACCGTATGCGGTTTCGTCCGGTGCTTCCGTCGTGCCGGTCCAGATGGTCACGTTCGGGTAGCGCGTCATGTAGTTATCAGCTCCGCCTCCGCCTCCGCCTCCGCCTCCGCCTCCGCCGCCGCCCTCGCCAGCGCCTGGCCCGGCACGCGCGCCTTTGATCGCCGTGTAAATCAGCGCGCCGTGCGTGAAGTCCTCGTCCTTGAAGCTGTCGTTGTCGAAGGCAATGCCATACCGCATGTACCGATCGTATGCACGCCGGTTCATCGCAATCATGTCGGAGGCTTCCTTGACGTACGCCCAAATCTTGTCGCGAAGCTGGAACACCGCCTCCCTGTGCCGCGGATATCGCGGGTCATCGAGGTGGCTGAAGCCGGGCATGAACCAGCCGCGAATGATGCCCCAGTGCCGCTCCTCGCTCACGCGGCCGTTGCGTACGGGACCGATGAACTCGGAGAACGGCTGAATCCACATGTGATGCGGGTAGCCGTGCGGGTTCAGGAAGATGTCGGGCAGCCACGTACGCCAGAGCCGCGGACGCACCTGCGACTCGGGATAGATCGCGTTCGGATCGTTCGACCCCGACGTCGCATCGGCGCCGAGCGACGCCAGATATCCGGCGTGCAGCGAGTAGTCGGGCGTGATCTTGTAGAGATCGTAGGCGAGCTGGGCGCCATCGGGGTTGGTGATCGGGTGCACCACCACGTTGACCTTCTGCAGCTTCTTCCTGAACTCGGGATCGGTCAGCAGCAGCTCGGCCAGCTTCAGGACGTGGCTCGTCGACGACACCTCGTTGGCGTGCTGCCGCGCCGTATAGACCACGGTCGGCTTGTACACGGTGGCCTTGGCCTGCGACCAATGCGTCGCGTCCACGGGCGACATCAGGTCCATCGCCCAGATGTCCTTCCCCAGATAGCTCCGCCCCACTTTGTAGACCGTCGCCTCCGGGAACGTGGACATCTTCGCCAGCAGCTCGTAGGCTTCGGGCGGCGGAATCGGCGTGTCCCACTGCACGATCGGCTCGCCGCTATACCGATAGCCCGCTGGACGCAGCGACCGAATGTCGGGGAACGGCGTCGGGCGTCCGTTGGGCGGCAGCGTCGCCGTGGTCGCGGCTTTCGGGTCGACGTCGTGCGACCAGCCCGCCGTGATGCGAAGCTCGCGCAGGTCGTGGTAGGCCAGCGCGTCGGTATACAAGCCAGCCGCTCGCAGGCGTTCCAGGTGCCCCACGAGCGCCGTAACCTGCTCGGCCGACATGATCCGCGCATCCACCTGCCGCTCGGGCGACCGCCGAACCAGCTCGGCGCGCTGGTCGCGCTCGGTGTCCACCTTCACGCGGATGTCGAGCCGCTCGATTCCATTGCGCCCGTCCTGCACGAGCGCGGCGAGCGCGCTGGGCCGATCGAGATCCACCTTCGGAATGTCGAGCCGCATCGTGCCTTCCCGGCCGCCCCGTTCGCGGTATTTCAGGATCACCATCGGCCGGGGCGCATCGAATGCGGTGAACGTGATCTTCGCGCGCCCCGCCTTGCCGTCGCCCTTGGGGCGCATGATCGGGATGATGCGACCCGGATACTCGAGGTTGGCATTCCTGGTGTAGCGGCCCAGCACGTCGAAGTACGACAAGGTAGTGAAATAAATGTCTTCGTGGATGGTCTCCATCGACATCACCTGCTCCTTGTCCACGCCGACCAGATAGTCGGGTTCGCTGAGCGTCAAGTCAACGGTCAGCTCGCCGAAGAACGGCGCGTCCTGCGCGCGCGGCTTCCCCTCGTGCACGGTCATCACGTGCTCGTAGATGTCTTTCAGCGTGGTGGCCTGATAGTGGTCCCAGAAGCGTTCGGGATCCGTGACGATTCGCTCGTCGGCCACCACCGCGCCCGCCGACTCTGCGCGGATCCAGCCGGTGGTGACGCGCACCTGTTCGTAGTTCGGGAACTGGTCGAGGTACGGCCGCAGCACCCGCTTCGGCTCGAACGTCCGGCTGAGGATCTCCGCACCGCCCGGACCGGTGGCGATCACTTCGTACGCCGGCGACCCGATGGGCATCCTCTCGAAGCGGATCTGTTTCAGGTCGATGTTCAAATCGCGCGCGAGCAACTCGTCCACCGGGAAGATCTCGAGCAGCCAGCGCGTCGGCGCGTAGAGAGCCTGATGCGGCCATCCCTCGGGAGCGCCCAGCTCGGCGAAGCGGATCGTCAACGCCTCGACGGATGCGCCGGCGAGCGCCGGCCGGATCACGTCGTACAGCCAACTGAATCCCTGCTTGTATGCGGAGATCACCGTCACCGACGTGCCCGCCTCCGACGCGCCAGCCTTGATCAGTTCCGCACGTGCCGCCTGCTGGATGGCTGCCCGCACCTCCGGCGGCTCGCTCAGACGCGCTTCGACGACGACGGGCCGGCGTCGCTTCGCGGCGGGAATCACGCGCGCGCGAAACACGCGCCAGAAGTCGTCTACTTCGGACGGGATCTCGCGCTCGTCGGTGAACACCGTTCGCGCATTCTGCACGTCGCGGTTTTCGACCGTCACGTCAATGCGTTCCGCCTTCACCGCGCGCGCCAGACGCTCCCGCACGATCCGGTCCAAACCTTCCGCCGCGTGCTCCACCGACACGGTTGCCGACACAGACTCGAGGTCCCTGCCGGCAAGCCGGGCGGCCAGGTCATCGAGCCTGTAGAGGGCCGTGGCCGCCTGGCCGACAGGCGAACGGCCGGAGAGGAACCGGCGCACGTCCTCCTCGACGTCCTCGATCGTCGTCCGATCCTTTCCGCGCTCCCACACGTGCGGCAGCCGTTCGGCAAACTGTGCCACCGCCCGCGCGGCACCTCGCGCGTCGGCGCCCGTCACCACCACCGCCGTTTTGCCGGCAAACGCGCGCCTGACGATCTGGATCAGGCCTTCGCCAGGCTGCGCGGGGAGCGTCACCTTGTTCGCCTTCACCAGCGGCTCGACGAGCGGGTGCCCCGCGCCGACGAGCACCAGCGGCGGCTCGTCCTCAGGCTTCGCGATTGCGGCGACTGGACGCGCCAGCGGAAACGACAGCCCCGTTGATTCCAGTCCGAGGCGCGACGCCAGATTGGCGATGCCGCCGGCTCCTTCTCCGCCGGGACTCAACATCGCATCGAGCCGATCGGGAATCAGGTTGTTGTCGGAGTCGCCCAACAGGCCTTCGATGGTGTACAGGGTTGAGAGGTCCAGCGTCTCCTTGTTGGCGCCGCCCGGGCGGCGAGGGAGATTGGCCGCGTCACGCGACGTGCGGCGCGGCACGTCAACATCAACCGGACGAGCATCCGGCGCGAGCAGCCGAACGCGCAAGTTCTCGATGGCAGCGTAGGAGAGGGTGGCCTCCTTTCCCCGCGCCAGCGCATCGAGCGCCACCCGCGCCCGCGTCACATCGCGCGCCGATGAAAGACGAACAGCCACGACGGCCCTCTCGAGGCCGTCCGCCCCGCTCCTGACGTAGACCGCCGGAACCGAGACTCCCTCCACCGAGACGCCACTCTCCGACAGAAACGCCCGCACCTGCCGCGCCACGTCGCCCAGCGTCGGATCGGACGAATCCCACGCGTGCGGCAACCGGCCGGCGAATGCCGCGGCCGCGGCCCGGGTGCCCTCCTCATCTCCGCCCGCCACGATCACCGTGCCCCGGCCCGCCACATTGGCCGCGGCAATCACGCCCTGTCGAGGCGCCAGCGGCGCTGCATCGAGGTGGAAGGAGGCGTCCACGTTTCTCAGCGCAGCGCTCCCTACCACGACTGCCGTCCCCTGGCCGGCGTCCGGCGCGAGCGGGAGCGTGATCGCCGACGTCTCGAATGCCAGCCTCGCTGCGACGTCGGCCGCGGCCGCCAGTTCACCCGGCCCGGCATCATCGGCGTGCACGAGGTTCGCGCTGACGTGGTCGATCACGCCGTCGCCGTTCCGGTCGTGAAGCATCCGCCCCGGCTCGAAGAGCACATCGAGCGACAACGGGGATTCCGAACCGGTGGCGGGCGACTGCGTGCCGGCGCGTGCGTGCGCGAGGCCGGCCACGAGCACCGCGGTCAGGAGCAGACGGAAAGACGCCTGGCGAGAAATCGAGTGCATGAAACCTCCTGTGGGCGCAGGCGCCCACCGCGCGCAGAGGACGAACGGATGACCAGATCCTGCAATTGGCATACCCCGCGCCCCAGCGACAGCGGCTGTCCGCACACACGCTCGGTGTGCCGTGCGAATTTCGAGGCCGGGCTCGTCGGCCGCGCCCCCCGCCCGTCCCACCGGAAACAGAGTGTCGCAACACCGTATTGCGCTTGCCTCCGCTCGTCGCCGCAGCAGCCGCATGAATCGGAGCGAGCATCGACGCCTGGTGCGTCATGAGGCTCGACAGGTCTGCGGTGATGCGGACGACTTGGAAGACGCCGGGCTCCGCCGGCGCCGGCTGCCGCGCACAGTTGAAACAGATCGTTGCAACCGAGTGTTACGACCGTTGCGGGTCGACTCGCGGGCTCGGCGAATCGGCCGACGCTGTGCCACGACGCGCGGCGCCGTGCCGGGAACAAACCTTGCGGGGTGGACCGCATGCCTGCTACGTCCTCCTCGCGCACGCTCCTCGCGTCCCTCGCGCTACTGAGCATGATGGCGACCGCCAGCGTCGCCGACGCGCAGCCGACGGCAATCACCGGCGGCACAATCATCGACGGAACCGGCCGCGAGCCGGTCCGCGACGGCGTCATCGTCTTTGACGGCGACAGAATCACCGCCGTCGGCACGCGTTCGTCGGTCCAGATCCCTTCGGAGGCGCGCGTGCTCGATGCGAAGGGCAAACACATCATCCCTGGCCTCATGGACGCCAACGTCCACTTGCTTCTCGGCTCCGCTATCGAGTTCATCGTCCGCTACGAAGGGCGCTACGAGGATCTCATCGAGGAAGCCGCGCAGGTCGCGCTTAGGAACGGCCTGACGACGGTGTTCGACTCGTGGGGACCGCTGCAGCCGCTCCTCAACGTCCGCGATCGCATCAACCGCGGGGACACCGTCGGGAGCCGCATGTTCGTCGCCGGCAACATCGTCGGCTTCACCGGGCCGTTCGGGCACGACTTCAACGGCGCGGCCGAAACCACTGCCACGCCGGCGCTCGTTCGGCGCATCAACGCAATCTGGGAGGAGAACACGGGCCCTGACCTGATGTACCTGACGCCGGAGCAGCTTCGCGTCGAGATTCGAAAGTACATCGCGCGCGGCATCGACTTCCTGAAGTACGGCGCCACCGGACACCGTGAGGAGTACTTCCTGATGTTCTCTCCCGCGGCGCAGCAGGTGATCGTCGAGGAGTCGCGCCGCGCCGGCATTCCGGTCCAGACGCACACCACCAACGTCGAGGGTCTGCGGATCGTGCTCGAGCGGGGCGTGGACATGCTGCAGCACGGCGACTGGACGGGGTCCACGCCCATTCCGGCCGAGACCATCGAGATGATGATCGACCGCAACATTTACTGCGCGATCCAGCCGTTCACCAATGCGCGCATCGAGATCGCGCTCGAACAGGCTGAGGGAGGTCCACCGAGTAGCCGTCGGAAGGAGAAGGTGCGCACCGTGCATGTCAACGACGTGAACTTGATCAACGCCGGTGCGCCGCTGCTGCTCGCCACCGATGCCGGCATGGCCGATCCAGATCGCCTGGCCACGATGTCGGCGCGCGCCAGGATCGACCGTCCCACAGAGCTCGGCGAGGCACACTTCCGGTGGTTCACGGCGGTGGCTGAAAAGGGCATGAAGCCGATGGCCGCCATCCTGGCGGCCACCCGGAACGTGGCGGCAGCCTACAAGAAACTCGACGAGTTCGGCACGCTCGAGCGCGGCAAGCTGGCGGACCTCGTAGTGCTCGATGGGGACCCTCTTGCCGACCTTGGCAACATCCGCCGCATTGCGTTTGTCATAAAAGACGGCCGCCTCGTCGACCGCGACGCGCTTCCGTCAACCCGTGTGCTCACGGTTCCACGTGGCGCCGAGCGACCCCTGGCGCACCTTCGATGACGCTGATGCCGTTCGGATCCCCGGTGCGCCATCCGGATCGTTGGATCGGGAAGCACCGTTGGAAGAATCAATGTGTTGAAACACTGTGTTGCGCCGAACGCGGTGACGTAGCGTGTGCGCGCCAAACCGACCTCTCCGGACGCGTTGCGGCGACGGCGCGCGGGAACGACAATTGCTGCGCCTCGTGCGACACGTTCCGATCTTCGCCCACTATTTCCGACAGGAGCGATTTGGCGCCGGAGGCGTCGTTCCCATGAAACGCACTCTGCTCTGCCTCGGTCTTTACCTCGCCTTTCCGCTTGCGGGCTGGTGGACGCACGGCGCCCAAGTTGTTGCGCAGCGGGCCGGCCAGGGCCGTCTCGCGTCGTTGCACCAGATTGTCGCCGGCGCCGTCCGTGACACCAACGGGGATGGACTGGCCGACGCCGTGGCCGCGCGCGTGATCCTACCGGCGGCGCCCGCCGCCGAGGAAATCGAGGGTGCAGCGAACCTTGCCGCACGCCTCGCGTTCGAGACCACCGCGCTCTCTCTGCCGCTCGTCATCCGCGCGCCGGAAGTGACCGAGCCGGCCGGGATCGAGCTGCCGATCCTCGTGGGGCGCGAGAACCCGCTCGTCGTCAAGGCCGCGTCGCAGGACGGTATCGATCTCAAGAGCCTGAACCCGGGGCAGGGGCTGATCGCAGTGGTGCGGACGCCGCTCGGCGGGCCAGACGGCCTGCTCGTGGCGGGCGGCGACGCCGCCGGCACGCTAGCCGCCGCCAATCACCTGGCCTCGCGTCTTCCGCGCCTCTGGGGCATGAGCGGCGTGACGCTGCGCATGATCGACGACCACACGGCCGCCTTCCTGAAGTCGCGCGGTGTGGTCGCGAACGCGGCCGGCGTGGCGTCGATCCTGGTCGACAGCGACCGCCGCGGCATTGCCAGCATCACCGTTCGCGTCCAGGTGTCTGACGGGGACGTGGCGCGCGCCGAGCGCGTGCTCGCGGATCTCGACCTCGCTCATCGTCGCGGGCTGGAGCCGCGCACGCTCAATTACTCGGAGATCGCCGAAACGATCGTGGACCTGCGCACCGGCAATCGGTCCGCCGGCCGTGCCGCGGTGCGCCGGTCGGGCCTGAACAGCCGCACGCTCACGCCGCCCATCGATCCCGACGAGCTGGCGCCGGATTCTCCCGGCGACCGCGGGAGTCCCGCCGAGGCGGCCGAGCGCGGGCCGGCGAAGACGTTCGATCTGACCAACGTCTATTCCATCGATGGCTGGCTCGGCGACTCGTTCGTCGATCTCATCCCGGACCGCACCGAGACGGCCATTCTCGTCGGAGACGCGGCTGACTCGTTCGGCGCGGCTCACATCGCTGCGCGTCTCGGGCTCGAGTCCACCGGCGTCACGCTGCCGATCGCGCGGCCGGCGGCCAAGGTCCGCGACGCCACGCGCGAGACGAATCCCATCCTCGTCGGCCGCACGAACCCGCTCGTCGCCGACTTGATGAAGATTGGCAAGACCCGCCTCGACGACCTGCGGCCTGGCGAGGGAGCGATTCACGTCGTGCCTCGCGCCTTCGGCAATGCGACGGCCACCGTGGTTGCCGGCGCCGACCCAGCGGGATCCGAGGCTGCCGCGATGTACCTGGGCCGGCGGGTTCCGTACGTCTGGGACAACACGCGCGGCGCACTCAGCTTCACCGACGTGGCTACCGACGTCTCGCGTTTCCTCGCGGCCCGGAGCGGCCCCGGCCAGGCCTCGCTCGCCCTTGGCGCGCTCGACGCCGTCGTCAAAGAGCTCGAGGGCAAGAAGCTCCAGTCGGTGGACGTCACGCTGTATCTCGAAGCCGCCGACAAGGCGCTCGAAAGCCATTTTGCGAGCCGCCTGCGCGAACAGCTCACAGACACCACCGTGACCGTGACGACGCAGGGGATTACCGATCCGGTGCCGGTGTTCGACGAGACGATCGAGGTGCCGTGGGAGGTCGAGGAGTTCTGGACGAAGTTCCGAGCCGACGTGCTGCCGCGCGTCCGATCAGGAGCGTCGGTGGAGGTGGAGGCGCGGTTGAGCGAATCCCCAGAATACCGGCGCACGGTGGCCGACCAGGTGCGCGCCGAGCTGAAGAAGGCCGGCGCGTCTCAGCCGCGCGTGCGGATCCTCTCGGCTTACAAGCAAGGATTCCTCTGGCTGACCGAGGAGGTCATTCCGCAGCTCAAAGGGAAGGGCGTTTCGTCGGTTCGCATCAAGGCGCTGACGCACAAGCCCGACCTGTCGAAGAAATATAAGTTCTACCAAGTGCCGAGCCGCTGGCTGAAGGAGCTGTACCCCGTCGACGAGATCGTCGAGCGCGAGCTTGGAGTGGCGAAGGACGCCTTCCATCTCGAGTTGGTGGACGAGGCGGCGGACATCTACACGGTGGAAGCGCTCGACGCAGCCGGCACGGTGGTGCAGCGGGCGACCTTCAGCCCCAAGTTTGTGGAGCGCGAGTACCTGGACAAGTTCCCGGGCTGGTCGCGCGTTGAGGTGACGACCGGCTGGCTGTTCGCCTCGGTCGATGGCGCCACCGTGTCGGATGTACGCATCGCCACTGATCCGGAACGCTTCTGGGAGGTGTACCAGTCGAAGATGCTGCCGCGCATCTATGATCACGTGATGAAGGTCACCGACAACCGGCCCACGCCCGCCAAGCAGCCGTTCCATCGGGATCTCGACATTGAGATTCGAATGAGCGAACCGGACTTCCGGATTGGCGTCGATGAAGAGCTGATCTCGTCAACCGAATCGCTGCATGAGGATCTGTATTTCGTCACGCTCGACTTCTTCAACGCGCTCGGGCGGACGACGGTGCGGCAGCGGCTCGCGGCGCCGGGGAAGATCTTCCCGATCGTCCATCCCGAGCGGCGCGGCCGGCCGGGCACCGTTCGCGTGCTCTATGCGGGGAATGCGGCGACCGGGCCGCGCCTCGAGGTCAGCTACCGTGAGGAGGGCGTCGAGCGCCCCGGCCGCATCGCGCGGGATCTGGCGAAGGCGGACACGACGCCTCCCGCCGTCCTGCGTGCGGTCGTCCGCGCCGACGGCGTGAGCGAAGTGGAGCTGTACGTCGACGCCAAGGACGACCGCGAAGCGGCGCGCGCCGCCGACGCCGTGGATGCGCTCGGCCGGCTGCACGCCGCAGGCCTTTATCGCACGGCGCTGTCGTACGCGCACGTGGACCGGGTGGCCGTGAGCATCGCCGTGGAAGGGGCCCGGGCACGGCGCGTCGTGTCGCACACGGACACGGCGCAGCCGTCGAACGTCCGCGTCGCCGGCGCTCGGCCGCAGCATCCGGTGGTCGTCTGGGATCACGTGATCGGACCCGACGAATCGGAAGAGATCGTCGGCAAGCTCGCCGCGTACCCGGAAGTGAAAGCCTACAAGGCCGGCCGCTCCTACCGCGGCCGCGAGATCTCGGTGATGGAGATCACGCTGCCGACGCCGAGCGAGCTGGTCTCGCTCGCCAAGCTGACCGCGCTGAAGCCGACGATCTTCATCACGGGCCGCCAGCACGCCAACGAGGTGTCGTCGACCAGTCACATCCTGCGGCTGGGTGAGTTGCTCGTCACCGATCCGGCGTACAAGGCGATCCTCAAGGGCGTCAACATCGTCCTGCACCCGGTGGAGAACCCCGACGGGGCGCAGATGGCGTACGACCTGCAGAAGCTGACGCCCTCGCACATGCTGCACGCCGGTCGCTACAGCGCGCTCGGGATGGACGTGGCGTCGCAGGTGGGCCTGGTGGATCCGCTGCTGCCCGAGTCGCGCGTGCGCGGCCGAATCTGGCAGGAGTGGCTGCCCGACATCTATCTCAACCCGCACGGCTATCCGTCGCACGAGTGGGTGCAGCAGTTCGCCGGTTACGTGCCGCCCGGGTTCCGCAGTTACTGGTCGTCGCGCGGCTGGTACACGGGCGTCGGCGGGCTCCGCGATCCGCGCTATCCCGGGCACGCCGACGCCGTGGAAGCGCTGCGCGAAGCCATCGTGCGGGAGATCAACTCCAATGCGGACGTCAAGGCGATGAACCTACGGCACCAGGGACGCTACCGCCGCTGGGCCTTCGGATTCTCGCCGTACGTCTTCAATCAGGAGATCTATAAGGACACGGCGATATACTACACCGATCCCGAAACCGGCGAGCCGCGCGGCAGCCGCCGCGCCGGAGCGTCCCGCCTTGGCGGGGGCGGCGGGGGACGGGCATCGATGAGCGCGTGGCCGCAAGTCACCTTCGTGTCCGGAGGAACGGAGGCGCCCGACGAGACGGCGCAGGGCGAGTGGTTGAACCTGGTGACCAAGCCGGGCTTCTCGTATCTCATGGCGCACATCAACTATCTGCACGACGGCCAGTACAAGGTTGAGCGGATCGAGGAAGAAGGGCAACGCGATGCCATCAGCCTCACCTGGCTCCGCGTTCGGCCGGTCATGCCGATGGCAGCGAGCAAGCAGACTTCGAAAACGGCAGGTCAGTAAGCCTGAGTCTACATAGCTACGAACGAAGGAGGGGCCTATGCGGAAGTGGTTCGTCGGCGTGGCGTTTCTGGCAGCGCTCTTTGCGCTGGCCGACGCGGCGCACGCGCAGAACGCGCAGATCGTCGGCAACATCAGGGACAACACAGGCGGCGTTATGCCGGGCGTGACCGTCACGGCGCGCAACCAAGAAACCGGTCTCATGCGCAACACCGTCACGGAGGGTACGGGTGAGTACCGGCTGCCGGCGTTGCCGCCCGGCCTCTACACCCTGGCGGCGGAGCTGTCCGGCTTCACTACCGAGACCCGGCAGGACATCCTCCTGGTCATCGATCAAACGGCGACCATTCACCTGACCCTGCGACCCGCGGGAATCCAGGAGACAGTGACCGTCACGGGCGAATCGCCCATCGTGGACACGACGGCGTCAACAGTGGCGACCAGTGTGTCGAACCAACAGATTCAGGATCTGCCCGTGGCGTCGCGGCGCTGGATCGACCTGGCGATGCTGACGCCCGGCACGTCGCAGGATGCCATCCGCGGGCAGTTCTATCGCGGCAACGTCAACGTCGGCGCCGGCGGGCGGGAGTATTCGAACGGTTTCGTCGTGGACGGGGTGAACAACACCTGGGCCGAAATGGGCGAGCCGCGGCAGAACTTCGCCATGGACTCGATTCGCGAGTTCAAGGTGTCGACGTCGAACTACAAGGCGGAGTACGGACTCGCCACCGGCGGTCTCGTCACAGTCGTCTCCAAATCGGGCACCAACGAGCTGCACGGCTCGGGCCTGCTGTTCTTCCGCGATGAATCGCTAACCGCCAAGACGGTGTTCGAATCGGAGCGTCCGCCCTTCCGCCGCTACCAGTACGGCGGCACACTTGGCGGTCCGATCATCCAAAACAAGACGCATTTCTTCGTCGCCTATGAGGGGACGAAGGAAAACCAGTTCATGACGGTGAACAGCGGCGGCATCTGGCCGGAGTACGACGGCACCTTCAAGAGCGAGCAGACCCGCTGGACCTACACCGTCAAGGGCGATCACCAGCTCACGGACAGTCAATCCGTCTTCGTGCGGTGGGCGCAGGAGGACGAGTATCGGCCGATCATCACGGCCGGCGGCCGCACGTCCACGAGCGCAAGCTTTGATTTCGCCGTGCCTCGCCATTCCTCCGTTGTGGCGCACACATGGGTGATGAGCGATCGGGCGCTCAACGATTTCCGCTTCCAAAATGCGTTCTCGAAGTACGAGGTCGCGCCGCCCTTCAGCCATGGCTCGTGGGATCCGGGGGACTTCGGCGAGGATCGCCTGCGCCACTGCACGCCGGTGTTCAACTACCCATCGATCCAGATCGGCGGCTGTGGCAACACCCAGATGGGGCCGGAAGGCCGATGGCAGTTGAAGAACGATTTCGCGTACTACGTGCCCAACTGGGGCGGCTCGCACCAGTGGAAGACCGGCGTGGATTACAACTACGTGACCTTCCAGGCTGACGGTAGCTTCAATCCTCTCGGCACCTGGACGTTCCCGCGCGACACTCCCTACAATCCGAACGACCCGGCGACCTTTCCGACGCAGTTCAGCTCGGGCCTGCCCACGTACGGCGACATTCCCGTGCACCACTTCTCGGTCTACGTGCAGGACGACTGGCAGCCGAAGCCCAACATCACGTTCAACCTCGGCCTCCGCTACGACCTGCAGCTCGGCGTCTTCAACGAGGACCTGCCCGGCCTGCTGCAGAAGATCGATCGGAAGCTGGGCCGCGACGGCAGCTTTCCAGTGGAGATTCCGTTCCACGAGGGCTACCAGCAGCGTGGCGACAAGAACAACGTCGGTCCGCGCGTCGGCTTCGCCTGGGATCCGAACGGCACCGGGCGGACCAACGTGCACGGCGGCTACGGCATGTTCTACGAGAACGTGCGGACGCTAACCAACTTCGGCGAGCTGACGTGGCCTCAGAACAAGTCGATCGTCATCTCGCGTCCTTCGTTCCCCGACCCGTTCCAAGGCCGCTCGCGCGATCAGTTCCTTTCCACGGCGCCGCCCAATATCACGGTGGGCGGCCACGACGGCGTGAACGCCTACGCGCACCAGTTCAACGTGGGCCTCAGCCGGATGCTGACCCGCGAGATCGCGCTGACCACGGACCTGACCTTCGTCAACCGCTTCTCCGATCGCGCCACCGTCGACATCAACCTGCCCGATCAGGTTACGCGGCAGCGGCCATATCCGCAGTTCAACCGTGTGAGCTTCTGGGAATGGACTGCCGATGACACTTATCGGGCGCTGCTGATGAAGCTCGAGAAGCGCATGAGCAACCGATACCAGTTCATGGTGTCGTACACACTCAGCCGGGCGCAGAACGAGGGACCGACGAACACGGCGCCCGACGTCTACGGCTACGCACGGGTGAAAACGTACGGCGCGGCGGATCGGCGGCAACGAATGGTGACGAGCGGCATCGTGCAGTTGCCCGGAGACGTGATGGTCTCGGCCATCCTCGACCTCCGATCGGCGCTACGGTTCAACCCATCCACGTCGCTCGACCTCGACGGCGATGGCTACACCGGCGACCTGCCAACGGGGGTGATGCCCGGCAGCGGCTGCCGCGACCTGAACCTCGACGCGGTGAACACCTTCCGCGCCTCGCGCAACCTTGCGCCGGTGAACGATGTGCAGTGCCCCGGGTTCAGGAACCTCGATCTGCGTATGTCGAAGTCGTTCTCGTTCGGCGGAACGCAGCGCTTCGAGTTCATCGCGCAGTTGTTCAATATCTTCGGCACTGCGAACTTCAACACGGCGACGGGCAACCTGACGTCGGCGCTCTTCGGCCGGAGCACGACGCTGCAGCCGAACATCAACGCGCCGTCGCGGCAGGCGGAATTCGCGATCCGGTATCAGTTCTAACGCCGTTCACGCTCTTAGCCGGGAGGCGCACGAGGGAGTGGGTTCCCCCTCGTGGCTTCCCGGCGAAGTCACCCGCTCAACGATGCGAGTCCCGCGCCTCGGCGATCGTGACTTTCATGGTCGCCGCCATCCCGTCCCCGATCGCCTGAACGTCCCTCTCCACGGTTTCAACGGTCATCTCGCCTGCAGCCTGCTCATGGAGGCCGAGCGCAACCGCGTAGACCGCGTCGTCGACGCGCACTTCGAGGCGCCTTCGCACGAACACGATCGGCGAGGACCGCAAGAGCCGGTCGAGTACGGCTTCCTCTTCGTCCACTGCACGGTGCGCCTCGTCCAGCGACACCGCACGAAACGTCACGCGGTCGCCAGGAAGGGCCTGTGCCAGCCGCGGCAGGTCGGCGCTGATGACAGTCGCCAGCTTCGCGTAGCCGCCCGTGGTACCTCGATCGGCCGCGAGAACCATCGGGAAACCGTCGCCGGCGATCTGGACCGCGCCGAAGGGCACGCCGTCAGAGATGATGTCGGGGCTCCCCTTATGCGGCACCGGAGGCCCGTCGAGGCGGCACCCGATCCGATCTGATTTCGGCGTCACCATGTACGTCGCGGAAAAAAACGTCGAGAGGCCTTCCGCCGTGAATGCATCGTCCTGCGGGCCCAGGATGACGCGGATGGTGTGATGGTGCGTGTAGGTGGGGATCTGTTCTGTTGGGAACCTGCGACCCTCCACCCGCGCCAGCGGATCGCCGCATGTCGCGAGAACATCACCGACTCGAATTGGCCGGCCCTGGAAGCCGCCGAGCCCTGCGCGCGGAAACGTCGAGCGGCTCCCGAGCACGACGGGAACGTCAATACCCCCGACGACGGCAAGGTATGCGCGCAGTCCTCCACGCGTGGCGCCGAATGCGAGCACCGCGCCTTCCGACGCGGCAACCGGCCGCCACATTGGGACGGGCCAGTCGTCGAGCCGCGGTTCCATGTCGGCGCCGGCCACGGCAATGACCGCGTCGGTCAGGAACCGAAGGCGCGGCCCGGTGAGGGTGACCTCGAGTGCCGCCGCCGATCGGGGATTGCCCACGAGCAGATTGGCCGCTCGCAGTGCAAACAGATCCATCGCCCCCGACACCGGCACACCGTACCGTTGATACCCGTAACGGCCCAAGTCCTGGACCGTGGTAAAAAAGCCGCCGTCGATCACCTCGATGGCATCCACGGCACCCTCACAACATTTTCTCGGTCACGACGAACCGATAGGAGTTCGATTGCACTTCTTCCTCGATTTCGCGATACCGCTCCTCGTCGATCTCCACGAACCGCAGGTAGTCGCCCGCTTCGACGGCGACCGGCGGCTCGCGCGACGGATCGAACAAGCGCACAGGGCTGCGGCCGATCACGCGCCACCCTCCGGGACTCTCGACCGGGTAAATGCCGGTTTGCTGTTGTGCGATGGCGACAGACCCCGCCGGCACGACTGTGCGCGGGGTTTCGAGACGCGGCACGGCGATTTTCGCCGACATCCCGCCGAGGTACGGGAACCCCGTATTGAACCCCATCAGGTACACGAGGTAGTCCGTTCCCGCATGGATCGCGGCGACCTCCTGGGCTGACAGTCCGGTGTGGCTCACGACGAAATCCATGTCCGGTCCGTGCTCGCCCCCATAGTGAGTGGGGATTTGCAGCACCCGCGGCGGAGGGAGGACGGCAGCTTCGATGTGAGAAAGATTCAGAATCCGATTCTGCAGCTCGGAGACCTCAAGCTGCACGGGATCGTAGTAGACCAGTAGCGACCGATAGGTCGGCACGACGTCCACGACGCCAGCCAGATGCAGGCGGTCCAGCGCCATCGCGAGCGCCCGGATCTTGGTATTGATCTCGGGGCTGATTTCATTCGCGAGCTCCACCGTCAGCGCGCGATCACCAGCGGGAAGGAATCTGGGCTCCGAGTAGACGGCCATCATGCACGCTTCATGGCGCGATCAGCATGATCGGCGTGCCCGCCATGACATCCGCACCAAGCGATGCCTCGATCTGGATCACTCGTCCACCGCAGGGCGCGCGCACGTCGTGCCGGGCCTTCATCACTTCGATCGCCGCAACCACCTGGCCCGATTGAACACTCTCGCCAACCTTCACCGCGAGCCCCACGAGCTCCGCCTTTCCGGCAAACGGAGAATAGACCGGCGTGGCTCCGCCGAAGCTGCGACCGGGAGAGGCGGTGCTCGGTTCCGCTGGCGCGGCGACCTTGACGCCGATCCCCGCCGGCGGCTCGATCGTGACGCGAAAGCGGCGACTCGTGCTGCCTTCGGTCACGACGCACGATGTGCTGAACGGGCCGTTGAACGTCATCGCCGGTGCGGACCCGTCGCTGGGGCTTGGCGCCACCGCCGCCGACGCCGCCTTGGCTTTGAGCGGCACCGCGATTTTCGGATTGCCACCGAGCAGTCGGATCCCTTCGTTGAGATCCATGTGCTTCCCAGGAACAATCGCCGCCGCCACGAGGAACAGATTTTCGTCGGTGAGTGCCAGCCCTCGCTCTCGCAGCGCCTGCTCGGCTTGTCCCAGTGCGTCGGGCGCGGCGTCCAGCGGATCACCGTCAAAGGGAGGCTTTCCGAGCTGGGCCGAGGCTGCCACGACCACATCGGCATCGGGCGGGAGCGGTGTGCGGCCGAAGTACCCCAGCACCGCGTTGCCGTAGCCCGCGTCGATCTTGCTCCAGCGGCCGTGCAGGACGTTATTGAATGCCTGCAGCCAGTACTGCTGGCTGCCGGGGGTCACGCTGGTCCACGCCCCGCCGGCCCTGACGACGACGGGGAACTCGGCGAGCACGCTGCTGTAGCGATCGAGGATGCCCGCTTTCTTCATCATCTGCACGTTGGGGCCGATCGCGCCGCCGGGCATCGGAAACCCGACCACTCGTGCATCGGGCGTTGTCGTCACAGGATCGAACTCGTACTCCTTCAGGCCCTCGAGCAAGATGTTCTCGAGCTCGTCCATCCTGGTGTGATCGATGTCGAGGGAATAGCCGGTGCCCTTCAGTGCATGCCAGAGCGATCGCACATCGGGCTGCACCGTGCCGGACGCCATCGGGCGGACGGACAGATCGACGCCGTCGACGCCTCCCGCGATGCCGGCCATATAGCAGGAAACGGCCATCGACGCGGTGTCGTGCGTGTGCTGCCAGAGCGGCACCTCGGGTGGGAGAATCGCTTTCAATCCCCTGGCGGTCTCGTAGCAGGTGTGCGGATCCGTCGTGCCTGACGCGTCCTTCATGCACACCGAATCGAAATGCACGCCGCGCTTCAATAATTGCCGGACGACGTCGACGTAGAACTCCGGTGTATGCACGATATCGTCATGGAACGGCAACCCCATCGTCGCGACGCACACTTGATGGTGCATCCCCGCGGCGAGGATCGGCTCGCCGGTCTTCGCGAGATTGTCGACATCGTTCATGTAATCGAAATTCCGGTCCCACGTCGTCCCATGCTTCCGCATGAGCAACGCCTGCAACCTCAACGCGTCGAGTCGCTGCGTTGTCAGCGTCACCCCGGATACCGAGCGAGTCAGAATCTGCAGATCGGCATCCGGCCCGACCACGCGTCGCATCTCGTCCTGGCACTCGAATGGATCTTCGCCGAGGTAAAAGTACGGCGCTTGGAAGCGCGCGCCACCGCCAAACTCGAAGTGACGCACGCCCACCTGCCGGGCGGCAAATTCCATCGCGGGCAGAAAATCCTTCAGTCGCACCCTGCCGCCGAACGAGCTTTGCAGCCCGTCTCGAAACGACGTGAGCATCACGCGAATTGTCTTGGGACGGTCCGCACGAATCATGGCTCCGCCTCGATTCGCGTGACCCGCGCGCCAGGATGGAGAGAAGAGACCGCCGCATTGATGGCCGCGACCACCGCCGGATCGATCGGCGGCGGCGAACGCCTGGTGTTTGCCCGTCGGACTGCCACCATCGCGACCACTGCGATCACCGGACCCGCGACGCTCAGCGCGAGCAGGATTGCACCCATCATGAACATGTGACGTGTGGCGCGCGAAGCGCCAATCTTCCCTTGGTGACGCGCGTGGGCTGACCCTTCAACCGGAGGCTGAGATCTTCGGCAATGTCAGCCACGACTCCTTCAGCCAGAGGCGTTCCCCACTGTGCCGGATCCTCACCAGCACATGCCGATTCTTCCCACACTTGTACCTCCCTGCCGAGGACGACTGATCGACCGCGATACGCGGCGAACAATTCCCGCGATCCGGAACGGGAGAGGTGTCGCCGCCGTCGTGCGATCGCGGCGAGCAGCGCCCAGAACAGGCGCTCGAGCGTCACCGACTCCCCTCCCCGCTCCGCATGCAGGCAGGATGTGGCGCGCACGAACGGGGTTGCGACGATCTCGGGCGCAACGCCGATGTTGATCCCGATGCCCCACACGACGTCGTCGATGCGCCGCCCGGTCGTATGCGCCGCGGTGAGCACGCCGCCAACTTTTCGTTCCCCGATGACGATGTCGTTGACCCACTTGATGGCAGGGACGATCGCGCCGCCAGTCGTCTCGGCAATGGCGTCGAGCGCTGCGACGGCGGGAAGCATCGACAGGCTGACGCCGGCGTACGCAGCATCGAGATCGATCGACACCCCTACGCTCACATGCAGGTTGCCTTGAGCGGCCGCCCATGGTCGACCGCGCTGGCCGTGGAATCGTTCGCCGGCCAACGCGACGCACGCGGCCGGTCCATCGAGGATCGTTCCGCCACCGATCAGGCGGTCGAGCGTGTCGAACTGCGACACGGTGGTGCGCGACAGCACGACGATGGTCGCCCATGAGGAATCGCCGGGACGTAGGTCCACGCTCCAAACGGGCGCGCCGTCAAACGCCTCGACGAGCGCGCGGCCGAACAGCGACAGGTTTCGTCCTCGCTGCTGCCAGGCGTTCGGAGATGCGTCGGGAACGAACCTGATTGCCAACGCCGGATCGTCGGTCAGCACGCGCATCGTGATCGATCGAGCATGCGAAAATGAAAAGCAAAAGGCATACCGCGGCAGGCCTGTCACAAAGGCGAAATCCGCGCACGTGCGGGACGGCAGCAAATTGTGCGAAACAGACTGCTGCAACATTTCGTTCAAGCGCGCTGAGGTGACCGGCCGCGCCGCACCGGCGGGCCGGCGTAGAGTGTTGCGCTCTCAAAGGTTACGCAGCTGCGGCGCCCATCGGGCACAAAGTGACGTCCTGCGCGGCGAGCGCGGCCCTCAGCCGGCGGACGAGATCGTGCGCCCCGGGCGTATCGCCGTGCGTGCAGATCGTCTGGATCTTCAGCGGCACCCACGAACCGTCGGTGGCGACAACGCCACCTTCGCACACCATGCGGACGGCACGGGCAACCACGAGCTCGGGATCGTGTATGACCGCGCCTGCCTTCCGTCTCGAGGCGAGGGAGCCATCGGGCTCGTACGCGCGATCGGCAAAGCCCTCCGCGGCGGTGCGCAGCCCCGCGCTGTCGCCCGCGCGAATCAGCTCGGAGTCGGGCAGCCCGAGCAGGATCAGGCCCCGATCGAACGCGGCAACGGCGCGCGCGATTGCCGCGGCCAGCTCCGCGTCGCGCGACGTCATGTTGTACAGCGCACCGTGCGCTTTCACGTGCTGCAGGCGCACGCCTTCAGCCGCGGCCATGGCGGCGAGCGCACCAATCTGATAGAGCATCATGTGCTCGAGCTCGCGCGCCGACACTTTCATCTCACGCCGGCCGAAGCCGACCAGATCCGGCAGCCCCGGGTGCGCGCCCACCGCGACGCCGTGCTGTTTGGCGAGGCGCACGGTCTGCCGCATCACTTCCGGATCCCCACCGTGAAAGCCGCACGCCACGTTGGCCGACGTGATGCCGCCCATCACCTCCGTGTCGTGGCCCATGTGCCACGCGCCGAACGACTCTCCCATATCGCAGTTCAAATCTATGCGAGCCATGAGCCTCCCTCCTCCGGAGACAGAGACATTCTGCATCAACGCCCGGTCTAAGAATGGTCCAGAATTAGCGCTGTGCGATCAACGCGAGGCGTTGGCCGCGTTGATGCCTAGAGGAGCGCGCGCAGAGCCGCACGAACATTAGACGGCCCTTTACAGGCCGCCAATCAAATCGAACATCATCTGCCACCATTCGGCGGCGTCGCCGCTTCCGGCTTCGCCGGCCGCGGACGGCTCACCGACAGGCTGACGCCGCCGAAGAACGGCGTCCCTTTTCGTTCGATGACGTGGTTACCCTGGACCAGGTACTCCAGGTTCGCCTTGTCCCACTGCAGACCCATCGTCGCCACGAGCTTCATCCAGTCGCCGTAAGCCGGCTCGTCGGGCGCTTCCGTGCCGCCGAAGTAGATCGTGACCTTCGGGTTCCGGACGATGTAGTCGTCGCCAGTGACGTTGCGCGTGCCTGGGTCCGCCCTGTCACCCTTGATCGCCGTGTAGATCAGGACGTCGTTGGTGAAGTCCATCCGGAAGTTCTCGCTGTCGTGCTCGTGCCCGTAGCGCTCGTAGCGATCGTAGGCGCGGCGATTGAGCGCGCGAATCTCCGGAACGGCGTTGATGTGCTGTGTGATCAGCTCGCGGATCTTGAAGGCCGCCGCCTTGTGGTGCGGGTACTTGGGATCGTCGAGATAGTTGAAGCCCGGGATGAACCAGCCGCGCATCTGCTGCCAGTCGCGCGCCTCCGTGACGCGATTTCGAACCCACGCGGCATACTCCGAGAAGAGCTGCACCCATTCGTGCGAGGGGTACCCGTGCGGGTTCAGGAAGACGTCGGGCAGCCACGTGCGCCACAGCTTCGGCCGCACCTTCGATTCCGGGTAGATGGGATCGCTGTCCCACCGCGTCACCAGGCTCACGCCGAGCGGTCCGAGATATCCGGCGTGCAGCATGTGGTCGGGCGTGATCTTGTAGAGGTCGTAGGCAAGCTGCGCGCCATCGGCATTCGTGATCGGGTGGATCACGACGTTCACCTTCTTCAGCTTGGCTTGGAACTCGGGGTTGGTCAGCAGCAGTTCGGCCAGCTTCAGCAGGTGGCTCGTTGACGACACTTCGTTGGCATCCTGCCGCCCCGAATAGACGATCGTAGGCTTGAGGGTCGTCATCTTCGCGTGCGACCAGTGCGTCGCCTCGATGGGCGGCATCAGGTCCATCGCCCAGACGTCCTTGCCTAGGTAACTCTGGCCCACCTTGTAAACCGTCGCCTCCTCGAAGGTAGACATCTTCGCGAGGAGCTCGGCCGCTTCCGGCGGCGGGATCGGCGTGTCCCACTGCACGATTTCGCCGCCCGCGTAACGGTAGCTTGCCGGAAGGTGCCGCAGGATGTCGGGGAACGGCGCGGCCGTGCCGTTCGGCGCGAGCGACACGGCCTCTTCGGTCGCCCGATCCGGCTCGTGGGCCCACGACGCGGTGATCTCGATGCCGCCGAGATCGTGGTACGCGAGCGCGTCGCGATAGAGGCCGGCGGCCCGCAGGCGGCCGAGATGGTCCACGACCCCTTTCACCTGCTCCGCGGAGATGATCTGTCGATCCACCTGCTCCGCCCGCGCACGCTTGACGAGCGCCGGCCGCTCATCCCGCTGCGTGTCCACATGGACGCGCAGCGCCAGGCGGTCCAGGCCATCCTTGCCGTCCTGCACCCACGCCGCCACAGCCGTCGGGCGCGTCAGGGCCACTTTCGCGATGTCCATGCGCGCCTCGCCCTCGGCGCCACCGCGCTCCTTGTAGCGGACGATCACCGTGGGCCGGCTGGCGGCGAAGCCGGACAGCGTGATCTTCGCGCGGCCCGGCTTGCCGTCGTTCTTCGGGCGCACGATCGGGATGACGCGCCCGATGTAGTCAAGACCCTCTCCGCGGCTGTTTCGGCCAATCACGTCGACGAAGTGCAGCGTGTGGAAGTAGATCTCCTCGTGCATCGCCTCCATCGATGAGATCTGCTCCTTGTCGAGGCCAAGCTGGTAGTCCGGCTCGCTCAGCGTGAGGTCCACCACCAGCTCGCCGAAGTGCGGTGCGTCCTCCCGGCGCGGCTTTCCAGCGGTGATTTCCATCAGGTAGTCGTACAGGCCGCTCAGCGTCTTCGCCTGGAAGTGATCCCAGAACCGCTCCACGTCGGTCACGATGCGCTGATCGACGGCAGGCCTCCCACCCACCGTGGCCGTAATCCAACCGGTGGTGACGCGCACCTTCTCGTAGTCGGCGAAGCGGTCGAAGAACGGCCGGAGCACGTACTTCGGCTCAAACGTCTGGCGGAGCACCTCAGCGCCCCCGGGAGCCGTCGCCACCACCTCGTAAGCGGGCGATCCGATCGGTCGCTTTTCGAACCGGATCTGCTTCAGATCGATCTTCAGCTCGCGCGCCAGAATCTCGTCGATGGGGAACAGTTCCAGCAGCCAACGCGTCGGCGAGTACATCGCCTGCTGCTTCCACTCGGGAGGCGGGCCGATCTCGGCAAAGTAGATCGCGATCGACTCGATCGGCTTGCCGGCCAGCGCCGGCCGCACCGAGTCGTACAGCCAACTGTAGCCCTGCTTGTACGCAGAGAGGATGCGCACCGTGGTTCCCGCGGACGCCCCCGCCTTCACCAGCTCCGCGCGCGCCGCCTGCTCGAGCCGCGCGCGCACCTCAGGCGGCTCGCTCAGCCGCGCTTCGAGCGCCACCACCTGATTCCTGCGGACTGCCGGAACCACCTTTGTCCGCAGCACCTGCCAGAAATCGTCAACCTCGGAGGCGACGTCGAAATCCTCGGTGAAGATGTTCTTCGCCCGCTGCACGTCACGGTTGTCGATGGTGACGTCCACCTTGCCCGCGCGAATCTTCTGGCTCGCCTCCCGGCGTACGAAATCCTCGAAGCCGTCGGCCGGCTTCTCGAGGGAGACAAGCACGGTGGCCCACTCCAGGTCCTTGCCCGCGAGATCTGCGGCAATCTTGTCGAGCTTGTAGAGCGAGGTCGCCGCCTGCCCCGCCGGCGATCGGCCGCTCACGAGCGTCCGCACATCCTCCTCCACATCGTCGATGGTCGTACGGTCTTTGCCGCGCGCCCAGACGTGCGGAAAGCGCTCCGACACCTGGCGCACGGCGCGCGCGACGCCGCGCGCGTCGCCTCCGGTAATCACCACCGCCGGCTTCTCGCCAAACGCCTTCCTGATGACGCGAATGAGCCCCTGTGCCGGCTGCAGTGCCTCAGTGTCGAACTTCTTGTCCGTGATCAGGCGCTCGAGAAGCGGATGATTCCTGCCGATCAGGACGAGCGTCGGCTCCTCGTTCGGCTCGGTGACGGCATCGGCCGTGGCCGCAATCGGAATGGAGATCCCGGCCGACTCGAGGCCGAGTCGCGCGGCGAGATCGACGGCGCCCTGCGCGTCGGCGGCGGGCACGAGGAGTGCGTCCACGCGGTCCGGAATCAGGTTCTCGTCCGAATCGCCCAGCAATCCGTCGATGCCAAACAGGTTGGAGAGGTCGAGGCCGTCCTTGGCCGACGACCCGGGTCGCCGCCCGAGCGGCCTTGGCCCCGGCGCCGGCGCATTCGTCGCAATGTCGATGTCTGCCGGACGTGCGCCAACGGCCTCGAGCCGAACCCGAACCGTGCGTACGTTCGCAAAGGACAGCGGCCGCGCGGCTGGCGTGGGCGTCGCCGCCGCGCGCCTTCCCGCTGCGGGGGTGAGCGCCTTCAAGGCGGCCTGCGCTCTGGTGACGTCGGCAGACGAGGCGACCTGCGCGACGACGACGAGCCGATCGACACCGTCAACAGCCTGCGACACGTGCATCGTCGGCACTGAGACCGCGGTGACGTCCACACCCTGCTGCACCAGGAACGTGCGGACCTCGCCTGCGGCTTCCGCGATCGTGGCACCGTCGGGATCCCACACGCGCGGTAGCCGGCCCGCGAAGAGCGACGCGGCGGCCTGCGTGCCCGCGTCGTCCGCACCGGCAACGACGATGGCCGTCGATCCGCCGACGTCGGCCATGGTTACGACGCCCTCGCCCGGTCGAAGGCCCGCCACGCCGGCCTGCGAAGGCGTGAGCTGGGCCCGAGCGATGCCGCTCCGCCCGATGACGATCGGCGTCCCCTGACCGCCGAGCGGCAGCGTCATGGCACTGGTTTCGAACCCAAGCCGCGCGGCGACACCGGCAGCCGCCGCCACTTCCCCGGCCGTCGGCGTCTCGCCGAACACGAGGTGGGCGTTGAAGAAGTCCACGACGCCGTCGTCGTTTCTATCGGCGAAGAGACCACCTATTTGTAGTTGAACGGCGAGGTCGGGCGAAGGCGGCAGCGCTTGCTCGGTGCGCGGTGCCGCGCCGCCGACGAGCAACGCAACGGCGACGGCTTGGATGAGGGCTCGCTGTCGCATCTAGTCCTCCATGAGAAAGCTTTGAAGTAGACGTGCAAGCGGCATTCCCGCAGATTACCTCTGAAGAACCATCGCAACGGGTCTTGTTGAAACAAATGCGTGCAACAGTGTGTTGCGAAGAGGAGGGCCAAGAGGCAATCGTCATGCAGCGTTGCATATCGGCCGGAAGACTCGTGGCTTATGAAATCGCTGACGATAATTGGTCGTCATCGAGTCGTCACAAAACTCGTTTATTCGCGTTCCTCTCGCCGTTGCTGGACGTCTCTTCTACCAAGAATTCCGATAGCGTCGTTCAAAACGACGACCATACCGATTCATCTTCCACCCCGAAGCGTACGTGTTCGGCAGCGAGAGCGGCTCCTATCAACCCAACATCCAAACGGCGTGGGAGACGCTGCGCTTACTCGCTCAAGGCGTCACACCGCGATCGGGCCGACAGGGTCCCGAGTGGAATCGTGCGTAGCTGCAGCGCATCGATCTGCGATGGCACGATCTCCGACACGAAGGCGCCTGCCGGTTGCTGGCCGACGGCGTCGACCTCCGGATCATTCAGCTGATGCTCGGACACGCGAGCATTCAGCAGACGCAACGGTATTTGAACGTGACCTACGAAGAACTCAGACGCGGATTGAAGGTGAGTTGGAACCAGACACGCCGATCGCTTCGACTCGCAGCAGCGCGCTAGCTTAGCTGCCAAGCTAGGGCCTCACGAGGATCCAATTGTTCCAATGGTTCCAGGAGTTCCAAGGGTTCCAAAGGCTGGGTTCTGACGTGTTCCAATAGTTCGATGAGCAGGCTCGAGCAGATTTGGATCAAACGGATGCATCGCGGGCCGATGGACCCCGCCGATCGCGCACGCGTCGTCGCCGGTAAGGGCATCGTCGGTAACGCGAACCAGGGCGGCAAACGGCAGGTCACGATCGTTTCCACCAAACACTGGGCGGATGTCACCGCGCCGCTCGCAGAGACGCCGGACCCACGACTGAGAAGGGCCAACCTGCTCGTCTCGGATATCGACTTTACGGATGCCCACGGCAAAATCCTCAAGATTGGCGGGGTCCGTGTCCGCATTTACGGCGAGACTCGCCCCTGCGAACAGATGAAAGCCGCCGCGGCAGGCCTGCAGGACGCCATGCGTGTCCCGTGGGGCGGCGGCGCTTTCGGCGAGATCCTCGACGATGGGGAAATCGCGGTCGGCGATTCGGTGGAGTTGGAAGGGCGGGATCAAGGCCGGCCCATCTTTTGATCTCGTGACCTGGTGATCTTGTGATCTGAAAACTCCAGTTCACGAGATCACCAGGTCAAAAGATCAATAGATGCCTAGCGTCGGTTAATCTTCACTCCCCCGTTGGTGGTTCTCACGCGGACCATCGGGCCGCCCGAGCCGAGCGTGGTGGTGATGCCGCGGCGCGACGTGAGCTCGCCTTGCACCGTGATCGGGAAGTCGATGCGCAGGCCGCCGTTTACGGTGCGCGTCTCGAGCTCGGCGTTGTAGCCGTCGGGAATCGAGAGCGTGACGCCGCCGTTGCTGGTTTCCACATCCAGTCCCTCGCCGTCCCACCGGGACCCGCCAAGGACGACGTTGAGCCCGCCGTTGCGCGTGTCGCCGTTGACGCGGCCGCCCAGGTCCTGCAGCTTCACACCGCCGTTGGTGGTGTCGAAACGCAGGTTGCCGGTGACGCCGACGATGGTGATGCCGCCGTTGGTGGCCGAGAGATCGAGATCGTTCTTGCGCGGCACGTTGATGCGGTAGCTGACCGACCACCACTCGCGTCGCAGCAGATCCGGACCGGTGGCATACACGCGGCCGCCGCCGGCTTGCACCTGCACCTGATTCGCAATCTCGCGGGCGCGCGCATCCGAGCGCGCCGAGCCGCGGACGATGGCGCGGACGCGGATCTCGTTTCGGTCCCACGCTTCCACCGACACGCCGCCGTTCTGGCCGGCGTCAACGTTCAGCGGTCCCGCCGGCAGGTTCGAGTCGCGCACCTCGCAGTGCTGGTAGTAGTCATCGTCTCGATCGTTGTAGTTGCGGCAAGGATCAGCATCTGTGCCCACCTGCATGTCGGCGTAACGTTCGGCGCGGACCGCACGCTCCGAGTAGCGGCGATAGGCACGAATCTCGTTGTTGATCTCCACCCCACGACGCAAAGTCCGCGTCGTGGGGGCCCCGGCCTGGCGCTGCACGCGGGCGCGCACCTGGCGCTCGATGGTGGCGGCGCGGCGCTCGGCGGTGCGCTGCGCCTGTGCGGCGGCGCGCTCAGCGGCGCGCGAGCGCAATTCCCATTGGCGCTCGATGGTCCGCCACCGGCGCTCGATGTTTCGCTGCGCCTGGTCGAGGGCGCGGTCGACGCGCTGGCCGATGGTGTCGAGGCTGCGGTTGGGCTCCCACCGGAAGGTTTGCGCATCCGGTGCGGCCGCCAGGCCGGCCAGGATGGCCACGGTGAACAGGATGCGAAGGGTCATCGTCTTCATGGCTGGTTTGACGGGATCCAGCGCGCGAAGGTTTGCGGTCGCTACGGGTCCTCAGGTTCGGTTGCGACGGGTCTTTTCGGGTCCGCGGACCATTCGCTCCAGGACCCCGGAAACACCTTAACCCCTTGAATGCCAGCATGTTCCAGCGCCAGGAGGTTATGGCAGGCGGTGACGCCCGACCCGCAATACACCACAACATCCTTGGGGTCGCGGCCCTTGATCACCGCCGCCCACTGGGTCTTCAGGTCGTCGGCCGACTTGAAGGTCTTCTCGGCCGTGAGGTTCTGCTGGAAGAAATAATTCGCGGCGCCGGGAATGTGGCCGCCGACCTTGTCCAGGGTCTCGCCGATGCCGCCATACCGATCGTGCGTGCGCGAATCGACGAGCAGGCGGATGGGGTCACCGACGATCGCCGCCACCTCGTCGACGGTGAGCCGCCATCCTGGACGCGGCGCGCCCTTGAAGTGTCCCGGGGTCGATGACTCGACGCCGCCGCGCACGGGGTGCCCCTCACGCTGCCACCGGGCGAGCCCGCCGTCGAGCACCGCGACCGCATCGTGCCCCATCCATCGCAACATCCACCACAGGCGGCCGGCGTACATGCCGCTGTCGGCGTCGTAGGCCACCACTTGTGTGCCCGGGCTGATGCCGAGATCGCTGAAGGTGCGGCACAGCACGTCCGTGTCCGGCAGCGGATGCCGCCCGTTCGTGCCGGTCTTCGGACCGGACAACTGCCGATCGAGATGCGCATACCGCGCGCCCGGGATGTGCGCTTCGCGATACAGCTCCTCACCCTTCTCGGGATCGGTGAGATCGAAGCGGCAGTCGATTGCGATCCAATTCGAATCGTTCAGGTGCTGCGCCAGGGTTGATGGGTCGATCAGCGTTCTATGCATAACGACTCTTCCGAGGACACGGAGAAGATACGGAGGTCACGGAGACTGCAGGCGTTCCGCCAATTGATGCAGAAACAGCCCCACGTCGGTGACGACGCCAATGGTCTGTGTCGATCCGCGATCCGAGAGCTTGGTCACGACCGCGGGATTGATGTCCACGCAGATCACTTTCACCCACGACGGCAGCATGTTACCAACGCCGATGCTGTGCAGCA
>JBBDWL010000014.1:0-1371 GCA_040902895.1 Vicinamibacterales bacterium | reverse complement strand
CGCAATCGTTCCGACAGGTTGTCGCGCACCTCGTCTCGGACCGGGCGGCGGCGCATCTCGCCGCGCGCGATGGCCGCTTTCAATTGTCCAAGGGTGTCAATTCTTGGCGAAGACGACATGCTGACTATTATGACTCCTCGCGTGCCCGTGTGGTTTCGGTCACCTTTTGCTCGGGTCCGGCTTCTTGACCGCCGTAGCCTTGGCGAAGGCGGTTAGCCGGATTGACAGGCTTTTTTCTCAGAGGCGGCAATTCGTAAGAAACGCCCTTGCGCAGCACCTCGAGGCTGTTGGCATGCAGCGTCAGCGGATACACGGTCCGCAGGCCGTTGGGCATCGGCCGATCGAACGGCTCGCCGAGCATGAACCAGCCGTCGTTGGTGATCACCCAGGTGCCCTTGGTCCAGCCCGGCTTTCGTCGTGCGCTCACGATCACGTAATCCACAGCGCTCAGCCCCGCCCATTCGCCGTCGTAACGGCGATCCGGTTCCTCGGCGCCTTCGAGGGCGTGGCGCGCATCTCGCTGAGATCGTTGCTGCCGCGATTGCCGCTTGCGCTGCACCAACGCGTCCAACCCGGTTAACAGCGGATCGCCGGCGGGCTCGGCGACCCACCACGACATCACGCGGAAGTAGCCGCTCAACAACAGATACAGGGACACCAGACCGCGTGGAGTGGCGAACACGTAGCCTAAAAACACCGCCAGCATCACCGGCGGTGCCGTGAATTCGCGGCCCTTCAGCGCGGCTTCCATCGCGGGAAAATAACCGGTGATGCCCAGCGCCGCCCCGGCCCAGAACGTCAGCAGCGCCGACGCGAAGGCGAGGTTGCGGACGGGCAGATCGACGTCCTCCCAATGGCGCTTGGGCAAGAGGCCGGCGAGGATGGCGAGCGGGATGGCAACCAGCGATCGCACGCGGTGAAAGAGTAGCGCAGTTTAGAATGGCGCGTGCCGTCCCGTCGCCCGCCAGTCTTTGACGCCGATCGGCGGCTGGTGTTCGCGCATCGCGGCGGCGCCTTGCGTGCGCCGGAGAACACCATGCCGGCCATCGACAATGGCCTCTCGCTCGGCGCCGACGGCCTCGAGATCGACGTGCAGCTCTCGGCCGACGGCATTCCCGTCGTCATCCACGATCGCACCCTCGATCGCACGACCGATCGCACCGGTCCGGTGCAGGCGCTGACCGCCGCGGAGCTGGCGCGCGTCGACGCCGGCTTTCATTTTCACATCGACGGCGCCTATCCCTTTCGGGGGCAGGGCATCGGCATCTCCACACTCGACGCCGTCCTGTCGCGGCACCGCGACACCCGCATCATCGTCGAGATGAAAGGCGGCGAGCCCGACCTGGCGCGCGCGGTGGGCGCGTCGATTCG
>JBBDWL010000013.1:35669-51992 GCA_040902895.1 Vicinamibacterales bacterium | reverse complement strand
AAACGGCCAATTGGTGCGGCGGGACAAGGTATTCTGGTGCGGTTATGCCTGCCCGCGCGCACCTGACCGGGCGCGACGTCTTCATCGTTGGCGCCGCCCGCACCGCAATCGGCCGTTACGGCGGCACGCTCAAATCGATTCATCCGGCTGAGCTCGGCGCGGTGGCCGCGAAGGCGGCTCTCGAGCGGGCGTCGCTGCAGCCCGAGGCGGTGGACGAGGTCTTCATCGGCCACGGACGGCAGGCGGGATCGGGCCCGAATCCCGGACGGCAGGTCGCCGCGCGAACCGGCATTCCCGTGACCGCCCCGGCGCAGACCATCAATCAGGCCTGCGCCTCGAGTCTGCAGGCCGTGGCCCTTGGCGCGCAGGCCATCGAGCTGGGGCAGTCGGATGTCGTGCTGTCGGGCGGCATCGAGTCGATGAGCCGCATGCCGTACCTGATCGACAGCGACGATGCCCGGTGGGGCCATCGGATGGGAAACTTCGCGCTCGTCGACGCGATGTATCGCGACGGATTCTTCTGCCCCATCTCTAACCTGATCATGGGACAGACCGCCGAAGTGCTCGCGCGCGAATACGGCATCACGCGCGAGGCGTCGGATGCCTTCGCGCTTGGCAGTCAACAGCGAGCCGAGGCGGCAACGAAAGCCGGACGCTTCGCCGAAGAGATCGCGCCGATGCCGATCGAAGGCAAGAAAGGCGAGAAGGTCTTCTTCGCGGCCGACGAGCATCCGCGCGCGGGGTCGACGATCGAAAGTCTCCGCAAGCTGCCGCTCGTGTTTGCCGAAGTGGAAGGACAGGAAGGCATCATCACCGCCGGTTCATCATCGGGGATCACCGACGGCGGGGCCGCGGTGGTGCTCGCGAGTGAAGGGGCAGTCGCGTCTCGGAACCTAAAACCGATGGCGCGCGTCCTGGGATGGGCCACGGCGGGCGTGGATCCCCGCATCATGGGCATCGGCCCCGTGCCGGCCATTCAGGCGCTGCTCGAGACGACCGGTCTGGCGCTCGAGGATTTCGATCTGGTCGAATTGAATGAAGCCTTCGCGCCGCAGGTGCTGGCGGTGCTTCGCGACGTGCCGATTCCGGCAGATCGCCTGAACGTCAACGGCGGCGCGATTGCGCTCGGCCACCCGATCGGCGCGACCGGCGCGCGCATCCTCGTGACGCTCGTGCACGAGATGACGCGCCGCGGCGCGAAACGCGGTATGGCAACATTGTGCGTGTCGGGCGGGCTCGGCATGGCGCTCGCGGTGGAAGCTGTCCAATGAAAAAGGTCGCCGTGATTGCCGGCGATGGCATCGGGAAGGATGTCACCCCCGAAGCTGTTCGTGTGCTCGAGACCGCCGGCACTGTTTTCGGGCGGCCGTTGACGCTCGAGCACCTGCCCTGGGGCGCCGACTACTTTCTCGAGACCGGCATCACGGTGCCCGACGGCGGCTACGCGATGCTGCGCGATCAGTTCGACGCCATCTTCATCGGCGCGGTGGGCGATCCGCGCGTCAAAGACAACCGCCACGCGCGCGACATCCTGCTCGGCACGCGCTTCGAGCTCGATCTCTACGTCAATTACCGCCCGGTGAAGCTGCTGCACGATCGGCTCTGTCCCCTGAAGGATCGCGGCGTCGATGATGTGGACTTCGTCGTGTTCCGCGAGAACACCGAGGGCGTGTACGTCAGCATCGGCGGCCGCTTCAAACCCGGCACCGACGACGAGATTGCGATTCAGGAAGAGATCAACACCTTCAAGGGCGTGAACCGGATTACCCGGCATGCCTTCGAGTTCGCGCGCGCGAGCGGGCGCCGCAAGGTATGCATGGCCGACAAGAGCAACGCCATGCAGCAGGGCCACGCGCTGTGGCAGCGCGTGTTCAAGCAGGTTGCATCGGAGTACGCCGACGTCGAGGCCACGCATTACTACATCGACGCCCTTGCGATGTACATGGTGCGCGACCCGTCGGAGTTCGAGGTCATCGTCACCAACAACCTGTTCGGCGACATCGTCACGGATCTCGGCGCGCAGCTGCAGGGCGGGCTGGGGATGGCCGCGTCCGGAAATATTCATCCAGGAAGAACTTCGATGTTCGAGCCCGTGCACGGCTCGGCGCCGCCGATGGCCGGACGCAACATCGCGAATCCCGTGGGCGCGATTCTCTCAGCGGCCCTGATGTGCGAACATCTTGGGTTGGAGCAGGAAGCGCGCGCCATCGAGAGCGCCGTGCGCGCGTGCGTGATTGACGGCCGGGTCACCGCCGATGCCGGCGGCAACCTGGGAACGAAAGAAACGGGACAGGCGGTCTGCGAAGCTCTCCGCGCGGCGCACTAATACAGGATTTATTTAATGGCACATGACGTTTACATCGTGGGCGGCGCACGTACGCCGATGGCCGATTATGTCGGCGCGCTGAAGGATATTTCGGCCCTGGAGCTCGGCGCGATCGCGTCGCGCGCGGCAATGGAAAAGACGGGTGTCGAACCGGAGTGGCTCGATCACGCCGTGTTCGGCAACGTCATGCAGACGAGCAAGGACGCCATTTATGGCGCGCGCCACGTGGCGCTCAAAGCGGGCGTGCCGATCGAAGTGCCCGCGCTCACGGTGAACCGCCTGTGCGGGTCGGGCATTCAGGCAGCGGCAAGCGGGGGGCAGCTGATTCAGCTCGACGAGGCCGGGATCGTCCTGACCGGCGGCATGGAGAACATGAGCCAGGCGCCGCATGTGATTCGGGGACTGCGCGCCGGCCTGAAGCTCGGACAGGGGCAACTCGAAGACTTCCTCTGGGAAGGCTTGGTCGACACGCACTGCGGGTGCTCGATGGCGGTGACCGCCGAGAACTGCGCCGCGCAGTACGGCGTCTCGCGGCAGGCGCAGGACGAATACGCGATTCGCAGCCAGCAGGCCGCGCATGCGGCGTGGGAGGCGGGCAGGTTCGCCGATGAAGTCGTGCCGGTCGAGATCAAGACGCGCAAAGGCGTCACGCTCTTCGGACGCGACGATCATATGCGGCCCGACACGACGATGGACGTGCTGGCCAGGCTGCCGCCCGCGTTTTCGAAGAATGGATGCGTCACCGCCGGCAACGCCAGCGGCATCGTCGACGGCGGCGCCGCGCTGATTCTCGCGTCGAAGAAAGCCGTGAGCGACCGTGGTTTGAAGCCGATCGGCAAGCTCACGCATTGGGCGTATGTCGGCGTCGAGCCGGCGTTGATGGGCATGGGGCCTGCGCCGGCGACGCGCAAAGTGCTCGATCGCGCGGGCCTGGCGCTGAAGGACATCGATCTGATCGAAGTAAACGAAGCCTTCGCGGCGCAGTATCTGGCGGTGGAGAAAGAGCTCGGGCTGGATCGCGATCGCGTGAACGTGAATGGCGGAGCGATCGCGCTCGGCCATCCGCTCGGCATGACGGGTACGCGGCTGCTGCTGACGCTGCTGCTGGAACTGCGGCGTCGAGGCCTGAAGCGCGGTTTGGCGACGGCATGTATCGGCGGCGGTCAAGGGATCGCCGCACTGGTGGAGACCGTTTGATGGAGATTAAGACAGTAGGCGTCCTCGGGTGCGGGCTAATGGGCGCCGGGATTGCGCAGGTGTCGGCGGCGGCCGGCTATCGGACGATCGTGCGCGAAGTCGCGCAGGGCGCCGTCGACAAGGGGCTCGGCCGGATCGGCAAGTTCCTTGAGGGCAGCGTCGAAAAAGGCAAGCTCACGGCAGAACAGCGCGACAAAACGCTCGGCAACCTAAAAGGTACGACAACGTTCGACGATCTCGCTGAGTGCGATCTGGTGATCGAAGCCATCATCGAGAATGTCGACGAGAAGGCGAAGGCATACGCCGCACTTGATGCGATCGTAAAGGATCACACCATCTACGCCTCCAACACGTCGTCACTCTGCATCACCGAGCTTGCCGCCAACACCAAGCGTCCCGATCGCTTCGGCGGCCTGCATTTTTTCAATCCCGTGCCGCTGATGAAGCTGGTCGAAGTGATCAAGTCGCTCACGACGAGCGACGAGACGCATCAGACGCTGATGGCCTTCTCGACGTCGATCAGCAAAGAGCCGATCACGGCGCCCGATAAGCCAGGATTCATCGTGAACCGGCTGCTCGTGCCGTATCTGCTCGACGCGATCCGCTGCTACGAGCACGGCCTGGGTACCGTGGAAGACATCGACAAAGGCATGAAGCTCGGGTGCGGCTACCCGATGGGCCCGCTCACGCTGCTCGACTTCGTCGGGCTCGACACGACCTACTACATCGCGAACATCATGTTCGATGAGTTCAAGGACCCGATGTTCGCCGCGCCCACGCTGCTCAAGCGCATGGTGTTGGCGGGGAAGCTGGGAAGGAAGTCGGGCGAGGGTTTCTATAAGTACTAGTGTTCAGGCCGCCTGCGCTCGGGCGGTAGCACCCGGGCGTTAGCACCTGGACGCTAATTCCGCGAGATCGTCCGCCCTCTTGTTCCCTGCACGCCGTTTGGAAATCTTTCCTGAATCGCTTGTTCGATGACTGCCTTGCGGTTGCCGGGATCGGGGTGCGTGCTCGAAAACTCGGGGCCGCGCGGTTGGCCGCCGCTGGCGTTCGCGAGTATGTCCATGACGTCAATGAGGGCGCGCGGATCGTAGCCCGCGTCGGCCATGAATCGCACGCCGAGTTGATCTGACTGCAGCTCGTCTTCGCGTCCGTATTTCATCAGCGTCATCTGCGCCACGAACTGCGCCATCTGGCCACCCGCTGAATAACCGTACTCGTCGCTCGTGCCCACCGCGACGGCGCCCACGAGACCCTGCCCGAGCTGCGTCTTCGCCGCTTGTTCGGCGGCGTGGCGCGCGACGACGTGGCCGATCTCGTGGCCGAGGACGCCGGCCAGCTGCGCCTCGTCGGTCATGCGCGCGAGCAGCGCCTTCGTGATGAAGATGGGGCCGCCCGGAAGGGCGAATGCGTTGACCGTCTGGGCGTCGCCCAGCAGATTGAAGTCGAACTTCCAGTCAGTCTTGCGCGCGTCGCTCGACTGCACGAGCCGGTTGCCAACCTCGTCGATGAACCCCTGCAGCTCGGGATTGGGATCGAGCCCGCCGAATTCCTGCGCCATCCGCGGCGCGGCCTGCTGGCCGAGCGCCAGCTCCTGATCGGTCGTGAACCCGACGGCCTGGTTCTCGCCGGTGATCGGATTCTCCTCCTTCATCGACCAATAGCTGATGAGCGAGATGATGGCAATCACAACGCCAATGAGCAACCGGCCTCCGCGCATGACATCCTCCGCGGAAGGAGAAGCACGAGCCGTGCCGCAGATTCTGACTCGTGCCGGGCCCGAGTTGAGTCGTTGGATGTGAGATTTCTCAGGGCCGTTGCCGGCCGGCTGAAACAGTCACCACGCGGATGGGGGATTGGCCCCGTACGTACTGACCGTTCCGCCGCTGCGCGACAAGCGTCAGCGATGCGGCATCGTCAGGGAGCTTCATTTCTTCGGTGCGGAAGTAGCCGATCAGATCAGGGCGGCCGTCGCGGTTGAAGTCATCGGTCCCGTAGCCAATCGGATGGGCACCGGCGGCGCGCAGCGAAGCGGGATCGATCTCAGCGCCCGAGTCGGCCGCGGGAATACCAACGGCAGCAACGCCGGGCCGCAGGATTACATCGTCGTTGGTGTGCGGCCGGACGTCTATGGCTATTGGCGCGAAGGCCTGGGCGAGCGCGAGGCGCCATTGACCGGATTCCAGACTCACCCGCGCCAGCGTGCCGCCGCCGAGCGCAACAGCGGACGTTTCGGTGGCGCCATCCGGCGTTGCAGCCGAAACGCCGATGCGGGCCGTCACCGCGGGCCTTCCCGTGCGGTATGCCACGACGCTGATTGTCCCGTGCCGCGGTTCATCAACCAGCAATTCGGCTGTGCCGTCCCCGTCCAGGTCCGCAGGCACGAGCGACGAGCCGAACATCGAAGTTGCCGATGTCCCCACGACGATGGCATCTGCCTGCGCGAAAGGCATGGTCGCGGGACGGAAGGCGCGCCCCCGCCACATCGCCATTCGGCTGCCGGCATTCCGGTCACGCAGGCTGACCGGGGCGGAAAAGAAAAGTTCGTCCCTGCCGTCGCCATCGAGATCGGCCAGCACGAGCGATTGGCTGGATGTGCCCGACGACAGGCCGTCGAACCGCATTACCGGCTCCTCCGCGAGATCTATCTCGCGCGGCCAGTCTGCCCGTCCCCGAATCAAGTACGTGCGGCCAGCGCCGCCGAGCATGTTCCATAACGGTCGCTCGCCGCCATGTACGGCGATATCGAGATGCCGATCGCCGTCGAAGTCCCCAACCGCGCAGTGATTGCCCAGGCCCTCGGCCATGCGGCTGCCGCCGATCGTGACGTCGGCCCGCGAGAACGTGAGTGCCGACGGCCAGTTGCGTCGTCCATAAAAGACATACAGGGAACCTGCCGAGAGGCGTCCCTTGAAGGGCACCTCCGCGCCGCCAATCAACACGTCTTGGAGGCCATCGCCATTCAGGTCATGAGGCGACGTGGCGTGCAGGCAGCCGTGCACCCGATCATCATGCCGCACGGAAGTTGAAAGAGTGACGTCTGCGTCCGCCGGCAGCCGCAAATCCTTCGGCCATTGTGCGCGCCCGAGGACGATGTAGCTCGGCCCGGTTGCCGTGTAGGACTCCGGCTCTCGCAGCAGGCAAGAGACGATGAGGTCATCGAGACCGTCACCATTGAAGTCGCCTGGCCGGCTTATATGGGTGTAGCAGGCCTCCGGTGTATGGATTCGAGTGCTCGCGCAGGCCAGGGCCTCCGATGCGCATTCCAACGTGGCCGCGGAACTGAAGATCAGCGCTGGGGTGGTGAGTGGATTGACAACGAGATCCGCACGTTCGTCCCCATTCAGGTCTGCCCAGTGCGGGAAGCGCATCGGCGTCGAAGAGACCGCGAGCGTGCGCCATGTCGTTGGTTCGGCGGTATGACGCGAACCGGTGCCTGCGACTCCGGCCAATACGGCAGCAATCGCTAACACGACCGCGGCGACAACCGCGAATCGGCGGCTGAATCCGCGACGAAGCGCCTCGGTGGGGCCGACCGCTACGACTGGCGCAAGACCGTCTTCGGCGTGCCTGCCTGAAAACCACGAATCGAGCTCGTGTTCGTACGCGAACACGACGCTGCGCTTCGCTCCTGGCCGCCGGTGAATCGGCAATCCTTCGTGCTCCCATCGCTGGACGGTCCGGACGTCGCGACGCAGGAACGCGGCGATCTCCTTCCAGGAGTCGAGCCGGCGGGATGAAGGTGCGGGGCTCATGGGTGCATCGGGAGGGCGATTCTAGATCGAATGCGGCAGGAAGCGACAGTCGCGCCGAAGGGCCTCACGACGCTTCATGCCGCTTGTCGGCCGCTTCTCCAAGCCGAAAGAATGGCCGCGTCAGCGGGAATCCATATGTTGCTGATTGCGATTTTTTTCTTCGGTCTGATTCAGCCCAGAGCGGCAGTTCAGGCTCCGGCGACAGGCCTTGTCCTGGAAGGGCGCAGGCCGACGGGTTACACGTCACTCTGCGAGCTTCAACCAAGATTCAAGGCAGCCCTTTCGTTGGGAGCGGGCACCGGATGGACTTTGGCGCACGGATGCAGTGACTTCGACGCCAAAAAACTTGTGCCTCTCCTCGTCACGTTCAAGAATCCGGACCCCTCGACCCGCACGGAATTCACAATCCCGCGGTTGCCGGATATCACACAGCGGTATGCAGGGGCCACCGAACCGGCTGCGGCCCTTTATATGCCGTGGGCTAGTCCTCGCGGGTTTGCCACTGACGTCCGCGGCGAAATTGTCGTAATCCTCGCGCCGGGCGCTGACGTCGAGTTGCTTTATTTGCTTCCTCCGGCGAAGGGGCCGGTGTCGGTTTCGGTGAGAGGTCATGGCGTGTTGAGGATGGTCAAGTAAAGACCGACTGGTCTTCGCCCTGACTGTATCCAAGAAGCATATGGCCCTAGCAGGTGTTCTCTTCGAGATTGATGCCCTTGGCGGTGGCTACTATAGCTCCAAGGCCTGGCGCTTCGTCATGAAGCACATCTCGCCATCGCGACTGCTCGGATGCCACTTGATGGAGGGTGATACTGCCGCAACCCTCGCGGGACGTGCGAATGAGTTCTGCGTCGCTTTTTCCGGCGCCGTGGATGTCGACTACGTCAAGGAAGCCTTGGTAAACGCGGAGGAGAGCGGCCTACGCCCGCGGGTATGCTCTCCCGACAGGCTTGAAATGGAGCCGCTCGTCAGAGTTGGTTCGATTGACGAACTGGGGAGATTCACCGAAGAGTCCTGGAGCCGTAGCTGGCACGACCGTTGTCGAGAGGCCGGCTGGGGCTACAAACCAGAACAGGTGCCTGAAGACCTGCCGCCGGAGCTCCGAGGTCAGTTGGATGCTCTCATGGGTGGAGCAGGCAGGCCCTAGCCTTTGGATCAAAGTGGAGGCGCGATGGCGACCTACGAGAAGGACACCGTCAGGAACTATGGAACCCTCGCAAAGTTCGCCGAAGCGGACGGCTGTTCGAAGATTTACGAGAGCGACACGAATTATCACACTGTCGACAAGCCGGGCGATGAGCAGGCCATTCTGCACAGCCCCCATGTCAAGAACCCGCGGCTAGTCTGGCAGAAGCGGTAGCGCGTTTGCGATCTGCGCCCGAGAAGAGGCGGCACGACACGACAAGTCGGGGCAAGCGTCCAGGCGCCGCTTCATGCCGCTTGCTCCAAGAACCACACGGCTGAAATATGCCGGCATGCTCCTGCGTACTGCGCTTCTGTGCGCCGTCCTTGCCGGAACTGCCGGCGCGGAAGGCGTCCTATCTGTTTCACCCCAGGCTCGTCCCGAGACCATCCCGCGCGCCGGCCAAGGGCTTGTGCGAGGGCGGTTGGTCGACGAGAACAACAAGCCCATAACCGACGCGGTGCTACGCCCCTGCAGGCAGGCGACGAAGCCGGACGGCTCGAGGACGACCTCGTTCGCCATGTACACGGATGGCACATGGGCCACGACCCGTACTGATCAAACAGGCGCGTTCGTGTTCGACCGCGAACTCCCTCTTGGGAACTACTGCCTCGCGATTGAGTCACGGCGAGAGCTGAGCATCATGAAGGCCGCAGGCGGTGGCACGTTCCAGTTCGAAGTGTCGGCCAAGGCCGCACAAGTGGACTTGGGACTGATCGTACTCAGGTAGGCGCTCCACATGCGATTTCTGTCTTTGGCAAGTCTCCTGATGATCCTGTCTTCGACGCCTATGCCATCCGCGGGCGTCATCGACGTCACACGAATCACGACCATAAAAGGGAAGACGCTCGAAGGGACGATCCTCGGGGTCATCGTGACGAAGAGTCCCGCGACATCCGATGAAAACTTCAAATACGTGACGACGTATTCGTTCTACACCGGGGATGGCCTTTCGGCCATCGATGGTCAAGGCCTCCACCCGCGCGCGAAGACCTTTTCGTTCATGGCCTTCGCATCGACGCGGACGGCGCCTTCCGATGACCGTGAAGTCGTGCAGGTTGTGATCAGCAAGCCTCCCGATGCGGTCATGCTGGCACCGAATGCCGCAGATAATTCGATAACGTTTCGAGAGTCACCGTCGCCTCTCGCGGCCATGCCCATACAGCTGTTCGGGCCTGCGTTGAAGGACGGCGAAATCACGTACGCGCATGGTTACGCCAAGCCGCAGTACGTAAACACGGCCAAATTGCTGGGCGAACTGACTGTAAGCAACGGCAACGCGCGGCTGACGCCAGCGCTCCGCCTCAAGACGGCAGCGGGAGTCGTCACAATACGGGTCGCCGACGTGCAGCCCGCCCCAAGACGCTGAGATTCATCCAGAGGAGCATTCGATGAAGCAGTTCTCGGGACTTCGGGTCGCCCTTGTTGTCCTGGTTCTGGGTACAGCATCCTCCACTGCAACAGTAAGGGACCAGTCTTCGGTTCAGGGATCCGGCGATCTCAAGATTCTGGCGACCAGGCGCGCGGAGGTTCTGAAAACCCCGTTTGGTACTTACACATCCAACAGCGCGGACGATGTCATGTTGCTCGTGCAGGTGCGTGGCCTCGCACCGGAGGAGTTCGAAAAGATCGCCAAGGATCGCCGATTCGTGCTGGCGGGTGAGCGGCAATGCGAACTCCTTTACACACTTCACTGGGAAACCGGTGAGCGTGAGATGGCCTTTGCCGTGCCAAGAGCGCAGCTCAAATTAGAGCTTGTGTTGGGCGAGCGCAAGCCGACACCTCTCCAGCCAAGCGTTAACATCCTCAAAGAGCTCGTGTCGCCCCTAAAGTGACATCAGCGGCAGCAGGACAAGAGCAAAGGTCATGAAGGGAACCACTGTTGTGCTGTTCGTAGCGCTCCTTATACCAGCGCAGGAGACCGGCAAGATAGAGGGTCAAGTGTTTCGGTCCGACAAGAAGGAACCCTATGTGGGTCTCGTGGTGAAGCTGACCAAGTCGTCGGAAGCAGGCGACGAAGAGAAAGCGATGACCGCTATCGTGGATGAGAAGGGCAACTACGTTTTTTCCGGACGTCGCGGACACAAGACGGCAAGATTGTTCAGGTGTTCGTGGACGACGTTGAAGTAAAAGCCGGAGAAACGGTCAAAAAGCCCATTGGGGTCACCTGCAAATGAAGCCGCACCGGGTCGTCATCGCTGCGGGGCTTTACGCGCTGGTGGCAGTCGTGAACGTCTCGGCCCAGGCGACGACAAGTGCGCCCGTCACCGAGGCGGCGCTTCGTTCGCTCTGCAGCGAGCCCTCACGCGTGATAGTCGTCCTATCCGCAGCGAACGTCTACATGGCTCTGTCGGCGGGGAGTGTCACCAAGATCAGTGGAAGCACCCTCGAGATCGCCGAGCCTGCCGACTCCATCGTGATCGCCAACAACGTCCGCGTGCTTGGTGAACCACCATCCGAGCGGCCAGTGACGGCGGCGGATGTCGTCGACGTCCTCACATCCAAGTGGGGAGAGGATCCCTTTCCCACAGGAGGCGCTTCTTTCTGGCAGTTGGGTGACGGCACACGAAAACCTGGTGAGTTCCTACAGATCAAAAAGGGTGAGACACAGCCAGGACTGAAAATCGCTGTCACGGCGATCCTGACGTGGTGGTGCGAGGAGCCTGGCCCGGAGTGTAAAAACCCTTCGCGTTGAGGATGATGCATCTCATGAACGCTACTTCCACCTGCGTCCTGATCGCCCTCCTCGGCGGGGCCGTCCACGCGCAATACCGCGGGCCGAGCGGGCCGCCGATCGTCAAACGCGGCGCCACAAAGAACGTAGCCGTGGAGTTCTACAAGGCCAAGGGGGCGTTCTATATAAAGGTCACGGCGCTCCAGGGTGTTGAATTCGCGGTGAAGGAGCTGTCGCCCGATGTTCCTCCATCTGGCTTGGCCTTCAAGGATAGCGCCGGCAAGGTAGTCGATTTTGTCCTGCCCAGGTTTTCACAGGGCGATAAACGCATAACGATCGGAATCGATTCGAGCGCTGGCTTTACGGAAATATTCGGTCTGAAGATTCTGGATCCTGTGGTTGTGGCGGTCGCCGACGACGGCACGGTCGAAGCGAATAGGCCCGGTGTCCGCGCCGTGGCGTTTCAGGGCGAGGCCACTTATGAAGACTGCTTTCTTGGCGCAGCCCGCAGCACAGACACTGAGGGACGAGAAACATTTTTTATTGGCGGTGGGTAGCTTCATGCCACTCCTCGATCTCTTCCGACGCTCACACACCGACTTGGCTGAGCTTGTCGTTCGGCTAGCCGGCCAACGGAAGCGCCTACGAAGCATGCAGTTGCTTCATCGTCTCGGACCCGAAGTGTTGGCGCCAGCGGCCCGTGATGGCCATGGCTATTCCTATACTGATCCGTCCGGGTCGGCCATGCTGACCGCGACCCTTGACGCTGCCGACGTTCGTCAGATCGTGACGGACGGAGGAAGCAAGCACCTCCAATGGCGAATACGACAGAAACAGATCGCGCCGATCGAACGTCAGATCGAGCGGCAGCTTCGCACCGATCTCGATGGCGCGATCGCCAGCCTCCTCGGCCTAATGGCAGGGACGGGCAGCGATGCGGCTGAGGTACGCGAAACCTGCAGCTATCTCATCACACAGAAGGTGGGCGCTCGCGCCGAGGCCGCGCTGACGCGTACCCTCGAGTCCGCGACTGGTGATCTCCGCGCCGCTGTCGAGCAGATGCTCTTTGACTTCGAATTGAACGCCGCCCTCGAACCCGACTCCGTGTCTCTGAGTCCTCCAACAAGCAATCCGGGCCGCCTTCCGGCCGTAACCCGGGCACTTGAGGAGATCACAAGCCGCATTGCCGCCGCGCAGCGAGAGAAGAGAGCGATGGAGGAGAAAAATCCTTTCGTCGGTAGCATCATGATGGGTATTGGTCCCGTCCCTCCAGATATAGAAAAGAAGATGGAGATCGCGAACCGGGACTTCGAGAGTGTCCGGCTGACCCTCGATCGGCTGTGGCAGGCCAAGAGGCGCCTGGAAGATCGAGCTACAAAGATCAAGGGTGACGGGCCCGAACCTTGAGTGGGCGAGTACTCCGGAAGGCATGGCTGGCTGACCGCTACAATAGCCTGATGCAGCCAATCATCCGGGAGTTGCTGGCGAAGCTCGGTGAGGACCCCGACAGGGAAGGCCTCCGCGACACACCCAGACGGGTCGAGCGCGCCATGCAGTTTCTGACGTCGGGCTACAAAGCCGACGTCGACGCCATCATCAACGACGCGCTGTTCACGGTGGACTACAACGAAATGGTCATCGTGAAAGACATTGATTTCTACAGCCTCTGCGAGCACCACCTGCTGCCGTTCTTCGGCAAATGCCACATCGCCTATATCCCGAAGGGGAAGGTGATCGGGCTCAGCAAAATTCCGCGGCTGGTGGACGTGTTCGCGCGGCGCCTGCAGTTGCAGGAGCGGCTCACGAGCCAGATCGCCGAAACCATTCGGGACAAGGTGCAGCCGATGGGCGTTGCCGTGGTCATCGAGGGCACCCATCTGTGCATGTCGATGCGCGGCGTCGAAAAGCAGAATTCATTCGCCGTCACCAGCGCCATGCACGGCATCTTCCGCGACAACGCGCGCACGCGCATGGAGTTCCTCGAGCTGATTCGACGGCCCGGCCTTGGTGCCACGACCGGCGCGGGATCCACGGCACTCGACGCCGCCGCGAGACAGGCGGAAGTGGCAGCGTGCTCGGAAGACGACTAGCCGAAGCTACCCCTTCGGCCTACCGAACTGCTTCTCCGGCGAGAGCTCCTCTGGCAGCGGCATGCCGGCCACCTCGCACATGATTGCGTGCAACTGCCGCACGCCTTCGGTGAGCGCGGCGGGGCCTGGCTGCAAGATGTAGCTCGATCGAATCTCATAGAGCGCGCCGTTGCGTACCGCGGTGACGGCGTCCCATCCTACGCGTGCGCGAATCTTTCCGAAATTCACGCCTTTCCCGCACCACGAGCCGATCACGACGTCCGGATCGCGCTCGATCACCGCGGCGGGATCGACCACACGGTCTTTCGCGAGGGACGCGGCGCGCAGGCCCGGAAAGATCGGTTCGCCGCCGGCAATCTCGACGAGCTCTTCGACCCACTGAATCCCCGCGATCAGCGGATCCGGCCATTCCTCGAAGAACACGCGCGGCCGCCGCGCGAACCGGCCCGCCGAGGTGCGGATGTCCTCGAGGCCTCGTTCCAGCTCCTGCGCCAGTTTTTCGGCGCGATCCGTGGCGCCGACGATGCCGCCAATGATCCGGATGGCCTGCAGAATCTCCGCGACCGACCGCTGATTGAAGGTGAAGACCGCGTGCCCCCGTTTGACCAGCTCGCGCGCGAGATCGGCCTGCAGATCCGAAAAGGCAAGAATCAGATCGGGCTCGAGCGCGTCGATGCGATCGAAGTCGGCCGAGAGGAACGCCGACACGCGCGGCTTCTGTCGCGCCTCCGGCGGGCGCACCGTAAAGCCCGAGACGCCGGCGATGCGGTCCTGCTCGCCCAACAAATAGAGCGTCTCGGTCGTCTCTTCTGTAAGACAGATGATTCTTGTCGGGTACATGTTGGAGGGTTGAACGGTTGGAAGGTTACACTGAGACGATGCTCCGTGCCGCGAAGGTGATTGGTGTTCTCGCTCTTGCCGCAAGCGCGGCCATTCCCGCGACGCTGGACGCGCAGCGGAGCGGTGGAAGGCCGGCGGCTCCAGCGGTACGGCGCGAGACGCCGAAGTTCACGTGCCCGGCCGTCACCGGCGTCGGCGTGAACACGAAGCGCCGCTACTGCGACATCCGTATCGTCGATATCGTCGAAGACGGCATCCGCATCGAGGTGCCGCCGCATACGGGCGCGGCGGTGCTGCAGTTCGATCTGCACAACCGCTTCACGGCGTCGGCACGCGCGATTGCGCCGTCGCGGCAGGATGCGCTCGTGGCCATTGTCGACAAAGACGGCAAGATTCTGGAACGCGCGGCGGTGCGCGCGGAATTGCGCACGGAGAAGGATCTGTTCGATCGTCTGGCCGGCGCCGGAGGACGTGGCCGGATCGCGACGGCGCCAGGCCTTCCGCAGCGCATCCGCATCAGCATCCCCGCGTCCGCCGCCTTCGTCTCGCTCGTCGGGATCAGGCTCGAGGTGCAGCTGCCCTCCAAGTTTGAGCGCATCGAAACCGTCGGCCGCCCCATCGCGCTCGTCAGCAACTTCGAAATCACTTACACGCCGGCGCGCGCGCGATGAACGCTCCCCTCGATGTCGTGATTGCCGGCGCCGGTCCTGCCGGCCTGGCCGCCGCCATTGCCGCGAAGCGGCGCGGCCTCTCGTACCGCGTGTTCGAGAAAGGCACGCTCGTCAATTCACTCGTGCACTATCCGGCGGGCATGATCTTCTTCACGACGCCCGAGCTGATGGAGATCGGCGGGCTGCCGTTCGTGAGTCCGTTCGAGAAGCCGACCCGCGCCGAAGCGCTGCGCTATTACCGGCGCGTCGCCGAGACCTGCGATCTCGACATCGCCTTCGATACGCCCGTCACGGGGATCACCCGCGACCAACGCGGCTTCGTCGTCGAGACCAGCGGCCGCGAGCCGGTCACCGCCCGCGCCCAGTTTCTGGTCATGGCCACCGGCGCGTACGATTTTGCTAACCGCCTCGGCGTGCCGGGAGAAGATCTGCCGCACGTGTCGCATTACTATGGCGAGCCGTTCGCCTGGTTCCGCAAGCGAGTCGTGGTCGTCGGCGGCAAGAACTCGGCGGCCGAAACGGCGCTCGATCTCTATCGGCACGGCGCGCACGTCACGCTGGTGCACTGGCACGCGACGCTCGGCGACAGCATCAAATACTGGGTGAAACCGGACATCGAGAACCGCATCGCCGAAGGCAGCATCCGGGCGCGCTTCAACGCCTGCGTGCAGGAGATCACGACGGACGCCGTCGTCGTGAAGACGCCGGGAGGGATCGAACACATTCCGGCCGACGGCGTGTTTCTGATGACCGGGTACCGCTCCGACAATCAGCTGCTGGCATCGGCAGGCGTCGAGATTCTCAACAACGGCGAGTATCCCAGGCACGATCCCGAGACCTACGAAACAAACATCCCCGGCTTATTTCTGGCGGGCGCCGTCATCGCAGGCCGCCAGAGCGGCCGCATCTTCATCGAGAACGGCCGCTTTCACGGCGAGCAGGTGATTGCCGAGATCGCGACGCGATTGTCTACGCCGTAATCCAGGTGCGCTGACCCACCAGGTTCTTCATCTCGAGCAGATCGATCACGGATCGACAGCGGGCGAGCGCATCCGGAATCTCGAGCAGCGCCTGTTTCTCGACAGGCTCGAAATTCAGGTATTGGGCGAGCGCGTTGATGAAGTCCTCGTCGGGCATCGACGGCGGCGAGATGGACGGCGAGAGATCGCCGTGCGCGGTGGCGCCCTGCGGCGTCGCGAGAATCAGCTGCTCGAGCCGGCGCCGCTCGTGGCGCATCGTGCCGAGCTCGCGGCAGGCGGGTTCATCGACCGGCTCGACATGCGCGAGCCGATAGGGGCGCGACGGGTCTTCACCAAGCACCCGGAACTTCTCCAGGCCGCGGAGCACGATATTGAACCGGCCATCCGGATGACGATGCGCCTGCGTGATCAGGCCGGCACAGCCCACCGGATAGATCGGCGGACGGCCCTCGTAGTCGCTCTCCCATCCGGGCTTCAGCAGCGTCATCCCGATGATGCGATCGGCGTCCAGCGCGTCGGCGACCATCGCCCGATAGCGCGGCTCGAAGATGTGCAGCGGCAGGAACACGTGCGGAAAGAGCACGACATTCGGCAGCGGAAAGATCGGCAG
>JBBDWL010000013.1:0-35569 GCA_040902895.1 Vicinamibacterales bacterium | reverse complement strand
GCGGCAGGAACACGTGCGGAAAGAGCACGACATTCGGCAGCGGAAAGATCGGCAGGGCCTCTGGCAGCATCTTCTCTTTCCGGCGGGGTCCCCTGCACCCCGCCTGGCTCTCTCACTCGCGGGGCCCCGACGCCCCGCTCCGTTCGCTCGCTAATGAACCGTGCGCGTCTTGCGATCCATATAGTCCATGAGCACATACCGCCCGAGCGTGTAGGGCGTCGTGAAGTACGCCTTCCCGCGGCAAATCTGCGCGACGCGCCGCACGAAGGCGACCAGGTCATAATCGCGCGCGAGCATAAACGTGTTGATCATGATGCCGGCCCGGCGGCACGCGGCCACTTCCGCGAACGTCTGCGCCACGACGTACGGATCGAGTCCGAACGCGTTGCGATAAATGCGGCCGTCCGGACGCGTGAGCGCCGACGGCTTACCGTCGGTAATCATGATGATCTGGCGCATGTCGGTGCGCTGCCGCTCGAGAATGCGGCGCGCCAGCCTGAGACCCTCCCGGGTGTTCGTATAGTGCGGGCCCACGCGCGCGCGAGCGAGGTGGCCGATCGGAATCTCTTCGGCGGAGTCGTGAAACAGCACGACGTTCAGCGAATCACCGGGATACTGCGTGCGGATGAGCGTGGCCAGCGCCATGGCCACACGTTTCGCCGGCGTGAACCGATCCTCGCCGTACAGGATCATGCTGTGGCTGCAGTCGAGCATCAGCACGGTCGCGCAGGTGCTCTGATACTCACACTGGGTGACCATGAGGTCTTCGTAATCGACCTCGAGCGAAAAATGGGGACGGGTCTTAATTATGTGGTCCTCGGAATAATTAAGACCCGTCCCCATTTTTCGGTGGGCCGCATTCAGCAGCGTGGCCCCCGCATCGAGGTTCATCGTGTCGCCGAACTCGTACGGCTTCGGCGCGCCGCCGGCGTCGATGCCAGTCGCGAGCTCGCGCGTGTCGTGACGGCCCGTGACGCCGCGGCCCATTGACCCAAGCAGATCGCGCAGCGCGCGATAGCCAAGAAAATCGATGCTCTTGTCAGTGATCTCGAACCTGACGTTTCCCGGCTGATCGCCGTGGGCCTGCTGCTCGCCCATCTGTCCCGGTCCATTCGCCAGCTGTCCTGGCCGCGGCGCCTGCGTGATGTAGCCCTGCTGCTGCAGGCCTTCCATCAGCTTTTGTACCAGCCTCTCGAGCCTGTCCTGCGCCTCGCTCTGGTCGCCCTCGCCGGGATCGCCGAACAGACGCTGCATCGCCTCGGGATCGAGCATCCCGCCATTGAGCAGCGCGTCGAGAATCGCATCGTGCAGCGCCTGCATCGTCTGCGCGCTGTCATCGTCGGGATCCCACGGATTCTGGAAGCCGCTCGACAGCAGCATGTCTGAGAGCGCCGACACGAGGTCCTGAAGGTCGATGCCCTCGAACTCGTCAGGCTCGTATTTGCGATACCGGTACTTCACCAGATCACCAAATCACCAGATCACCAAATCACCAAATCCACGGCTCAGTTGTAGTATTTCTTGCGCCCGCGCGGCGTCGTCTCTTCCTCGTCGAAGATCTCGGTGCCGCGCTCGACCGCGCGCGCCTGTTCTGGCCCGCGCGCATGTTCGGTCTGGCGCTGCCGCCGCGGCTCGATCGCGGTCAACTTTCCAGACCCCGCGCGACTGATGCGCTTGAGGGCGCACAGACCTTCGAGGACGAAATCGATCGACGCGGCCAGATGCGGACCGTCTGCCTTCTTCTTCGCGTGCGCCTTTGCCGCCTCCAGCAATCCCTGCACGCCGCGGCCCTTCGCGATGAGGTCGCCGGCCGGCGCCATGTCACCGAGATCGATCTCGCCGCCCATGTCGAACCAGTCGACGATGGCGCGGGTATCGAGCGTCGCGTAGGCTGGATCGAACACCGTGGCGACGGCGCCGCGGACGAGCTCGCGCGCGACCTGTTCAGCGCCGCGAAGCTCGCCTTCGTACTCCAGCTCGATCTTGCCCGTCAGCGACGGCAGCGCGGCGAAGATGTCAGTCACACGCGGCACGACGACGGGTTCGCCGGCGGCGAGCGCGCGCCGCTCGGCGTTCGAGACGGCATTCTCGAGCACCGTAATCGGCAGGCGCTGGCTGACGCCCGATCGGCGATCCACTTTCTGATCGCCGCGCGCCTGGAACGCAATCTCCTCGACGATCTCGCGCACGAACGGCGGAATGTCGACGGGAAGCGCCGTGCGGTTGGTCCACGCTTCCTGCGACGTGATGGTCACGCCTTCCGACCGCGTCTTCGGATAGTGCGTGCGCACTTCGCTGCCGATGCGGTCCTTGAGCGGCGTGATGATCTTCCCGCGCGCCGTGTAGTCTTCCGGATTGGCGCTGAAGACCATCATCACGTCGAGCGGCAGCCGCACGGGGAAGCCTTTGATCTGAACGTCGCCTTCCTGCAGGATGTTGAACAGGCCCACCTGGATGCGCCCGGCCAGATCGGGCAGCTCATTGATGGCGAAGATGCCGCGATTGGCCCGCGGCAGCAGCCCGTAGTGCATCGTCAGCTCGTTCGAGAGATGCAGGCCGGCGCGGGCCGCCTTGATCGGATCGATGTCGCCGATCATGTCGGCGATGGTCACGTCGGGCGTCGCGAGCTTTTCGACGTAGCGCTCGTCGCGGCCAAGCCACCCCAACGGCGTCGCGTCGCCTTCGAGCGTCACGCGCGACCGGCAGGCCGCGCAGATCGGCGCCAAGGGATCGTCGTGAATCTCGCAGCCGGGCATCACCGGCAGCTGTTCGTCGAGAAGCGACGTGAGCGCGCGCAGGATGCGGCTCTTCGCCTGACCGCGCAGCCCGAGCAGGATGAAATTGTGCCGCGACAGAATCGCGTTGACGATCTGCGGCGTGACGGTTTCTTCGTAGCCGACGATGCCCGGGAAGAGCGGCTCGCCCGTTTTCAGCTTCTGAATGAGATTGTCGCGGACTTCGTCTTTGACGGACCGGCGGGGCAGGCGCGCCGCGCGCAGCTCAGCAACGGTTGCGGGCAGGGACATACTGACGAGAATACAGGAGACAGGAGACAGAATACAGAATGGGTTCGGCCGGTTCGACAGGTTCGATGGGCTCGGGAGGTTCGCCGGTGGTCTATGCGCATCGTGGCGGAGCGGCGCTTGCGCCTGAAAACACCATCGCTGCGTTCGACAACGGAATGGGGCTTGGCGCCGACGGCCTGGAGTTCGACGTCAGACTCTCGCGCGACGGCGTCGCGGTCGTGCATCACGACGCCGTCCTCGACCGCACGACGAACGCCCGCGGTCCCGTCTCGGCGCTGACCGCAGACGAACTCGCGCGCGTCGACGCCGGGTATCACTTCACGAAAGACGGCCAGCGTTCGTTTCGTGGACAAGGCATCGGCGTGCCGCGGCTCGAGGAAGTCGTGCGGCGCCATCCCGATGCGCGGCTGATCGTGGAAATGAAAGACGACAGCGAGGCGCTGGCAGAGGCCGTGGTGCACGTGCTGCGAAAGGCGGGCGCGCTGGAACGTACGGCGATCGCATCTTTCCACACGCGCCCCGTGCTTGCCGCGCGGCGTCTGAGCGACGGCGTGCGCACGGGCGCGTCGCACCCCGAGGTTCGCGCCGCGCTCTGGGCTTCGTGGTGCGGACTCCCGCCCTTCAAGCCCGCGTACTACGGCTTTCAGATCCCTGAAAAAGCCGGACGTCTGCGCATCGTTTCGCCCCGCTTCATGCGGGCGGTCGCACGCCGCGGTCTGTCGGTGAGTGTGTGGACGGTGAACGAAGAGGCGGACATGCGCCGGCTTCTGCAATGGGGCGTCGAAGGGTTGATTACCGACCGTCCGGATCTGGCGATACCGGTCGTGCGGGGCGGCAGCGCGCGCTAGGATGGCCCGCTGCGAATCACGTCGATCAGTTCGATGACGCGAAAGTCGGATGACGAGACGCGCGGCGGATCGTTCCAATGCCACCGCATCTCGAGACTCAGCGTCCCCTTGAGACGTCCCACGAGATCTCGCGTGAGCGTCGCCGTGCGGAGAGTCGTGAACGTGGTATGACTCGGAGCGGCCGACGTTGCAGCGCCGGCCAGTTGCGCTGTACTGCCCGTCGCCGACCCTTCGATCGTGACCCCGCCGGGCGCCTTGAGCAATCCCGAGATCCGGTTTCCCGTCTGAGTCAGCACCAGCTCCACGTTCCAGAGCTCGTGTGGTTCGAGCGGATAGCAGTCGCGCCAGCCTACCGATGAGCAATCACGCACGGCGATGCGGCCTTTCCACGTGCCGGTGAAGGTCTTGGCGTTGACCGTGGAAATGCTGCCGACTCTTTCGGCGGAAACGATCGGGCCCGCAAGACGCGAGTTCACGAAGAAGCTGGAGACCAGCCCCTTCACCGTGTAGTCGAAGTTGCCCGCCGCACCCGACTCGAGAAGCCGCAGTTGAAGCTGTTTGATCTCGACCTCGAGGTCAGCAGCGATGGCCGGCCGGCGAATCCCCGTCAGCACGAGCGCGCCGTCCACGCCAATCGTGCCGGTCACGTCGATGTTTTCGTTCGAGACTGACACCACACCGTCGTATCCGCCGCCTTCGGCGACCAGCCGGAGTCCAATCGTGCGCGTGGTGCCGTTGAAGGCGAAGCAGTGGCGCAGACCGTTGCATTCGGCGATGCGGTATTCGATCTGCCAGACCCCTTCGAACTGCGACGCCTGAGGCACGGGCGGAAAGCCGGAAGGCGAAGGCGACGTCGGCGTCGCACCGCCGCATGCTGCGGCGAACGCCACGAGGAGGCACAACGGTGTGAGCCGGCTGCGCATGCGAGTCAGTATGCGCGTCAGGACGGCTTCAGCACAACGTTGACGAGTTCGACGGCGCGGAAGTCGGTCGCCTTGTACGTCCACAGGTCGGGAAGCTTTGGCGGCCAGGCAATCTCGAACGTGATCGAGCCGTTCAGCCGTCCGACGCCGTCGCGCGCGAGCGTCGACGGCCTCAGCGTCGTGACTTCGTCGAACGCGTAGTTCGGCTCGGTGGCGGTACCGTGCAGCGTCACCGCGTTGCCCGCAGCGGTGCCCTCGACGTTGATGACCGTGGAGCCCGAGACGCGCAGGGTTCCTGCGACAGTGCTGCCGTGCTGGGCGACCGAAAGCTCGAAGGGATACGTGTCTCGCGGTTCGTGCGGGTAGCAATCCGGCCATCCGACGCTCGAACAGTCGCGCACGGCGACCCGCCCGTTCCACGTTCCGGCGAAGCCCACAGGGCCCACCGGGCCCAACAGCCTCGCAGCCGTCACAGGGCCGCCCACGCGCGAGCTGCCAAAGAAACTCGTGTTCGACGGGCCCTTGACGGTGTACTCGAACGTGCCCGTGACCTCCGCGCGCTCGCGACGCAGGTCGAGTTTTGTGACCTCGACTTCGTAGTCGTTTGCGATTGCCGGCCGTCTGATCCCTCGCAGACTGAGAGTGCCGCCGGCGATGCTCCCGCCGACGTCGACGTTGTCGGAAAAGACAGTCACGACGCCGTCAAAACCGCTCGTCCCGCGGATCGCACGAAGCGTGATGGTCCGCGTGGCGTTGAGGAAGGCGAAGCAGTGACGGAGACCGTTGCAGGTCTCGACGCGGTAGTCGAACTCCCACACCCCCTCGAAGCTCGAGGATGCCGGAACGGCCGGCGCGCCTGGGGCGGGCTTCGTTGGAGACGCGCTGCACCCCGCCAGCACGATGACCGCGAACGTCGCCGCCAGCCGTCGCATGCGCCTAGTATGCGCCCGGCCTAACGGCCTGCGCCACCCGTCAGTGTCTCCGCCGTGACGAACCGCGGCTCGATATCCACCGGCACATCTTTCAGCCGATCGAGCACGCGCTGCACCTCGGGGCGTACCACGCCGAGCCGTTTCACCATGTCTGCGGCCTTCTCGTAACTGCCTTCCGCCTCGATCGTGAGAAATTCGCCGGTCAGCTTCGCGACGGCGTCCTTGATTGTCGTGTCGTCGATCGCGAAGGTGCCGTCGTCGGCGACTGTGATGGCGCCGTTGTCGAGCATCCAGTTCAACTGCATGGCGATGCCGCGTCCGTGCGCTTCGTTCACACCGAAGCGGATCGATCGGAACATCGACGCGAGGAACGTGACGTACATGTTCTTCGCGATCGCGGGATCGACGGCGTTCTGCGACGCGAGCCGCTCGAGCGCCCAGAGCCCTGAGATGTCGGCCTTCGCTTCCTCAATGGCGGAGTAGTGCTCCTTCAGGGCCTGGCGCAGCGGCGTGGTCGTGCCGTGCACCACGTGCGGGCCGAGGCCGTGCAGCATCTCGTGCATCAGAATGTGCGTGAAGAACGCGTCGAACGACACGCGCGCCTGATCCGCGGGCGACAGCGCGACTTTCGCGATCGGCAGCAGCACCTTCTGGAACTTGGCCTCCTGCACGTTCTTGAGCATCACGCGCTTGGATCCCTTTTCGCGCGTGACGCGCTCGTCGTTCGGCAAGTTGAATGCAGCCGTCTGGACGCCGCGATTCGCGTCGCCCGCCGTGAACACGACGTTGACGACGCGGATGGGCGCGAGCGCGCCGAGCTTCGGATTGCGGTACTTGGGATCGAACGGCAGATGGTTCTCGAGATCCTGCAGGCGGCTGCCGAACGTCTCCAGCTTCTTCGTCTCGACGTCATCGCGCAGCGTGATGAAGGCCTCGAACGCCGCCTTGTAGTTGAACCACTCGTCTTCGTACACCTCGTACGGACCAATCGTGGGCTCGATCGTGGCCTCGAGCTCCATCCACGCGACATCGCTGGCGTAGTAGTCGTTGGTGAGGAAGGCGGCTGCGCGCGCGTCAAGGTACTTTCGCAGGCTGGGCTGCGTGGTGAGCGCCGACGCTTCGCGCAGCAGCGACGCCGCGCGGACGACCGCGTTCTGATACTCCTGGCTATACGGCACCATCACGAGCTTGCCGTCGGGCGTGCGGCGGATCGTCGTGAAGAATCCCATCGCGCTGCGCTGCCCGGCTTCGGGCAGCGTGTCGATCCATTTCTCGATCTCTTCCTTGGTGGCGTCGGCGGGATAGAAGTTCGCCATCGGCGGTTTCGCCGGCACGCCTGGCACAAACGGCGCATCGTGATCGAGGCGCGACCACGGACCTTTGTTGATGAGAAAGTAATGCAGACGGGCGTGTCCGAGCGGCGTCCGATCCGCGGCAAGCTGCACCAGCAGCGACGTGTTGCCGGCCCAGACCTGCTCGAGAAAGAGGCCGTCCATCAGGCGCGCCGCCTCAACCAGTGTGGCAAGCGCCGACACCTCGCTGGCGGGCAGGGCGTTGATGTCGGCCCCAATCTCGACCGGTGCGAAGCGCGCAATCATCTGCTGAAGCTGCTGTTCTGTTGGCATTTGCGTGGGGGAAGCGGCCTGCTGTGGAACCGGGCCAGCCGAGCCGATAAATCCTGCGATCAGTGTGAGCCCTGTGAGGCGAGTGACGAGCGTCATGTCCTCAGTCTACAATTGCAGGGATCTACGAGCCTACTTCATGAAGAACATTGCACCCAAAGACGCCGCCGCGCTGGAAGCCGTCGAGACGCGCGAATGGCTCGACTCCCTTGATTACGTCGTCCAGCAGGGGGATCGCGAGCGGGTCGTCCGGCTGATTTATGCGCTTCGCAACCGCGCCCGCGCGCACGGCATCCGCGTCCCGTTCACGGCCACGACCCCCTACGTCAACACCCTGTCGCCCGACGAACACGTGCCGATGCCGGGCAGCAGTGAGATCGAGCGCCGCATCAAGAGCCTCGTCCGCTGGAACGCGCTGGCGATGGTCGTGCGGGCCAACCGGCAGTCCGAAGGCATCGGCGGCCACATCTCGACCTACGCGTCGGCCGCCACGCTGTACGAAGTCGGCTTCAATCACTTCTTCCGCGGCAAGGAAGCGGGCGAAGACGCCGACATCATTTATTTCCAGGGCCATGCGTCGCCCGGCATTTACGCGCGCGCGTTTCTCGAAGGCCGCTTCTCCGAGCGCGACCTCGAGAACTTCCGCCATGAGCTCGCCGACGGCGGCGGCCTGTCGTCGTACCCGCACCCGTGGCTGATGCCCGAGTTCTGGGAATATCCCACCGTCTCGATGGGCCTCGGGCCCATCATGGCCATCTATCACGCGCGCTTCCTGCGCTACCTCGAGGACCGCGGCCTGAAGAAGAAGGGGACCGCAAAGGTCATCTGCTTCATCGGCGACGGCGAGACGGACGAGCCCGAGTCGCTCGGCGCCATCACGCTGGCGTCGCGCGAGCGTCTCGACAACCTGATCTTCGTCATCAACTGCAACCTCCAGCGTCTCGACGGGCCCGTGCGCGGCAACGGTCAGATCATCCAGGAGCTCGAGGCCGCCTTCCGCGGCGCCGGCTGGAACTGCATCAAGGTGCTGTGGGGCCGTGAGTGGGATCCGCTGCTCGCGAAAGACAGGGACGGCCTGCTCGTCAAGCGCATGGGCGAGGTCGTCGACGGGCAGTATCAGAAGTACGCGGTCGAATCAGGCGACTACGTTCGCAAGGATTTCTGGGGCGCCGATCCGCGCCTGCTCGACATGGTCAAGCACATGTCGGACGAAGAGCTCAAGAAGATGCGCCTCGGCGGCCACGATCCCGAGAAGGTCTACAACGCGTATCGCGCGGCGTACGAGCCTGACGGCCTGCCCACCGTGATTCTCGCGCGCACCATCAAGGGCTATGGCCTCGGCGAGGCAGGCGAGGGCAAGAACATCACGCACCAGCAGAAGAAGATGAACGACGAGGATCTGAAGCTGTTCCGCAGCCGCTTCGGCATCCCGATCTCCGACGATCAGATCGCCGACATGCCGTTCTACCGGCCGGCCGAGGACAGCGCCGAGATCAAGTACATGCTCGAGCGGCGCAAGGCGCTCGGCGGCCCCGTCCCGCGCCGCGTCGTCAAGGCCGAGCCGATCACGCCGGATCTCGAGCCAGTCTTCAACGAATTCTACAAGGGCACCGAAGGCCGCAAGGCGTCGACGACGATGGTGTTCGTGCGGATGCTGTCGAAGCTGCTGCGCGACAAGGAGATTGGATCGCTCGTCGTGCCGATCGTCCCCGACGAGGCGCGTACGTTCGGCATGGAGTCGCTGTTCCGCGCGGTCGGCATCTACGCGCACGGCGGCCAGCTGTACGAGCCGGTCGACATGGACACGCTGCTCTATTACAAGGAAGCGAAAGACGGACAGATCCTCGAGGAAGGGATCACGGAAGCGGGATCGATGTCGTCGTTCATCGCGGCGGGCACGGCCTACGCGCAGCACGGCGTCAACGCGATCCCGTTCTTCATCTATTACTCGATGTTCGGCTTCCAACGCATCGGCGACCTGATCTGGGCGGCGGCCGACTCGCGCTGCCGCGGCTTCCTGCTCGGCGGCACGTCGGGCCGCACGACGCTGGCCGGCGAAGGGCTGCAGCACCAGGACGGCCACAGTCACGTGCTCTCGAGCACGGTGCCCAACTGCCTCTCGTACGATCCGGCGTACGCGTACGAGCTGGCGGTCATCATCCAGGACGGCATCCGCCGCATGTACGGCGAGGGCGAGAGCATCTTCTATTACCTGACCGTCATGAACGAGCAGTACGAGCAGCCGCCGATGCCGAAGGGCGTGAAGGACGGGATCCTGCGCGGGCTGTACAAGTTCAAGCCGGCGGACGGTGCATTCGCGAAAAAGGCGAAGGCAAAGGCGCAGCTGTTGGGCAGCGGCGCCATCCTCAACGAGGTCGTGGCCGCGGCGGCGATGCTCGAAAAATACGGCGTGGCTGCCGACGTGTGGAGCGCCACGAGCTACTCGCAGCTCCATCGCGAGGCGCAGGACGTGCAGCGGTGGAACCGTCTGCATCCGGCCGACAAGGCGAAGACGCCGTACGTCACGGAATGTTTCGCGGGCACGGGCGACGTCGTGGTCGCCGCGTCCGACTACATGAAGACGCTGCCCGACATGATCTCGCGCTGGGTGCCGCTGCCGATGACGACGCTGGGCACCGACGGGTTCGGACGCAGCGAGGATCGCGCCGCGCTGCGCAACTTCTTCGAGGTCGACGCGAAGCACATCACGCTGGCCACGCTCGAGACGCTGGCGCGCGCCGGCAAGATCGACGCGGGCGTCGCGGCCCAGGCGATCGCGGACCTGAAGATCGACGTGGGCAAGAAGAATCCGGTGAAAAGCTAACTCATGGCAGATCTGCTCGTTCCCGATATCGGCGAGAACGTGTCCGGCGGTGATGTCGTCCGCATCATGGTCAACAAGGGCGACACCATCAAGAAGGATCAGCCCGTCATCGAGCTCGAGACCGACAAGGCCACGATCGAAGTGCCGTCGGACCAGGAAGGCACCGTCACCGACATCAAGGTGAAGCAGGGGGATAAGGTCAAGATCGGGCAGGTGATTCTCACGCTCGACAACGGGGCAGGAAGGGCAGAGGACAAAGGGCAGAGGGCAGAGGAGACGCCAGGGCAAAAAGGCGAAGATAAAGACGCGAAGAAACAGGACGCCGCGAAACCCGAAGCTGCCGCGAAGCCGGAAGCCGCTGAAAAGAAGACTGAAGACAGAAATCAGACAGAAGAAAAACAGGCGAAGGAGAAAGAGAAAGTCGTCGATATTGCCTCGCGATCGAAGCAGGCGGCGAAGCCGGCGGGCGAGGCGCAGCCGGTGGCGCCTTCCGGGCCCGACGCCACCGAGGCCACCGCGGCGAGCAAGGTTGGCGCGGCGCCGTCGGTGCGCCGGCTCGCGCGCGAGCTCGGCGTCGACATCACCCGCGTGCACGGCAGCGGCCCAGGCGGGCGGGTGGGGGCCGACGATGTGCAGGGTTTCGTCAAGAGCGTGATGACGCAGGGAGCCGGTGCCGGCGCGGGATTGGCGCAGGCGGCGCCGCTGCCCGATTTTTCGAAGTGGGGCGACATCGAACGCAAGCCGATGTCGAACATCCGCCGCAAGACGGCGGAGCATCTGTCGGCCGCGTGGAACACGATTCCGCACGTCACGCAGCACGACAAAGCCGACATCAGCGAGATCGAAGCGCTGCGGAAGAAGCACGGCCCGGCTGTGGAAAAGGCCGGAGGGAAACTGACCGTGACGACGATTCTGCTGAAGATCACGGCGGCCGCCATCCGCAAATATCCCCAGTTCGCGGCGTCAGCCGACGGCGACGCGATCGTCTACAAGCATTACATGCACATCGGGGTGGCGGCCGACACCGAGCGCGGACTGCTGGTGCCGGTGATCCGCGATGTCGATCGCAAGACGATCACCGAGCTCTCCGTGGAGCTCTCGCAGCTGTCCGAGAAGGCGCGCGCGAAGAAGCTGACTCTCGACGAGATGTCGGGCGGCGTCTTCACCATCACGAATCTCGGCGGCATCGGCGGCACGTCCTTCACTCCCATCGTCAACCATCCCGAGGTGGCGATTCTCGGCGTCTCGCGCGCCGCGATGGAACCGGTGTGGGCAGGTGAGGGTGACGGGTTCGAGGCCCGCATGATGCTGCCGCTGTCGCTCTCCTACGATCACCGCGTCATCGACGGCGCCGACGCGGCGCGGTTTCTCAGGTTTGTCTGTGAAGCAGTGGAAAACCCACTCCTGATTAGTCTGTGACAACTTCAAACTTCAAACTTCAAACTTCAAACTTCAAACTAGAAACTAGTTTTGAGTTTTGAGTTTTGAGTTTTGAGTTCTAACTTGATATGTCCAAGAACATCGCAGTTATCGGCGCGGGCCCCGGGGGCTACGCCGCTGCCTTTTATGCCGCCGACCTCGGCATGCAGGTCACCCTCATCGATCCCGAAGTCAATCCCGGCGGCGTCTGTCTGTATCGCGGCTGCATCCCGTCGAAGGCGCTGCTGCACATCGCGAAGGTCATCGACGAGGCGCGGCATGCGTCGGCCTGGGGACTGACGTTCGGCGAGCCGAAGATCGACCTCGACAGGATGCGCGGCTTCAAGCACAGCGTCGTGCAGAAGATGGCGGGCGGCAATGGACAGCTCGTGAAGGCGCGGAAGATCACCTACATCCAGGGCATGGCGTCGTTCGTCGACGCGACAACACTGCAGGTGGAACCAATTGCGGGGCCGCTAAAATTCGACAGCATCATCATCGCCACCGGCTCTCATCCGACGAAGGTTCCGAACATCTCCATCGACAGCCCGAAGGTGCTCGACTCGACCTCCGCGCTCGATCTGCCCGACATCCCGAAGCGGCTGCTCGTGGTCGGCGGCGGTTATATCGGCCTCGAGCTTGGCTCCGTCTACGCGGCGCTCGGCTCGAACGTGTCGGTTGTCGAGATGACCGATGGCCTGCTGCAGGGGGCCGATCGTGATCTCGTGCGGTTCCTGCACCAGCGGCTCGAGAAGAAGTTCGAAGCGCTGATGTTCGAGACGAAGGTCGTCGGGGTCAAGGACGACAAGACCGGCCTCAAGGTCACGCTGGAAGGGAAGGACGGGACGAAGCGGGAAGAAAGTTACGACCGCGTGCTGGTGTCGGTAGGCCGCCGTCCGAACTCGAAGATCGGCGGCCTCGACAAGACGAAGGTGCAGATCGACGAGCGCGGTTTCATCAAGACGGCGCCGAACCGTCAGACCGACGAGCCGACGATTTTCGCGATCGGCGACGTGGCCGGCGAGCCGATGCTCGCACACAAGGCCTCGCACGAGGCCCGGGTTGCCGTCGAAGCGATCGAGGGCCAGAAGGTCGCGTTCGAGCCCGCCGCCATTCCTGCCGTCGTTTTCACCGATCCCGAAATTGCGTGGGCCGGCCTCACCGAGACCGACGCGCAAAAGCAGGGAAGAACCGTGGAGATCGCCCGGTTCCCGTGGGCGGCCAGCGGCCGCGCGATCACGCTCGATCGCACCGACGGCGTCACGAAACTCGTCATCGATCCCGCGACCGAGCGGGTACTTGGCGTCGGCATCTGCGGTCCCGGCGCCGGCGAGCTGATCTCCGAGGGCGTGCTCGCGGTCGAAATGGCCGCCCTCGCCACCGATCTCAAGCTGTCAATCCATCCGCATCCCACGACATCCGAGACGGTCATGGAGGCCGCGGAAGTCTTCTTCGGCCAGGCCACGCACGTCTACAGGCCGAAAAAGAAGCAGGACTGAAACAATAGCGCGTCTATGGCCAGGACGGCGTGACGCCGCCGCAGTACGATTTGACGCTGCTTGCACCGCAGGTGATGGGCGCTGAAGCGCGTGAAATTGACGCGGCGCCGGCCGACTCGACGCCGGGGCAATCGACGGAAGCGCTGCTCTCGCCGCGGATGTTCTGGATCGGACTCGCCGCCGCCGTCCTCGTCTTACTCGCGATCATCGCGCGACTCGTCAGGGCGTAGAACACCCGGTCGCAACGGTCAAAGCTCTGCACACGTTCTGCATCTTCGCGTCGCTCAGGGTGCCTACCAATGCGGTGAGCGCGGCCTGTTCGACCGTCTGCACGTGATCCAGGTTGATGGCGGATTCGCGCTTCAGCCCCTCGTCGGCGCCCACCCGCACTTCGCTCGGCAATCCGCGAATCGTCGACGTGATGGGGGCCACCATCACGGTGTGGAGCAGCGGGATGACTTCTTCCCGTGACAGGACGACGACAGGGCGGCGCTTGTCAGGATGTTTGAACCGGTATTGCCAGATCTCGCCGCGCGCTACTCGTCTGGCCATGTGCCCTCATCGGCCCAGCCGGCGAGTTCCGTGTCGGGCCCGCCGGCGTACCCTCTCTTATAAGCCTCGGCAATCGCGCGGGCATGCCGCGTCGTGAGGTACGCGGCGAGAGCCTCCCGGACGACCGCCGACCGGCCGCGCGCGATGACTTCCGAGTCGTTATCCAGCCGATCCAGCAACGCATCGTCAATCGTCACTTGTATAGGCTTCATGTTGATAATAATACCACATAACCTATGTGTAGCGATAGGCGCCACCGGCGAGATGACGGAGCAGCTCACATAGGCAGTTTGGCGAGGAGATCAGCCGGCACTGACGGGCGGAGCTCCGGAAAGGTCTCGAGCAGCCGCGCGATATCGAGGAGGTCCTTCTGCCGCTTCATCGAGCGGCGCGCGCCTCGTTCGTCGCGGCCCAGATTTTTCCTTGACGCACGTCAACCAACGCCGCAACCCGCATCTGTATGCCCAGCACCGGGCGCGTTTCGGAGCGGTCTACGAAGTCCGCGTAACGAGGATCGGTCTGAATCTGCACCCGCAGATCGCTTTCAGGACTCGTGACATTCAGCAAGTGCGGAAAGCGGGCGATGTCGAATGATGCTGCGAGCGACCGCTCCACCGCCGGGAGGTCCGAGGCCGCGATGAAGCGGTGCGGAAACGTCCGGGCACGTGGATGCTATTTCGGTGCAGCGACTGACAGACTGATCAGGGTGTCGGGATATTTGTCGAGGATCGCCTGCGCGCCCGCTGGTCCGACGACCGTGAGGGCCGTCGCGAGCGCATCCGCCGTGGCTGCGTCACGCGCAATCACGCGCGCGAGCACCTGGTTCGTGACGCCAAGGCCCGTGCGCGGGTCGACGATGTGGGAATAGCGGACGCCGTCGATCTCGATGAACTGTTCGGTCGAGCCGGATGTGGCGAGCGCGGCATTCGTGAGCGAGGATGCACGGCGGCGGAAGACATCATCGGCGCCCGGGGCGTCGACGCGCCATCCCGCGAGGCCCGGCGGGCCGCTGGCCGCGACGATGTCGCCGCCGCTTTCGATGAGCGCGCGGCTGAGGCCGTTCGTGCGCAGCGTGCGCAGCGCCTGCTGCAGGATGTACCCCTTGGCAATGCCTCCGAGATCCAGCCGCATGCCGGCTTGCGCCAGGCGCACGGCGCCGGCCGCCCGATTGATTTCGAGCTGCCGCCAGCTCACGAGCTTGCGCGCCGCGTCGAGTTCCGGCGCGGCCGGAAGCGTGCCGGTCTTGCGCGCCTCGCGCCACAGGGCCACGAGCGGGCCGACGGTGGGATCGAACGCACCCTCCGTGGCGCGCGCCACCGATACCGCGATCGTGAGTACTTCGAGCAGATCGGGACTGACAGGCGTCCAATTGCGTCCCGCTGTTTCGAGGCGGCGAACCTCGCTGTCGGGCTGGTAGTCGCTCATCACGCGATCGAGCTCGGCGATCCGCTCGAAGGCGGCGCGCGCGGCGCGCTCGGCTCGCGATCCATCCGACGCGTGCAGTAAAATCCGCACCGGCAGGCCCATATGGACCTGGCTGTACTCGAAGGGCCGGGGCAGCTGGCCGGCCGCGCTCGCCGACGTCAGCACCAACGCACATGACGCACCTACGATTGCTCCTGCTCGCCATGTGCGGCGCCGCCGTTGCCCAGGGGACTGCATCACCGCCCACAACTTACCGCGAAACCCTCCCCGGTACTCTCGTCAGCTTCGAGATGGTGCTCGTGCCGGGCGCGCCGGGCCCGCCGGGCCCCGCTCCGTTCTATCTCGGCCGCACGGAAGTGACGTGGGACCTGTACGATGTGTTTACGCTCGGGCTCGACGTGAAAAGACCCGCGGGCGGCGCCGATGCGGTGGCGCGACCCTCGAAGCCCTATGGCGCGCCGGACTATGGGTGGGGACACGCCGGGTACCCTGCCATCAGCATCGCGCGTGAGGCAGCCGACGCGTTCGCGTCGTGGCTCTCGAAGAAGACCGGAAAGCTGTATCGTCTTCCGACGGAGGCGGAGTGGCAGCACGCGGCCCGGGCCGCAGGGCCGCCGGCCGATGCCAACAGCTGGCACAGCGGCAACTCGATTCGCCGTACGCATCCTGCCGCATCGCGCACGCCGGATGCGCTCGGCCTGTTCGACCTGTATGGGAACGTCGCGGAGTGGGTCGACGCGCCGGATGGCGCGCGCGTGACGCGCGGAGGCTCGTATCGCGATTCACTCGACATGCTCGGTCCCGGCGCGCGCGAAGTGCAGGATGACAGCTGGAACGAGCGCGATCCGCAACTGCCGAAAAGCCAATGGTGGCTCTCGGATGGACCGTTCGTGGGATTCAGACTCGCACGTAGCGCAGGCCTTTAGGCCTGCGGAGGAGAGACAATGACTTCAGTCGATCGCCGCAGATTCATTCAGACCACGGCCGCGGCGACCGCCGCGATGGCCTTTCCCTACGGCGTGCGCCTGCACGGATCGGACGTCATCCGCGTCGGCGTCGTCGGCTGCGGCGGGCGCGGCACCGGCGCGGCGCGCGACTGCATGCGCGGCGCCGAGGGCGTCGAGATTGTCGCCATGGGCGACCTGATGGCGGATCGGCTGGCGCAATCCAGAGCCACGCTGCTCAAGGCCGTAGGCGGCAACGCGGCGCTCGCGGCGAAGTTCAAGGTCACCGACGAGCGCTGTTTCACCGGCTTCGATGCCTACGAGAAGGTCCTCGCGAGCGGAATCGATCTGGTGATTCTGGCGACGCCGCCCGGGTTCCGTCCCGCGCATCTCGCCGCCGCGGTGGCCGCCGGGAAGCACATCTTCACCGAGAAGCCGGTGGCCGTCGACGCCGCCGGAATCCGATCCGTCCTCGCCACCTCTGAAGCCGCACAGCAGAAGCATCTGGCCATTGTCGCCGGCACGCAGCGGCGTCATCAGGCCAGATATCTCGAGGCGATCAAGCGCATCCAGGATGGCGCGATTGGGAAGGTCGTCAGCGGCCAGGTCTTCTGGAACCAGGGCGGGTTGTGGAGCCGCGAACAGCGCGCCGAGTGGACCGACGCCGAGTGGCAGATCCGCAACTGGCTGTACTTCACCTGGCTCTCGGGCGATCACATCGTCGAGCAGCACGTGCACAACATCGATGTCGCCAACTGGGTGATGGGCGCGCATCCGTTGAAGGCCACCGGCGTCGGCGGGCGGCAGCATCGCACCGAGCCGAAATTCGGACACATCTACGATCACTTCGCGATCGACTTCGAGTATCCGAGCGGCGCGCGCGTGATGAGCATGTGCCGTCAGATCGAAGGCACGCGCGGCAAGGTCGCCGAGCACTTCATCGGATCGGCCGGGCGCTCAGACGCGTCGACGTTCATCGAAGGCGCGACGCCGTGGAAGAACGCGGCGGCCGAGACGGAGATCAATCCCTATGTGCAGGAGCACACGGATCTGGTGGCGAGCCTGCGCGCCGGCACGCCGCTCAACGAGTTGAAGCAAGTGGCTGAGAGCACGCTCACCGCGATCATGGGCCGCGAGTCGGCTTACACCGGTCAGGAAGTGACATGGGACCAGATGCTCAACGCGCAGCAGGCGCTGGCGCCGAAGGTGATTGCGTTCGGACCGCTCGACGTGCCGCCGGTGCCGATGCCAGGGCGCACGAAACTCGAGCGCGTCTGGGGGGCGGAATAGCGATGGTCAGCCGCCGTTCATTCGTGCAGTCGGGCGCTCTCGCGGCCGCGGGCCTGCTCTTATCGCGGGCTTCCTGGGCCGAGCAGGCGCGCAAATTCAAACTCAACTACGCGCCGCACTTCGGCATGTTCCGCGAGCACGCCGGGTCTGACCTGGTCGCGCAGCTCGAATTCATGGCCGCCGAGGGCTTCACCGCGCTCGAAGACAACGGGATGCGCGGGCGGCCCGTGGCCGATCAGGAGCGGATTGGCAAGACGCTCGCCCGGCTCAACATGACGATGGGCGTGTTCGTGGCGCACACCATCAACTGGACGCAGCCGACGCTTACCACGTCAGATCCGGCCCATCGCGACACGTTCCTCAAGGAGATCCGCGAATCGGTCGACATCGCGAAGCGCGTCACGGCGAAGTGGATGACGGTGGTGCCCGGCCACGTCGACCGCCGCCCGCACATGAACTATCAGACCGCCAACGTCATCGAGACGCTCAAGCGCGCGTCAGAGATCCTCGAGCCGCACGGCCTGGTGATGGTGCTCGAGCCGCTCAACACGCTGCGGAACCATCCCGGGATGTTTCTTACGGAAGTGCCGCAGACGTACATGATCTGCAAGGGCGTCGGCAGCCCGTCGTGCAAGATCCTGTTCGACATGTACCACCAGCAGATCACCGAAGGCAACATCATCCCCAACATCAACGCCGCGTGGGACGAAGTTGCCTATTTCCAGACCGGCGACAATCCCGGCCGCAACGAACCCGGCACTGGCGAGATGAACTACCGCAATATCTTCAAGCACATTCACGGCAAAGGCTTCACCGGCGTCATCGGCATGGAGCACGGGAACGCGCAGAAGGGGAAGGACGGAGAGAGGGCGGTCATCGACGCGTACGTCCAGGCGGACAGCTGGTGATGAAGCTCGCGGTCGCGTTTGTCGTGCTGCTCGGCTGGGCGTTACCCGCGCAGGGACCGCCGCCGCCGATTTCCTCGCATCACCGGGCGCAGGCGAAGCGGATGCTCTCGAGCCTCAAGGCAGCCATTCGCGAGGGGTACTACGACCCGGCGTTCCGCGGCATCGATCTGGATGCGCACTTCAAGCAGGCTGCAGCGAAGCTCGACGCTGCGCAGACGCTCCCGCACGCTTACGGCATCATCGCCCAGGCCCTGATCGACTTCAACGATTCACATACCTATTTCATCCCGCCCACGCGCTCGGCGCTCGTCGAGTACGGCTGGGAGATGCAGATGGTCGGTGATGCGTGCTACGTGACGGCGGTCAAACCCGGCACCGACGCCGCCGCGAAAGGGCTCAAGCCGGGCGACGAGGTGCTGCAGCTCGACCAGTTCACGCCGCGACGCCTGGATCTCTGGAAATTGCGCTACCTGCTCCATACGCTGAGCCCGCGTTCCAGGGTGCGCATGATGGTGCGGTCGCCGGACGACGCGGCGCCGCGGCCGCTCGAGATCGCGGCGAAGGTCACGCCGCAGCCGAAGGTCATCGAGGTCAACATCGACGACCTCGAGAATCTCTTCTGGAGGGCGAGCCGCGAAGCGCGCACGGCGCGCAACCAGTTCGGGGGCGCGGGCGACGTGGCCGTGTGGAAGCTCTCCGGATTCGATTTCGATCCTCAGGACGTCGATCGGCTGCTCGACACCGCCATCCAGAGAGCCTCGGCGCTGGTGCTCGACATGCGCGGGAACGGCGGTGGCTTCATGAAGACCCTCGAGCAGCTCGCAGGCCGGCTGTTCGATCGCGACGTGATCGTGGCCAATGTGAAGACCAGAAAATCGACCAGGCCAATGATCGCGAAGAAGCGCCGTGCGCCCTTCACCGGCCGGCTCGTCGTCCTGATTGACGCCGATTCGGGCTCCGCGGCGGAGCTGCTTGCGCGTCTCGTGCAGCTGGAAAAGCGTGGCATCGTCATAGGCGACCGTTCCGCGGGCGCCGTCATGCAGGGGCAAATGTTCGTGGACGGCATCGAAAACGCGCTGGGCCACATGATCTTCCACGCGAGCGTGACCCACGCGGATTTGGTCATGACCGATGGCAAGAGTCTCGAGAAGGTCGGGGTGACGCCAGACGAGCTGCTGCTGCCCACGGGGGCCGATCTGGCGGCCGGCCGCGATCCCGTGCTCGCGCGCGCCGTGACGGCCCTCGGCGGCTCGCTCGATTCCGCAGCGGCGGGCGCGATGTTCCCAATTCGGTGGAAGTGAGGACTCCATGACACGACCTGTGACCGTACTCGCCGCGGTGATGATTGCCGCGGGCGTCTCGACGTCGCCGCGCGCGCAGCAGACAGCGCCGATGACCTTCTTCATCACCAGCACGGGACCCGGACAGGGCGCCGATCTGGGCGGCCTTGCCGGCGCCGACGCACACTGCCAGGCGCTGGCGAAGGCGGCAGGCGCGGGAGACCGGACCTGGCACGCGTACTTGAGCACCACGCCGGCCGACAGCAAGCCGGCCGTCAACGCGCGCGACCGGATTGGATCCGGCCCGTGGCACAACGCGAAGGGCGTGCAGGTCGCGGCAAGCGTTGCCGATCTGCACAGCGACAACAACAAGCTGTCGAAGGAACACTCGCTCAACCATAAAGGCGAGACCGTCAACGGCCGCGGCGACTCGCCTAATCGACACGACATCCTGACCGGCTCCGTGCTCGACGGCACCGCCTCCACGGCCAGCGAAGACACGACGTGCCGGAACTGGACGTCGAGCGGCGAAGGCAGCGCGCTCGTTGGCCATCACGATCGTCAAGGCGGCGGCGCGAATCCGACGTCATGGAACTCGGCGCACGGCTCGCGCGGCTGCAGCCAGGCAAACCTGCGGGGCACCGGCGGCGACGGACTCTTCTACTGCTTTGCCGTCCGGTAAGACGAATCACATGCGATTAGTTCAAAGCGCCCTGTTCCTCAGCGCGCTGCTGGCCAGTCCGGCCGTAGCGGATGCCCAGCAAATCACGGCGGCCGGCCAGCCGGCGCAGCTCGACGTGCGAGCGGCGGGCGAGCGCAGCATCCGCGTCACGCTGAAGCCGGTGAGCATGAAAGATCACTTTCCTGTGAACCCGGCCGTCGCGCCGCGAAGGTACGCGGCGCCGGCGTTGAGCCTTCGAGAGATCACGCGCCCGGTCCAAAAGACAGTCGGCACGCTAACCGTCGACGTACGGGCAAATCCGTTGACGCTGAGCGTCAGGAACGGCGCCGGCGTTCTGGTCCAGGAACTTGTCTTCGAAACGGACGGGAACCTCTCTTTCAAACTTGACGAGCATCCGGTGCTGGGGATGGGTGAAGGCGGCCCTCGGCCGGAGCGCGGCACACCGTGGCGCGAGCAGCCGGTGCAGTTCGATCGGCGCGGCCGCCTTGACGAGATGCAGCCGCGCTGGCAGGCCGACATGTACGGGTCGCGCAATCCAGCCGCGATGCTGCTGGGCACGGGCGGCTGGGGCCTGTTCGTCGCCGCGCCATGGGGGCAGATCGATCTTCGAGAAGCCGATCGCGGTCACTTCCTTCCATGGAAGCCCACCGACGCCGATCGCGCGCCGCAGACCGAGCGCAATCAGCAGCAGGCCCTTGCGAAGGGGCTTCCGCCGCCGGACGCCGTCATTCCAGGGCTGTACGACATCTTCATCTTCGACGCGCACGATCCGGCAAAGGCGATGAAGGACTTTTCAGTGATCACCGGACCGGCCGCGATGCCGCCGGTCTGGGCGCTCGGCTACATGCAGTCGCACCGCACGCTCGAAGACGACGCGCAGATGCTCGGCATCATCGAAACGTTCCGCAAGAAGCGCATCCCGCTCGACGCGGTCATCTACCTGGGCACCGGCTTCATCCCGCGCGGCTGGAACACCAGACAGCCGTCGTTCGACTTCAATCCGGACGTGTTCAAGCGCGATCCCAAGGCGGTCATCGCCGACATGCGCGCGCAGAACGTGAAGGTCGTCGTGCACATGGTGCCGTGGGACCGCGACAGGCTTCCGACGCTGCACGGCACGATCCCGGCGCTCCCAGGTGAGAAGCTGGACGAGTCGCACATTCAGAATTACTGGCAGCAGCATGTGCCGCTCGTCAAAACCGGCATTGACGCGTTCTGGCCCGACGAAGGGGACTGGTTCAACCTCTTCGAACGGATCACGCGCCACCAGCTCTATTACCAGGGACATCTATCTACGGAGCCGAACGAGCGCCCGTGGAGCCTGCAGCGCAACGGTCATCCGGGCATCGCGCAGTGGGGCGGCTGGGTGTGGTCTGGTGACACCGATAGCTCGTGGAAGACGCTTGAGGCGCAGATTGCCGTCGGCCTCAATTATTCGCTCAGCATCGGCCCGTACTGGGGATCGGACATCGGCGGGTTTTATCCGAACAACGAACTGACCGGCGAGCTCTACGCGCGCTGGTTCCAGTTTGCCGCCTTCTGCGGTTCCTTCCGCTCTCACGGCCGGGTGTGGTGGACGCGTCTTCCCTGGGGCTGGGGGTCGAGCGACCGGGGCCCGCAGGAGTACGGCAACAGCAACGCACCGATTCCCCCGGATGACCGCCGCAACATCCTGCTGTCGGAGATGAACAACCCGGCGATCGAGCCGGTGGCGAAGAAGTACGCGGAGCTGCGGTATCAGCTGTTGCCGTACACGTATACGCTGGCGTGGGAAGCTCGCGCCGCCGGCATGCCGTTGATGCGCGCCATGTGGCTCCACTATCCCGATGACCCGCGCGTGCGCGGGCTCGGCAGCCAGTTCATGTGGGGCCGCGATCTGCTGGTCGCGCCGGTCTTCACGAAGGGCGCAACATCGCGCGACGTGTATCTGCCCAGTGGTGATTGGTACGACTGGTGGACGAACGCCAGAACCACTGGCGGCCAAACCGTGACGCGCCCGGTGGATCTTGCGACGATGCCGATTTATGTCCGCGCCGGCGCGATCGTGCCTTTCGACGCCGTGCGCCAGTACACCAGCGAGTCTCGCACCGAGCCCACGACGCTCAGGATCTACGGCGGCGCGGACGGCGACTACACGCTGTACGAAGACGACGGGATTAGTCAGGATTACTTGAAAGCGAGAGGCACATGGACACGCATCACGTGGAACGATCGCGCGAAGCGGCTGACGATCGAGCCCGGCGCGCCGAGAGGCGCCACGAACGTCGCCACAAAGCGCGTGTTCAAGCTTCTATTGCTGCCTGAAGGGACCACGCGGGAAGTGACGTACTCCGGCGTGCGTGTGCAGGTATCGTTTTAGACAAAGACCGCCAGGGAGTCGACGATGCGGATACCAGCGCTTTGCACGGCAATGTTGGCGTACATGGTTCTAGGGCACCCGCCGGCTGCGGCAGCCCAAGTCGATCAACAGCGCGCGGAGGAATTCTTCAAGCAATGCAGGGCGCTCTACGAGCGAGACGGCGGCCGCTTATGGGGCGTGTCGTTCTGGGCGCCAATGGTGATTGGCGACGCGCGGACGCAGACGTTTGCCACCAGCCAGCCGCCGCCGGATGCGCTTCGCCCAAAGATCATCGGCCTGCTGAACGGGCCGATTAAGTGGGGCGACACCGATTGGGCAGCGCTCACCTGGGACACGTTCCGCAGCTGGCCGGCTCGCAGGCGAGGCGAGCTGTGCATCCATGAATCCTTCCATATCGTCCAGCCGAAGCTGGTGCTCAACGGACCGGCTGGTGCGAACGAACATCTGGATTCAGTCGACGGACGGTACTGGCTGCGCCTCGAATGGCGCGCGCTCGCACGGGCGCTGCAGGAATCAGGAGAGCCGCGAGCCCGGGCCGTCCGCGAGGCGCTGGCCTTCCGCCAGGCTCGTCACACGCGATATCCGGACAAAGTCGAAAGCGAGCGCGCCCTCTACATCACTGAGGGCTTCGCCTCGTATACCCAGTCGGTGCTGGCCGCGGAATCCGAGGCCGACGCGATCGCGCGCGCGCTCGAGCTTCTCGCGGGCGCGGAAGCGGGCGAAAGTTTCGTGCGCACGTTCACATACACGTCGGGGCCGGCATATGGCCTGCTGCTCGACGCTGCCTCTCCCGGCTGGCCGCGAACGGCGCGTGGCAGCGATGATCCGCCCGCAATGTTGATGCGCGCGCTCGGAGTACAACCTGTCGCTGACGCCGCAGCCGCTGCCGCGCGTTACGGTGGCGCTGACGTCCGAGCGGCCGAAGAACAGCGCGAGCAGCAGCGGCAGGCGCGGATGGCCGAGTTACGTCAGCGATTCGTTGACGGCCCGGTGTTCGTGATGCCGTGCGGAGGCTCGGGCTTCTCGGATTCCCGGGGTGCCGTGGTGATTGCAGGTGCCGGGACCGTGTTCTTCCATCCCTATCGCATGTCAGGAGGCTGCGGCACGCTCGAGGCGGAGAAGGGCGTGCTCGAGGCGTCCGATGGCCGCTCGCGGCGTCTGCCGGCGCCTGTGCCGGGCGACGGCGCGACGATCTCCGGAGACGGGTGGACGTTCAAGGCCGGGGCGGGATGGGTTATTCGCGAAGGACCACGGCCGGGAGACTACGAAGTTGTCCGGCAGCAGCGGTGATGCGCGTCCAAGGCGTCTATCCCGGAGGCCGTTGTGGCCGTACCCGTCCGACATAGACGTTTCCCGGCATCCGCGTCGATGGGATCACCTGCCGAACCAGTTCATAGAGCCGCGGATCGGCCTGCAGCAGCGAGTCGCGGTCGCGGCCGCTCCCGAAGACGTACGCTTCGATGCCGGTGGCCCAGTATTCGTTGAAATTATTTCCGGGATAGCCTTGCGCGGAGGTGAGCCCCTGCTTCTTCGCTGACGCGTACGCGTCTTCGACGGCCTTGCGGTACTCGGGATCGACCGTATAGATCGCGCCGCGCATGATGCCGTGCGAGAACTCGTGCACGCAGATCGACTGGCCGAAGTAGCGCGTGGCTGGATAGCCAAGCAGATTCTCTTCCGCGCACGACGTGGTGTTCTCGCCGTCCGGTTCGCCGCCGAAACCGCGTCCGCGCACGTTCCAGTACTGTTCACCCGTCATCGTGCCGACGCCCCCCGGCTTGTAGTAGTTGTCACGCTGCTGCTCGGTCAGCCGCGCATCCTCGATCTTCGGCAGCAGGCGGTATTTGCGATGCTCCGGAATGTCGTAGGTGACTTCCGTCTCGGCCATGATCGCCAGCTTCCATTTCTTTCGCATGAGCTCTTTGCGCAGATCGGGCCGGTCCGCGAGCATGAATTGCACGATGTCGCGTGCGGCAAGGAGCGCCGCATCGGGAACCTTGTCGGAGGTCACGACGGGGATACCGTGCGCATCTACGTATTTCTTGTAGAACGGATCGAGTCCGAGTTCGGCAGGAGGCCCGGTGACGCTGAACTTGATGTAGTCCTGCAGCAGCGGAGGTTGGCGCGGCCCACTCGGCACGCCACGGCGACCCTGATTCTGTGCGTGTGCCGATGCGAAGGCGAGTCCGGCAATCAGCAGGCTCGATACGAGAGGCAGTCGCATGGTCATTCCTTCAGCGGAATGATACGTCACCGCCGTGCGCCGCGTGCGCTACGTCATCCTCACGGCCATGGGAATAATCGTGCCATTCGGGCGACGCCACGTCGTCCGGAATTCGCGGTCGTAGGTCCAGATCTTCAGATCCTTGTCGTGTCCGCTGAGAACGGCCAGACATGCGTCGGCCCAGTCCGGTTGATGCTCGGCGTACTTGGCGAGCCAATCGAACACGTCCCGCCAGAAGTCGCGCTGGAGCGCCTCGGCAACGGGCTCCACCGCCAGGTCATTCAGCAGCGCGCGCAGCCGCAGCCGTTGTGCGCGATAAGGCAGGTGAAAACACGCTTCCGTCAGCACGGCGTCACAGGCCGCGAACGCTTCCGCTGCCAGAGACTCCAGGTGCTTCACCGCGGTGCGGTGCTTCGCGTCACGAGCGTCGCAAAGGGCGACCAGCGGCCCGGTATCGAGCAGGATCGTCACCTGGCGCGCCGCAGCTTGCGCAGAATGGCCGAACGCGCGGCGCGCCGGTCGTGGACGTCGTAGCGCCGGGGCGCCTGGCCGGGAGGATCCGGATACCGATCGAAGATCCGTTCGACGATCGCCGTCACGTCACGAAGCGATTCCGGCCGGCCGATCGCCGCGAACCGTTCATCGATCGCCTCGCGGACGACGTCCGACAGCGAGACGCCGCGTTCGCGAAGGGTTTCCACCTTCCGGACGCGATTCTCGTCCAGCCGGACGTTGACAAGCCGGGATCCCATCCTCGTAAAGATACTATGTCTTTACAGATCACGCAACCGGCCCGGCGGTCACCGGCGGCGTGCACTCAGGATTCTGATAGGCGGATCCAGCGACTCCGTCCCGTACGGACCGCTCTTGCCGGTGGGCGAGCCGTGGATCGCACGCACGACGTCCATGCCGCTGACGACGCGGCCGAACACGGCGAATCCCTGTCCGTCTGCGTGGCGCCTGCCGCCGAAGTCCAGCTCCGGCTGGCTGCCGATGACGATTGAGAACGAGCCTCTCGCCGTATCCGGGCCGGAGCGCGCCATCGACACCACGCCGTCGACGTGCTTCAGACCGGTGACGCTGGTGCGCTCCAGCGGAATCGGCGCGAGCTGCTCTCGACGGCGCGCCCGATCGATCTGGAACTGAATCACCTCGATCTTTACGTCGTGCCGCACGGTGTTATCCGCACGGACCGCGCGGTTGACAGTGCCGCCGTCGTACAACTTCGCATCGACGTATTTCAGGAAGTTCGCGGCGCTGTTCGGCGCACGCATAGCGTCGACCTCGATCTCAATCGTGCCCTTCTCGGTTTCGAACACGACGACAGGATTGCGAATGCGATACGCCTTCCGGATCTCCACCGCCGGCGCGAGGCTCTGGCCCTGCACCGGCTGCTGCTGGATCGCGCGGGCCACATGCAGACCGGCGACCACGCGTCCGAACGCCGCCGTGCCCTGCCCGTCGTCGAAACGCATGCCGCCATGGTTCAGCGACGGCTGGTCGTTCAGGTGAATCACGAACCCCGAACGCGCCGAGTCGGCCTGATTGCCGCGCGGCATCGAAACGGTTCCGACAACGTGCGTGAGACCTGTCACGCTCGTGCGCTCGAGCGGAATCGGCGCAAATCGCTCGCGGCCGCGCGAGGGGTTGATGTCGCCCTGAATAATTTCGAGCAGCGGGCGGTTCGGCAGGTTGGGCGTGTAGTTAGCGGCTCGCGTCGCGCGATGAAAGCGGCCGCCGTCGTAGAACCCGCCGTCGACATACTTGAGGAAGTTGCCGGCGGTGATCGGCGCGCGCGCGGTATCGATGGCCAGATCGATATTGCCGAAGGCGGTCTCGATCCGGACCAGGACCTCGGCTGGTTTCTGATCGGCCTGCGGCGCCGCGAAGGCGACGAGCGCCGCGGCAACCACCGCCTTGGCTCGCCGAAGCACCTCCAGGTGCGAAGGCGGCAACAACAGGCCGTGCTCTATACTTCCGGACCATGCGAATCGCATCTGCGGCTCTCCTCTTTCTGTGCCTGCTCTCCGTCGGCATTGCCCCCTTCGGCAAGCTCAGGGCTGCGCAGGACCGCCCCCCAGACACGACGCAGGCGGCCCGGCCGAGGCGCACTGAAGCCGAGGCTCGCGCACGGGCTGAGGCGAACCGGCGCGACCGGGAGCAGCAGCGGCTCACAACCGGTGCGCCCGTGGAGCTTATCTCCGACTACGTCAAGGCGAACATCGGCCCCGTGCCGGCATCGCTCGGCGTGAGCCCGTTCTATAAGAAATATGCGGACGCGCTGGGTATCCCGGTGCTCGCGTCGGAAAAGGTTCCCGACGCGGCGCTGCTCGTCGCGCGCGACATCGTCAACACCATGCTTGCGGCGCGGCCCGACGTCCGCAAGGCGCTCATCGCGCGCGGCTGGCGCACCGGCGTCATCGCGGAAGTCGAAATGACGATGGACATCCCGGAGTACGCGAGGATGAAGCGCCCTGGCGCGCCGCGCGAAGAGCCGGTGACGCAGGCGGACCGCGACTATCACGCGAACCGCTCGCGCGGCCTTGGAGGCAATCCGACCACCGGCGCCGAAGAGAACCTGCTCGGCTATCCGCGCACGCGCTACTGGGGCGAGCACATCTTCGTGCACGAGTTCGCTCACGCGATTATGGGAGGCGGCCTCCGGACTGTCGATCCCGCGATGTTCGCGGAGATCCGCGCCGCCTACGACAGCGCGATGGCGGCGGGAAAGTACGTGTACGCCGACGGCCGGAAGCATTATGCGACGACCAACGCCAGCGAGTATTGGGCGGAAGGCGTGCAGTGGTGGTTCTTCTCGAATTACGGGGAGTGCTTCGCCGGAAACGTCAAGGTCGAGTCGCCGGAAGAATTCGCCGCCTACGATCCGACGCTCAACGAGCTGATCGGCCGCGTGTTCACGACGCACCGCATTCCGATGGACGTGTTTCACGGCAAGCGGATTCGGCCGGTGACCTGCGGGTCCGCTGGATAACTCGGCTACGGCTGCCGCACGAGATCCAGAACGATCTTGTAGCGGTCGCCGCGCATCGTCGACTGCACGTACTCGAGTGGCTGGCCCTCCGGCAGGAACGTGGTGCGCTCAGCGGCCAGTCCGGGCGATCCTGGCGCGACACGCAGCAGTTTCGCCTCGTCGGCGTCTATCGCGACGGCAATGAGCGTTTCTTTGGCACCGACGGGCTGCAGGCTGTAGCGCGATTCAAGCACCCCATACAGCGAGACACCCGAGAAGGGCACTGCCTCGATGCCTGGCACCATGACGGCCGGAAGGTAGGCGGTCTGCAGTCCCATCGGCACGCCGTCGGCGCATCGCAACCGCCGCAGCCTGAAGACCTGGTCGCCTTCGGCGATCCCCAGCTTGGCCGCGACATCGGCCTCAGCTGGCACGAGTCCGTTTTCCAGCACATCGGAAGTGGCGGCCATGCCGTGGAGGCCCATCTCGGCCGTGAAGCTGGTGAGCTTGCGAGGCCCTTCCTCCAGGGCAGGTTTCTGGACGAACGTGCCGCGGCCCTGCTCCCGCCGGATCCGGCCGAGGTTCGCAAGCTCGCCCAGCGCCTGGCGGACGGTGATCTTGCTCACCTTATAGCGGGCGCTAAGCTGTTCTTCGGTCGGAAGTTGCTCGTCCGGCTGCCACCGGCCTGCCTCTATCTCCTGCAGGATTTGCGTCTTCAGCTGATGGTACAGAGGGATAGGCAGCCGTCGATTCAACACGCTCATACCACCGCCTGAGAGCCGAAAAAGATGGGAGTCGTCAGGTCATTATAATGATATGCTCCGCCCGCCTCTACAATAAATATCGCTCCAGGTCGGAATTCAGGAGGGCACAAATGACGGGTGGAATTCTTCGCATCGCGCGCAAATCGTCGCTGCTGACATTTGCAGTAGCCGCACTCTTAGCGGGGCCTGTCGGGCTCGAGGCCCAGACAGTCACCGGAACAATTCAAGGCACGGTGGTCGACACAAGCGGCGGCGTGTTGCCGGGCACGACCCTCGTGATCCGCAACATGGACACCGGCGCGTCCCGCACGGTTGTCACGAACGACTCAGGGTTCTACACCGCGCCATTCCTGCAGCTGGGGCGTTATAGCGTCACCGCGACGCTATCGGGATTCGGCCAGGTTGCGCGCGAAGGCATTCAGGTCGGCTTGAACGAGGCCGCCGTCGTGGACTTCAAGCTGGATCCGCGGGCAACCGAGGCCGTGACGGTCGTCGGTGAAGCGGCGCCCATCAGTCTGACTCGCGCCGAGGTGAAGAGCTCGCTGACCAGCCAGCAGATCATGGACATGCCGACGCTGAACGCGGGCAGCTTTCTGTCGCTCGCCGAAACCTTCCCCGGCATGCAGCAGAATCCTACGGCCGGGCAGAACAACCCCACGGCGTCGTCAGGGTCGTCCATCAATTTCAACAACACCGGCACGCGCGGCGCGACGTTTCAGATCAATGGCGTGAACAACGACGACTCATCCGAGAATCAGAACCGTCAGGGCGCGGCGCTCTCGACCATCCATGAATTCCAGATTCTCAAGAACGGCTACTCGGCGGAATTCGGGCGCGGCGACGGCGCCGTGGTGCTCGTGCAAACGAAGTCTGGCACCAACCGCGTCCATGGCGACGTGTATCTCTATCGGCAGGACAGCAACTGGAACGCGCGCACGTTTTTCGCAGCGCCCGGCGCGGCGAAACCGAACCGCCAGCGCACGCAGTCAGGCTTCACCGCCGGCTTCCCGATCATCCACAACACGGTGTTCGGCTTCGTCAACGCCGACGTGACGAAGCTCGATGGCGAGAACGGGTTCGCGCGTGAACTCATTCTGCCCTCGGACGTCAACGTACCGTGGCTGACGCGTGGCAACGACACGCCGCAGAACCGCGCCTTCATCGAGAGCATAGTCGCCCGTTTCCCCGCCGTGACGCCGAACGACCCTCGTAGTCCGCGCGTGTTCGCGGGCGTCGCCGGCATCAACTGGCCGGACTACGACTATTCAGGCCGTCTCGACTGGAACGCGGGCGATGGGCAGACCGTTACGGGCCGCTATCAGTGGACCCATCAGCTTCGCGACAATAAAGAAGCGATCGTTGGCGAGCAGACGCAGCAGGACAACACGCAGCAGAACCTTGGACTGACGTGGACCCACATGTTCAGCAACGCGATGGTGGGCGAATTCCGCTACGGCATTGGCATCCGCTCGACGAACGTCAACATCCTGCAGGGCAACGACACCCCGATCATCCGCTTCACACCGCTCACCGTCGTGGGCACGGGCGCCATCATCGGCAATGCGGGCAACTTTCCGATCAATCGCGATCAGACCGATCATCAGTTCGTCTACAATGTCACCGCTCAGATCTTCGACCGGCACTCGCTCAGGTTCGGTACCGACCTGCGGCGGCAGGCGCTCGACGACACCGCGGATAACTTTTCGCGCGGGTTCTGGACGTTCAACCGCATCTGCGGCGGCGTCACCTACCCAACGCCGTACGCGGCCATGTTTGACGGCTGCGTCGCCAGTTATCAAAAGGGTTACGGCCCATTCTTCCTCGAAAACCGGATGAACGAGGCCAACGTGTACGTGCAGGATGACTGGCGCGTCACCGATGCCCTCACGCTGAACCTGGGGCTGCGCTATGAGTACGTCGGCGCCCCGAAGGAGCAGGAAGATCGGATCGATTACATCTACGGCGCCGACACCGACAACATCGAGCCGAGGCTCGGGGTCGCGTACGCGCCGAACTGGGAAAGCGGATTCCTCCGTACTTTGAGCGGCGGACCGGGGGGAATTGCCTTCCACGCCGGCTTCGGCATCTATGATGGCCGCATCTTCCAGTCGATCTTCTCGCAGGGCGGCGCGAACGTCCGGTTCAATCCCCCGAATGCCCTGTTCCGCAATTACACGACGTTCCCGGGCAACCTGAATGTGTCGGATCCCTCGAACGGGTTCGTCTTCACGCCGGGACCGCAGACGGGACGCGTCTCGCTGACGCTGCCCGATGAGAACCTCGAGATGCCCTCGACGAAAAAGTGGAACCTCTCGATGGAGCGGGTGATGCCCTGGAATTCGACGCTGAAGATCACCTACCAGGGCAACCACAACGACAAACGGCTCAAGTACTCGCTCGACAACCTGCCGCGGTCGCCGCTGGACGGTCCGATCACGGTCGCCAATCATCCGAACAATGCTCCCGCGGCGGGCTTTCCCGATCTGCGCGGGCAGGTAATCAATGCGGTTGCCGCGGACTCGCTCTGCGCGGGCACCGGGTTTTTCCCCGGGGTGACCGTGAATGCCGCGTGTCCCGTGCCGGTGCCGCTCGCGAATAACGAGATCAGCCGCCGTGTGCCGCGCATCAACGAACGCCGGCCGAACCCGCTGTACACGACAAACCTGCTGATCAGCAATGGCGCCGAGTCCTGGTACGACGGCCTGGAGGTCAGCTGGCACAAGCGCTTCAGCCAGGGACTGCAGTTCCAGGCGGCCTATACCTACAGCCATTCGGAGGACACGACGTCTGAAGCAACCTTTGTCGGCGCCGGCGACTCCAACCAGCAGGGCCCGAACGCGAAGTATGCGAGGGCGAGGTCGCGCTTCGATACGCCGCATCGCTTCACGCTGAACGGCAGCTACCGCCTGCCATTCTTCGCCGAGCAGACCGGCTTCCTCGGCCAGGCGTTCGGCGGCTGGATGCTGTCGGGCGTTCTCAAGGTGATCTCCGGCACTCCGTTTACGGTCACCTCGCCGGTCCTCGACCTCGACTTCGACGGGTTCTCGGAATCGCGGCCCGTGCTCCTCGATCCGTCCGTCGTCGGGTCGACGATCGACAGTCCGCAGACGTCGCTGCCGCGGGAGGCCTTCCGTCCGATTGCCCCCGGCGACACCATCGACGACCTGGTGCCGCGCAACGCGTTCTACGCCGACGGGGTCAACAACGTCGACCTGGCGCTGTCCAAGATCTTCCGGTTGCCGTGGAGCGGTGACGACCTGTCGGTCCGCATCGAAGCGTTCAATGCCTTCAACCAGGTTCAGTTCGGCTTCCCGGTGACCGACATCAACTCGACGGCGTTCGGCAGAGTCAACAGCGTTGCGACGACGTACAACCCGAGGGTCGTGCAACTGGTGTTGCGCTACCGGTATTAACGTTGAGGCCGAGGAACGGAGCGGGGCATTGGGGCCCCGCGAGTGACGAGGCTAGGCGGGGTGCAGGGGTCCCCGCCGCCTAGAAAAAGGGGGGCCGCCATCCGGCGGCCCCCTGCCGGCCACGGCCGGCGAGCCTCACAGCAGCCCCCACGATCAGTATCCCGATCAGTATTCGTACTACCGCCAGTGCCAGCGCGGCATCCAGCGCCGGAGCGGGAAACTCCCGAAGCACACTCCAGCGATCGGCCATCCAGTGCCAGGCCACGTGAGCGACCAGCACTGACAGGATCATCGTGCCGATCCGCTCGCGCACGACGAAGCGAAACACACCAGTCAGGGCCGGCACGAGCACCAGCAGCACGAGTATCTGACCGAGCTCCACACCGACATTGAACGAGAAGAGCGATGTCAGCAGGTGCGAGCCGGCGAACTGCATCGTGTCTGTCAGCGCGAACGAGAAGCCAAAGCCGTGCAACAGTCCGAATCCGAATGCGAGAAGTCCTCGCCGTCGCAGGGTCGAGCCGGCGACGACGTTTTCGATGGCCATGTAGAGCACTGAAGCCGCAATCAGCATCTCGACGAGCGGCGGAAACCACTGTGCGTCAGGGACCACGCCCCACGCGGCCGCGATGAGCGCCACGGAATGCGCCGCGGTGAACGCCGTGACGACGATGATGAGGGGACGCAGGCGGCGGAAGGGGATGACGAGGCACAGCAGGAAGAGCAGGTGGTCCGCGCCATCGAGGATGTGAAAGAACCCGATCTTCACGAAGTGCCAGGCAGCCTCGTGCCAGCGGGGATCGAGCCTGACGAGCCCCGGATCGCCGCGCAGCTGGAACGCGCGAATCGTGTTCTCGGTGGTCACGTAGCGAAGGACGGTGACCACGTTGACGCCCAGCCGCTCGAAACCCGGCTTGATCGAGAAAGCGCTTCGATCCGATCGGATCTGATAGTCGAGGGCGATGTCCAGCAGCGCCTGACTTGCCGGGATCCCGGGATCCTGAGGCGATTCCGCCATCACGTGCGCGACGGCAGCGTCGTAGGAACTGAAGGATCGATCCGACGGCAGCGAGATTCGCACGGCCGATACGGAGGGCGATTCCAGCCGCTCGCTCCCTTCGCGAATGTCGAGGCCCGGCAGCAGCCATTGTTCCACCGCGTCCTGCAGGAACGGCTCTGCGCGCGCGACATCCAGCGACCCGTCGCCGTGTTGCGGAAACTGGATGTCACGCATCGCGCCGAGCGGTACGCGCAGCAGCAGCCGCAGGCGGTCTCCCTCGGGCTTGAGGAAGGCGTGCACGATCACATCGCGGGGAATGTCGTGAGCCCCGACGGGTACCTGCAGGCCGATCGCAAGAAGGGCCGCCGCGGCCCAGAGGGAAGGTCGTCTCACGCCGCGCAGTGTATACTGCGCCCGGTTTCGACGGTCAACAGGAGGAACGGATGGCGCGGGCTCGGATCTTCTCGATCGGTGTGGCGGTGATCGCCCTCGGTGTCGCGGCCCTTTCGGCCGGCCAGGCGGCGCAAGGTCCGCAGGCCCCTGCGTTTCAGGTCGATCCCTTCTGGCCGAAGCCGCTGCCGAATCACTGGCTCTTTGGATCGATCACCGGCGTGGCCGTGGACGCCCGCAACCACGTGTGGGTCGTGCATCGCGGCGCCCCCTCCATGACCGCGCGCACCGAGATTGGCCTGGCGGCCAATCCGCCGACTGCGGAATCCTGCTGCCTTCCGGCGCCGCAGGTGCTGCAATTCGATCCATCAGGAAAGGTCGTCAGCCATTGGGGCGGTCCGGGACAGGGCTACGACTGGCCGCAGTCGCCTGGCGGCATTACGGTCGACGCGAAGGGGAACGTCTGGATTGCCGCCGCCGGACCCGCCGATCCGCTTCCGGGAGCGCGCGGCGGCCGCGGCGGGGCGGGACGCACGCCGCCACCGCCCGACGCGCACGTGCTGAAGTTCAGCGCCGACGGCAAGTTTCTGCTGCAGATCGGCAAGCCCGGGCAGACGGGTGGCAACGACAGCCGTACCGGTCTGCATCGGCCGATGGCCGTTGACGTCGATGTGACGGCCAACGAGGTGTATGTCGCCGACGGCCTCGACAACCAGCGCATCGTGGTCTTCGATGCCGAAACCGGCGCCTACAAGCGCCACTGGGGCGCGAATGGCGCGACGCCGTTCAACGCGCCGGCCTGCGTCGCGCTGTCGAAAGACGGACTGGTCTATGTGTGCGATCGCCGCAACAATCGCATCCAGGTGTTCCGCAAGGATGGCACCTTCGTCAGGGAAGCGGTCGTCGAGAAGGCCACGCGCGGTGAGGGATCGGTGTGGGACATCGCGTTTTCCAGCGACGCGCAGCAACGATTTCTCTATGTCGCGGACGGATCGAATCAGAAAGTCTGGATTCTGAATCGCCAGACGCTCGCGCCCGTCTCGAGTGTCGGGGCAGGCGGCCGCTGGCCCGGGCACTTCTACGGCGTGAGCAGCGTTGCCGTGGATGCGGCCGGCAATCTCTATACAGGTGAAACCTACGAAGGGAAACGCCTGCAGAAGTTCGTCATAAAGGGGGCGCGATGAGCGCGCGACGCAATCTTACAATCGGCGCGACGTTCGCCCTGGCGCTCGTCTCGCTCGTAGCCATCGAGCGCGCACTCGTGCGCCACGCCGAGGCGCGGCAGACCGTGCAGGCGCCGCGGTTCGAGGTCGATCCCTTCTGGCCAAAACCGCTCCCGAACGGCTGGGTGATGGGCATGGCCATTGGCGTCAGCGTCGACTCGAACGATCACGTGTGGATCGTGCATCGCGGCGACACCCTGTCGCAGCTCGAAGCCGCGGCCGATCAGAATCCGCCCACGGCGTCGTGCTGCCGCACGGCCCCGCCGGTGCTCGAGTTCGATCCTGCCGGCAATCTCGTCGGACACTGGGGCGGACCGGGCGAAGGCTATGAATGGCCGGCCTCGAATCACGGCATCTTCGTCGACCACAAAGACAACGTCTGGATTGGCGGCAACGACGCCAAAGACGCGCACGTGCTCAAGTTCACGAAGCAGGGCAAGTTCCTGATGCAGTTCGGGCATCAGGGCAAGACCGGCGGCAGCAACGACACGACGACATTCGGACGCGTGGCGAAGATCTACGTCGATCCAAAGACCAACGAGGCCTATATCGCCGACGGCTACGGCAACAAGCGCGTCGTCGTCATCGATGGAGATACTGGCACGTTCAAGCGCTACTGGGGCGCGTACGGCAACAGGCCAGACGACACGAATCCCGGACCGTACGATCCCAATGCGCCGCCCGCGAAGCAGTTCCGCACGCCGGTGCACTGCGCGGATCTCTCGAACGACGGGCTCGTTTACGTGTGCGACCGGCCGAACGATCGTCTGCAGGTCTTCAAGGCCGACGGCACGTTCGTGAAGGAAGTCATCATCGCGCCGAAGACGCTCGGCGACGGCTCGACGTGGGACGTGGCCTTCTCGAAGGACCCGGCGCAGAAATACATGTACGTGGCGGACGGCAAGAACGAGAAGGTCTACGTGCTCGATCGCCAGTCGCTCGAGATGCTCACCAGCTTCGGCGACGGCGGCCGCCAGCCCGGCCAGTTCTTCGCCGTGCACAGCATCGCCACCGATTCGAAGGGGAACCTGTTCACCACCGAGACCTACGA
>JBBDWL010000012.1:0-9067 GCA_040902895.1 Vicinamibacterales bacterium | reverse complement strand
TCTAATGCGCCTTTACAGGTGTGGACCAGATGACGAGCCGCCGCATTCTCATCATCGCCGCGGTCGTAGCGAATCCCGAAGAATGGCCGGCATCGCGCCGGACCGGTGTGGGCGAGGTTCGTTACTCGCGCAGTCAGGGCGGTCTGTTCCTGGGGCTGGCGTTGCCGGTGAACGCGACGAGCCGATCCCAGAGATGCGCTGGCTGCGTACACTTGCCGACGAGGATTTTGCCGCAACGACGTTCAGCGTTCGCGCGGGGTGGAGATTCTAGCGGGGGCTCAGCGGCAGGCCGCTTCGAGCCTGCGAAGCGGCGCGAGGGCGGCGTCTCGCGAAGCGTGCGAAGTACCCGAGACTGCTTTCATCAGCGACGCCAGCGGCGCCGCGAGAGGGCCGCAGATGGCGGATTTGGTGATGTAGGGATCATCGGTGAGCGGATTGCGGCCACGGAAATCCAACCGCTTCACGATGTATTCGAGCGCCTCGGGCGCATGACGACCATTCGGATAATGCCGAAGATATTCCCCAACCACTGTATCGATCGCTTCCACAGGACAGATGATCCCGCCATCGCACTCGCCTGAGCCGTTCTCGACGGCCAACCAGAGGATGTCATCGGCTGCCGGCGATCCAATCACGCGAGCGTGGACCTTCCGGAAGTGCTCGTTCTTCACCGTCCATACGTCGCCCGCGAGAGTGTCGAGAAAGAAGATTGTCGAGTCTCCCCTCAGCGCGCGCTCGAAGGGGGTGAATTCGATGTTCCGGTACGACCTTCCCGCGCCCATCAGGGCCTTGAGCTCGTACAGCGCCAGCCGGCCGCGCGCCACGAGACCCGCGGCGTTACGCGATTCGTTCTCAATCAGCTGCAGCACTTCGTTCCAGGCCGCGTGACTCTGATCGCGGCGCTCGACATGAAGCCGGATAAGAGATTCGCGCTCCTGACCGATGGTCGCGTCATCGACTCGCCGGGCGGCGTCGGCCCGGAAGTACAGCGTCCGTCCGAATTCGAAAGCCAGCCAGCCGTCGCCCGCATCGCGGACGTGCCGGTCCACGCCGAGGCTCAGATAATCCAGCACCGGCGCGGTCATCGACGGTGCCGCACGCAGAGGCACCGTGGCCTCGACAATGAGCACGCGCTGCTCGCCAGGCTGCGCCTGACCGGTGAGACCCACGACCAGGAATACAAGGGCAATCATGTGAAGGCCGCGGCCGCGACATGAAGTTGCCTCGCGAATTCGCGTCTACGGCGGTTCATGCGTCGTACGGTTCGAATGCGCGACACGGACCGAGGATGGTCATCAGCACGATGGCATGCCGCACGCCAGCCTCGGTGTGCAGTGCCGCCGCGATGTTGCGGCGTCGTCCGCGATCACGCGCGTGCTTGAACGCATCGTCGGTACGCCGATCGTGCGCGGTCGCCCTCGACGGCATGCGCGAGCGCACCGGGGCCGGCTGCACTTGCGGGATCGACAGATCCGGCAGCGTGGCCTCGGACATCCGCCGCGCGTGCTGATCGTCGGAAGCCGGCAGCGGGAGCGGCGGCTGCGGCTGCCGCGGCTGCGGCCGCGCGGGACCGGGCACTTCGGTGCCGCGCTCACGCGCGCCGCGCAGCAGCCGCTCAATGAGCGGCAGCAGCACGAAGAACACGACCGCGAGAAAGAACTCGACCGACATGGCGGCTTATTTGCGCGGAGGCGGCGGTTCGTCGCCGCCCTCGGCGATCGACTCGCGCATGGTCGAGTCGGCCTGGATGTTCTTCATCTTGTAATAGTCCATGATGCCGAGATTCCCCTGCCGGAACGCCTCGGCCATGGCGCGCGGCACTTCCGCTTCGGCTTCGACGACGCGCGCGCGCATTTCCTGCTCGAGTGCGACGGCCATCGCGCGGCGCTCTTCCGCCTTCGCCTGCGCGATCTGCTTGTCGGCGTTCGCCTGGTCGATCTGCAGCTTCGCGCCGATGTTCTCGCCGACGTCCACATCCGCGATGTCGATCGACAGAATCTCGTACGCCGTGCCGGCGTCGAGCCCGCGGCTGAGGATGTTCTTCGAGATGTGATCGGGATTCTCGAGCACGTCCTTGTGCGTGGCGGCAGAGCCGATGGTGCTCACCATTCCCTCGCCGACACGGGCGATGATCGTCTCTTCGCCGGCGCCGCCCACCAGGCGATCGATGTTGGTCCTGACCGTGACCCTCGAGACCGCGATCAACTGGATGCCGTCCTTGGCCACGGCGGCGATTCTGGCGGTCTCGATGACTTTCGGAATGACCGACATCTTCACCGCCTCGAGCACGTCCCGGCCGGCAAGATCGATGGCCGCGGCGCGCTTGAAGGGCATCTCGATGTTCGCCTTGTCGGCCGAGATCAGCGCGTTCACCACGCGTACGACGTTGCCGCCGGCCAGGAAATGCGCTTCGAGATCGTCGATGGAGATCTGGAGCCCCGCCTTCACCGCGCTGATGCGCGCCGTGACGACGGTGCCGGGCGGCACACGCCGCAGGCGCATCCCGACCAGCGTGAGCAGACCCACGTAGGCGCCCGACGACCACGCCGCGATCCACAGCGGCAGCGGGACAATATAGAGAACGACAATCAGCAGCGCGATTGCCGGGATGAGCAGGCCGAGGGCGCCGATGGCGGTCGGATCGATATTCATGCAAGAGGCTCCTGGTGCGGCGCGGGACGCCGCACGACAATCCGGTTTCCGTCGACGCGTGTGACTTCGATCGGGGCGCCGGCTTCGATGAAGCCGCCGTCCGAGACGACATCGACACGCGCGCCGTCGATGTCGGCGATGCCGGCCGGCCGCAGCGGCGAGAGTGCCGTGCCCGACCGTCCGAGCCAGCGCCGGTCCGACTCGGGCGCCGAGGCATACCCGCCCGCCGCCGGCATGCCGGTCGCGAGCACGAGGCGCCGGCCGATCGGCAGGCGCGGCAGCGCGCCGAACAGCGCGAAGGCCGCGGCCATCGCGAGCAGGATCGAGATCGCCACCCGTCCGAGCGCGTTGATGATGTTGGACACGGTCGCGCCCGCGCCGACCAGAGCAAGTCCAAGCCCGGCGACGAGGGCGATGATGCCGGCCACGCCGGCGACAGTCGTGCCGGGCAGCACGAACACCTCGAGCGCGATGAGCAGTACGCCGGCGGCCACCAGCAGCAACTCCTCCCATCCGGCAAGCGCGACGATCCAGTGTCCCCAGAAGAACAGCGCCATCAGCGCCAGGCCGAGTGCGCCCGCCACCCCAAGGCCCGGTGTCCGGATTTCGACGAACAGCGCCAGAATGCCAAGCGACATCAGCAGCGAGCTGATCACGGGATGCGTGAGGAACCGCACGACCGATTCTGCCCACGTCTGTCCCACGTGCCGCACCTCGGCGCCGGGCAGCCCGGCCGCGGCGAGCGCCTCGGCGAGCGTCGCGGCCCGGTGATCCGCCACCTTGTGCTCGAGCGCTTCAGTGGTGGTGAGCGTGAGCAGCTTGCCTTTCGCGATGACGCCAGGGATCTCCATGTCTGCGTCGACCATGGCTTCCGCAAACGCCGGCGGCCGCTTGCGCGCTTCCGCCGTGGCGCGGAATTCCTTGCGCACGTAGGACACGGTCTTCTCGTCGGTGGCCTTGACCTCCCCTTCGCCTGCGCCAAGCACCGGCATCGCCGCGCCAATGGTGCCGCCCGGCGCCATCACGATCGTGTCACAGGCCAGCGCAATGAGCGCGCCCGCGGAGATCGCGCGTTGATTGATGAATGCGATGGTGCGGATGGGCGCGTTGAGCAGCGCGTCGCGCATGACCACGGCCGCGTCGACCCGGCCGCCGAAGGTGTTGATCTCGAGCACGACGGCGGCCGCGCCCGCCTCCGCCGATTCCCGGATCGTGCGCGCCAGGAACGGCGCCAGACCCAGGTCGATCATGCCGTCGATCGCAATGACCTGAACCAGCGGGGCCGGGGGAGCCGATGTCTGCGCGCCCGCGCCGCGCGCGCCGGCGCCGGCTGTCGCGACGAGAAGCGCCGCCAGCACGCCGGCAAGGGCGCGTCCATCAGCCATGATCCATCATACCGCCGCCGCGAAATTCAGCTTTCTCGCGAACTCGCGTCTGAGCAGGATCAGGTTCAGCGCCATCTGCAGCAGAATCGCCGATGCGGACAGATACCAGATCCAGCGCAGCTCGAATCCGGCCATGCCCGCGAGCACGAGCGCCGGCACCCCAACGACGACCATGCGCGCGACCGACGTCAGCAGCGGCGGCACACTGTTGCCTAGCGCCTGGAACGTGCTGGACGTGATAAAGATCACACCCGAGGCAATGAAGCTCCATGCCAGGATGCGGAGGTACTCTTCGCCCACCGCGATCACCGCACGGTCGCTGCTGAAGAACGCCACCATCGGCCGCGGCGCGAACAGACACAGCGCTGCGAACGCCGCCATGACGCCTGCCGCCATCCACGCCGCGTCCTGAAACGCGCGCCGCACGCGATCGGCCTTCCGCGCGCCGAAGTTCTGGCCCGCGACCGGCGCCACGCCCATGCCCAGCGCGACGATCGGCATGAAGCCCGCCTGCACGATTCGCAGCCCGATGCCGAATCCGGCCTGCGCGACCGCACCAAACGGGCGGCTGACCACGTAGACGATGACTAGATACACGGCCATCAGCGCGAACTCGGTGCCGGCCGGCAGGCCGATCTTGAGCAGGGCCGCCCAGAGATGGCCCTGCGGCTTCCAGTCGCGCCGCACGAACCGCAGGTAGGCGTCGGCGCGGAAGACATAGGTCGCCAGCCAGATGACGCCCGCAAGCACGGCGATGAAGGTCGATATCGCGGCCCCGGCGATGCCAAACGCGACGCCGGTACCCCAGCCGAAGATCAGAAACGGCGCGAGAACCATGTTGAGAATCACGGTGCCCGTGCCGACCACCATGCCGGGTTTGAAATTCCCCGTGCCGCGCAGCGCGGCGGCGAGCGCCACGAGGCCGAACTGCAGCGCCATCGCGGGGATGAACCAGCCGAGAAAGGCCGACGCCAGATCGGCAGTGGCGGGATCGGCGGCAAGCGCGTTCACGTATGGCCGCCGCAAAGCCATGCCGGCGATGAGAAACACCGCGCCCGAGACGATCGACAGCAGCTGCGCCTGATTGAAGATCAGCAGCGCGCGCGTCTTGTCCCGTTGTCCGACCGCGTGCGAGACGAGCGTGGTCGTGCCCACGCCGAGCATCTGCGACAGCGCGAGCACGATGAAGGTGAGATTGCCGGCGATGCTGACGGCGGCGACGGCTTCGCGCCCCAGCCTGCCGATCCAATACAGATCGATCAGGAAGTACAGCGTCTGAAACACCATCGTCACGAGCATGAAGCTCGTGCTCTTCAGCACATGCCGCGAGATCGATCCGGTGGTGAGATCCTGCAATCAGACCAAACCCTGATCGAGCATCGCGTCGGCAACTTTCAGGAAGCCCGCGATGTTGGCGCCGTGCACGTAGTTGCCGGGCACGCCGTACGCTTCGGCGGTGTCACGGCAGGCGCGGTGAATGGCCTTCATGATGCCGTGCAGCCGCGCGTCGACCTCTTCGCGCGTCCAGCTCAATCGCGCGCTGTTCTGCGCCATCTCGAGGCCCGACGTCGCCACGCCGCCGGCATTGGCGGCCTTCCCCGGCGCATAGAGGACACCGGCGTCGACGAACACACGCACCGCCTCGAGCGTGCACGGCATGTTGGCCCCCTCGGCCACAGCGACAATGCCGTTGCTCACGAGATGTGCGGCATCCTCGCCCGACAGCTCGTTCTGGGTCGCGCTGGGAAACGCGCAGTCGGCCCGATGCGCCCACATTGGATGCGCCGTGCCACCTTTGACGGCCCTATAGGTCACGCCTTTCACGGCGTCGGCATACTCGCGCAGACGTCCGCGCGTGACGTTCTTGAGCTCCATCAGCCGCGCGAGCTTTGCCCGATCGAAGCCGGCCTCGTCGAGGATGTAGCCGTCTGAATCGGACGCCGTAATCACTTTCGCGCCGAGATCGAGCAGTTTCTCGATCGTGTACTGCGCGACGTTGCCGCTGCCCGAGACGAGACAGATCTTGCCTTCCAGCGTCTCGCTGCGCGTGGCCAGCATCTCGGCGGCGAAATAGACGGCGCCGTACCCGGTGGCCTCGGGACGAATCAGCGAGCCGCCCCAGTTGAGGGCCTTGCCTGTGAGCACCCCGGTGAATTCATTGCGCAGACGTTTGTACTGACCGAACAGAAATCCAATCTCGCGTCCGCCCACGCCGATGTCGCCGGCGGGCACGTCGGTATCGGGCCCGATGTGCCGCGCGAGCTCCGTCATGAAGCCCTGGCAGAAGCGCATGACTTCGGCGTCGGTGCGGCCCTTCGGATCGAAATCGGATCCGCCCTTGCCGCCACCCATCGGCAGCGTCGTCAGCGAATTCTTGAAGACCTGCTCGAACGCGAGGAACTTGAGCACGCCAAGCGTGACGCTCGGATGAAACCGCAGGCCACCCTTGTAGGGGCCAATGGCGCTGTTCATCTGCACGCGGAAGCCGCGGTTGATCTGGACTTCCCCTTTGTCGTCCTGCCAGGGTACGCGGAACATCACCACGCGTTCGGGCTCGACGAGGCGCTCGAGAATGCGCGCGCGGCGGTACTCGGGCCGCTTGCCGACCGCGAGGTCGATGCTTTCGAGCACCTCTTCGACGGCTTGATGGAATTCAGGCTCGGCGGGATTCTTCTCGCGCACCTGCGCGAGCACCTCACTGACGTACGCGGAAGGATGGGAACGTGCCACGCCGCTGACTTGCATCGCGCCTCCTGTAGGCCGGAACCTTAGTCACGGCGTTCGGAACGTTAGGCCCGGCGGATCGAACAGCCCGGCTCTTCAATGCCGGCGGGCTGTTATACCACCAGAAGTCCCGAACGGCCCTATGATCCGCTCCCGCCGACGGCGCCGACTTCGCCGACTTCGCCGGGACATAATGCCTTCATGCTGGCGGTGCTGACCGTGCTGGCGGTGGTGGTCTTCCTGCGTTTTACCCGCGGGCTGATGATTCCCATCATCATCGCCCTCCTTATCAGCTGCGCCGCCGCGCCGCTGGTGGCCTGGCTGGATCGCATCCGGATACCGCGCTGGCTTGGCGCCGGCATCGTCGTGGTTCTGATCACGGCTGTAGCGGCGGCAGGCGCGTTTGCGCTGGGTGGTCAGCTCTCGGCGATCGCGGAGCGCCTGCCGGAGGCCCTGGAGAAACTGCGCGGCGATCTCGCCTCGAGCGGTCCGATGTTTCAGGCGGCGGGACGCGTGCTCGACGAGTCGATGTCCGACGGCGCGTTGATGCGCGGATCCGCGAGCGCCGCATCGCTTGCGGCCGATCTGGTCGTCGTTTTCTTCCTCGTGTATTTCCTGTTGTTCGCGGGCGACCGATATGCGCACCTGGTGGTGACAGTCGCGTCGCGGCCGAACCGAAAGATCACGAGCGAGATTCTCGGCGACATCTACGCGCAGATCCGCCGCTTCCTGATGGTGCAGCTGCTGACGAGTGTGGTTGTCGGCGTCGCGACGTTCGCGCTGCTCATCGCCATCGGCGTCGAGCATGCCGCGTTCTGGTCTGTCCTGGCCGGCGTCGGCAATACGATTCCGTACTTCGGGCCGGTAATCGTGTCTGGTGGTCTCGCGGTTGTTGCGATGATGCAGTTCGGCGGCACGACGCAGGCGGTGTGGGTTTCGGCCGGCGCACTGGCCATCACGTCAATCGAAGGCTGGCTGATCGTGCCGCCGCTGATGGGCCGCGCCGAACGCATGAACGTCATTGCCGTATTCGTGGGCCTGCTCGTCTGGTCGTGGATATGGGGCGTGTGGGGCACCATCCTCGCCGTCCCGATGCTCGCCGTGATGAAGGCTGTCGCCGACCACGTGCATCCGCTGCAGCCATTCGGCGAGCTGCTGGGCGAGCTGCCAGAGCGGAAAGCCCGCCCGCCAATCCGCACGTAAGAATTACAAAGCCGTGCCGCGGTCGCGAAATTTGTGCGCGGTGGCAGCGGAGCGCCGGCCGCACGAAAGCCCAAAACACAGGCAATTCCGCCATATTCCGCAGGTCAGCCGGGCGGAACGCCGCTTGCTCGCTTGCGCGGCCATGACACGTCTGATTCCCGCTCTCTCATTAATCTTTGCCCTCGCGGCCTGCGGCGGCTCATCGAGTCCTACGGCTCCTTCGCCCGCCGCGAACGACGCCGCACCCACTGCCACGACCGGCGCGATTGCCGGAACGATTGCCGGCGGCACGAGTGCGGCGCTGTTCAATACGAATGGCGCCGCCGCCGGCATGACCGTCACGATCGAAGGCACGAACCTCACCGTCACCGTGAACGGCGCGGGCCAGTTCGTGATCAACAACGTGCCGGCCGGCACGCCGATCGTGCTTCGATTCAACGGCGCCGGCGCCAACGCGCAGCTCTCGATCGGCATCGTCAATGCCGGACAGACGATGACGATTACGGTTGTCGTGAATGGCGATCGCGCCGAGCTGCAGGAGAAGACGCAAGGCAGCGACAAGGAAATCGAGGGCCGGATCGAATCGATTCAGGGCAGCACGCTGAATGTCGCGGGACGGACGGTGACGGTCGGCGCGTCAACGGTCATCCGTCATGGTGATACGACGATGACTTTGTCGCAGCTCGCGGTGGGTCAGCGCGTGCACGTCAAGGGCACGATCACCGGCACGGGGACGACGGCGTCGACGACAGCCACGCTGATCATTGTGCAGAACATGAACACGTCGGTTCCCGTGAACCTCCAGGGTACCGTGTCAGGGCTGACGGGAAACGCGAGCGGCTTCCAGTTCCTGGTTGACGGCAGCACCGTAAAAGGCGCGGCCGCGACAGAATTCAAGGGCGGCAAGTCGCCGTCATTTGCGGGTCTTGCGAATGGCGACAAGGTTCATGTGAAGGGCTCGCAGGAGAACGGCTTCGTTCAGGCCGAAAGCATCACGCTGCAGGGGAAATAAGGAGGGCGAAACTGGAGCCGACGAGCGGGCTCGAACCGCTGACCTGCTGATTACGAATCAGCTGCTCTACCAACTGAGCTACGTCGGCACG
>JBBDWL010000011.1:0-1383 GCA_040902895.1 Vicinamibacterales bacterium | reverse complement strand
GAGCTGGCCGAGCGCTCCGAGGCGTTCGCGCGCCTGTTCGAGATCGACCTGTCCGCCGAAGCGCGCGGCGCGAAGGCGGATCGCAGCGCCGGCGTCGAAGCATGACCCACCGCGCGGTGCGCGTCGCCGTCATCGACAGCGGCGTGCACGCCACCCATCCGCACATCGGCGGCGTCTCAGGCGGTATCGGGATCGACGATGCCGGACGCATGCATGACGACTACGTCGATCGTCTCGGCCACGGAACGGCGGTCGCCGCGGCCATTCGAGAGAAGGCGCCGGCGGCGGAGATGTTCGCGATCAAGATTTTCGATCGCGAGCTCGCGGCGACCGGTGTGGCGCTGGTGGCCGCGTTCGAGCGGGCGATCGAACACGGTGCGCACATCATCAATGTGAGCTTGGGCACCCAGAACAGCGATCACGAAGCGTCGCTGGCGAGCGTGGTGCGCGAAGCCAGGGCCGCGGGCACGATCGTGGTGGCCGCCGGTGAGCAGGACGGCGTGCGCTGGCTCCCCGGTGCGCTGGGCGGCGTCTGGCCGGTGCTCCTCGATTGGTCGGTGCCGCGTGAAGAATGCCGCGTGACGCTGCGGTCGGGGCGTGAGCCGGTGTTTTACGCATCGGGGTTCCCGCGGCCCATTCCCGGCGTGCCCCCGGAACAGAACCTGAAGGGATTGAGCTTCGCGGTGGCGAACGTGACCGGTCTCGTCGCCGCGGCGCTGTCAGGATCCGCGCCGATCATCGGCGTCTAATCGGTGTTTAATCGGTGGCTAGTCCCTCCGCAGGGCGTGTAACGGATCCAGCTTCGTCGCGCGCTTCGCCGGCAACACGCTGGCGGCAATCGCGACGACGGCGAGCAACATCGCAATGCCGCCGATCGTGATCGGATCGCGCGAGCTGGTCTGAATCAGCAGGTTGGTTCTCGAGAACAGCTGGCCGACGCCAAAGGCACCGGCGATGCCGAGCGTGAGTCCGATCGCCAGTTGCACGAACGAGCGGCGCAGGAACAGCCACGACACCCGCGCGCACTTCCTCGCGCAGGATCGGCGTCATCAGCGTCGGGTCGCCCTGGCTGCGGACGATCAGCGCCATGAAGCCGCGCGGGTCGGTGCGGAACGGCAAGTACGCGATCGGATCGGGATCCGGTAGCTGGAAATCTCGTTGGCGCACGTTCGGGACGATCCCCACGATGGTCGCCGTCAGGGACGTCGGGATGCCGCCCGCGGGTGGTGCGCCGCCCTGGAGATCGATGCTGAGCGTGATGCGTCTGCCGACCGGATCCTCGTTGGGGAAATGCAACGCGGCAAACCGCTGGTTGATGATCGCGCTCTCCCGGCCGGTCATGCCGTCTTCGTCGGTGAGGTTGCGGCCGCGTTGCAGCGGCAG
>JBBDWL010000010.1:0-1407 GCA_040902895.1 Vicinamibacterales bacterium | reverse complement strand
ATCATCACGATTGGCCAACGCGCCGTCGGATTGCACGCGCTCAGCGTGTAAATGGTGGTCGGTTTGTTCCCGTTCGGCCGGCAGGAGCCTGGCCAGGATCCGCGCTGTTTCCGCACGTTCGAGCGCGAGGGTCTCGTCGGCGGCGTCGCGATCGTCGCGAACCGCGGCGTCCTCGAGCTGGCGCTCCATCGCCACGGCCTTGTCCGCGGACAACGTGCCTGCGCTCTCCTCCAGGAGCCGGTCGGCCCGCTCTCGCGCCCCGTGCAGCACCTCGTCCGCCTCTTGTCGGGCACGGCGCAGCACGTTGTCGGCGTTATGTCGCACGAGATCACGGCCTTCGGTGATCGCGCGATCGGTCTTGTCGCGTTCGTCGCGCAGGCTTTCGTCGGTCTGTTCCCGCTCATCGGAGGTCTTAGGGATTTCCGCCACGGGAATAAACGTTACCATCGATTGGCTGCGGCCGAGGCGCCGGCCCTTTAGCTCAGCCGGAGCGCGGTGATTTTTGACTGCTCCTCTGCGGCGATCCGTAATTCAGTGGCGCGATCGTTGGGTAATCGCGCGCGGAGCAGCGCCAGCATCTCCTCAGCGGTCTTCCCCGTCGCACACACGATGAAGATGAATCCGAAGCGATCGAGATAGGTCTGGTTCGCTTCGGCCAGGGCACTCAGCACCTCGTCGTCGGCACGACCAACACCGGCCTGTTCTATCGCCGAGAGATCGTGAGTAGCCGGAAAGCGCTCGGCGAGCGAGGCCCGATCGCCGATCTTCGGATGATGCGAGAACGCCTCGAGCCAATCGACTTCGGTCAAGCCAAACCACTCGATGCGCGCCGTCCTGAGGAGGCGCGCGTCGCTGCCAAATGGCCGTCGCGCCATCATCCGGTCGACCCAGCGGGACGCTCCGCAGGCGCGCGTGAGCATGGCGCGCGCGTCTTCCGGCGACAATGCATCAAGTCCCGCCTTCGCTCGCCCACCCATGACGCGAGCTACGGCGAGGCCTCGCCGTAGCGGCCTTCGGCCGCGGAGGCGGGTCGTGCGAGCGTGCCATGGATGCGCAAACGGCTCACGCCGCCGTCGGGAAAAATGTTCAGCCGCACATGGGACACGGCGCCAACTGGCTGCAGCTGTTTGCCGGAATAGAAGTGCCGCTTGTTCGCCGACAGCTTCGTCTCCGGCAGGATCACGGACCACGCCGCGGTGTGGAGCCGATCCGGCGACGCTCCCGGCGCCAGGCAGCCTTCGAGCGACGCGCGGTCGGGATAGTTGCCCTTGTAATGATTCGTATCGATCTCGACCTTCGACACAATCCCCGTCGCGCCGAGGCGGACGATCGCCCAGTCATATCCCGGGCCCCGCCGGCGCCTGGTCTCCCACCCATCGCCCATGTTCTTCGCGCGGTCCGGCATGA
>JBBDWL010000009.1:0-1410 GCA_040902895.1 Vicinamibacterales bacterium | reverse complement strand
GCATGGATCACCTGACGGTCCCTGGCATCCTGCTGAGCAGCCGGGCGCTCAAGCGCCCGGCGGCCACGATTGAAAACCTGGCGGCGGCGGTGCTCGCGGAGTTTGACATCGACGATTTTCCCCGCCCGCGCTGAGGAGGACTGACGTGTTCGGGCCGAACATCAAGCCGGACAAGGCACCGCTGGTGAAGTCAAAGCGCTACGCCGACCTCGCCTGGGATCGCAACCCGTACGAGGTTCTGACCAGCGCGCTCAAAGACCGGCGATGCGATCTGACGCTCGTGCGGGGCAAGGTGGTGCATCGGGAATCGCGATGAGCGCAACCATTGCGACCCGGTTGACCGAGACCCTGGGCTCCCGCCATCCGATCATCTCGGCGGGCATGGGCGGGCCGGCGCGGTCGGAACTGGCGGCGGCCGTTTCCGAGGCGGGCGGCTTTGGGCTGCTGGGCATGGTAGGCGAATCGCCCGAGTTCATCGCCCGGGAAATTGCCGACGTGAGACGCCGCACGGCCAAACCCTTCGGCGTCAACCTCGTCCCTTTCGCCACCGACACTGCGCTTCTGGCTGACGAGATGGCCGCCTGCATCGCCGCGCGCGTACCCGCACTGTGCTTCTTCTGGGATGTGCATCCGGCCATCGTCGAGCAGGCGAAGGACGCGGGATGCCTGGTGCTGTACCAAGTGGGGTCGCTCAGCGACGCGCTCCTGGCGCAAGCCGCGGGGGCCGATGTGGTGATCGTGCAAGGGGTCGAAGCGGGCGGCCACGTGCGCGGCCACCTGCCGCTCGCGGTGCTGCTGCCCCAGGTGGTCGAGACACTCACGATTCCGATCGTCGCTTCCGGCGGCATCGCCGATGGACGGGCGATGGCCGCGGCGCTCGCGATGGGCGCCCACGGCGTCCAGTGCGGCACGGTGTTCCTGGCCAGCGTGGAGTCATACGCCCACGACTATCACAAGCAGCGGATCGTCTCCGCGCTGGCCGGCGACACCGTGCACACCGATTTGTTTGCCATCGGCTGGCCGCCGCATTCGCCGGTGCGCGTATTGAAGAACAGCGTCACCGCCGCCGCCGAAGGCCGGCTCTGGGGCTATCTGCCGGACCAGCTGACGCGCGAGGTAATCGGCGACGACCTAGGACGGTCCATCTACCGATGCAGTACTGATTCGCCTCTGCGATCGACAACGGGAGATTTCGAGCAGATGTGCCTGTATGCCGGCGAGAGCGCCGCACGCGTCCGCGACATTCAGCCGGCCGCGACCATCATCGATGCGATGATGCGCGATGCCATCGCCGCCATTCGCGGCATCGACGTGCGAGAGGCGGCGAAGTGAGTCGCGCCGCGGCCCGCCGCTCGCCCCCGCGATGCCGCGGCTTTACTTTGGCTTTTCGTAGACGACCTTGCCGTCGAA
>JBBDWL010000008.1:1283-9321 GCA_040902895.1 Vicinamibacterales bacterium | reverse complement strand
AGCTGTCGATGCTGCATCCGCCGTTCCTGCTCGGCCTGATCATGGGCGGCTGCGTCATCTATTGGTTCACCGGCGCGTCGATTCAGGCGGTCACCACCGGCGCGTATCGCGCCGTCGAGTTCATCAAGGCGAACATCAACCTCGAGAGCACCGAGAAGGCGTCGGTCTCGGATTCGAAGAAAGTCGTCGAGATTTGCACGCAGTATGCGCAAAAGGGCATGCTCAACATTTTCCTGACGGTGTTTTTCTCGACGCTCGCGTTCGCGTTCCTCGAGCCGTTTTTCTTCATCGGCTATCTGCTGTCGATTGCGCTGTTCGGCCTCTTCCAGGCGATCTTCATGGCGAATGCCGGCGGCGCGTGGGATAACGCCAAGAAGATCGTGGAAGTCGAGCTCAAACAGAAGGGCACGCCGCTGCACGCGGCGACGGTCGTGGGCGACACGGTTGGCGATCCCTTCAAGGACACATCGTCGGTGGCGTTGAACCCGGTCATCAAGTTCACGACGCTGTTCGGCTTGCTCGCGGTCGAGTTGGCGGTTCAGCTCACCGATCAGGCGGGCGCCGGCATCAGCCTCGCCCTGGCCGGTGCTTTCTTTGCAGCATCGATCGTGTTCGTGTGGCGTTCGTTCTACGGGATGCGCATCCGGAGTGCAGCCTGAAAGGCGGCTGTTTTACGCGGTTTTCGGAACCGCAGGGGGTCGACGGGGTCTAAACTGGTAGCCGGGCTTCGTTGACACCGTTTTTTGGCTCTGACTATAATCGGCCCCTTGCGGTCGAGGCCGGTGGGCCGACAGGTCGAGTGCCCGAGCAGAAGGAGTTTCCGTGCCGAAAGAAATGTTCGGCGATGTCGTGGATCCGTCGATCAAGGTTGGAACGAAGAAGTGGTACACCGTTCCGCTCTCGATCTTCGTGCACGCTGTCGCGCTGGGTGCCCTGATCATCGTTCCGTTGATGGCGACCGGCAACATGCCGACGCCGCCATCGATGATGGCCTTTGCGGTTGCCGCGCCGCCGCCTCCGCCGCCGCCACCTCCGCCACCACCGGCCCCGGCGGCACCGCAGCCGACGAGGCCGATTGAGAATCTGAATCCCGCGGCCGCGCCAATCGAAGCGCCGAAGGAAATCAAGCCCGAGGCGCCGCCGCCTGCGCCGACCGGCATCCAGGGTGTCGTCGGTGGTGTGGCCGGCGGGATCCCCGGCGGTTCGCTTGGTGGTGTGGTGGGAGGCCTTCCCAGCGCGCCGCCGCCGCCGCCGCCGCCAGCGGCGCCCGTGCGCGTCGGCGGGGTCATCAAGACGCCGCAGAGGAAAAAAGACGTCAAGCCGGTGTACCCGCCCATCGCGCAATCGGCGCGCGTGCAGGGCATGGTCATTATCGAAGCGACGATTGGCGCCGACGGGCGCGTCCGGGATGCCAAGGTGCTGCGCGGGCAGCCGCTGCTCAACGAAGCGGCGCTCGAGGCCGTGCGGCAGTGGGAATACACGCCCACGCTGCTGAACGGCGTACCAGTGCCGGTCATCATGACGGTCACCGTGACATTCACGCTGCAATAGGGGATACGCACACCCCGAAAGGTTTTTTCCGGCCTGGCGCGTGCCCGCCATGCCGGCGGGCCCTGACCAGGCCTCGTGTTGGATACGCGCACTCAAACAGGATCGAATCCGGAGGCTAGGAAATGGAACTGTTCGCGACAGCAGCGCCCGCAGGCGGGTTGAATCTCCTCGAGATGTGGAATGAGATGGGGTGGGTGGCGCAAGCCATCGGCGTCATCCTGATTTTCATGTCGATGTGGTCGTTCGGCGTCGCCATCGAGCGCTATTACACGTTCTCGCAGGCGCGCAAGCAGTCGAAGCTCTATGCGCCGCAGGTGGCCAAGCATCTCAAGGAAGGCCGCCTGAAGGACGCCATCGCCATCTCGCAGAGCAAGAGCTATCAGTACAGCCACCTGGCGAAGGTCGTGCTCGCGGGGCTGCAGGAATACCAGTTCCAGCAGGACGCCAACACCGGGCTGAGCCGCGAGGATCTCGTCGACACGGTGCGCCGCGCCATTCAGCGCGCGACGGCGCTGACGGCGAACGATCTGAAGAAGGGCATCCCCTCGCTTGCGACCATCGGCTCGACGGCGCCGTTCGTCGGACTGCTCGGCACGGTCGTCGGCATCATCAACGCGTTCCACAGCATCGGCGTGACCGGATCGGGCGGCCTGGCGTCGGTGTCCGCCGGTATTTCGGAAGCGCTGATTGAAACGGCGCTCGGCCTGGTCGTCGCGATTCCGGCCGTGTGGCTCTACAACTATTTCACGGGCCGTCTCGAGTACTTCAACGTCGAGATGGACAACTCGTCGTCCGAGCTGGTCGACTACTTCATCAAGAAGACGGCGTAAGGCCGGTTGCTGGTAACCAGAACGAGGATTCACCATGGCAATGGATCTTGGCGGCGCAAAGGGCGGGCTCAAAGCCGACATCAACGTCACGCCGCTCGTCGACGTCATGCTGGTGCTGCTGATCATCATGATGGTCATCGCGCCGATGCTGCAGCAGGGCGTGGCCGTCGAGCTGCCCCTGGCGGACAACACCGCCGACAAGCCGGAAACGCAGGATCAGACGGTGCTGCACATCGACGCGCGGGACCAGTTTTATGTGAACTCCGTGCAATTGCCGGCAGCCGAGGTCGTCGGCCGCATCCAGGCGGCGCTCGAGGACAAGACGGAGAAGATCGTCTTCATCAAGGGCGACGCGAACGCGTCGTACGGCGCCATCATGAAGGTGATGGACGACCTGCGCGAGGCGCAGATCGAGAACGTCGGGCTCATCACCGAGCCCAAGACACGCCGGCCGACGGGCACCGGCGGAGGGAACTGACATGAAACACGCCCACAAGCATCACGGCGCCGACAAGGTCGTCAAGGCCGAGGCGCTGCACGCCAGCGCCGACATGAACGTCACGCCGCTCATCGACGTGCTGCTCGTGCTGCTGGTCATCTTCATGGCCGCCCTGCCGCTCTCGCAGAAAGGCGTCGACGTCAACCTGCCGCTCGAGGTCAACGAGGCGCCGGAGGCTGCGACGGATCTCAACCAGATCGTTCTCCAGTACACCGCCGACCGCCGGATCACCATCAACAACCAGCCTGTCACAATCGACACGCTGGCCACGGAGCTACGGACTGTGTTTGAGACTCGCAAAGAGAAGACGCTGTTCATCAACGGCGACGAGACGCTGCGCTACGGCGAGATCATGGAAGTCATCGACGCCGCCAAGGGCGCCGGCGTCGAGAAGGTCGGGATCGTGACGACCGGCATGAAGGCCGGCCGGGCCGCCGCTCCCTCAGGCAACTAAGTCACGAGATTCGGAACCCACAGTGACACGGCGGCAGCTTTAGCTGACGCCCGTGCGTCGCGCGCCACAGGCCGAGCATGCGTTTTTCCGGCCGTCGAAGCTGAGGCCGCAGAGTGGCGTGCCGATCGCTACTGCGCGCCCGCCTGCTTCTGCTTCTGCAGCGCCATGGCCTTGTCGCGGACCTGGTCGGCCTCGCGAATCAACGCGGCCTGTTTCGCGCGATCGGGTTCCAGGTTCGCCTTCTGCCGCAGCAGAATGTTCTTGTAGACCATGGCCTCGAAATACTCGGGGTTGATGGCCAACGCGCGGTCCTCGGCCTCGAGCCCGCGCTCGATGAAGGCCCGCTTTTCTGCCGTGCTGATGGTGAAGTCGTGCCGGACCTTCGCTTCCAGCCACGCGCCCATCTGGTGGAAGGCTTCAGGGTTCCTCGGATCGTTCTCGGCGCGCTTGGCCATGGCCTCCACGGCCTTGGCCCAGTTGCCTTGCCGGTCGTAGAAGCCCGACAGGTAATGGTAGGGCTCAGGATTGTCGGGCTTAATCGCGGCCGCCTTGACGTACGCCTGCTCGGCCTCCTCCATCTTCGCGGCGTCTTCGTAGACCTTGCCCAGCACGTAATAGTTCGAAGGATCGTTCGGATCCATCTCGATCAGGCGCCGCACGAGCGGCTCTGATTTCTCGGGCGTGTTCATTTTCCCTGGCGCGTACAGCGCGACGAGATACTCGATGGCGCGGCGGCGAATGAGCGGATCGCTCGCCTTTTCGGCCGCCAGCAGATAGTTCGTTTCGGCCTTCCTGAGGTTGCCGTCGTTCTCGGCGTCGCCTTTTCTGGCCGGCTTATAGAGGTTGTCGTAGCTGTTGGCCAGATAGAAATAGGCCGCGCCGCCGACGAGCGGGTCGTTTTCCACGACTCCCGGGTCGGCCACGACCTCTTCATATTTGGCGGCCGCCTGCCGGAACTCGTTCCTGGCATAGAGCCCGTTGGCATCGTTGAACGACTTCTTGGCCTTGAGATTGGCGAACGAATACCGGCCGCAACCGGCGACTGCGAGGGTCACCCCGAGCAGGGCGACAACCGCCCGCAGCGCGTAACTCGAATGCATGCTTTCCCCCTGAAAACTGACGAGGCTTCGGGTCGCCCATTGTAAATGGTAAATGGACCCGATAGCGCTTAAACCGGGTCAGTATACTTTAGACACCAGCCCCATGATTCGGTTCGAAGACCTCATCGAAAAAGTCCGGACGACGAACCCGGACGCCGACATCGAGCTCCTCCGGAGAGCGTACGTATTCTCCGCCTGGGCGCACAAGGGCCAGGTCCGGCATTCGGGCGAGCCCTACCTGGTGCACCCGCTCGAGGTGGCCGACATCCTCGCCGACATGCGTCTCGACACCGTGGCCATCGCGGCAGGGCTGCTGCACGACGTCGTCGAAGACACGCTCGCCACCATCGAGCGGATCAGGGAGCTCTTCGGCGACGACATTGCGGACGTGGTGGAAGGCGTCACGAAACTGGGCGCGATTCCGTTCTCGTCCAGCGAGGAGCGCCAGGCCGAGAACTTCCGCAAGATGCTGCTGGCGATGAGCGACGACATCCGGGTCATCCTCGTCAAGCTCGCCGATCGGCTGCATAACATGCGCACACTGCATCATCTGCCCGAGGACCGGCGGATGAAGGTGTCGCAGGAGACGCGCGACATCTACGCACCGATCGCGGGCCGGCTCGGCATGAGCAAGGTCAAGAACGAGCTCGAGGAGCTGGCCTTCCGCCATCTCGAGTCATCGGCGTTTACCGGACTGCGCGGGCGCGTCGAGGCGCGCCGGCGGGCCACGGAAGGGCTGATCGAAGAGCTCAAGCAGACGATCAAACAGAAGCTCGAAACGGCGCAGGTGCCGGTGCTCTCGATCGACGGCCGCATCAAGCGCCTGTGGAGCATTCATCAGAAGTTGCGGCGCCAGGAAATCGATCTCGACCGGGTCTATGACTTCATCGCGCTTCGCATCGTGACCGACTCGGTGAAGGACTGTTATGGCGCGCTTGGGATCATTCACCAGACCTGGTCGCCCATTCCCGGGCGATTCAAGGACTTCATCGCGATGCCGCGCCCCAACGGCTACCAGTCGCTGCACACCTCGGTCGTGAGCGAGAAGGGCGTGCCCTTCGAGGTCCAGATTCGCACCGAGGAGATGCACCGCATCGCCGAAGAGGGCATTGCCGCCCACTGGAAGTACAAAGAGGGCCGCAGCGGCGCGCATCCCGACGAGCAGTACATCACGTGGCTCCGCGCGCTCGTCGAGTCGCAGCAGGACGTGCGCGATCCGGCGGAGTTTCTGCAGAGTCTCAAAATCGAGCTGTATCCCGAAGAGGTCTACATCTTCACGCCGAAAGGAGAGGTGAAGGTGCTGCCGCGGGGCGCGACGCCAGTGGACTTCGCCTACTCGGTGCACACCGACGTCGGCAACCAGTGCGTCGGCGCGCGCATCAACGGCAAGATGGTGCCGCTGCGCACGCGGTTGAAGAATGGCGACCTCGTCGAGATTCTGACCGCGCCCGGCCACAAGCCAAGCCGCGACTGGCTCAACTTCGCCTCGACGTCACGCGCGCGCAACAAGATCAAACATTTCATCCATGCCGAAGAGAAGGCGCGCGCGGTGGAGCTCGGCAAGCGGCTCTTCGAAAAGGAAGTGCGCCGGTTCGCCATCGAGAAGTCGAAGACCGACGCCGCCGCGCTCACCGCCATCGTCGCCGACTATGGCGTGACCAGACTCGACGACCTCTACGCGTCGATGGGGTACGGGAAGGTATCGGCGCGCCAGGTGCTGACGCGCCTCGCGGGCACCGACGCGCTCGAGGAGCGGCCCGCCGAGAGCAGCTTCACCTCGGTGGTCAAGCGCGTGCTGGGCACCGGCGCGGCGGAGCAGAAGATCAAAGTGCGCGGCTTCGACGACCTGATGGTCTTCCGCGCGCGCTGCTGCAACCCGATCCGGGGCGAACAAATCGTCGGCTACATCACGCGCGGCAAGGGCGTATCGGTGCATGCCGCGACATGTCCCAACGTCGTGAACCTGCTCTACGATCCCGAGCGCCGCATCGATGTGGAATGGGACAAGACGGGCGATGTGTCGCCCTATACGGTGCGTCTGAAGCTGCACGTCGAAGACCGCAAGGGCATTCTGGCCGACGTCAGCACGCGCGTGGCCGGCATCAACACGAATATCCAGACCCTTGAAGCCACGACCGACGACCTGCGCGGAAGCATCCGCATGACGGTGGAGATCAGCGATCTCAAACACCTCGAACGGGTCATCAAGTCTCTGAAGAGTGTCGAGGGTGTCTTGGACGTAGAACGGGCTAGCCGGTAACGGCGATCACGTCGATTTCGATGCGGGCGTCTTTCGGGAGTCTGACGGCCTGAATCGTGGCGCGCGCGGGCGCGGGCTGCGCGAAGTAGGAGCCGTAGACCTCGTTCATCGCCGCGAAGTCGTTCATGTCGGCGAGATACACGGTGCAGCGCACCACGTGATCCATCGTGGCGCCGCCGGCCTCGAGGATGGCCGCAAGGTTCCGCATGACACGGTGGGTCTGCGCGGCGATATCCCCCTCGATGAGCGCGCCGGTCGCGGGATCGATGGGCACCTGGCCCGAGACGAACAGCAGACTGCCGGCGCGCACGCCCTGCGAGTACGGGCCAATGGCCTTCGGAGCCTTCTCGGTGGCGACTGCTTGGCGGAGGCTCACGCGGCCTTGACGACCTTGTTCGAGCGGATGCAGCGGGTGCACACGCGGATGCGCCGCACGGCGCCGTTGACGAGCGCCTTCACGCGCTGCAGGTTCGGCTCGAACCGGCGTGCGCTGACGTTATGGGCGTGGCTGATTTTGCGTCCCACAACGGGCGCTTTGCCGCAGATTTCACAAGTCTTGGCCATGGCGTTTAAATGCGGGCTCCTTCGGGTCGCCGGGCAAACCTTGATTATAGCGCAGTTACCGGACATCGGACCTCCAGCGCCCTGAGACTGTCACCAAAAAAAGACAGAAAAAGGGCTCGAAAGTCGGACCAAAAAGGCCTGGTCGGACGTCTAATCGGGCATAACCGGAACGGGGGGCTCCAGCCCTTCGGCGCGCCTGTAAGTTACTGACCGTTCAGCGTTTCCCTTTCAGGCACATCGGATCTCTGGCCCTCCGCGAACACCGCCCTTCATTCTGGCAGTTGGCTTGCATACATGCGGCGGCAAGTTCGGTTCCGGCCGGCAAGGGATATCAGAGGGAGCTTCTTCATGAGCACACACATCGATACGAACACTGGCCGCTACGAAGAATTGAAGGCGATGCTCGAAGAGCGCCGGCGCGAGATCCTCGGCGAAGTGCAGGGCCGAATGCGCGACGTGCGCGCGGAAGGCGCTGTGGCCGAGCGGGGCGTCGTCGATGCCGCGGAAACCTCCGAGGCCGACATTCAGGACGACATCGAGTTCGCCTTGATTCAGATGAAGTCCGAGACGCTGCACAAGATCGAAGAGGCGCTGGGCCGCCTCGAGAACGGCACGTACGGCTACTGCTTCGAGTGCGGCGGCGAAATTGCCGAGCGCCGGCTGCGCGCGCTGCCGTTTGCGGTCCGCTGCCGCGACTGCGAAGAGGCGCGTGAAGCCGCCCAGACCCGCGAGCGCGCGATGTCGCAGCGCCGTTCGACCAGCCTCTTCCTCGACATGAGC
>JBBDWL010000008.1:0-1183 GCA_040902895.1 Vicinamibacterales bacterium | reverse complement strand
TTCTTAACTCACCAATTCTGAATTTTTTCTGACCGGGCCTGCCTTGTGCAGGCCCGTTTCGTCTCAGGACCCCGGAGCGAGGGTCCGTCTGGAGTGGAGCAGTTCATGGCCGATCAGGATCTGCCTGGCATCGTCGACGTCAGCGAGGCGCAGCACGCCATCCCGCCCGAAGTGCCGGTGCTGCCCCTGCGCGACACGGTGCTGTTTCCCAATTCGTTCATGCCGCTCGCCGTGGCGCGCGAAACCTCCGTCAAGCTGATTGACGATGCGATCGCGACCAACAAGATCATTGGTGTCTTCACGCAGCGCGATCCGGCCACGGAGGAGCCCGGGCAGGACGACCTGTATCCGATCGGCACGGCCACGCACATTCACAAGATGTTCAAGCTGCCCGACGGCAGCCTGCGCCTCATCGTTCAGGGCCTCGGGCGGCTGCGGCTCGACAAGGTTGTCGCGACGCGCCCCTATCTGCGCGCCGAAGTGTCGGAAGCCAAAGAGGTGCTGCTCGAGTCGGATGCGATTGAGGTCGACGCGCTGCAGCGCAACATCCGATCGAACTTCCAGCAGGTGGTGCAGCTCTCGCCGGTGCTCTCAGACGACCTGCAGTCGCTGGCGATGAACATCACGGATCCGGGCCGTCTCGCCGACTTCATTGCGTCGAGTCTCGGCACCATCACGACCCAGACGAAGGAAGAGGTGCTCGAGACGCTCGACATCCGCGCCCGCATGGACGCGCTCAATCGTCTGCTGATCAAGGAGCTCGAGGTGCTCGAGCTCGGATCGCGCATTCAATCGCAGGTGCAGTCCGAGGTCGGCAAGAACCAGCGCGAATATTTCCTGCGCGAGCAGATGAAGGCGATCCAGAAGGAGCTGGGCGAGGGCGACGATCAGGCCCGCGAGATCGAGGAGCTGCGCGAAAAGATCGACGCGGCCGGCATGCCCGACGAGGCCAGGAAAGACGCGCTGCGCGAGCTGGATCGTCTGTCGAAGATGCCCGCCGCCGCCGCGGAGTACACCGTCTCGCGCACCTACATCGACTGGCTCGTCGCGCTGCCATGGAACAAGCGCACCGACGAGATCATCGATTTGAAGAAGACGAAGGCGGTGCTCGACGCCGATCACTCGGGCCTCGAGAAGGCGAAAGACCGCGTGCTCGAGTACCTCGCGGTGCGCAAGCTCAATC
>JBBDWL010000007.1:0-9414 GCA_040902895.1 Vicinamibacterales bacterium | reverse complement strand
TCAGTATCGCGAGTGCGATGACCTTCGTCGCCGTGATGATGTCGTCGACGCTGCAATATTCATCGGGCTGGTGCGCGATGGCCAGCTCGCCCGGACCGTAGGCCACGCAGTGCGGCACACCGGCGATCCGCGCCACGTGTTTCTGATCATACGTGCCCGGGCTCGCCACCAGGCTGGCCTTGCGGCCGGTGACCTGTTCGATCGCACTGGTCAGGGCGCCGATCAACGGCGCGTCTTCCGGCGCGCGGGTCGGCTCGACGATCAGCCGATCCTCGATCGAGAAGGTCACCGCGGGCATGCGTGACTGCGCTTTCGTGACCAGCGCCGCGATCTCCGCGCGCGTCTGGTCGAGGCCCTCCTCGATCAGGAAGCGCCGGTCGAACACCACGCGGCAGCGATCGGCCACGCACGGGCTGGGCACGTCGTCCACGGGCTGGCCGCCGTCGATGCCGTTGATATTGATGGTCGCGTGGCGCGAGCCTTCCGGGACCACCGGCATCGCCGTCACGCGCTGGTACAGCGCCGGGCCGAGCTCGTCGCGCACGAGGTCGAGGAGGTGCGACATGCCCTCGACGGCGTTGATACCGAGATACGGCATGCTGCCGTGGGCGGTGCGGCCTTCGGCGATCACCTCGAACCAGTAGACGCCGCGATGCCCCACGCAGACGCGATCGACGCCGAACGGTTCGGGAATGATCACCGCCTTGGTCCGCTCGCGCGAGAGCCAGCGGTGCTCCGCCAGCCAGGCGACGCCGGCAAAGCCGCCGCTTTCTTCGTCGACGGTGCCGCTGATTTCAATTGGCGCCGCGTGCGCCACACCGGCTCGGCGGATGGCGGCCGCGGCAAACACCGCGGCGGCAAGGCCGGCTTTCATGTCGCACGATCCGCGCCCATACAGCCGGCCGTCGACCACCTCGCCGCCGAACGGATCGCGCGTCCAGCCGAGACCGACCGGCACCACATCAAAATGACCATTCAAATGGATCGCCGGGCCGCCGGCCGATCCTTCATGCCGCCCGACCACGTTGATCCGGGGATGCTCGGCGGTGTGCTCGACACGACCGATGGCCGGGAGCAGCTGCACGTCGGCGCCATGCGCGCGCAGCTGGTCACCAATCACGCCGGCGCATGTTTCGTAGTCGGCGCCCGGAGGGTTCACCGTGGGGATACGCACCAGGCGCGACGCAAAGTCGATGATCTCATCGCGGGCGCGATCCACTTCCGCAAGGACGCGCGCGATGTCTCCGTTCGTCACGGGGTAATCGTATAACGTGACGCTCGATCCGATATGATGCCGACGGGAGTCGCTCAATGAGAGCCATTCATTCTTTCGCTTTGCTGGCGGCGCTGTCCGGCGTCGTGCACGCGCAGACGGCTCCGTCCTCATCCAATACCACACTCACCGCGGTCGCCGGCATCAAGGTCGGCCATCACACGCTCGCCGAACGGCCCACCGGTTGCACGGTGATCGTTGTGGATGGCGAGGGCGCCGCGGGCGGCGTCTCGCAACGCGGCGGCGCGCCCGGCACCCGCGAAACCGACCTGCTCGATCCGTCGAACCTGGTCGACAAGGTCAACGCCGTGGTGCTGTCGGGCGGCAGCGCCTTCGGCCTCGATGCGGCCAGCGGCGCGGTGAAGTGGCTCGAGGAACACAACATCGGCTGGGACGTGCGGATCGCCAAGGTCCCGATCGTCCCGGCGGCAATCCTGTTCGATCTCCCGGTCGGCGGAAATCCGAAAATTCGCCCCACGGCGGATTGCGGCTATCGCGCCGCGGCTGCGGCGTCGAGCGCGCCCGTGCCCGAAGGCACCATCGGCGCCGGCGCCGGCGCCACCGTCGGCAAGACCGGCGGCCCCGGCCGCTCGATGAAGGCCGGCATCGGCAGCTACAGCATCACGCTGCCCAACGGCCTCAGCGTCGGCGCGATCGTTGCCGTCAACGCCGTCGGCGACATCATCGATCCCGACACCGGGAAGATCGTCGCGGGCGTCCGCAATCCCGACGGCACCTTCGCCGATGCGCGAACGCTGTTGCGCACGGGCCAGACTGGCCCGCGGCCGCGCCCTGGTGAAAACACCACGATTGGCCTCGTCGCGACCAATGCGCGGTTGACCAAGGTGCAGGCGCAGCGCATGGCGTTGATGGCCGACGATGGGTTCGCGCGCGCGATCTATCCGTCCCATACCGTGAACGACGGCGATACGGTGTTCGCGCTCGCGACCGGGCAGTGGACCGGCGACGCCGACGTCACGCAGATCGGCGCGCTCGCCGCAGAAGTGATGGCACGCGCCATTGTTCGGGCCGCTACTGAGGCCACGGGCCTGCCGAACCTTCCCGCTGCCCGCGACTTGAAAAAGAAGTAGTCACCCCAAGCCCCAAGTCCCAAGCCCCAAGCGCCAAGACCCTCATGACGCGCAACATGTTCAGCCTGGAAGGTAAGACCGTGGCCGTGATCGGCGCCGGTTCCGGCATCGGCCAGGCGGTGGCGATTGGTGCGGCGCAGCAAGGCGCGTATGTGTGCTGTCTCGATGTCCATCAGGACACGGCCGCGGCGACCGCGGCGCTGATCGCGAAGGGCGGCGGCCGCTCCTCCTCCGGGGTCTGCGACATCACGAATGAAACGTCGGTGAACGATGCGATCGTCGAAGCCGCTTCGACGTACAGCCGTCTTGATGGCCTGGTGTGCACGCCGGCGATTAACGTGCGCAAGCCGATCCTGAAGTACTCGGGCGACGAATTCGATCGGGTGGTCCAGGTCAACCTGCGCGGCAACTTCAACGTGCTGCGATCCGCCGGTTGGCTGATGGTGCCGCAAGGCTTCGGCAGCATCGTGCTGTTCTCGTCGATTCGATCGCTCGTGACGGAGCCGGGACAGTCGGTCTACTCGATGACCAAGGCCGGCATCGTCCAGCTCGTTCGCACCGCCGCCACCGAATGGGGCGAGCGCGGTGTGCGGGTCAACGCGGTTGGTCCCGGGGTGATCGAAACGCCACTCACTGCACCGATCAAGGGGCAGCCGGAGTGGTACAAGGCGTACGCGGACAAAACGCCGATGAAGCGGTGGGCGAAGGCAGAAGAAATGGCAGGGCCGACTGTATTTCTTCTCTCCGATGCCGCCAGTTACGTGACCGGGACAATCCTGTTCGCCGACGGCGGCTGGCTGGCAAACGACGGTCGGTTTACCCCACCGGGGATGTAAGGGGCTTGGGGCTTGGGGCTTGGGGCTTGGGGCTTGAACATCAAGGGGAGCGCCGATGAAACGCGTAGTGATCATTACCGCAATAATCCTGACAAGCGTGAGCCCGACGCGGGTGCACGCGCAAGCGACCGGGCAAATCAACGGCCTCGTCACCGATTCATCTGGCGGCGTGCTCCCGGGCGTCACCATTGAAGCCACCAGCACCGCTACCAATGCGGTGCGCTCCGCGGTGACCGGCACCGACGGGCTCTACACCATTCCGCTGATCCCGCCCGGCAACTACACCGTCAAGGCATCACTGCAGGGCTTCCGGACGTCACAGCGTGACAACGTCCGCGTGACCGTGACCGAAACGGCGCGGGTGCCGTTCCAGCTCGAGGTCGGCCAGCTCAGTGAAACGATCACCGTGACCGCAGAGGCGACGCTCGTCGAGACCAGCAACGCCACGCACGGCATCGTCATCGACGAACAGAAGGTGGTGGACCTGCCGCTCAACGGGCGCAACTTCACGCAGCTGGGCACGTTGATTCCCGGTGTGGTGGCGCCGCCGAGCGGTCTCGGCGGCCAGTCGGGCGACGCCACGCCGGGCGGTTTCGGCAACGTCACCGGCGGCTTCAACGTCAACGGCATGCGCAACCAGTCCAACAACTTCCTGATGGATGGCGCGACCAACAACGACACGTTCAACACCGGCTTCGTGCTGCGTCCCCCGCCGGACGCGATTGAAGAATTCAAGATCCTCACCCACGCGTTCTCGGCGGAATACGGCCGCAACGCCGGATCCGTGGTGAACGTGGTCACCAAGTCTGGCAGCAACACGCTGAGCGGTTCTCTCTGGGAATTCAATCGTGACGATGCGTTGCAGGCGCGCAATTATTTCGCGCCGCAAACGCAACCAAAGCCGGAACTGAAGCAGAACCAGTTCGGCGCCGCGCTCGGCGGCCCACTGCTCCGCAATCGCCTGTTCGGGTTTGGGTTTTACGAGGGCTATCGCAACGACAGCGGCATCACGCAGAACATCCTCGTGCTGTCGGAGGCGCAGCGGGCCGGCAACTTCTCCGGTGGCCCGGCGATCCGCGATCCGCTCACCGGCCAGCCCTTTCCGGGCAATATCATCCCGTCGAGCCGCATCAGCCCGGCGGCGGCGCAGTTGCTGCGTGAGTTCGTACCGCTCCCCAACTCGCCCGGCAACCGTTACATCGTCTCGCCGACGATCAGCGACGTTCGCGATATGTTCGGCGTGCGGTTCGACTATCACCTCGGCAGCAACCAGACGATCCTGGGCCGGTACATGCGCAGCACCACCGATCGCATGACGCCACGCATCGTCGCGCCGATCGATCAGCGGGCGCTGGCGACGCTGCAGGACGCGCTCATCTCGCACAACTTCGTGATCAGCTCGAACGTGATCAACCAGGCGCGCTTCTCGATCAACCGCATCACCGCCAATCCCGCGGTGACCAGCGGATTGAGCCCGCGCAATTTCGGGATCAATTTTGCGAATACCAACCCGGTGGCGGCCGGCCTGCCGTCAATCGCCGTGTCGGGATTCTTTGGCGGTGGCAACGCCGCCCTCGGCGATGCGCAACAGCCATTCGTCGATCGCGTGAACCATGTGTGGCAGGTCGCCAACGATCTCACCTGGATTTCCGGACGCCACTCGCTGAAGTTCGGCGCCGACGTCCGCCGCGAAGCCATGCGCATCGCGTTCATCAACCGGCCCAATGGCGACCTCACGTTCAGCGGCGGCCTCTCCGGCAACGCGGCGGCCGACTTCCTGCTTGGCCTGCCCTCGCAGGCGCGCGCCACCACGCAGCAGGCCATTCAGGAAGGCTATGGATTTCTGTTTGCGGGCTACGCGCAAGACGAGTTCCGCGTCACCTCGCAACTGACGCTGAGTCTCGGCGTCCGCTATGAATTGCCGACGCCGTTCATCGACCAGAACGACGCCATCAGCGGCTTCCGGACGGGCGTGCAATCCCAGAAGTTCCCGGCGGCGCCCGCCGGGCTGGTCTATCCGGGCGACCCGGACGTTCCGCGTGGCATCGTGCCCACCGACAAGAACAACGTCGCGCCCCGCTTTGCGGTGGCGTGGGATCCGATCGGTGATGGCCGTACCAGCATCCGCTCGGCGTTCGGCGTCTTCTACGATGCGCTCGCGGGCCAGGGCGACTTCTTCCAGAGCGGCGTGCTGTCGCCGCCGTTCACGCCGCTGATCGAGCTCAACACGCCGGCGCCCATCACGCTGGCCGATCCCCTGGCCGCGGTCGCCGGGCCGCCGAATCCATTTCCTCCGGCGTTGACGATCATTGGCTGGGGCAACGAGTTCAAGTCGCCCTATGCGTACCATTTCAACTTCGGCGTGCAGCGGCAGTTGTTCGCGCGTCTCGGCACCGAGGTGTCGTACGTGGGCTCGCGAGGCCACAACCTGCCGATCTTCATGGAAATCAATCCCGGCGTGTTCACGCCCGGACAGACCACGCGTGGCGCGCGGCTGATGCCGGCGTTCGCACTGGTGCGGCCGACTTTCCCAGTAGCGAAATCGTGGTACGACTCGCTGCAGGCCAGCGCGCGGATGCTGCCGACGCGCGGGCTCAACTTCCTCGCGAGCTATACGCTCGGCAAGACGACCGATCACGTGTCGGGCCTGAACATCGGCGGCGAAACCCGGCCGGTGCTGCCGGTCGTGCAAGGCGACGAGGCCAGCATCGAGCGCGCCCTCGAGTTCCAGAAAGGTCCGGCGCTGTTCGATGCCCGGCACCGTTTCGTGGTCAGCTTCGGCTACGAGCTGCCAGGGCTCGATGACGCCGCGCCGCTGGTGCGCTACATCGCCGGCGGGTGGCAATTGAACGGCATCTACCAGGCGCAAACCGGCTTCCCGCTCACCGTGACGCAGGGTGCCGTGCTCGACATTCGCTTCATGACGTCGCGTCCCGACATGACGTGCGATGCCAACGACGGTCCCAAGACGACGGCGCAATGGTTCAACACGTCGTGCTTCACGACCCTGACTCTCGCGCAAACCGGCGAGCGGCCCGGCAATGCCAGCCGCAACAGCGTGCGCGGTCCCGGGTTCCAGCGCACCGACTTGTCGGTATTCAAGAACTTCGACTTCGCCGGGCGCCATCGCATCCAGGTGCGTGTCGAAGGGTTCAACATCTGGAACCAGGCGCGTTTCGCCCAGCCAAACGGCGTGATCGGCACGGCGCCGTTCGGACAAATCACGTCGGCGGAAGACGGCCGCATCGTGCAACTCGGCATCAAGTACATCTTTTAGGCGGGGCATCAGGTGCATCGGGTGCATCGGGTGCATCGAGTGCAGAGCGGAACGTGAAACGCCGGGCGTTTATTCAGCAACTGGCAGGGCTGCCGTGGATTCCATTCCCACGGCAGGCCCCCGCGATCGTCACATCGGAGCGCGCGCGGCCGATCGTCGATGCCGGTGTGTCGGCAGGGCCATGGGGCCGTGACGGTGCCATCGTGTGGGCACATGCCGATCGGCCGTCGCGCCTGACGGTCGAATACTCGACCACCTCCTCATTCAGCAACACGCGACGCGTGCGCGGCTCCATCGCCACGCCCGATACCGGGTTGACGGCGCGCGCCCTGATTGGCGATCTGCGCCCTGGCCAGGACGTCTTCTATCGCGCGCGCTTCGAAGACGCGACGAATGCGCGCACCGTCAGCGAGCCGCAGGACGGGCACTTCCGAACGGCGCTGGTGCAGGGCAAGCCCGTTCGCATCGCGTGGACCGCGGACGTGTGTGGGCAGGGATGGGGCATCGATCGATCGCGGGGCGGCATGCGCCTGTTCGCGACCATGGCCGACGCCAATCCCGATCTTTTCGTCCACGTCGGCGACACGATCTATGCCGACGGGCCGCTCTCCGAAGAAGTGAAGCTGGACGACGGTACCGTGTGGCGGAACGTCGTGACGCCGGCCAAGTCGAAGGTGGCGGAGACCATCGACGAGTACCGCGGCAATCATCTTTACAACCAGCTCGACGAGCACTACCGCCGTTTTGCCGCGCAGGTCAGTCACGTCGTGATGTGGGACGACCACGAAGTTCGCGACAACTGGTATCACGCGCAGGTGCTGCCGGACCAGTCGCCCTACACCGAGAAGCGCGTAGCCGTACTGGCGGCGCGGGCGCGGCAGGCGTTTCTTGAAAGTTATCCGGTCACGATGGCGCGCAGTGCCGACGCGTCGATCTACCGGTCGATTCCGGTGGGGCCGCTGGTCGAAGTGTTCGCGTTGGACATGCGCAGCTACCGGAGCGCGAACAACGAGAACACGCAACCTCAGCCCGGCGCAGACACGCAGTTCCTCGGCCGGCGGCAGGCGCAATGGCTGGCCGACGCCCTGAGCCGCTCACGCGCCACGTGGAAGATCGTGGCCGCGGACATGCCGCTGGGCGTGACCGTCGCGCATCAGCCGGGCCGTCATGAAGCCGTGGCGAACGGCGAGCACGGAGTGCCGCTCGGCCGCGAGATCGAGATCGCGAACCTGCTGAGCACGCTCAAGGCGCGACGCGTGCGCAACGTCGTCTGGATCACCGGCGACGTTCATTACTGCGCGGCGCACTACTACGATCCGGCACGCGCGGCAGGAAAAGACTTCGATCCCTTCTGGGAGTTCATCGCCGGGCCCGCGCATGCCGGGACGTTTGCGCCGGGCGTGCTCGATGACACGTTCGGTCCCGAGGTGCGCTTTACTGGCACGCCTGCGGATTTGCCACCCAACCGGCCACCCAGTGCGGGCCTGCAATTCTTCGGGCAGCTCGACGCCGATCCGCGAACGAGAGTCCTCACCGTTTCGCTGGTCAATACCGCTGGTCAAAGAATTTTCACGCAGCAGCTTGCTGCCGCGGGATAGGCGCCGGCGCTGGTCGGTGCCTAAGGTGCGTACGGTGCGAAGGGTGCCTAAGGGTGGGTGCCGGGGTGCCGGGTGCCAAAGGGTGGTGCGGAGTGCCCGCGGCACATTTCGGTGACAGAATTCTCCCGTGAAACTACGCCTGCCCCAACTTGTCGGCGTGCCCTACGACGCGAGCTCGTCGTTCTTGCGCGGCGCGACCGCCGCGCCGCCGCTGATTCGCGCCGCCATCACGTCGCCGGCAGGCAACAGCTTCACCGAATCCGGCGCGGACCTCACCGGCCTGGCTGACGCCGGTGATCTTGCACTCGGCGAGGATGCCGCGGCCGCGCGGACCGCGATTCAGTCGGGAATTACCGCGATGCTCGAGAGCGGATTTCGCCCGATCAGCCTTGGCGGCGATCACTCGATCACCTATCCGATCATGCGCGCGATCGCGAAGCGGCATCGCGGCGTCACCATCCTGCACGTCGACGCGCATGCTGATCTCTATGACGAATACGAAGGGGATCGCTATTCGCACGCCTGCCCATTCGCGCGAATCATGGAAGAGGACCTCTGCGCGCGGCTGGTGCAAGTTGGGATCCGCACCTTGACTCCGCACCAGCGCGACCAGATCGCGCGATTCGGCGTCGACGCGATCGAGATGCAGCATTTCGCCGGCGGCGCGCGGCCGGCCGTCAACGGGCCGGTGTATCTGTCGGTCGACCTCGACGGGCTCGATCCGGCCTTCGCGCCGGGCGTGTCGCATCGCGAACCCGGCGGCCTTAGCGTGCGCGACGTGTTGACGATAATTCAAGGCCTCAAAGGCCCGATCGTCGGTGCGGACGTCGTCGAATTCAATCCCTCCCAAGACATCGGCGACCTGACGGCTTCCACTGCCGCCAAGATCGTGCGGGAGATAGCGGGCACCATGGCACTTGGTGCCTAAGGGTGCCTATAGAATCCGCCCGTGAAGTATCGACCTGAGCTGACCAACGTCGCCGAGTCGCCCATGGTAGAAATCGCGACAATCGCCGAAAGCATGCCCGGCGCGTTGAAACTCTGTTACGGCGAGTCCGACATGGCGACGCCGGAATTCATCTGCCGGGCGGCCCATGAAGCAGCCTTGGCGGGACACACCTTCTACACGCACACCGCGGGTTACACCGAACTGCGGCAGGCCATCGCCGACAAGATCTTCGAGCTGCACCGGGTCCACTATGCGCCGGCGGAGATCATGGCGACCGTGGGCGCGACCATGGCCATCTACGCGGCGATCCGGGCGTTGGTGGGACGAGGCGACAATGCGATCGTCATCTCCCCCGCCTACGCGATTTTCTCGAACGTCGTGATCATGTCG
>JBBDWL010000006.1:3978-9460 GCA_040902895.1 Vicinamibacterales bacterium | reverse complement strand
ACCTTGGCCAGGTATTCGAGCACCGCCGAGACGGACGTATGCAGGCTGTAGAGATCCAGACCGTAGAACCCCGCGCGATCCGCCGGCGGGCGAGGCTCGTTGTAATCGCGCAGCCAGCCGATGAAGTCGACCACGTCGCGGTTGCGCCACATCCAGCGGGGGAAGCGAACGAAGTCACCCAGCGCATCCGCGGGCGCGGGGTCACCGCTCTCGTGCCGCACCCAGCGGTTCACGCGATACGCATCGGGCCAGTCCGCTTCGACGGCGATCGCATTGAACCCGTGTCCGAGAATCAGAGCTTTGGTGAGCTCGGCCCGGATGCGATAAAACTCGTGCGTGCCGTGCGAGGCCTCGCCGATGAGCACGACTTCGGCGTCGCCGATCGAGTCGGTCAGCGGTCCAAACCCGTCAGGCCGTGCCTCGAAGTGCACGGCCGCGCGGCGAACGGCCTCGACGGCCTGGCCGCTCGTCATGCGCGCCCCGGGTGCGCGGTGGACAGACGTCGGGCATGTTCGGCGAGCAGCCCGCGCACTTCCTCGTCTGTCGTCTGAGAAAAGTCGCGATACCACAAGCCGACGGCCGAGAATGGCTCCGGCATGCGCGCACAGACGACTTCATCAGCGAGCGCCTCGAATTCGGCGCATGTGGACGGCGCGCCGACCGGCGCGGCGACGACCACGCGGGCCGGTGCTTTCTGGCGTACGGCTTCGACCGCCGCGCGCATCGTCGATCCGGTCGCCAGTCCATCGTCGACCAGGATGACGGTCCTGCCACGGATGTCGACTGCCGCGTGATTCTGGCGGTACTCCCGCTCGCGACGTTCGAGCTCCGCCTGCTCGGCACGTGCGACCTGTTCGATCGACTCGCGCGACACCCCGTAATACCGCACCACGTCCTCGCTCAGCACGCGCACGCCGCCCGAGGCAATCGCGCCCATGGCGAATTCGGGATGACCCGGCATGCCCAGTTTTCTGACAAGAAAGATGTCGAGATCGGCGGCCAGCGCCTCGGCAATCTCGAAGCCCACCGGCACTCCGCCGCGGGGAAGAGCAAGCACGACAACGTGGCGGCCGGCGTAGTGCGCCAGCTGATGCGCCAGTTCCTTGCCCGCTTCGGTGCGGTCGGCAAACGGCTGGACTTGGGGCATGACGTAAGAAGGGAAGCACGACTCGTTCCGGCTTCGAACGGATGAGCGGATCTGCGTACTTGCCAACCTTGCGAGCTCTCAAATTCCGCCCGCTTTTTCCGTAACTTGTTGCATCCTTCGCGGCGGCGCGCGTGCATCCCTCGCCGCACGTGCGCTTGCCTGCCGTTCCACTCTTTCTCATGCTCATCATCGGCGCGACGCTGGCGCTGTGGCTGCCGTCGGGGACGATGCCGTGGTTCGCGGCCGGCGCCGTCGCGTTGTGGCAGCTGGCGCTCGTGGCCTTCGTTGCGGCGCGAGGGCTGTTGTTCGTCGCGGCGGCCCTGGCCTCCATCGCGCTTTCCGCGGCGGCGTCTGCACAGCAGACGGACTGGGATCGCCGGCATGCGCCGGTGTTGATGCTGGCGGCTTCACCCGCCGGTGCGCATCCGGTGGTGATCGAAGGCGTGCTTCTCGCGGATGCGTCCTTGCGCGCCGAAGGCGGCACGACGCTTCATCTGCGAGTCGAACGCGCGGTGGCGCGCGCCGGCGCGATGGATGCCCTCGGCGGTGTGATGCTGTCGGTCGCGGGCGCGCCCGACCCTGCGGTGGTACGGGAGTGGACGCGCGGCCGCCGGATCCGCGCGCCTGCGCTGCTGCGGCGTCCCACGCGGTACTTGAACGACGGCGTTGGGGACGCCGAGCGGGCCTTGATGCGCAGAGGGATCGCGCTGGTCGGCACGGTCAAGAGTGCCGCGCTGGTTGAAGTGCTGGCGCCGGCATCGGCGCTCGACGAGGCCCTGGCGCGCGCGCGCGCCGCGAGTCGCGGCGCGATTGCGGAGGCGCTCGCGTCCGATCCGATCGCCGGCGCCGTGGTGACCGCGATCCTGATTGGCGATCGCGCCGGTCTGAGCGACGACATCGAGCGCCGGATGCAGCGCGCGGGCACGTATCACGTCATCGCGATCTCGGGCGGCAACATCGCGCTGTTCGCGATGCTGGCGTGGGGCGCGTGCCGGCTGCTGCTGCGTTCGCGTCGCGCCGCGCTGTGCGGCGCCATGCTGATGATCGGCGGCTATGGCCTGCTTGTGGGCACAGGCGCGTCGGTCGGCCGCGCGGTTGCCGCCGCGCTGTTGTTCCTGGTGACGTCGCTGGCCGGGCATCGCGCTCCGCCACTCAACGTGATCGCCATGGTGGGCGCGGCCTTTCTGCTCTGGGATCCGCTGGCAATCGTCGATCTGGGGTTCCTGCTGTCGTTCGGCGCCACCGCCGGCATTCTGCTCGCGGTACCCGGATGGACATCGGCCATCAAGTCGAAACTCGGCAGCCTGCCGGCCGGTTCCATGGAAATCCGCGCCGCAACCGTCGTGGCCGGAATGATTGCGGCGACGATTGCCGCCGAAATTGCGCTGCTGCCGGTGCAGGCGGCCGCGTTTCAACGTCTGACGGCTGCCGGGTTGCTGCTCAATCTCATTGCCATTCCTGCGATGGCGCTTACGCAGGTCGCGGGCATGGCTCTCATCGTCTGCGCGGCATGCGACGCGGCAGCCGCACTGCATGGGGCATCAGTGGTGGCGCGGTTTGCCGCACGCGCGCTGGTGGATTCGGCGTCGCTCGTAGATCTGCTGCCGATGCTGACCTGGCGCGTCGCCAGTCCGGCCGACTGGCTCGTGGCAACCTACATCGCTGCCTGCGGACTGCTCGCATGGGGATGCCGGCCGCGCGCGCGCGGCGCCGCAGCCGCCGTCGCACTGGCCGCCGGGATCGCGATGGCGATGTCGATCACCGCCCGCGCACCGCCCGCCGGCTTGCTGCGGGTGTCGGTATTCGATGTGGGGCAGGCCGAAGCGATTCTGCTGCGCCTGCCGTCAGGCCGAAGTGTGCTCGTCGACGCCGCTGGCACGGCGGGACGTTTCGATATCGGCGATCGCGTGCTGGTGCCGGCGCTGCTCGGCCGCGGTGTGACGAGGCTCGACTGGCTCGTCCTCACGCACGCCGACATCGATCACGCCGGTGGCGCCATGACCGTGCTTGCCGACTTGGCGCCGTCGCGAGTGCTCGAGGGCGTGTCGCCGCCGCGGCATCTCGAGCGCAATCGTCTGGCGCACGCGGCGGCCGCCTCCGGGGCATCGGTTGAATCGCTGCGCGCCGGCGGCGGATTGTTGGTTGATGGTGTGCTGCTGAAGGTGCTGCATCCGCCGGAGCCGGATTGGGAGCGGCAGGATGTGCGCAACGATGACTCCGTCGTGCTCGACGTGCGATTCGGCGCGGTGTCGATTCTGCTCACCGGCGATGCAGGTGAACCCGTGGAATCGGCCATCGCGTCACGATTCGCACCGGCGCCGCTGCGCATCCTCAAGGTCGGTCATCACGGCAGCCGCACGTCGACGTCGCAGATGCTGCTCGATGCGGTGCGCCCCGCCGCGGCGCTGATCAGCGCCGGACGCGGCAACTTTTACGGTCATCCTTCACCTGTAGTGCTCGAGCGGCTGCGGCGCGCCGGAGTCGAAACCTTCCGCACCGATCGTGATGGGCAGATTGACGTGACCACCGACGGCAGGACGGTGGAGATCATGACGTTCACGGGCAGAAAGTGGGGCATCACGGCGCGCTGAGAGCCCGCCGCGGCAGGGTTCGCGTGTCAGCGGCGGCCGCGCGTGCGATGCAGCAGCGTGTCGATGCGGCGGACGATCGAGTGAATCGATTCCGACTTCGACGCCATCGGCCATCCGCCGATCTGGCCGTTGTGCTCGCGGATCTCGTCAGGCTTGACGAGGGCCGACAGAAACAGCAGCGGGATCTGGCGAAGGTTGTCGTCTGCGGCGAGCGCCGCCGCGACGTCGGCGCCACCCATGCCTGGCATGTAGATGTCGCAGACGATCAGGGCGGGGTCCATGTCGCGGGCGAGCTCGAGCCCCGCCTGCCCGCTCGCAGCGGTAATGACTGTGAACCGCCCGGTGTGTTCGAGCCGCGCCCTCAACAGGGCCAGCGCGTCGGGGTCATCGTCGATGACGAGCACGCGAGTCGTCTCGGAGTCCATGGCCTTCAGCCGGTGCCGCGCGTCTGGTGCAGGGGATCGCCAGAGCTGGTGGTCGTGCAGCATCGCTCTCCCGTAGCGGGGAGCCGTGAGCTGTGGGGTACGGCGAGTGTACCATAACGATCGTTAAGCAAGCTCGAGTATTGAAAAAATGCGCACCTTCCGCGATCACTTCTCGGCCTCGTCGCCGGCGTACGCGCGGTATCGGCCGGGATACCCACGCGCGCTGTTCGACTGGATCGCGGCAGAAAGCTGCCAGCACCAACGTGCCTGGGACTGCGCCACCGGCAGCGGTCAGGCCGCACTGGGACTCGCGGCGCACTTCGGCATGGTCGTCGGGACAGACGCGAGCGAGGCGCAGCTCGCGTCGGCGTCGCCGCATCCGCGCGTCCGGTATCTCCGGTCGGCTGCCGAAGCGTCAGGTCTCGCCTCAGGTTCGATGGATGCCGTCGTGGCCGCGCAGGCGGTGCACTGGTTCGATCGGCCGGCGTTCTTCAGCGAGGCGGCGCGTGTCGCGCGACGCGGCGCGCTCGTCGCCGTATGGACGTACTGGACGTTGCTGATCTCACCCGACATCGACGCGCGCATCGCCGCGTTCTATGCCGACGTCGTCGGCCCTTACTGGCCGCCCGAGCGGCGGCTGATCGAAGGACAGTATGCGGATGTCGTGATGCCTTTCGAACCAGTCGCCGCGCCCGACCTCGCGATCGATCTGCCGATGTCCCTGGCCGATGTCGCGGGGTACCTCGGCACGTGGTCGTCGACCCAGCGGTATCGCGAGGCGCGCGGCGAGGATCCCGTGCCGGCGCTGATGGAATCGATCGCGCCGCCCTGGGGCGATCCCGCGGCGTCGCGACCCACGCGGTGGCCGCTGGCTATCCGCGCCGGCCGCGTGTCTTAACGGTTTTCCAGACTTCTTCCATCTCTTCGAGCGACGCTTTTGAGAGCGGCCGCTGATCTTCCTCGAACCGCTGTTCGAGGGCCTGGAAACGGCGCGTAAACTTCTCATTCGCTTCGCGCAGCGCCGATTCAGGCTCGATGCCGAGCTTGCGCGCGAGGTTGGAAATTGAAAACAGCAGATCGCCCATCTCCTCGGCGGCGTGACGCCGGTCGCCGTTGTCGACCGCCTCGCGCAGCTCGCGCACTTCCTCTTCGATCTTGACCACGACGTCGGTGGGCGTCGGCCAGTCGAAGCCGACGGCGGCAACGCGGGAGCTGATTTCGTGCGACCGCGCCAGGGCCGGCAGCGCGCGCGGCACGCCGCCGAGCAATGACGGCCGCTCGCCGGCATGTTTCTGCTCGCGCGCCTTGATCTGCTCCCA
>JBBDWL010000006.1:1648-3878 GCA_040902895.1 Vicinamibacterales bacterium | reverse complement strand
GCCTTCGGTGCGCGGCGATCGGCGGCACGGCGTCGTGTGCCGCCGCGCATCGCGCCGGCGGCCGCGGCTTCACCGAAGACGTGCGGGTGGCGGCGCACGAGTTTCGCGTTGATCGCATCGATGGCGTCGGCGATGGTGAAGCGGCCGCGATCGGCGGCGATCTGGGCGAGAAAGACGGCTTCGAACAGAAAATCACCGAGCTCGGCGCAGAGCGCGTCGACGTCGCCGCGATCGATGGCGTCGAGCACCTCGTACGTTTCCTCGAGCACGAACGGCCGCAATGACTGCAAGGTCTGCTTGCGGTCCCAGGGGCACCCGCCCGGGCCGCGCAGCGCCTGCATGATTTCAATCAGCGTCCGGAACCGTTCCGCGCCGGCGGCGGCAATCGCGGCTTTCGAGCGTGTGGCAGCCATGAACCTGTTAATATCCTCCAGATGGCACCGGAAGTCTCGTTCACGGCACTCGTGATCTCGCTGGCCTCGTCGGCCGCCGTGCATTTCGGCGATCTCGGCGATCCGGTCACCGGCGAGAAACAGCCGGCCAATCTCACTGCCGCCAGACATGCCATCGATCTGCTGTCGATTCTGGAAGACAAGACGAAGGGCAATCTCTCTGAGGAAGAACAGCAGGTGCTGAAACAGGTGCTCGTGGAACTGCGCATGCGGTTCGTGCAGCTCGCGACCGGGAAGACCATCGAGTGAGCCTGGCGTGCGCGTGACGTTCCTCGGCACGGGCACGTCGCACGGCGTGCCGATGATTGGATGCGCCTGCACGGTCTGCCGCTCCTCGGATCCGCGCGATACCCGCACGCGCCCATCGATCCTCATCGAGCTGCCTGCGTCGGCCGGGTCACCTGCCTTCCGCCTCCTCGTCGACACCTCCACCGACCTTCGGGCGCAGGCCCTGCGGCACGGCATCGATCGCATCGACGCCGTGTTCTACACGCACGCGCATGCGGATCACATCTTCGGGTTCGACGAGCTGCGCCGTTTCAACCACCTCACGCGCAGGCCCCTGGCGGCGTATGGCGCCGCGCCCACCATGGCCGCGATCAGACGCACCTTCGGGTATGCCTACGATGAGCATGCGCCGAAGGGAGGCGGGGTGCCCGACGTGCGCCTCTGGCACGTGGCCGGACCATTCAGCATGGCCGGTCGTGAAATCGAGCCCGTGCCCGTCATGCATGGGACGACGCGGGTCAATGGGATCAGGATTGGCCGCTTCGCGTACCTGACCGACTGCAACGACATTCCGCCGGCGTCGATGGCGCGGCTCGCCGATCTCGACGTGCTCGTGCTCGATGCGCTGCGGCACAAGCCGCACCCGACGCATTTCACCGTCGAGCAGGCGGTGCATCTGGCCGCCGCGCTCGGGCCGCGGCGCACCTATTTCACGCATATGGCGCACGATCTGCCGCACGCCGAGACGTGCGCCGCGCTGCCCGAGGGTGTCTCCCTCGCCTATGACGGACTTGTGCTCGATGTGGACTGAGATGTCCCCATGGTGGTAGTCCGTTTCCCGGCCGATCCACGGCCGGCGCGCTGGCACCAGCCGGTTGTGGCGCTCGGTAATTTCGATGGGCTCCATCGCGGACACATGAAGATCATCGACCGCGTCAGGCGCCGCGCGGCCGAGCGCGGCGGCACGGCCGTCGCCATGACGTTCGATCCGCATCCGCCGCGCGTCGTCCGCCCCGACAAGGCCCCGCCTCTCATCATGACGCTCGAGCAGAAACTCGAGGCGTTCGAGCGCGCCGGCATGCAGGGCGTGGCGGTGGTGGCGTTCACGCGCGAGATGTCGCTCTGGTCGCCCGAACACTTCGTCGAGGCGGTGCTCGTCGACTGGCTCCGATCCAGCGAAGTCTGGGTGGGCGCAAACTTCCTGTTCGGCCACAATCGCGCCGGCAATTTCTCGCTGCTCCGCATGCTGGGCGAGCAGCACGGATTTCGCGCGGAGAAGATCGACGCCGTGCGCTACAAGGACTTCGTCGTGTCGAGCACGCGCGTGCGGCGGCTCATTACGGAGGGCCGCGTCGACGAGGCCGCCGCGCTGCTCGGCCATCATCATTTCGTGGATGGCGTCATCGTCTCGGGCGATGGACGCGGGCGCGAGATTGGATTTCCGACCGCGAACCTGCGCACCACGAACGAGCTGCTCCCCGAAGGAGGCGTGTATGCGACGTACGCGCTGCTCAGCCCGCGCGGGCTTGCCCTGAGCGCAGCCGAAGGGC
>JBBDWL010000006.1:0-1548 GCA_040902895.1 Vicinamibacterales bacterium | reverse complement strand
GACTGGCGCGGATCGCATCGCGTATCCGGCGGTGACCAATATCGGCGTGCGTCCGACCTTCGATGCCGGCGACGCGGTCCATATCGAAACCCACGTCCTGAATCTGCCGAACGCATCGAGCCCGCCGAACCTGTATGGCCTTTCGCTGCGCCTGCTCTTCGTGCAGCGGCTGCGCGAAGAGCGCAGGTTCGAGGGCGTGGACGCATTGACTGCGCAGATTCGCGCCGACATTGACGAAGCGCGCGCCCTCTTCCGCCAGGTTTCGCTATAAAATTGTGTGGTTGAAGCACCTGGCCTTCGCGCTCTCCGTGCCGGCCGACCCTCTGTTCCGTCCGCTGGCGTCTGAAGTCGCCGGCAAGTACGGCGAATCACTGGGCCTCTCGGAACAGGAGGCGCGCGCGCTCACCGATTCGGCGCGTGAAGCGGTCGATCTGGCCGCGGGCACCGGCGAGGGCACCGAGGTCAGCGTCGCCGTGCACCGCGAGGGAGACCAGCTCGAGCTCACCGTCAGCGGCGGCGGCGAATCGTCGACGATGTCGCGCAGCCTCGCCGGCGCGAACAGTACCTAGAGAAATCGCCGAGGGCTACGGTCTGAGGCGATGAGCCCTATGGCCTATGGCCCATGGCCCATGGCCTATGGCCTGATCTGGATCCGACCTGATGCGCCTCTACAACACCCTTACGCGCACCGAAGAAGAGTTTGCCCCGGCCGACGGCAAAACGGTGCGCATGTACACCTGCGGCCTGACGGTGTATGCGCGCGGGCATATCGGCAACTTCCGATCCTTCGTCTGCGTCGACGTCCTGCGCCGCGCGCTGCGCCATCAGGAAGGCTTCGCGATGCGTCAGGTGATGAACTTCACCGACGTCGACGACAAGACGATTGCCGAGGCGCAGAAGGCGGGCGTGCCGCTGCGCGAGTACACGACCCGGTATATCGACGCCTTCCGCGAAGATGCCGAGGCGCTCGGCCTCGAATGGCCGGAAGACACACCGCGCGCGACCGATGAGGCGAATCTGCGGGCGATGGCCGGCATGATTCTGGCGCTCGGCCGCAACGGCCACACGTACGAGACCGAGGGCTCGACCTATTTCAAGATCTCGACGCTGCCTGACTACGGCAAGCTGGCGCGGCTCGACGTGCAGGGCATTCAGGCGGGCGCGCGCGTCGACACCGACAAATATGGGAAGGACGATCCGCGCGACTTCGTGTTGTGGAAGGCCACGAAGCCGGAAGAGCCCACATGGGACTTTGGCTGCGGACCGGGACGGCCAGGCTGGCACATCGAGTGTTCCGCCATGGCGCTGCGTCTGCTCGGCGAGCCGCCGATCGATCTGCACACGGGCGGCGTGGATTTGATCTTTCCGCACCACGAGAACGAGATCGCGCAGGCCGAGGGCGCCACGAAGACGCCGTTCGTGCGCTTCTGGTTTCACGTCGAGTTTCTGAATCTCGACAACGAGAAGATGTCGAAGTCGATCGGCAATATCTTCACGGTGCGCGACGTGCTCGACCGCGGCCATCGTGCCTCGGCGTTGCGCTACGTG
>JBBDWL010000005.1:0-1447 GCA_040902895.1 Vicinamibacterales bacterium | reverse complement strand
ACGATGCCGTTCATCTCACTGTAGCCGTCGATGTTGATGCCGGCGGCGCTGACGCAGCCAAGCGCTTTCGCGAGGGCGCCGGGTCGATCGCTATCGAGCGTCACAGCCAGGTCTGCGGCGAGGTGTGCTGACATAACCCCTCCTAGCAAAAGGTAAGGGGCGGATGCTATCACGAGAGGGCCGCGCGCGTTATGATCGCCCCGCACTCCACCGATGACCGACCCAACCATGCGCGCCGTCGGCGTGCTCACCGCGCGCGTGATTCTCGGCCTGATCTTCGGCATGGCCGGCTACTGGAAGACGTTCGAGCTGACGCCGATTGGCCACGCGCAGAAGCTGTTCATCGTCCCGTATGCCAGCACGTGGATACCGGTCTGGATGCTTTGGGCAACGGGCACCATTATTCCCGTCGTTGAGTTCGTCACAGGTTGGATGGTGGTGGCCGGCTGGCGTGTCCGGGAGTGCACTGTGGCGCTCAGCCTGGTCTTGATCACGGTGACCTACGGCCATCTGTTGATCGAACCGCTCTTCAACTTCAACGGTCACGTCATCCCGCGCACGTTGCTGTTACTGGTCGTCGCGTTTACGCCACGAGACGCCGACTGGTTTTCGGTGGACCACTGGCTCGAACGACGGCGGGCCGGTCATTGCGTGCCGCCGTGTTGACGGTCGTGATTTAACGCAGCCGCTTCGACATCTTCACGGCGGCCATCGGATAGCCGCGCATGTTGTGCTCGGTGCAGCTTTCGGACGCGTAGCCGAGCGCGGCATAGAACGACTCGGCGTTGATCGAGGCCAACAATTCGAGATGGTCGAGATGATGGGCGGAGGCTCGGCGCTCCATCTCCCGCACGAGCGCTGTCCCCACGCCTTTTCGAGCCGCTCCAGGCAGCACATAGCAGGCCCGCAGTTCGGATCCCTCGACGACCAAGGCGGCCAGGCCCACCACCTGGCCGTCAATTTCCGCGAACAACCGTAGTTCGTGGTCCGGGTTGCTGATGAAGTTGGCGAGATTCTCTTCGGTCGGCGCCACGCACCAGGCGTCGATCACCTCGGGCGTGTAATGACCGGCGGCAAGCCCGCGGACCGATTGGGCGTGCAGCTCGAGGAACAAGCGTTCCTCACCGGGGCGAAGTTCGCGAATGGCGACGGTCACGAGGAACTCTCTCAACGCGAGGTTACGGCGTCGAACGTGATCGACACGCCGAGATTCTATCGCCGCTCTGCAACCTTTGCGCGCATCCGGGCCAGTGTGACGATCAATGCCGGGGAGCCGCCGGTTGCGCCTGGGGCGCCGCGACGCGGCTGGTTTCAGCTACGAGCGGGCGGTGGCGCAATGGCAGCCTCACTTGCATGACCGTTCCCCGGCCATCCGCAGCCGATGCGGTAATGGTTCCGCCGTGCCGGCTCACGACCTGCGCGGCAATGCTCAGCCCCAGCCCGGAGC
>JBBDWL010000004.1:0-54139 GCA_040902895.1 Vicinamibacterales bacterium | reverse complement strand
GAAGGACATCGTTCAAACCGAACGCGTCTACGCTGTCAAGCGTTGAGCCTCGGCTGGACATGCGCTTTCTCGCGAACGAGAATATTCCCGGGCCAGTCGTGCGCTCACTTCGCGATTTGGGTCATGACGTGCTCTGGGCCAAGGAAGCTCACGCCGGAGAAGCCGACCACGTGCTCCTCTCGCAGGCCCAAGCCGAACAGAGGGTGACGATTACCTGTGACACCGACTTCGGCGAGTTGGCGTTTCGTTCGGGCATGCCGGCGTCGTGCGGAATCGTGCTGTTTCGGATCGAGTGGTCAGAGCCGGTCAAGGATAATGCCTTCGCGGTCTCCGCGCTGACCAGCCGCGACGACTGGACTGGCGTCTTCGCCGTTGTAGAACGTGACCGCATTCGCGTTCGGCCTCTTGTGAACGCAACTCAGCGAACCAATAACTGATCGACGCCGAGCCGCTGCGCGAGCCGCACGTCCGAGGCACCAGGAGTCAATCGAAGCGTCAGCCTGCCGAGAATGTAGGCCTGGCCCAAGGCGATGACCCGCCACCCGCCCAGGCGCGTCCCGCCGTAGCTTTCCGCAGCCGCGTACGCAATGAGCAAGGTCACGAACAACACGCCGGCCGCGAGGTAAATCGTCACTGCCACAAGAAAATGCGCCTTGACAAATTGTCCCAACACCTTCAGCAGCATCCGGACGCGGCGCTCACCCAGCCGAGAGACTAGGCTGGCAACGCGCTCTTGACGAATCTCCGCAAGTGGAACAACACCAGACACGCCAGCGCGAGCACCACGGGCGCCGCCAGGGAGACACCGAGCAACAGGAGAAGATAGCTGCGCAATCGAAAGGCCCTGAGCACCGTGACCTGGGTTGGCTGCTCAACCCGATACAGGGCGGAGCCCGCGCGGAACGCTACCCGCGAAAACTCGGCATAGATCTCGTTGAACAGGCGGGTGGTTTCCTTCGCCTCGGCTGCGATGACAGCTAGCCTTCGGGCCACCTCCTCAGGCGACAGCGATGTGCCGCCGGGGTCCTTCATCGATGCCAGTAGCCCGCGGTAATGTTCCACGACCTCGGCTCGGCTCGCGGTCTCGATCGAGGCATCAATCACACGTCTTGTGATTTCCTGACGGAACTGTGTGTTCGTCGCCGACAGCGCGACGATTCCCTCGATAAACGTCCGATCGATCTGTGGCGTCAGGGCCTGGACATCACTCGATGGCTGTGTCCTGCCGACGCCGGCGCCGCTGCTGGCGGAGGGTGTGGTGAGGACGCCGGAATACTCCCGTAAGGCCTGCCTGTAAGCCTCGGCCCTCGTCTCCGCGGCACGCAGCTGGGTTGTCTGGGTCTCGAGGGCCTGAGTCACCCACTGCATTGACTCCCGCCCCAACCCGCGTCCAGCGATCCCAACCAGCGGGTCAAGGCGAGCCCGCATGAGATCCTCGAGTCGCACCCGTACTTCGGCCAGCGTCACGCGATTCTCACCCGCCCCCACAAGCTCAGCTCCTGGCAACTTCTCCACTTCCTTGATGTTGGCAATCACACGTGAGATGGCCGCACGGACCAAGTCGGCTCTGACGAGCAGAGTTATGCTGCCTGCGTTGGGCAACACGAACACTTCTGTGGACAGAACGGCCGCCCTCACCTTCAGCACGCCACGCCGTTCCTGCGATTCGAGAGCCCACGCTTCCAAGACTTCGGCCATTACCTTGATTACGACCTCCGGCGGCAGGCTTTCGCACTCCGAGGGCCGGATGAACGTCAGCTGGTACTCGCGTGGCAGCGCAGTCCGTCGCGCCGCAAATTCGTCCTGCAGCCGCTGCCGATCGACGGCCGTGAGCCGCGTGTCGCTCAAACGAGCCTGATACTCCGCAATCAGAAACTGCAGGGCCGGCGAAGACTCCTGGACCACGAGGCCCGCGCGAAACGCGTCGAAGGGGCAATAGGTCTGCAGGCTGTTCTTTGTAAACACCTGGGAGACCACCGAGCTGGCCGTAATGTCGGCAGACGAAAACGGCAGGTCGTTTGGGTACTTGCCTTGGTCGGCTCCGTCGAACACCGGCCGAAACCCGAGGGTCGCACTCCACACGCTGGGTTGAAAGGCGAAGTACAGCCCACCCAGAAAGACCGCTATCACAGTCGCGCCGACCGTGCCTTCCCAGATTAGCCGTCGATACTGGATGAGCGGCCTGAACAAGTCTCCGGGCGCTGCCTCATCGTTCTCGACAGGGTTCTCAGAATTCGTCATAGCCACAAGCCGTCACTTTGTTTCGGTGAAGTGCCTCAGGTCGTCGTGCCTACCAAGCCGTGAATAGAGCCGACTAGGTCGGCCGACGCGTATTGTTGATCATTTGCGCAGTACTGCCAAGGGCCGCTGCTCACGTCGGCGATGACTCGGCGACCGTCGGGGTGAAATGGGAGACGAGGGTCCGCAACTCGCCAAGCACCTGGTCGTTTCGGCCGTCAATCGCGAGCGCCTCGAGGCGGGCGACCGCTGCGGCCACACCGATGTGATTGTGCGGCGCCGACATCTGGACCCGCAACACCTTCTCGACCGACGAGGGCTCGGTGAACTCGCCGTCTCCAACCAACTCTTCGAACAGCTTTTCGCCGTGGCGCATGCCGGTGAACTCGATCAGAATGTCCTTGTCTGGCACGTACCCGGACAGCCGGATCAGGTCGCGCGCCATGTCGACCACCTTCACCTGCTCGCCCATTTCCAGCACGTAAAGCGGCGCGCGATCGCCGAGCGCCGCTGCATGCAACACCAGCTGCACCGCTTCGGGGATGAGCATGAAAAACCGCCGCATCTCCGGATGCGTGACGGTGACAGGGCCGCCGTTCGCAATTTGGGCGAGGAACGTCGGCACCACGCTGCCGTTACTCGCCAGCACGTTACCGAACCGCACCGCCGCGAAGCGGGTCGTCTGCGATCCGTTCAGACCGTGGACGATCAGTTCCGCGACCCGCTTGGTCGCTCCCATCACGTTCGTCGGGTTCACGGCCTTGTCGGTGGAGATCAGGACAAACCGCTCGACGCCGTGACGCAATGCGCCTTCGGCCATGACGCGGGTGCCACGGACGTTGTTCTTGACGGCCTCGCACGGGTTGTCCTCCATGAGTGGCACATGTTTGTGAGCCGCCGCATGAAAGACCACCTGTGGCCGAGCCTCACCGAGCACCTGGTCAATCCGCGGCACGTCGGTCACGTCGGCCACCATTGGATGCAGGTCGAGGCCGTCGAACGCCAACGCCAGTTCGTTGTGGATGTGAAACAGGCTGTTCTCGTAGCGGTCGAGCGGCACGAGGGTGGCCGGGCGCGCTGCGGCGATCTGCCGGCACAGTTCCGAACCAATCGAGCCACCGGCGCCAGTCACGAGGATGCGCTTGCCCTCCAAGAATTGACGGACCGGCCCGTAGTCGAGACTGACCGGGTCTCTGCCCAGCAGGTCCTCGACCTGCAACTGACGGATCTGCCCGACCTCGATGCGAGCGCCGATCAGATGGTGCAGCCTGGGCAGCGTGGTGATGCGGATCTTGAACGGCTCCAGAGTGCGAACGATGGTGCGAAGCGTGTCTCGGGAAGCGCTGGGGAGGGCGATCAGCAGTTCGTCCGGGGCGTAGGTGCTCAAAATCTCGGGGAGCCTGTCGCGCCCGCCCAGCACGGGAACGCCGTGAATACGTTGGCCCGCTTTGCGCCGGTCGTCGTCCACGAACCCAACGGGCGTCCCGTGAAACTTCGCGTTCTGCCGCATGTCGCGGACGATCAGCTCCCCTGCGTTGCCCGCGCCGTAGATGAGCACCCGCTTGGCGTCGGCGCGCGGTCGGGATCGGTGATAGAGGCGGCGGGCCAGCCGTGCCCCACCCATCAGGCAGATCAGCAGGATGGCGTCGATGATGAATACCGACCGCGGGTAGACGGTGATCTCGAGGACACTGTGCGTGATGGCCCAGAAGAGGACGCTGCTGAGCGTCACACCCGCGATGATGTTGACGAGATCCCAGATGCTGGCATAGCGCCAGACGCTCTGGTGGATCCGAAGCGCAAAGAACACGGCCAGCCGAACAACGAGCAGTAACGGGAGTAGGGATGTGTTGTAGGGCTGTTGGATCGATGGCACTTGCCCGTCGAAGCGCAGCCAGAACGCGGCCTGGTTGGAGAGCACGATCAGCGCCACGTGCACGGCCATGAGGATCCCTTGCCGGAACCCGTACAGGCGGTCAACGGTGCGTGTGAGCCAGTCGGTCACGGTAGCAGAAGCATTGTTCAGGCCACGCTTCCATCCCGGGACGTGACGATACGGGTCGCGCCCGGAGGAGGAGTGGGAACCAACGGAGTGGCGCGGCGCGCGATTGCGAGGAGGCTGTCCGGAGCGCCCAACCCCTCGAGAAGGCGCGCCACCATGTCGAGCGCCCGGGCTCTCGACACGATCGCGATCGCCGTGGACCAACAGAGCTGAATGTCGATCCAAAGTGATTGATGGTCCACGTAGAACAACCCGAGGGCGCTCTTGCCGGGTCGTATCAGCTGGTTGTAGGCGATATCCGGATCGGCCTGATCCTTCAAGATGTCGCCTTCGTCCGAGAACACGATGGAGGCGAAGTCCGTGATGCCAGGTCGAACGTCCAGCAGGCGACGTTCGAGCGGCGTATAGAGGTCCGTCTCGCGCTTAACATTCGGTCTGGGTCCAACGACGCTCATGTCACCCGTGAGCACGTTCCAGAACTGCGTGAGCTCGTCGAGCTTGTAGCGGCGGACGAAGTGTCCGATGGGCGTAATGCGCTGATCGTTGGCGCCGGTCGAATCGACACCGGCCTTGTCGGCGTTCTTCACCATCGAACGCAGCTTGATTATCTTAAACACCCTGCCACCGGCGCCGACGCGGGGCGCCACATAGAACGGGGAGAATCCGTCCTGGCGCCACACGAGAAACATGACGGGCAGAACAACGGGCGCCGACAAGACCAGCGCCGCGACGGCCACGGCGATGTCGAAGGCTCTTTTCATCGAGACATGAGCGTTAACGACTCCCGAACCACATCGTCGGCGGTCGGGTAATACACGCGTTCCAGCACGCGGGAGGTCGGAGCCGGGGCGTCCGGCAGCGTCACGCGGCTCGGCGGCTTTTGCATGATCGAGGGGACGACCCGTTCGGCAACCGAGGCGATGACTTCACCCGCAAACCCCGCGTTTCGGGTTCCGCCGTCAACGACGAGCAACCGGCCGGTTTTCTGCACCGACGCGATGATGGCCTTCGGCTCGAACGGATTGAGCACCCTGAGGTCGATCACCTCCGCCGACACGCCCTGCCCGCCGAGCGCCTGGCACGCCTCGATGGCGAGTTTCGTCGAATAGCCGGCGCCGACGATCGTGATGTCGCTCCCCGACGCCAGGCAGCGCGGTCCCTCTGTCGCGAGCGTGAGCTCCGTAATGGGATCCAGGTCGTCCTCGAGCTCGTACAACCAGCGGTCGTCGATGTACATCACGGGATCGCCGCACAGCACGGCGGCCACCAACAGGTCGCGCGCGTCGCTCACGGTCGCCGGCATCACCACTCGAAGCCCCGGAATATGCGCGAACCACGCGTGCAGGGCCTGCGAGTGCTGGGCGCCCTGCTCGCCGCCACGATTGATGATCGCGCGAATGGTCACGCCCGGATGCGCCTGTCCGCCGAACATGTGGCTCCACTTGGCGGCCTGGTTGACCACCGCGTCCATCGCGTACAGCATGAAGTCGATCCGGGGATGCACGATGATCGGCTTCATCCCCGCCAGCGCGGCCCCGACGCCGGCGCCCGTGACGGCCAACTCGGACACCGGCGTGTCGATTACCCGGTGCTTGCCGAACTTTTTGTCCAGTTCAGTCATCGAGTTGCCCACGTACCAGGGGCTCCAGAGCCCCTGCCCCATGACAAACACTTCGGGATAGGTCGCGAGCAGGTATTCGAATGCCGCCAGGATAGCCGTGCCGTAGTTGTAGTGCTGTGTCGGGTTCACGATCGTTCCGCTCGTTGCGTATACACGGCGTCTAACAGCGTGTCGGCGTGAGGCCAGGGATCACGCATCGCCTGGTCCCAGGCTTCGGCAATCGCGCGGCTGGTGTCGGCAATCAGATCGGCGTGCTGCGACGCCGACCACACGGCGGCGGCCGTTAGAGCGGCCGTCAGCCTGGCCACCGGATCGCGTGCCCGCCAGCTCGCCAAATGCTCGACGGATCGATTGACCCCGACGTCGACATCCTCGCGCCAGTCAACATGCCCGTACCAACGGAAGGTGACGGCCTCGAGGAACCGCGGCCCGGCCCCGCTCCGCACCTGCGCGATTAGCCGGGCGGCCGCGTCGTGGACGGCCACGACATCGTTGCCGTCGACGAGCTCGCACGGCACGTCATGCGCGGCTGCAAATCGCGTCATGGCATTCAAGGGCTGGCGCAGGCTGATTTCCATGTGGCTGGCGAAGAAGTTGTTCTCCACCACGAACAGGACCGGCGCTTCGAGCATCCGCGCCAGGTTGAGTGATTCGTGAACGGCGCCCTCTTCCACTGCTCCGTCGCCGAAATAACTCACGCTGAGGTTGTCCGTACCCTTCAACTTGGCGGCGAGGCCCGCGCCCACTGCCAGCGGCACGGTTCCCGCCATGATCGGCACCGACCCGTAAAAGCCTCGCGGCCCATCCCACAGGTGCATCGACCCGCCCAGGCCGCGCGACAGGCCGGTGTCCTTGCCCAGGATCTCGGCAAACAGGCCGTGCAGGCTCGACCCGAGGGCCAGCAGGTGAGAGTGGGACCGATGCGCGCCGAACACCGTGTCGGAGTTGCGAAGAGACTCGGACACGCCCACCGCGATGGCCTCCTGCCCGACGCCAAGGTGGACAGGGCCGCCGATCAGCCCGTCTTTCCGCGCCACGGCGAGATGCTGCTCCGCCATCCGGATGAGCACCATCTTCCGCAGATGACTGATGAGGCCCGCAGGGTCTTTCCCGCGGATGTCGATGGCGTCGTGATACTTGGAGGGATCGGCCAGGTCGCCGAGATCGCGCCAGCTCATTGGTTATTTTTCGTAAAAGCGCCGGATGGTCGCCGTGATGTACCGGACGTCGTCGTCGCTCAAGGCGACGTTCATCGGCAGCATCAGACAGCGGCGGAAAAACGCATCGGTCCTGGGCAACGCCTCCGTGAAACCAAGCTCGCGGAACTGGTGCACCGGTGTGCCCGCCCATTGGATGATGGTCCGCACGCCTGCGCTTTCGAGGTACGCCTTCAATTGATCGCGCCGATCGGCCTCGAGCTCGTAGTTCTGATACACATCGAAGTGCCGCGAATCGGCGGCCGGCCCTGGCGGGAGGGCGATCTCAGCAAGGTCGCCAAGATCCGCCTGATACATGGCGGCAATCGCCCGCCGCCGTTCGATGTCCTGTTGGAACGACTTCAGCTTGTAGTTCAAGATCGCGGCCTGCAAGTTGTCGAGGCGCGAGTTGTAACCCCAGGCGACGACGCGGCCGTCTTCATTCCGGCCGTGATCGCGCAACAGGCCGATCTGCCGGGCGATGTCGTCGTCGTTGGTGACGATCGCGCCGCCATCACCGAAACAACCGAGCAGCTTCGCGGGATAGAAGCTGATCGTGCCGAACACGCCGAACGTCCCGGCGCTGCGGTCCTTGAACCGGGAGCCCAGGCCCTGGGCGCCGTCTTCGCAGATCAATAGGTTGTGTCGATCGGCAACGGCGCCGATCGCGTCCATGTCGCAGGTACGGCCGTTCACCTGGACGGGCATGATGGCGCGGGTCCGCGGCGTGATGCGGCGCTCGACATCCGCCGCATCGAGCATGTGATCGGCGCCGCACTCGGCCAGCACCGGCGTCGCCCCCACCATGTGCGCCGACGCCGCGCTCGCGATGTAGGTGTGCGACGGCAGGATCACTTCATGTCCAGCGCCAATGCCGGCCGCTTTGAGGCCAATGATAATTGCGTCGGTACCATTGGCGACCCCGAAGGCATGCTTCACGCCCATGAACTCCGCCAGGGCCGCCTCGAACTCGCGACAATCCTTCTGCTGAATGTAAGCGCCGCGGCGGCAGACATCCGTGATGACGGCGAGAAAGTCTCGCTCGTGGGCGGTGAACAACTCGGGATAGGGGAAGAAGGGAATCGAACGCTCTGCAGTAACGCGTGACATGCTCATGCTCCCAGCCTGGCGGCACAAAAGATCACCTTGTGTTCGCGATCCGGAGTGCCGCCCGTCAACGGGGTGGCGGCAATCCGCGGCGCCGTATCGGCACCGATCTCGTGAGGCATCTTCACGAGCCCGCCGAACACCAGTCGCTTCAATAGTTTCTTGCCGTTCATGGATTTGGGAATAAGGCCGAGTTTCGAAGCCGCCGCCTTCACGGGGCGCAGCACGCGCTGGCGGGCGGAGACCTTCGCCACCGGCGTATCGCCGAAGAACTGCGTGGTGAAGCCGTGTTTCGCCAGCTCCGCTTCGAGCTCGACGACGCCCAGATACCGGAAACTGTTCGGGCTCGCCGTAAAGTCAAACAGGTCCTTGTTCGCGGTGCAAATCAGCAGCACGCCTCCGGGTCGCAGCACCCGGCGGCATTCGGCAAAAAACCGATGGGCGTCCGGAACGTAATAGAGCGCTTCCAGAATCATGACCACATCGGAGCTGTCGTCGGCGAAGGGCATCTGTTGCGCGTCGAACTGCTCGAATCGAAAGCGCGACCCGTAATGCGCACGGGCTTTCGCCAGGAGCGCGGGCGTATAGTCGCCGGCGACCACCGACTTCGCAATTGACGCGAGGTAACCGAGACCCTGCCCAGTGCCGCACGCGACTTCCAGCACATCCTTGCCGGCACAGTACGCACCAGCCCAATAGTACCGCCGCGCCAGGCGCTCGACCTGCTCGGCAGCGACATCGTCACCAGAGATTTCGGTGAGGGAAACGAAATCGGCGGTCACATTAGCTCTTGGGAGGATACATCAAACAGCCCGCATCAGCAGGCAACACGATCGGCGGTCATCCCGCATCATTCCGCTTGATCAACTCGAACGTGAAGATCCACGCCATCAACCGCACCAGTGGAATTCGGGTCAAGTACTTGTCGATCCAATTCAGCGCCGGCAGCGCTCCCATCATCCTGGCGTAGGGTGCAATGACGCTCGCCACATGCCAGTATTTGATGTTCTCGACCGCGAAAAACCGCCGGGCGAAATGGATGTCGTCGAGGCTCAGGATGTGCGCCTTCTCCCAGTCCGTCCGCATCTCGGGTGTGAGGTGGCGATACAACTTGATCGCGGGGTTATAGTTCAGCGCTTCCATCGCCAGGATCCGCGCGCCCGGTTTCATGATCCGCCTCAGCTCCGGAAACGCATATGAGAGATCCAGGTGATGCAGCATGCCGCTGCAGACGATGGTGTCGACCGACTCGGCCGGCAGCAACGTATTCTCGGCGTCGGCCTGCACGAACCAGGTCGTGTCCTGCAGCCCCTGGGCGGCCGCGGCGCGTTTCGCGTTCTCGACTGACACGCGGCTGATGTCAATACCGATGGCGAGCGCGGCGCCCCATTTGGCCGCCTTGATCGCATTGCGCCCGTTGCCACAGGCATAGTCCAGGAACACCTTGCCCTTCGCGTGCTCCTGGATCCAGGCGTCGACGTAGTCCTTCGACAGGCCCGTGGCGTCGTAATACTTGCGGTTGCCGTAAATCTTCTCGTGGGTCTTCTTGTCGAGCGATTCGATCTTGGAGGTGTCACGATCGGCATCGTGGAATTCGAGCTCCTTTTTCTTCCTCTCGGTGAGCCCGGCCATCCAGTGCTCGTCCGCAATCGCCTCGATTTCCTTCAACCGCTGTTGTAATGCTGTGAGTTCCATTTCGTCTGATCCATGATCAACAGAGAATCCGGTAGTCCTCGCGTGGCGTGGAACTGCCAAGGTGAACCAGGTCGATCACAATCTGCCCGTTGCGGCGATCGGTGATCAGCTGCTGGTAGGTCGGCGTGTTCTGCGTGACGATCAGGACCTCGGCCCGTTCTGCCAGCGTCTTGATGTCGGCGGCGAGCGCGGCGAAATTCGGGATGCGGTCGAGAAGATAGCGCCGATTGTCGCCCATGATGGCGGCCAGCGAAAAGTTCTCGTCGTGCACCATGACCTCGAAGCCCTCGGCCCGGATGATCTCGATCAGCCGGACCGCCGGGCTCTCGCGCACATCATCGGTCCCCGGCTTGAACGTGATGCCGAGAACGCCGATTTTCCTGCGGCCGGTGGCCCTGACGATGTCGAGCGCTCTCTGCAAGTGCGCGTCGTTGCTGGGCAAAATGGCGTCAAGGATCGGCGTCCGCACCTCGAGCCGCCGCGCCATCGCGACCACCGCGCGCAGATCCTTGGGCAGGCACGAGCCGCCAAAGATGAATCCCGGCTTCAGGTAGTACGGCGACAGGTTCAACTTGGTGTCCTGGCAGAACATCGCCATCAGCTCGTGGCTGTCGACCTCGACGGCCTTGCAGAGGCTGCCGACCTCATTGGCGTAGCCGACCTTGAGGGCGTGCCAGGCGTTGTCGGCGTACTTGGCCATCTCGGCCGTTTCGATGGTCGTCCTGAACATCGGCGCCGGCAAATCTTCGTAGAGCGCCTGGACACTCTCGCCGCTCTGCGGCTCCAGCTCACCGATGATGGTCTTGGGCGGGCGCTTGAAGTCGTCGATGGCGGTGGCTTCGCGGAGGAACTCCGGGTTGAAGCAGACGCCGAAGTCCACACCGGCCGTCTTCCCGCTGGCGTGCTCGAGAATCGGAATGATCTTCAGTCGCGTCGTGCCCGGCAGCACGGTACTGCGGATGACCACCACGTGGTAATCGGTCTTTTTCCCCAACGCCACGCCGATGTCGCGGCTGACGACCTCGGTGTGTTGCGTGTTGATGTCGCCGTTCGGCAGCGACGGCGTGCCGACGCAGACGATGGACAAATCGGTCCGCCGCACCGCCGCCACGGCGTCGGTCGACGCCGACAAGCGACGCGCCCGAACCTGCTCCTGAATGCAGGCTTCGATCCCCTCTTCCACGATTGGCGATCGGCCTTCATTGATCAAGGAGGCTTTTTCACTGCTGACATCGACGCCGATCACCTCGTGGCCGCGCTCGGCCAGACACGCGGCGGTGACCGCGCCGACGTAGCCAAGGCCGAACACACTGATCCGCGCCAGCGATGGTCTAGTGGTCATTATGAAGAGTGCGGATCGCCGGGTGTGACGGCTTCCCGCAAATATTCAACGTAGCGGTCGTAAATGCGACTGCGCTCGAACACATCGTTAAACACATTTCGCGAATTGGTCATCGCCTGGCGAACGGTGTCGGGAGCATTCAGCAAGGTTCGCGCCGCGTCCGCCACGGCCTGCGGATCCTTCGCCGGCACGTTGAGCCCGAGCCGGTGCGTGTCGACCATCGTCGCCGCCTCGCCCGCGACATTGTTGATGAGCGCGAGCGAGGTCGAGAGGTACTCGCCGAATTTGTTGCCCAGCCAGAACGGCGTGATCCCTCCGCGCATCAGGATCAGCCCGACGTGCGCGGTGAAAAAGAGCTGCTGCAGCTCGTCGTGGCTGATCCAGCCGGTAAACCGGACGGTCGTCAGCCCTGCCGCGCGGTCCATCCACTGCTGGCGGCACTCGCCGTCGCCGGACAGGACGAACGACACCCGCTTCTCGCCGCTCTCTTCCAGGATGCGGGCCGCGTCCACCACCGTGAGCCCGTCGTAGCTGTTGCCGCAGCTCGTCGCGAACAGGCAAATTAGTGGACTCGCTTCCGTGAAACGCTCCGGCACGACGATCGGACGCTCGGCTCGCGGCTTATTGTAGCCAATGAAGAACACGGCGTCGCGCGCCTTGCGCGCACGGCCGGCGTAGTCGAGCCCCCACTGGAGCATCGATTCCGTGACGGCCACGATGTTGTCGGCCGATCGCATGATGGCGCGGATCATGCGGCGGTAATACCACACGACGGGGGCCAGCATCCAGGACGCGAGCGGATGGAAGTACGAGGTAAAAATATCGGGCCACGGATCGCGGATGTCGATGAGGAACGGCACGCCGTGGCGTCGCGCGAAGCGCATGCCGGCAAAGGCGAGCTCCGGCGAGGGCAGCGACCCGATGATGAGCGCGGGACGTTGCTCCGCTTCGGCGAGCCGGCCGAACTCCGACGCCAGCGAGCGATAGTGCCGCACCCGGCGCAGCGACAGGTTCCGTGTATAGCTGGGACCGTCGAGCAGGCAGAGGCGGTAGCGATCGCCCTGCCGCAGGAAGCCGCCCGGCCCGTCGCGGTACTTCTTGAGTCCGTGATTGAAGCGGGAGGTCCACCAGGTCACGGTGAATCCGGCGTCCTCGAGCCGGCGCGCCAGGTCGCCGGTGCGCATCAGCCGCGGGCTCTCGTCGGTCGGCAGAGGCTCGCCGTCCTGCAGCAGCCAGATGTGCGGCGAGCGGCCGGCCGGTGGCCGCTGCTCCGAAGCGTCAGGGCGGATGGGCGGCAACCTGTGGAGGGTGAGGGCGAACGCGTTCGAGCCGTTTCGCGGCCCGTGCGGCCGCGCGCGCGGCGGCCTTCCGCCGCCTCTTGAGGTGCATGAGGATCAGTATACTCGGCGCGTACACACTAAACACCATGGTGGCCATCAGGTGGCCGTAGATGATCCAGGCGCCGTTCAAGAGCAGGATGATGTAACAGGTCAACGCCGGTATCGTCTTCCGATCGAAGACCGACACCTGAATGAACTGCAGCACGAACCCGATCAGCGCCGACCCGAACAGGACGCCGAACCAGCCGAAATTCGTCCACAAACTCGCGACGAAGCTCGGCGAGATCAGCGGATAGAACTCCACGCCAAGCGCCCTCGACACCACGACGTGGAGCGCCTTCCCATAGAGAAACTTGCTCGGCTCGTTGATCTCCTCGTAGTAGAGATAGGCCATGTAGGAGGGATCCAGCACCACGCGATTGAAGAGGAAGTCAGTCGCGGTGACCCTGATGATCTCGAGATCCATTGGCTTGTTGAACTGCGTCAGCGACACGATGCCGCCCACCAGCATACCGACGAGGAGCAGCGCGACCACGTAGAAGCCGAGGCGCGCCGTCGACAGGCCGCGGCGCGATCGACCACCGTTGGCCGCTGCCCTCAACGCCAGGTCGTCATGCTTGAAATAGACGGCCAGCACCAGGAACAACAGCACCGAGAACGGGAACATCCGGTCGAATGTCAGCGAGGAGACAAACGCCACAAACCCAAGCGTCGGCCAGAACAGCAGCCGCCACCGGCCGCCGTACAGGTGTGCCATGTAATACGCATAGACGAGACAAAACGGCAGCAATAGCCGCGCGGTCAGCGCGTGCCCGTAATGGATGGTGACACCCTCCGCGACGATCGCGCGCCTAACCATCGACACGTCGGCCTCGCCGTACGAGGTGACCGCGCCAATCAGCGGCACGTACGACGACGTCGTGAGGTACGCCGTAGTGACCGCCATCGCCATTACGATCATCAGCAGCCAATATCGCAAGGCGTAGCGGTCGTCGGCGGTTTTCTCCAAGGGGACCGTAAAGAACCGTGCGACCTGCGGCGGATTCGAGAGCCGTCCAAACATCGCGTTCGCGAACATCACCCCCAGGGGAAACATCACGAGCACGCTCTGCATTGAGGCGAAGTAGGTGTAGCGGATCGGATCGTTCGGTGACGCGTAAAACCAGACGATCGACGGCAGCGACATCAGCGCGAGGTACATCAGGACGAAGAACGACGGGATCGTCAACCGCTTCACTCTCAGCGCACGGCCCAGCAAGACTTCGTTGATAAAGAGCAGGGCCGTCAGCGCCAGCCCCAGCACGGCGACGACGAACAGGAAATCCTCAAGCGAGGAATGGCGCAGGTTGTCCAACGCCCGTTCCTTCACCAGGTACAAAAGGTCGGCCGTGGCGGGTCGCGGCGGCGGTAAGAGCTGCGGCTTCACGGCACGGGTTCCTCGACCTGGTGCGGCGCGGTGTTCCGCACCACATCCAGAAGCTCGTCGAGCGCCTTCGCCGACGACACGGCTGATCGCGAGTGGCCGGCAACGAGCGTCTGGCGCCGATCGAGCTGGAGCCGAATGCCGCTCACCCATTCCGCGATCGAACGCGCCATCACCGCCCACCCTGTCGCAACCTGGTTCGGGAACCAGATCACCCCTTGCTCGCCGGTCACCGACGGCACGCCCAACGCCTGCGCCTCGATCACGACGGAAGAGAATTCGGTGATGTGCACATCCATGTGCCTCAGAATCGCATACAATGGCAGCGTCGTCGCGTTGTCCACATCGACGTTCCGCAGTCCGTGTTGTTCGAGCGTCCGGCGGACGCGGCCCCTCTGGTCGAGAGCAATGGGATGCAGCCGGATCCAGAAGTGACTCTCGAGGCCGCTTTTGTTCACCGCCTCGATGATCTCGACGATCGTGTTGATCTCCTCCTTGGTGCTGCCGTTGAGCGTATACAGGATCTGGACTTTGCCCTTGCTGGGCTCCTTCAGGCCCGTGAGGATGCGATCGTACGCGCGCACCACTTCGTCCTGGCCCACGACCCAGCGCTCGAGAAAGAGGTTGGCGCCGACAATCGGCGTGTGGACCGACAGCGGGCCGGCCCACGCCCGGATTACCGAGGCTTCGGCTTCGCTCCAGCACCAGAAGCACGTCGGCAGCAGCTCGTACCCTCCCGGCGGCACGCGGGTCCATCGGTCGTACGCGACGTGGAATTCCTGGCTACCGTGCTGAATATCCACCGACGGTATCCCCAGCTCGCTGCAGGCGAGCAGACATGCCATGCTTTCGGTCGCGTACCAGCACGTGACCAGCACGAGCTTCGGCCGCACCTCGGCCAGCACGCGCTTGAAATACCGCGAGATGGCGCGAATCTGCCTGGCGTGGCGCGCGACCGGGTCGAGCAGCACGAAGGACGCCGAGAACAGTCCCGACACCTTCGCCGCCGCCTCGAGCTCCCGGAGCAATGGTGACGGCTCGCCACGACGCCGGTCGATCATGCCGAGCAGGCGATGGAAGACCAGGTGCGGCTGGATGAAACGCGACTTCGTTAAGCGCGGCGTCGCGTACTCGTAACCGCCTGTCAGCATGAAGCTGGACCATCCCCTGGCCGAGAGCTGCTCCACGAAGGGATCGCAGACGCGTGAATACCAGCGCCCGTTGAGCGGCGTCATGTACGTCTGGTAGTTGAGGAACACCGCGTCGTGCGGGTGGTTGCGGTGGTGCGTGTTGCGGAAATCTGTCACCGAAGAGCTGACGTAGCGCCAGGCGCTTTTCGCGATCCGGAGCCCCACGCGCGGAAGGTCGGCCAGCTTGATCAGGCCGGCCCGCGCCGGCCGGTTCGCGAAATATTGATGCTCGAAGAACCCGTAATAAAGGTGCATCCGCGCGATCGGCCAGACGCGGACCGAGTCGACGGTCCATTCATGGACCGGGAACCGCGTCTCGAGCTCCCCCAGCAGGTTCATGAACGCGTGGTTCTGCTCGATCTCGTTCACACCTGCGCCTCAGCCGGCGGTTTCCAAAACAGCCACGGCATCTTGTAGACGCGCGCCGCCAGAATCCAGGTCAGCACGAAACTCACGAAGAAGCTCACCGCGGAGGCCTGCGCCGCCCCAATCGGGCCGTTGGCGCGGATTAGAAAATAGTTCAGCAGGATGTTGACGAGCGCCGACAGGAACGTGACGCCGGCCAGCAGGTGCGTCTTCTTCGCGTAGAAGATGTAGTGGGCGACCATCAAATACATGCTGTTCGCGGCGTACCCGAGCGCGACCCAGAAGACGTACTGATACGCGCCCTGAAATTCCGGTCCCACGAAAATAGTCAGGAACCACGGCGCTGCGACGCTCACGATCAGCGCAAAGGCGGCGATGCCCACCATGTACGAATACGTGAACTTGACGATGCGGATCAGGGAGCGCGGGTCGTTCTCCGTGAGCTTCTGGAAGAGGAACGGCGACCACGCCTGGTTGAACGAGGTGCCCACCAGGCCGACGATCATGCCGATCTGATATCCAATCGTGTAGATGCCGGTCGCAGCAACGCCGACCATTGAGGCGATGAACAGCCGGTCGATGCCCGTGAGGATCCAGTTGCCGAGCGAGTGCGGCACCAGGGGAATGCCGAACGTGAGAGCGTCTTTGATGTAGTCCCGCCTCACCGTCAGCGTGCGGCACCCGCGCCGGTAGACGATGTAGAGGCTGAGCGCGCCGAACACGACCGACGCGATGATGATCGCCAGCAGCCGCCCGCGCCACCCCCAGCTGAAGGCCACGACAAACAGCACCGACAAGCCCAGGTTCAGCGCGGTCTGCAGGATCTGAAAGACCGCGTACGGAACCGGGCGCTGCTCCACCTGCCACAACGTCAGCGCGATCGAGACGAGGAGCTGCGAGAACGCCGCCAGCACGACGAGCGGCAGCCAGGTTACCGGCGAGGCGTACCTCTCGAGCGGCAGGACCCGAAACGCCACCAGCGCGAGACCGAGCGTCACGACCGACGTGACGAGCGAAATCAGGATGACGTTACCGATGTAGACATCGAGCTCGCGGCGCTCGAACTTGAAGAAATTCACACCGATCGCGCCGTACATGTTCAGGCCGACGAACACCAGTCCCATCGCCAGGAGGACTTCGAAAGTCGCCACGATGCCGACGTCGGCCGGCGACAGATACCGGGTCAGGACCGGCATCAGGAGAAACGGGATGGCGCTTCTCGCGACGCCGGAGCCCGCGTAAACCGCGGAGTCCCGAATCAGCTTGTGGCGCAGCAACTCCGACAGCGCGACATACGATCTGCCGCGCGGCCGGTGCGGGCCGTCTTCGGTCACGCCGAGTGCTCGCCCGGCCCGACCAGGCTCCAATCGAGTGCCGTGCCGCGCTCGATGTCGCGCGTCGCGCGCCGCCCGATCACGTCGTCCAGGTGCCGCGGGTGCAGCCCGCCCGCCGGCCGAATCGATCGCACGTTGGCCGCGGTGAAGGCCTCGCCGGCTCGCACCGGCTCCACCACGAAAAGCGACCGCCGGAACGCGCGCATCGCATCCTCGGACCGCGCCAGCGCCGGCATGGCGACGCCGAGCGACTTCTCCGCGGTGCGCACGGCCTCGGCCATGGCGCGAAACTCGTGCGGTTCGAGCGAGAAAGCCGAGTCGGGGCCCGGCGTCTGGCGCGACAGCGTGAAGTGCTTCTCGATGACGCAGGCGCCAAGCGCGACGGCGGCAACCGGTACGGCGAGATCGAGGGTATGGTCCGACAGTCCAACCGTCACGCCGTAGCGCTGCGCGAGATGCGGGATCGCGCGCAGGTTCATGGAGTCGGGCGGCGCCGGGTACGCGCTGGTGCACTTGAGCAACACCAGCGGCGTTCCGGTTTGTTTGAAGGTTGAGACCGCTTCGTCGATTTCTTCCGGCGTCGCCATGCCGGTCGACATGATCACCGGCTTTCCCGTCGCGCCGATCCGCCGCAGCAGCGGGATGTCGACGAGCTCGAACGACGCGACCTTGTGGACGGGCACGTCGAGCGTCTCGAGAAAATCGAGGGCCGACGCATCGAAGGGAGTCGAGAAGAAGTCGAGTCCGCGCTGCCGCGCGATCTGCTGCAGCGGTGCGTGCCATTCCCACGGCATCTGGGCTTCCGCATACAGCTCGTGAAGCTTCCGCCCGTCCCAGATGCTGCCGTGAATCGTAAAGCATTCCTGCGGCGCGTCGAGCGTCATCGTGTCGGGCGTGTAGGTCTGCACCTTGATCGCATCGGCGCCGGCGTCGGCCGCCGCCGCGACGAGCGCGGCCGCTTCGTCGAACCGCCCGCCATGATTGGCCGACAGCTCCGCGACGAGATAGACAGGGTGCCCGGCGCCGATCGTCCGGCCGCCAATCTGAACCGGCGTTGGTTGAGGGGCCAGGGTCATCGGTCGAGGGTCCTGATGAAGACGTGGCACTCGTGGCCGCGAATGGTTTGCAATCCGCCGCTCGCGACGAAGCCGGCTTCCTGGAAAGCCGCGGTCGAGGAGCGATTCGCCGTGAACACGACACCCCGGGCGCGCGCCACACCCAGCTCGCGGCAGGCACTGGCCCAGGTCGACGCCAGCAGCCGCGCGGCCAGGCCGAAACCCCGAAACGCCGGCGCGACGCTGATGCCGATTTCCGCGTCTCCGTCCCGGACCTCATATCGGACCTGGCCCGCCAGCCCCGCTTCTCCCGCCATCACGAACATGCGTGCCGAAGGCGACGCCGAGGTTTTCTGAAACCACGCGACGTGTGTGTCCCATGCGATCGGCGAAGGATTGAATGACTGCTCGCGGACCGATTCGTCAGTGGCCAGCTCCCACAGCGCCCGCGCATCGCCGTCCGTCGCCCGGCGCAGCGTGAGCGGCGGCAGTCCGAGGCCGAGGCGCCGTACGACGCGGCCGCCGCCCTTGCCGTCGACCAGCCGCCGCCCGGCCGCGCTCATGTCGCCGCGCCTGTCCGCGTCGACAGAGAGCGCGCCGATGCGGGTCGCGAGTGCGGATGCGTCCTGGGTTTCCACGGCGCCGACGTTGACCACCGCGCCGGCATCCGCCAGCGCGCGCGCCAAACCGCGCTGATTGTACGACAGCTCGATGACGATCGCCGGCAGCCCGAGAAATGCCATCTCCAGACACGTGGACCCACCGCCGCTGACCGCCAGGTCGACCGACGCCATCAGAGACGCCATGTCGCGCACGTCGTGGAGCACACGGCAGGTGTGCCGGCTCGCCGCGGCGCTCGGGTCCGCCGCCGTGCGCGCTGCCGGTCCGGCGACGACGGTAATCTCGAGACCCTCAACGTCGACACGATCCAGCGCCGCCAGGATCAACGCGGTCACGCCGTGCGGGTCCGCGCCCCCAACGGTGACCAGAATCCGGCGGGCCACCTCCGGCGTGCCGCCGGCGCGCCCGCGCCACCGATCGAATTCCGGCTGTAGTAGCGCATACCGCACGCCGAGCAGCCGGCGCGTATCGGCATCGGCCCGATACGACAGGCGCTCGGCGTCGAGGTTCTGATTGAGAACGATGTCGGCGTGATAGCACGACTGGTTGGCGAGATCGTCCATGACGAGCAGCTGAAATCCGTGCCTGCGGATTGCGCCGTGATACCCGGCGTCGAAGTGATAGCCGTCGACCATGACCCAGGGCGGTGCTTCGCCTTGGAGTGATTCAAGCGCGGCAATCGTCCGCTTCAGGTCGCCCGGGTCCGGGTGCGCGCCGTCGAGCGGCAGTAGCGCAACGCGGGCATCAGAGATGCGCTCCCGCAGGCGCTCGCTGCCGATGCGGCCAACGAGCGTCGCCGACCCTCCGGCAGCGATCCAGTGGCGTCCGAGCGCGAGCGATCGCATGACGTGACCCGCGCCAATTGACGCGTCACTGTCGGCCCGCAGAAGGAGCTGCATATGCGAGGGTGGCGGTCATCCCGGCTAGGCGGAGTTCACAGGTCCGTAGTCGGACTCTCCGCCCCAGATGTTGTCCTTGTACCAATGCCCGTTCACGATGCGCCAGACCCGCCGGTCGCGGAACGTGTCGCAGGTCACGTCGAATTCGGCCTCGCTCATGCCGACGTAGGCCAGCCATCGATCCAGGTCGCGGCGCGGCTTGACCGCGTCGTACTTGCGGACCATCTCAATGCCTTCGTCACGCGTCATCCGCCCGGCCCGGATGTCCTTGCACGCATGGTCGGAGCCGCGGCCGTATCCGAGCTTCACAAACTTCAAGTAGTCGTGGATGCCGTTTTCGTGCATGTCGTCGAGGTTGGAGAAGCGGCGGTAGGTCCGCTCGAACGGCTGCTGCGCCGGGCGCCAGCCGTACTCCTTCATCACCATCTCGGCATGTACGTTGGCCTCCCAATGGACGTAGTTGCTCAGGTAAATTCCGCGCACGCCGACTTCGTCGATTTCCTCGTCGGTTGGATACTTGGCCCAGAGCAGATCCTGCTCGCGAAGACCTTCCTTGAGTTCCGGACGGCCGAGACGCTCCAGGCCGGCATCGGTGAAATCATGCCAGTCATAGCCGCGCAAGCCGTGCTCGAGACGGAACTTCGCCGTGAACTCGACGAAATCGTTGTGCGAGTACATGCCGCCGAGATCCATGAACCCATGCTCGCCCCACAGCATCAACGGCACCTTGTAGCGCACCGCCACTTGAATCGGCGCGGTGAAGATGCCGCAGTGGTTCTGCCAGTTCATGTCGCCCTGCAGCCGGAACCCGATGCGGTTCATCTTGATCAACATCGCGACGCTGGGCTCGATGACGATGTGATCGCAGTCGAAGACCTGGCGCATGCGCTTCAGGTTGGATTCGCCTTCCGGCATGTAGTTGAAGCCGTGGTAAGTCACCAGCAGCGGCTTCAGCCCCAACTCGGCCACCGCGACATGCGTCTGGAAGTAACTGTCCTTCCCGCCGCTCACCGGAATGACGATGTCGTAGTTGCTGGTTGACCGGTACTCGCCGACCAGCTCCTTCAGCATCCGGCGTCGCGCCGTCCAGTCGACGACCGGCTTCTGCCTCGACACGCGACAGCTCGAACAGACGCCGTGTTCGTCAACGGTCAGCGGCGTCGCCGCGATAAGGGGATAGACACAATTGGTGCAGTACTGCATGGATGGAACGACTCCGTATCAGAGGCGGGCGTTGATGCCCGCTTTGGCAAGCGCGCGCTTGCCGCCGCGGTCGGACAGCTCTTTGAAGTGCCAGATGTTAGCGGCGGCGACCGCCGATGCGCCAGCCCGAATGCCGTCCGCATAGTGGCTGTACTGGCCGACGCCGCTGCACGCGATGACCGGAATGCTCGTCGACGCGGCGACCAGCCGGATCAAGTCGATGTCGTAGCCGGTGCCGGTGCCGTCGCGGTCGATGCTCTGCAGCAGGATCTCGCCGGCGCCGCGCCGCTGGACTTCAAGCGCCCAATCGGCCGGATCGCGGCCGGTCGCGGTCCGCGCGCCGTCGATCATCACTTCGCGCCGTCCGTCCGGATGCATCAGCACGTCGATGCTGACGACGATCGCCTGGGACCCGAACACCCGCGAGCCCTGCTCGATCAGCTTCGGCGTGCGCATCGCACAACTGTTGATCGTCACCTTGTCGGCGCCGCGCCGGAAGATCTCGCGCATCTGATCGACGCTCGAGATGCGTCCGCCCCACGTCAGCGGCATGAAACAGGTCTGGCTCACCGCGTCGAGAATTCCGAGCGGATCGTCGAGTCCCTTCAGCTTGTGATCGTCGCGCCGCAGGTCGTACGAGTCGCTGCGGCTGATATCCAGGTAGATCAGCTCGTCGACGTTCCAGTGATTGAACCGCTGCACCTCGTAGAACGGATTGCCGATCGCTTGATGGATCTTGAAGAGCTCGCTGCGAACGAGCAGGCCGTTCTGCAGAAGCAGGACGGGAATCAGGCGGTTCTTGAGTGGCATCAGGCCGGCAGATCCATGAACCGCTTCAACGCCGTCAGGCCGGCATGCTGGCTTTTTTCGGGGTGGAACTGGGTCGCGTAGATGTTGTCGAATTCCACGGTGGCGGCGAAATCGCCGCCGTAATCGGTAATGCCGGTCACCACTGCCGGATCGTCGGGACGCAGCACGTAGCTGTGCACGAAATAAAAAGCCGCGCACTGCGTCGCGGCGTCGAACAACGCGTTCTGCCTCGTAAACCGCACGTCATTCCATCCAATGTGGGGAACGCGCAGGCCGGGGCCCGCCGGCAGGCGTTCGACAGTGCCGGGGATCCAGCCAAGGCCTTCGTGAGTGCCGTGCTCCGTGCCAGTGGTCGCGAGCAGCTGCATACCGAGGCACAGTCCGAGCAACGGCTGGCCGCCGCGCCGCACCCGGCTTTCCAGCGGCTCGATCCAGCCGCCTTCTTTCAGGCCGCGCATACCATCGGCAAATGCGCCGACGCCGGGCAGGATCAATTTGTCGGCGCCGTCCAGCATGGCGGGCTCGGTCGCGATGATCGCCTCGTGCCCCACTTCCCGCAACGCATTCGCGACCGACCGCAGATTGCCAAGACCGTAGTTGATGATCGCCGCTTTCACGCCGTCATCCCATCAATCAGGAATTGACTCGCTTCCACACGGCTTCGAAGTAGCCGCCGGTGTGGCCGACCCGCCGGTGCGCGTCGAAGGCATCCTGCTCGCCAGCGACGTCGTAGCCGGTCAGGAATCGAGCGTAGTCGTCGAACGCCGTCTGCCGCTCGACGTGAATCTTGCCCGCGGTCTCCTTGCCGTGACGCGCCTGCATCAGGTAAACCCATCGCGCGTGTCCGCGAACGTACGACAGATAGCGTTCGACGACGCCCGGCTCCATCTCGCCGAAGCTGGCGGCGTTCCAGAACACGTCGAAATCGAGCGCGGCGATCATCGGCATCTGCCAGTTGCCGAAGCAATGCACTTTTCCTTTTTCCAGCTGTGAGAGATCGCTCCATGACAACGTGACGTCGCTGCCGATGACGGCACCCTTGCCAAGGGCCTCGGTCAGGTAGCGCTGGCATAAGTACAACTGCGCTGGCAGGTCGAAGCACAGCACCGTCATCCTCGGGTAGAGCTTCTTCAACAGCTCGATCTGCCGGCCCGATCCCGAGCCAAGCTCCACGAAGATCTCGTCGCCCGTGAAGCGAATGTGTTGATGTGCGAAACAGTAGCGGACGTAGTAGGAGAGAAAATTGATCGAGTAGGTGCGCCCGTCGACAATCACGCGATCGGCGGGATTGCCGAACGTGGTCATTTCGATCGATCCGATCGGCTTCGCGCCGGTGACTTGTTCCAGCAATTCGCAATGGCGGTAGGCCATCTCGCCGATGTCCGAGATTCGCAGATCGTAGGGCAGGATCCGGCGGTTCTTGACCAGGTAGCCCTGAATCGCCTTGAGGGCGGCGTTCTTCCACCACGCCAGATGCGGGTGGTAGTAGTAGGCGACGTCGCCGAAACTCATCGTCGCCAGGATGGGATATTTGCCGGAGTGTATATCCTGCAGGTCCATCGTCGCGATGGTGTCGAGGATTTCCTTGCTATAGCGCTCCCAGTACGCCGTCGTATGGAATTCCTTGGGCGCGGATTCGTAGGCGGACACCAGGGCGCGCAGATCGCCCGGGATGGCTGATGTGGTCACTGGTTTACGAGGGAACAACGGTAATGGTCGGTGACCTTCCGAACCGCGTCAATCACGTCGTCAACGTCACGATCGTCCATGGTCGGGAACAGTGGCAGCGTCACGATCTCGGTGAAGACCTGCTCGGCCTTTGGACAGAGGCCCGGCTGGTAGCCGAGAGTGCGGTAATACGGGTGCAGATAGACGGGCCGATAGTGCAGATTCACGCCGATCCCCTCGGCGCGCAGCGCCGCCATGATGGCATCTCGATCGACACGAAGCTTGGCGAGCTTGAAGCGAACCACATACAGATGGAAGGCGTGATCGGTGCCCTCGCAGCGCCGAAGCGGACGCACCGTGTCTCCGTCTGCAAACGCCGCGTCGTAGCGCGCCGCGATCTCCTGGCGTCGGGCGACATTGCGATCGAGGCGCTCGAGCTGCGTGAGGCCGAGCGCGCATTGGATGTCGCTGAGGCGATAGTTCATCCCCAATTCGACCATGTCGTAGATCCAGGTGCCGTGCTTTTCACGCGTCCGGTGATCGGAGGTGATGCCATGATTGCGGAATACGCGCATCCGCTGCGCGAAGGCGTCGCTGCCGGTGGTGATCGCGCCACCCTCGCCCGTGGCCGCGTGCTTCACGGGATGGAAACTAAACGTCGACAGATCCGCGAGCGATCCGATCGGCCGGCCGCCGGCGCGTCCGCCCAGGGCGTGACAGGCGTCGGCAATCACCGTGATTCCGGCCGGACTGGCCAGCTGCCGCAGGCGCGCATAGTCACACGCCTGTCCGCCGAAATCGACAGCGATGATGGCCTTGGTGCGCGCGGTCATGCGGGCCGCAACCGATTCCGGATCGATCAACAGCGTATTTGGATCGACATCGGCGAAGATCGGCGTCGCGCCCTCATAGAGCGCGCAATTCGACGTGGCGGCGAATGTGATCGCCGGCACGATTACTTCGTCACCCTTGCCGACGCCGGCGGCATGGGCCGCCGCATGTAACGCCGCAGTGCCGCTGCTGACAACGACTGCGTGCGCTGTGCCCGCCTTCGACGCCAGTGCTTTCTCGAACTCGTCGACTTTCGGGCCGGTGGTCAGCCAGTCGGATTGCAGCGTCGCAACTACCGCGTCGACGTCGCGCTGCGTGATCCACTGTCGTCCGTACGGCAGCCGCCGTTCGCGAACGGGAACGCCGCCGTCAATTGCCAGTTTCGACATCAGCGGTGGTCGGCAGGTTGCTCGAACAGAAACCAGGTGACGTCGTCGAGCGGAAACACCGGATCACGGTGGTACACGAACCCGTACTTGAGTAGATTGAGATCGGGGTGCGCCTCGAGCATCTCGCGTGCGAAATCACGCTTGAACATTTGATCCGGGAGGCCGCGATGCATGATCATAATCGGCGACGGATTGTAGTACTCGATCATCAGCACGTAGCGATTGCTGGCGCGGTAGAGCAGATCGTATGCCTCGCGCAACCGCTCCGGGCTCACGTGGATCAGCACGCCCATCGTGAAGGCCAGGTCCCAGGTCTTGGCGGGCCTGAAGTTCAGCAGGGAATCCTCGAACACCTCGACGTTGCCCTTGTTGCGGAGCACTTCCGCGGCGGCTGGGCTGATCTCGACCGCGCTCTGACTGACGTCCGGCAGTAGCAGCCGTATCGCTTCGAGATTCAAGCCGATGTTGGGACCAAACTCGACGACCGACTTGACGTCGCGAACGTGCGCGAGGATCTCTGCGTAAAGCGCTGTTTTTGCGGCCAGCAGCATTGGGCTAGAGCTGCGCTGAATATAGGCTTCGGTGTGGGCGCTCGCCCAGAGTCGCTCTTGCTGGGTACTGTAGCCGTCTTCATTTGAGGCCATCTACTTCTCCGTGTGTAGAACAACGATGGTCGAGCGCAATGCACATCAACGCGTCTGCAGTCGGCGGCGTTATCGCGCGGTCAGTCTCGTCGACGCCAAGTTCGCGCCATAAGTATAGGGGACCGCGTTAGATAGTAGAAATGCAATTGGTCCACTGCGTCAAAACCGTCGAAGGCACGTTCTACTCTCCACCCGTCAAGCGGAATAACATTTCCGCCCGCTCCCAATCCTCACAGCTGTCGATATCCTGTACCCGCAGCCTTGGCAATACGTGCATGCGGGACGATGGCGAGAAGAACTCACGCTGTTGCAACCATGCGTCACGTCGGCCGAAATAGAACTGCCCAGCGTCGTGAAACGCAGGTGGCAGATCCTGTGATCTCGTCGCGCGGTGCTCCGGCCAAAACATCTCGCAACCACCGTCGGGCAACCGGCGCAAGGCGCGGTGTATCGGGAACCCGAACGACGTGGACGTAAAAACATAATCTGCGCCCGAATCCTTTAGAACGCCCAGGGCCGTCACGTAGTCGGCAGGCTCAACGAGTACAGCAGCCGGATACGTACAGCAAACAAAGCGGGCCGCAGCGCCCTGCCTTTCGAGTTCGGCAACGGCATGCGCGATCACTGGGATTGTCGGCGTATGATCGCCTGATAACCCCGGGGGCCTCATAAAGGGCACCTCCGCTCCATTATCCTTGGCCACGCCGGCAATATCATCGTCGTCAGTCGACACGACGATGCGATCGAATATCTCCGAGGCGCGCAACGTCCGAATGGCCCGGGTAAGCAGCGGCACTCCCAGAAATGGCCGGATATTCTTTCGCGCAATCCGTTTGCTGCCGCCCCTCGCAGGGACGATCGCGATCACGCCACCCGACATGCTCATGCTCATCGTCGCAATTCGCCCTCGATCCGTGCAGTCGCTATCATACTGGGCGTCGGTCATGCCACGCCACATAGCCAGCGACAGCAACCGAGAACATGCTCCTCTGCACGGGACGCATCCGCTTGGATAGCCCAACGACCGTAATAGCTATGTAGATGCGGCACCGAGATGCGATCTTTATCGACCAGAGGAAGCTTGGTGGCCAGTTTCTCTGCCCGACCTCAAACTTCGCCACCGGCGCAGCCAGTCGACCGAGAAGCGCCCACCACGGCTCTCGCACCGGATCGCCGGCGCGCTTGTCCCAACGCGATCGTGATCGTGCTCGCGTTGGTGGGCGGTGTGTGCCGAACGGTCGACGGCACGAAGCGCGCCGGCTCTGAAGGCTCGACGCTCAAGCCGTGACGCAGTGCTCCTTCACCAAATTGAGGCCCTACATAGTCGACGTTGTTCTGCAGCAAGGTGTCCATGGCGAAGTCCGCAAACGAGCCCTCCGGCAGCAGCTTATCGCAAGTGATCTTGACGATGACGGCATCATCGTCAAGATCCTCAATAGCGGCGACAAACCGTGACAGCACACCGTTCCGCGAGTGGCGGCGGTATTCGAGAAGGTGGGTAGCAGCGCCGCGGCAAACTCGTTATTCTCGACGCCCTCCCGAATCCATCATTACCTGGTGCTCAGCGTTCGCGGCGACGACGGGACGGAAAAATCCCCCAACGGCAGCAACGCCTTTCGTGGCAGCCGCGTCAAGCCATCCTCACTTGCAGCACCACCGGCATTAGCGGGGTCATCACGCGGCGATCTGCAGCCCTAATGCTTTAGGGTGCAACCGGAAGCTGCTCCTGCAGCATCGCCCGCAGCTCTTCGACACTGAGCCACCGCGTGTTCGTGTCGCTGGCGTAGGTGAAGCCGGCGTCGCACCAGCGGCCGCCCCGCTGCCGCGCGTACGTAGCCCTGTCCCATTCGTGAAACGCCGGCAGGATCGCGTAGTAGTCCTCGAATTCCAGCGTGTGTCTCGCGTCGTCTTCGCCGACGATGACCTCGTGCAGTTTCTCGCCGGGCCGGATGCCGATTTCCTCGAGTCTGCACTCGGGGGCAACGGCGTGCGCCAGGTCGAGGAGACGCATGCTCGGGATCTTCGGCGCGAAAATCTCGCCGCCAGCCATGCGCTCCAGACTCTGCAGGACGAATTCGACGCCACGATCGAGCGTGATCCAGAAACGCGTCATGCGCTTATCGGTCACGGGCAGGACGCCACTCGAGCGCAGCTTCAGGAACAGCGGGATGACGCTGCCGCGGCTGCCGACCACGTTTCCATACCGCACGACGCTGAAGCGGGTGTCGTGATAGCCCGCGTAATTGTTCGCGGCGATGAACAGCTTGTCTGAGCACAGCTTGGTCGCACCATACAGGTTGACCGGGTTGGCGGCCTTGTCAGTGCTGAGCGCGATCACCTTCTTGACGTTCGCGTCGATCGCCGCGTCGATGATGTTCGCGGCGCCGAGCACGTTGGTCTTGACTGCTTCCATCGGGTTGTACTCGCACGCCGGCACGTGCTTCAGCGCCGCGGCATGCACGACGATGTCGACGCCGTCGAAGGCGCGCGCCAGGCGATCGCGATCGCGGACGTCGCCGATGAAATAGCGCATCGCCGGATAGCGGCTGTCCGGAAACTGCGTGCGCATTTCGTACTGTTTGAGCTCGTCGCGGCTGAAGACAATCAACTTCTTCACTTTGTATTTGTTGAGCACCCATTCGGTAAATTTCTTCCCGAACGATCCGGTGCCGCCTGTCAACAATACGACCTTGTCATCAAGCATAGATTCTCCGTCCGCTCTCACTCACCAGCTCACCTTCACGATGACCACCCGTCGCGAAGCGCCGCGATGGCGTAGGCGACGAAGGCCGCATGACATGAGAGAAAAATCACCCATTGGATCGCCTCGATCTGCAGGACCCGCGGCAAATGCGGCGTCCCTTCCGTTCGAAACCGTCGATACGCATTCTGCCCGCGGCGATCGGCCCGGAGGAAAAGTGATCCGGGCTTGCGCGTGGCGCCGACCCACAACGCCCCGCCGCGTTCCGGGTTGTCGTGCGACGCGACGAGCACCGGCGCCGCCGGGTCGGGCTCGGCCGCGCGCGGCGTCGCCAGCACGGTCTCGAAGGTGTACCACCGGTCCCCCGACGAGCCGTCGCGCGCAAACGAGAACTCAACCCACTGCTGACCGCGACGTGTCGTGACCGTTTCAATACCCTCGAACGCCAGCGACATCCCCGGATGATCGGGATGCCCCCGCCACAGCTTCCACGCCATCGGGACGGGCGCATCAATTTTGGCATCGACGAGGACTCGCACGCCGCGCAAACCGGCGCCCTGCATCAGGAATGCCTGCCGCACCGGCTCGCCGGCAGCAAATTCCTCGATCGGATACGGTTGTTCACCCTCGATACTGAAGGTTCCTTCACGGTTCTCGAATACCGCGTACGCTTCAATCGCGAGAACGGCCGCGATACAGATCGCCGCGGCAGGCCAGCGCCACCTATGCAGCATGGGTGTCCACCGCCACGGCGTGTTCGGGCTGCACCTGACGGGCAACGGCGAGGGCGGCGGCCAACATCGTCCAGGCGATCACGCGGTGGCGCGCCATGACGGGGGAGCCCTCAATAAAGGTATCCGCCGACCAGCGAATCACCAGCAGCAGCAGCAGGAAGAACATACCGGCAGGTGCGGCGCCGCCGCGTCCCGACACCCACCCGCGCCAGTTGCTCCGCATCGTCAAAATGACAAACAGCGCCAGGCACAGGCCTCCGGCGATTCCGATCTCGGCGGTCACGTGCAGCAGCAGGTTGTGCGCATTGAGATGTCCTACCGGGTCGAGCCCGGCGTCCATCATTGAGGTGCGGAAGTTACCGGGGCCGACGCCGAGCCACGGATGCGTGCCGATCAGCGTCAGCGCGCCGGCCCAGATCCCCGAGCGCCCGCCGACGGTGCGAAGCGAATCGATGTTGCCCCAGCCGAAGATTGCGACCGCCACGCCGGCGAGGAGAAACAGGGCCAGTAGCGCACCCAGCGTGATGGCGCCGACTCGCACCAGGCGCGGCCCGCTGGCGGCGGCGACCGCCATTGTGCCGGCGACCGCAATCATGCTCGCGGTGCCGCCGCGGGAATTGATCGCGTAACTGGCGGCAATGGGAACGGCGGCCACCACTAGTCCGGCAAAGATCAGCCACGCCCTTCTGGTGACGAGTCCTGGAGCAAGCGCCAATGGCACGCCAAAACTGAAAGCGAAGGTGAGGTCATGCACGCCTTTCCACTGCGCGACCGTCGGCAGCATTGTCTGGAGCGTCGGCTGACCGTCATACCAGCTGATCACGTCGTCGAACAGTGTCTGAGCGCCAAGCGTGATCGCGGCTGCGGTGATCGCGACGCTGACGACGGCAATGCGGCGCCTCGTCCGCAATAGGTGTGCGACGCCAACCACGTACGCGGCCATCACCGCCAGATGCAGGGCCGGCTCGAATCGCCGCCACCACTCGAGGGAGGTGACGACGCTCCATTGATGGTAGGCCGCTGACAGGAGTCCGATGCATGCAAAGGCGACCAGGGTCACCGGTATTCCGTGACGGCGGCCGCGTCGATCTAGCAACGCGGCGACGACGCCGATGGCGCCGACGATCAACGCTGCTCTCTGGAATTCCTCGCCGCTCTGGAACATGACCCGCCATAGCAGCCATGTCAGCGCGGCCAAGCCGATCGCATCAGCGGCGAACGCGATCGCGCGCGGTATGGCGGCGAACTTCTCCGTCATCTGGTTGTGTTCAAAGATTGAACGGGATTCGTTCGTCCCGTAACTACCCTGTCAAGGCGGCCGATACGGCGGTAGTATTGACCGAGCGGCAAATGAGAAATCGCTATTTCCTCCTCGGCGACGTCGTAATCATTTGCGCGGCCGTGCTGGTGGCCTACCTCGCCCGCTTCGACGCGGTCTTTCTCAGTTATCGTCCCGAGTTCTACCGCTTTCTCGCCACGGCGCTTCTGACCAAACCGATCGTCTTCGCACTGTTCGGCCTGTATCGGCGTCTGTGGCGGTATGCCAGCGTGCCCGATCTGGTCGTGGTCGCCGGCGCCGTCACGATTGCCTCGGCGGTGCTGATCGCGGTGCTGCTGATCCTCGGGCCCTTGGACGGCTTTTCGCGCGGGGTGCTGCTTAACGACTGGCTGCTGACGTTGATCGGTGTCGGCGGCATCCGCCTGGGCGCCCGCATGCTGGCCGACGCGCGGCCGGCCACCGGCTGGCCGCAACACGTCGACCGACGTCGACATGCTGCGGGACTGACGCGACGCGTGCTGATCGCCGGCGCCGGTAAAGCCGGCATGCTCGTCGCCCGCGAGCTGCAGCGAAATCCGCAGCTCGGGATGGCGCCCGCAGGCTTCGTGGACGACGACGCGGTGAAGAAAGGCAAGTATGCAGCCGGGATTCGCGTGCTGGGTTCCCTTGCGTCGCTGGTCGACATCGTCCGTGCGCATAAGGCCGATCACGTGATCATCGCCATGCCGTCCGCGCCCGGCGTGGTGCTGCGGCAATTGTTCGAGCGCTGCCAGTCCGCCGGGGTGACGTTCCAGACCATGCCCGGCGTATTCGAGTTGCTCGACGACCCGGCCAGCGTCAATCGATTGCGCACCGTCGAGATCGCCGACCTCCTGCGGCGCGCTCCGGTGCGAACTGGTTCGAGCATTGCCGAGACTCTTCGCGATCATGTCGTCCTTGTGACGGGCGCAGGGGGTTCGATCGGCTCCGAGCTGGTGCGGCAGGTCGCTCACGCTCGGCCGTTGCACCTGGTGATGCTGGGCCACGGCGAGAACAGCCTGTTCGCGCTCGAGGCACAGCTGAGGATCGCGCATCCGGACATTCATATCAGCGTCGTGATCGCCGACATCCGCGACCGCGCCCGGATGGAAGTCGTGTTCGATCGTTTCCGCCCCCATACGGTGTTCCATGCGGCCGCTCACAAACACGTGCCGCTCATGGAGGCAAACGTCGAGGACGCCGTCACCAACAACATCATCGGCACACGCGAAGTGCTCAACCAGGCGTTGCGGACGGGCGCCACGCGGTTCGTCCTGATCTCGAGCGACAAAGCGGTGCAGCCATCGAGTGTCATGGGCGCGACCAAACGCGTTGCCGAAGCGATCGTGCGACGCGCCGCCGCGAACAGCGGGCGCCAGTTCGTGGTCGTACGATTCGGCAACGTCCTCGGCAGCCGCGGCTCGGTGGTCGGCACGTTCAAGGAACAGATCGAGCGCGGCGGGCCGCTGACGATCACGCATCCAGACACCACGCGTTTTTTCATGACCATCCCTGAAGCCGTGTATCTGGTGTTGCAGGCGGCCGGCGAAGGGAAGGGCGGTGAGCTGTTCGTCCTCGAGATGGGCGAGCCGGTCAAAGTAGTGGATCTCGCCCGGGACCTCGTCAGGCTGTCGGGCTTGGAGCCCGAAGCCATTCCGATTGTGTTCACCGGCATGCGACCGGGCGAAAAGCTCCACGAAGTGCTGTACGACCCCGGCATGGAAGTGAAACCGACCGCGCATCCGGATGTCCGCCAGGTGGTTGGCGCCGACCCCTGCATGGCGTTCGCTCTCGAACCGCTCGTCGACGAGCTCGATGCCGCCGCCCGCTGCGGCGACAGGGTGACCATCGAGCGGCTGCTCAAGCGGATCGTGCCCGGATACGTTCCGGTCCGTGGCGACGAAGGGATCAAGAACGATCACCTCGAGCGGACGCGTTCGCGACCATCCTGATCACGCCGCTTTCGCGCGCGCTTTCCGCAAATCCGCATGCGCGATAGATGTCAATCGCGCGTGCGTTGTTCGGCACCACTTCGAGATACACCTCACGCAGGCCCAGCGGGCCGAACGCCACGTCGAGCGCTAGCTCGGTGGCGCCGCGACCGAATCCCGAACCGCGCGCCGCGGGATCGCCAATCATCAGCCGGCCGAACTCCGCAGAGCGATCGCGCGCATCGAGGTGGTAGAGAGACACCTGGCCGACAGGCCGGCGCAGCCGGCGCGTTTCCTCGACGATGAAGACCAGGTCGGACGCTTTGTCCCGATACCGCTCGTACCACGCCCTGTGCTGCTGCTCGGTGACGATGTCAGATGAAAAGAACCAGTGCCTGACGTCTTCACGGTTTCGCCATTCGCGCGTTAGCGGCAGGTCCGACTCCTCGAGGAGCCGCAACCGCAGCTCGCCTCGCGCCAGGGGTGCGACAGCCGGTTTCACGGGGCCGTAATCGCTCGCAACGCGGTACAGACGCGATCGACATCATCGCGCGTGAGCTGCATGTGCATCGGCAGGGAGATGACGCGCTCGCTGGCGCGCCGCGCTCGGGGGCACGGCGGCTGATCGGCATACATGCCGTACAGCGAGTTGTCGCGATAGTGCACACCGGGATAAATCTGCTCGCGGTTGAGGGCGACCATGGCCTCATCGCGCCGATCGACCAGCACTTGATACAGGTGCCGGGCGGATTCGCAATGTGGAGCGATCGGAACACGTTGGATCGCCGGCACGTCGGCCAGACCCTCATCGTACCACCGCGCCAGCTGCCGTCGATACGCGTTGTCGGCCTCGAGGTGCTGCAATGAGACCAGCCCGATCGCAGCCATGATCGAGTTGCCGTGATACTTGAACCCGACGTGCTCGACCTGGTAATACCACTTGTAAGTACTGTCGCTCTGCGTCCGCGAGAACGTGTCCTTGTCGATGCCCAGCCACGTCCAGTGGCGCACCGCGGCGTCGCTCTCGGCGTCAGGGAAACAGACCATTCCGCCATCCGCGGTCGGCAGATTCTTCACCGCATGGAAGCTGAACACGCTGACGTCGCCTTCGAGGCCGACGTGGCTGCCGTGGAGACGCGTGCCCGACATGTGCGCGGCATCGAGAATCAGACGGAGACCGCGATCGCGGCACAGCTTCACGATCGCATCGAGCTGGCCGGTGTTGCCGCCGAAGCCAACGAAGATCACCGCACGCGTCCGCGGCGTAATGCGTGACGCGACCGATTCCGGATCGAGACAGAGGTATTGGTCGACGTCGGCAAACACCGGCGTCAGCCGCTCATACAGAATCGCGTGGTTGCTCGAGACGAACGTCAAGGGCGTGCTGATGATCTCGTCGCCCTCATGCCAGCCGTGTTTTTCCTTCAGCAACCTCACCGCGAGATGCAGCCCGGAGGTGGCGGAGTTGAGAAAATGCGCGTGGGGCAGGCCGGTGTAGGCCTTCCACGCTTCCTCGAACTCAGTGGTCTTGAAGCCGAGGCCGGTCCAGCCTCGTTCCAGGCATTCACGAATGCCGTCGAGGCACTCGTCGACTCGAAAGGTGGGAACGAACAATTGAATCGGCTTCATCGTCTCTCTAGCGATTAATCAACCGCCGCAGCTTGCCCCTCGCGCGCCGTGCATACTCTTCGAGGCTTTCGTTCAGGCGGGTCACTGCAGGGGGACCGTCGGCCATGGATCGTGCCGACTGCCACGGCGCCTGATCGCCGCGCAGCGAGAGTAACGCCTCAATCATCTGATCGACAGTGCGCGCCCACGTCATTGATTCCGCGGCGGTAAGCACTTGCGCGACGTACGTGGCTGGGTCCGACATGAGCTGCGACACGTGATCGGAGAACGCGCGGACGTTCCAACTGTCGCATGCGGCGACGCGGGGCATCGTTTCGGCTAGTGGTCCGAATTTCACGAAAGCGGTGGGCGTGCCGAGGACGGCGGCCTCGAATGGAATCAGACCGAACCCTTCGCTCGATGTCGGATACAAGACGACCTGCGCGCGGCGCATCAGCCACGCCTTCTGTGCCGAGGTCAGCCGCCCGGATCGCAGCACGCGCTCGGCGTACGGCCCCGCGCCGTGCAGCTCCGTTTCATACGACGAGCCGGCATCGAGGTGGAAGCCCGCCATCACCAACGCGCCCTCGTAGCCGCTCGTGCACAGGTCGCGGAAGACCCGGACCGCGAAGTCGCGATTCTTGTGCGCGAAGTCGTTGCCCAGCACCAGCAGGAACTTCCGATCCCCGATCGAGCGCAGTTCGGGGGGCAGCTCAGGCGCCGCGCCGCTGTCGATCGACGCGGCGGTCAGGTGATCGGCGCCGAGGTGAATCGATCGCACGGGCGCCGACAGGCGATGGGCAAACTGGCGCTGCAAGCGCTCCCCCACGTGCCGGCTGATCGCGAATACTTGGTCGGCGTCACGGATCTTTTCATCGAACGCTCGCTGGTATTGGCGCCAGGCGAATGACGACTCGTGATACGACGGGTTGTCGTAGGCGATGAAGTCGAGCACCGTGATGGCGACCGCGTCGGCGATGGACCGATACCGATCCAGATCGGTCGTTTCGCCAGGCTGATACGGACGATGCAGGATGTCGAGACGAGTGGCGTTCGACAGGGCGGCCGGCCACGTCATGCCCGTAATCTTTCCCGTCCCGGCCAGTGCCGGCGGAATGTCGCCGGCGTCGGACAGCAGCACGATATCGCCAATCTCCGCTCGCCCCGCCATCTCGCGCAGCATCTCGTACACGAATACCTGCGCGCCGGATTCGCCGCCGAGCAGCCAGGACGCATCGATGCCGATCGACAATGGCGGCGGCGCCGCGGCGCCAAGCCCCAGCGGCGCGATGACGACGCGATCACCGACGGGCGCAGGTACGGCGTGCGGATTCCGCTGCGACCATTCGTCATCGGATACGATCAGCCATGCGTGGCTCAGGCCTTTGAGTGTGGCGGCGGCGGCGAGAACTCCGACGCGAGACTCTGACGGTGACTGGTCGTCCTGCTCCGTCGCACCGATTAGATCGGCGACGCGCGGGTTGAACACACAGGCCGGCCATGCGGCGACCGTCGCCTGCAGCGCGCGTGGCCACGGAGCGCGCCACAACGGTGCGGCCTCGCGGATGAAGCGTTCGGGCACCACCGAGACCGAGGCGACCTCTGGCCGCGCCGCGAAAATTGCTTCCGCTTCCTGGCGCCAGGACCGTTCGATCATAGGATCGCCGTTGCCGCGCCGCCGGACATGAGGCGGCGGCAGCGGTTGACGACACGCCGGATTTGGGCGCGAACCAAGTACGACATCACTACCGCGCTCCTGAGCACGACGACCATCGGCGGCGGCGCGCCGAGCGATAGCATCTCGTCAACCATCGCGCGGTTGCGGGCGCCGCCGAACGCCGACGTGCAATAAGAAGCGAGGCGTTCGCGCATTGCGCCGACACGCTGCGGGTCGGCGGCCTCGACGAGTGCGCGATGCCAGTCCTCTTCCGAGTGCCTGCACAGCAATGCCACGCCGCCGAGGCCATCGTATGGCGCCGTATTCGACACTATCGGGACCGCGCCGACCGCATTAGCAGTGATCAGCGCGTGCGGGTTCTTGAAGGCGTTATTAGCGAGGCCGGCCGCCGACGGGTGCACGATCACGGTCACGCCGGCCGCTGCGAGGGCCCGCACGCCCTCGAGATAGGACGAGTGATACGGCCATCGCTCGATTCTAAGCCCGCGAGACGGCTCGATCGCGTCCTCGATACCGACGGCCACGAGCGCGACGTCGCGGTCGCGAGCGAAGCGGCGAATCGCAGGCAGGACGATCCGACCAAACACGTCGCGCAGATGAGCGCCGCCGAAAAAGGCGATCCGGCACCCGGGCCGGTCCGCCTGCGGAACCGCTGCGATGGCGGTAGGTGGAAACAGGTGCAGGCGCGAATGCAGGCCGCGCCGTCTGAAATCCTCGATCAGCGGCTCCGTCGCGAGCAGGACACCGGCGAAACCCGCGAGTGCGGTTCGCATGTTCGACTCTGAATACTGCGTCACGAACCTGGCCGCCTCGCCGCCTTGCTCGCAAATCAGCACGAAGTTGTCGTCGAGAAAGTAATAGCGCGGCATTCCGAACGCGGCCGCCGCGGACACCAGTTCACCAAACTCAAATAGGCCTCGCACGAAGATCACGGCGCTGGCGCCACCAAGCAGCGTCGCGATCGGATCGCGGCGGTACTGGGCGATGCGCACGTCAGTGGGCCGGACGCGCGCCAGCTCGCCGAAAAACAGGACGGTCGGTGCCGCGGCGGCGTCGATGGTGACGACAAGTACGTAGCCTCGCCGGCGCGCGGTCACGAGGCAGCCGTTGCTTCCATGTAGAGCTTCACCACCTCGGGAGTCGGGCCGTCGGAAACGAGCTGACCCCGCCGCAGGAGGATGGTGCGATCGCAAAACGTCGGCAGCACGTCGAGGCTGTGACTCGCGAACACGACAATGCTCGCCCGCTCCATCAATTCATTCATCCGATTTCTCGCGCTCTCGATGAAGGCCGCATCCCCCGCCGCCATCACCTCGTCCAGCAACAGGATCTGCGGATCCACCGCCGTCGACGTCGCAAACGCCAGCCGTACGAACATACCGGTCGAATAGTGACGGACCGGAATATCGAGGAACTCACCGAGGTTCGAGAACTTCGCGATGTCGCCGATCTTCTGATCGATCTCCTTCGGGGACATGCCGAGCAGCAACGCGCGCGTGCGGATGTTCTCCCACCCGGTGGCTTCCATCTCGAAACCCGTGACGAACTCGAACAGCGGACACACGTGACCCTCGCGAATCACGACACCCCGCTGCGGCGGATAGATTCCCGCCATCACTTTCAACAGCGAGCTCTTCCCGGCGCCGTTGTGTCCAATCAAGCCAACCCGCTCGCCGGCGCCGATCGTCACGGTGATGTCCTTCAGCGCCTTCACCGTCCTGGCCTCGACCTGACGGCGGCCTAACGTGCTACGCAACATCGACTTGATCGTGTCCCGGCGCTCGGCTCCCACCTGGAACTCGAGATCGACGCCGCGCAGTTCAATGCACGCCATGCTACAAGGCGAACACAATCCGCCGCTGGAACACGCCAACGACAATGGCGGCGATGGCCGACAGCACCGCGAGGATCGCCGCGACCGCGGCGTAGGTGTGGGGCTCCGCCGCGGCGGCGTGCAGCAACGGCTGGCGCACCACTTCGAGCAGGTGATACAGCGGGTTGAGCTCGACGACCAGCGACAGGTCGCGGCGATGCCGCAGCAGTGCCGCGGGAAAAATCACCGGCGTGACGTAGAACAGCACCTGCATCCCCACCGCCGCCATATGCGCCACGTCACGGAAGCGCGCGTTCAAGTGCGCGAAGATCGTGATCAGCAGCAACGACGTCGTCATCACCATCGCCAGGCCGGGCAGCGCCAGCAGCGTCCCTGGTCCGAGTGGCAGGCGGTAGATCGCCGCCACAATCACGAATGCGCACATCGTGATCAGCGTCGTCACGCTGATGCTGACGAACGAGCGAAAGACGTACACGTAGATCGGCAGGCTGATCTGCTTGATGTAGCCCTCCGCGTGGATGAACGCATTGCCGCCATCGACGATCGAGTTGGTCAGGTACCCCCACAAGATCATGCCGATCGTCAGATACGGAATGAACTCGCGCGGTTCCTGGCCAAGCAGGTTCGCGTAGATGAACCCGATCGAGAGCACGAGCACGGCGAGATTCACGAAAATCCACGCCGCACCAATCGCCGAGCGCCGGAATTTCAATCGCACGTCCTGCAAACCAAGACGGGTCCAGATGGGCCACAGCCGTACCGACTGTGTCACCTCGCCGAATGTCTTCTTCAGATCGTCAGTCACGATCGTCCGCGCTGCGCGCTGACGCGCTGTTGCAGCCGCCAGAGGTGGAGTTCCCACGACAGCCACTGGCCAAATCCGACGCCGTGGCGCCACGCGCGACGAACCGTCGTTGCCACGCCATGCTCGCGCAACACCGGAATCACCTTGGTGCCAAGCCGTCCCGCGAAGCGGGCCACGCCGAACGCTTTGTCCACGGCGGGGTGGCCGGCGGGCGCCGGGGTGACGGGCACCGCACATGGCCGCGCCGCGTATTCTTCGATCGCCGATAACCACTCACCGTCGGTGACGTGCTCATTGAAATGCGTCCGCGCATAGGTACGCGCGCGCTCGCCGATGGCGGCACATAGCGGCGCGTCGACGATCAACCGCTCGATCGACGCGACCCACGCCGCCACGTCGTTACCGGCCAGCAGTCCCGTGACCTCGTGCACCACCGACGTGTTGTAGACCGACATGTCTGAATAGACGCCGGTAATGCCGCACGACGCATACTCCCGAAACTTGTTGTTGCTCTTGCCGCGATGGAACTCGTCGTCCGGCAATGGCGCCAGGCCAATTGAAAAATGCTCGCGCGCGAACCGCGCGAAAAACCGATCGTAATCGCGGATCAGCGGCAACGAACGGACCCGTGGATGACCGGCCAGCGCTTCATGGCGTGGGCCCCAAATGGTCAGCTCCACATTTTCGTGACGGTCAAGCACCTCCTGAAGCGGGGCGATCAGCATCGCGCCGATCGAATCATCGAGGCGGCCGGTGGCATAGACGATCCTGACGCGCGACTCATCCCGGACGGTCGGAGACCCTGAGCGAGAAGGGCTTCGCGAAGCGAAGCCCTTCGAGTCGAAGGGCAACAGGCTCCAGTCCAGCGGACCACTCACCAGCTTCACGTTGTCGTTGTACTCCGACAGCTTCTGCTGCAACGCCGGCGAGTAGACGCGAACCACGTCAGCCTGCCTGATGCAGGCAATCAGCTGCGCGCGCCGGCTTGGCTCGCGCAAGTAGGCCAGGCCTTCGATGTCGGGAACGTCGAGCAGGTCGTCGTCGATCTCGTAGATGAGAGGCCGGCCAATCTCGCGGGCCCACTCGAGGATCTCGCCGTACCGCGGTTCGATGGTATGGCACATCACGATGACATCGGCTCGCTCGACGGCCCGCTTCGACACCAGATGTTGGAGGGTCAGGTCGAGCTCGATCCGGTGGTCCTGGTGCAGCCGCAACAGCGGCTTCGCCACGCCGATGATCGTCGACGGAAACAACCCCGGCAGGACGGCCAGCACGCGAGGCCCGCGGCTAGGCGTCCGGCACCGCCTTGCGAGCCGGGAACGACAGGCTTGCCAGCATCACCATTGCCGGCAATGCCGGGATACGATACCGGTGATCAAAATCCAGTTTTTGAAGCGCGTGAAATCCGGACAGCAATACGACATACGAGACCAGGATGTGCACGGCCAGACGATCGGGCGCGCGCCAGATGGCCACGCCGATAGCGGCATAGAGCAGCCCAAACCAGAGCAAATTGATCGCCGCGTGCCGCACGCTGTAGCCGGGCAGCCAGGGTGAAAAGAAGTACACCCATTTACGCAGCGTCAGCGCCACCGCGCTGAACAGTGTCTGGGCCGGCGCTACAAACGTGTCGGGACGGTCGACGACGACCACGCCGTGCGCATAGTCGTCGCGAAGGCGCTCGACCCACGGCAGCAGCCAGGACGGCACGCCCACCGTGCCGGTGATCGCCCAGGCGTGCGCGATCACGATCGCGGCAGCCACCAGGGCCGCCAGCGCCGTTGCTGTTCGGATTGACGACGTGAACCGCTGCACGCCGCCGCTGACGACCAAGGCGATGCACACGATCAGAGGCGCCGTCACCGGCCGCGTGAAGCTGGCGAGCGCGGCGATCGCGATGACATAGATCGGCATGAAACGCGGCCAACGAAGCAACCCGCCGAGCACGGCCGTGGACAGAGCGGTGAACCACAGGTCGCCCAGGATCAGCGGCGCAAACACCCAGACATCGGGGCTGCACCCGAGCCAAACCACCGCTAGCACCGCGACGGCCAGTGACCGCCCGGCCGGTCACACTGACCCACGTGGTTCGCGCGGTCCACCAAACAGCGACGCCGTTGAGCCCCAACAGCAGCCAGGGCCACGCACCACCGGCAAGCACCTTCGCGAGGGCGACAATCCCGATCCAGCCAAGATAGAGCAGAAGCGGCTGGGTGAATGTGTTCGAGCGGAGGAATTCAACAACGTGGAATCGAGCTGCGATCAGAGCATCCGCCCAGGCGGCATACGTCGGCGTATCGCCCGCCCAGCGCGGACCAGCAATCAACATCCAGACAAGCACGGGAGACACCAGCGCGGCGGACACGACCGTGGCGCCCAAGGATGCGGCGCGGCTCTGCATGGCGGGAGTGATCAGCCGGCGTCCCTCGCTAGCCGGCCCTGCTTGTCGGCGATATACCTGGTCTGGCACGCGTTGCACGTGACCGCCGGCGGCGGAACGACGCCGGCCGAAAGTCTGACGCCACATTCGCACATCCACCCGGAGACGCGGCCGGGATTGCCGACAACCAGCGCGTAATCCGGAACGTCCTTCGTGACCACCGCGCCGGCGCCAATGAACGCAAAGGCGCCGATGGTATGGCCGCACACGACGGTGGCGTTCGCACCAATGCTCGCGCCTCGCTTCACCAGCGTCGTCTGGTATTCGTCCTTGCGCGAGACGTGGCTGCGCGGATTGACCACGTTGGTGAAGACCATCGACGGCCCGCAGAACACGTCGTCTTCGAGAACTACCCCGGTGTAGACGGAGACGTTGTTCTGGATCTTGACGTTGTTGCCAATCGTGACGCCCGGCGCAATCACGACGTTCTGCCCGACGTTGCAGCGCTCGCCGAGGCGGGCGCCCGTCATGATGTGCGAAAAATGCCAGATCTTCGTGCCGCGGCCGATCTCGCAGCCCTCGTCCACGTAAGACGACTCATGAACGAACACGTCGCTCACGTGGCCACCGCCTTCGGATGCGCATCGGCCCCGGGCGCGACGATCGGCGCGCCGCGGATGAGTGAGGTCAGCTCGACCGACGGCCGGGCCTCCGCAATACCGAAGCCGCGTCCAGCCAGCGTCTCTTCATAGACACGGGTATGAAGATCGGTAAAGCCGTCGCTGAACTCGACCTCCTGGCCGTCAACCGTGATCGAACGCTGCGTGGTCTTGACCCCTGGCTGAGGCTCGAAGGGCAGGTCGGATTGTTCCGTCGACAAATACCACTGCACGTCGGCGTGCTGCAGCTCCAGCCACCCGGCGGCGCGCTGGCGCTCTCGCAGGTGCACGATCGATCGTTGGACCGGGCCGAACAGCCAGGTGACCAGATCGAAGAAGTGAATGCCGATGTTGGTGATGATGCCTCCGGAACGGTCCTCGTGGCCTTTCCACGACACGTGGTACCACCCGCCGCGCGCCGTGATGTAGGTGAGGCGCACGCTGTGCCGTTTGGCGGAGTCGGCGCGCACGCGCTCGCGCAGCGCGATCAACTGCGGATGGACCCGCAACTGCAGGATGGTCCAGACCCGCCGTCCGGTTTCGCGCTCGAGCTCTTCGAGACCGTCAAGGTTCCACGGGTTGATCACGAGCGGCTTTTCGCAGATGGCGTCGGCGCCGATTCGCAGCGCCAGGCGCACGTGCGCATCGTGAAGGTAATTCGGCGAACAGATGGTCACGTAGTGCACGCGGGAGGCCTCCGGCCCACGGCGGAGCTTCTCCAGATGGCGATCGAACCGCTCGAATTCGGTGAAGAACCGGCACTCGAACGCGTAGCGATCGAGGACGCCGACCGCATCGTGCGGATCGGTGGCGGCGACCAGGCGGTTGCCGGTGTCCTGAATCGCCTTGAGGTGGCGCGGCGCAATGTAGCCGGCCACACCGGTGATCGCGAAGTTCAGAGGTGGTTTCATGATCGATGAGCTGCGTTGCGCAGGATGGTTGCCATCACCGGTGCCGTACCCTGCAGCGAGTATCGCTGCTCGATGGTCTGGCGCCCTGCGATCGAGAACCGCCGCCGCAGGTCGGCATCGGTCAGGAGCCGCTCGAGTTTGGCGCTCCATTCCGCGGGAGTCGAGGCCAGGAAGCCGTTGTCCCCGTCGCGGATGATCTCGCGATTGACGCCCACGGCCGCCGCCACGACCGGTACGCCACAGGCCATGAACTGGATGGCCTTGAAGCCGCACTTCCCGCGCGCCCAATCGTCATCCTCGAGCGGATAGATGCCGATGTCGCAGGTGTTGAACAGCTCGACCTCCTTCGGCAGCGACCATGGCACATCGAGCACGCGCACGCCATCGACATGGACGGGCTTGCCGGCGCCGCTGATCTTCAGCGTAAAGCGGTGGCGGAGGGCAAGCGCTTTCAGCAGCGGCGCAATCTCCTCGACATAGTGATACGTGGTAGGACTGCCAATCCAGCCGACCACTGGACCATCAGGCGATAAGGTGTCGCCATCGGCGCGCGGCCGGAAGCGCGTGGTATCGACGGTGGTCGGCACGACCGTGACATTGGCGCTGAACCGCCGCGCATAATCGCCGAGAAAGCTGTTGCCCGCCATCACATGGCGGCTGAAGCCGATGATTTCCGCGACCCGGCTGGTGTTCTTCAGAAACGACACGATCCGGTTGGCCTCGCTCACGTTCCTCAAGAAAATCGCATCGTCGAAATCGAACACGATCGGCACGCCACGACGCACGATCGCCCGCTCGATCACCGGCGGACCGATCGGAATCGCCTCCCGGTACAGCCAGACCAGGTCATATCGATCGAGCTCGCTCAAGACGCCACGCCGCTTTGCCAACAACCGCAAAAAAGCCGCCGCCTTACCGGCAAAGTGGCCGCGCTGATACACCAGCCTGAAGAACTCCGGCGTGTAGAACGGCAGCACCGTGACCTGAAATCCGTTGGCCTGCAGATACGGGATGTAGTGCGAGATGCGGAACCGGCAACCGGCACCCTCCTCCGGAATCGGCGATAACGCCAACACGCGAATCACGCCTTCGCTCAACCGATCGCCTCGGTACGCCACGATCGCCACGCGGCCGCCGTCGCGATCAGCAAGGTTGCCAGCAGCGCGTAGCGCGACGCCGGAACACCCGGCACCTGGGCACCGATGCGCAGGTTGGCCATCGCGAACAGCACCACGAACGCCGCCGCCAACCCCGCCGGCAGCGTGGCCAGCGCCAGCGCGCCGATCGGAACGGCGAGAAAGAAGAAATTCCAGAGCGCGCGCTCGGGTGTCGCCACCAACACAAACGCGACGAGCGCCGGGATCGATCCCACCGCGAGGTGCCGCAGGAGTGGGGGCGCCAGCCGCCACCCAAACGGCAGCAGTAAATGCACCGCGCCAAACGTGCCGAACAGCGCAAAGACCGCCTGCGCGGGAGTGACATGCGCCAGCCAGAGCCGCAGATAGCCGCCGGCCAGCGGCTGCGATGACGGATTGGCGTTGTAGCTGTAGTTGAACAGCCGCATGAGCGTGAGTTGCAGCGCCACCCACACCAGCGTCACCGCAACGGCCAGTGCCGCACGCCGTCCGCATTCGCGCCAGCGATGCTGCAGCGCCGACGCCGCGGCAGCGATGTAGATGGGTGCGGCGGCGAACTCCTTGGCAAAGATGCCGATCGTCGACACGACGGCCGCCGCGAACATCCTCTGCCGCAGCAACAGGACCGTGATCACGGGAGCGAGAAACAAGACGAACGAATCCGCGTTGTACGGGTGATAAACGGTCGCGAAGCTGCCGGCGCCAAGCGCCGACAGCCACACGGTCAGCGTGATCGCGGCGGCCGGGAGGCCAAGCTCGAGCGCCAGCCATCCCGTTGCCACCGCGGCGGCGGCGTTCATCACCACCGCATACGCGCGCCACCGCGGCAGCGACGGACCCGGGAACGATTCGACGGCAGCGGGCACGAGGATGCGAAAGCAGTTCAAATCGGCACAGCCTGGATTAATCACGCCCTGTCCGACATGTTCCACCATGGCTTGATCGGTGGGTTGAGGCGACGGCGACAGCCACGCCACGGTGGCCAGCACGATCAGAATGCCGGCCACGTGGGGCAGCATCGTCATCCAGAAACGATCGCGCGCGATCGCTGCGCTTCCGCTCTGCGAATCATCGGGTCCGGTAAAGCCTTCGGTCGTCACTTCGGAGAATGCGTCGATCGAGAAGCCATCAGCAGGAGCAAGGCAAATGCGGATGTCAGCGCGGGGACGATCAACCAGAACCAGCCTGGCCGCTGCGCTCCCATCATCGTGGCGGCGACGTGCACGCCCACGGCAAGGAGCAGCACGAGACCGATCGTCCGATAGCGCTCTGGCCAGTCGGCACGCCCCCAGGCATTGTGCGCCGCGAATGCCACTCGGCCGGTTTCGGAGCTCGACATCACGGACCGCAGAACCCGAGTGAAGCGATCGAAGCCGCGCACGACAACGCTCGACATGAGGTATCGATCGGCCACGGCGGCCGGACGGGCCGCAAGGATTGCGGCCATCCTGCGATCCGCATCCTGCGCGCCAAACGTGATGAACCGTGCGAGCGCGTTCATTGACGGCCGCGCTCGTCCGTTGCGGTTGGCAGTTGCGTCACCACACCCTGCACCTCATACTTCGACGTCCGGAACACAACCCCGGCGCCGGCCCGTAACGGCGTGGAGTTGTAGAGCCATTCGCCAGCCACCCGCTGCAGCCGCGCGCTGAGGCGAATATCGATCTCCGCAGAGGTCTCGGATAACCGTCGCACGGGCCCGGCGCTCGCCACCCGCGCGATGAGGGCGAGCGGATTCGACGTGCCACCGAGATCGACGTCCCCGGCGGCGATCAATGCCAATACCGATGGACCACCGCTGACGCGCAACTCGACCTGAGCGGCTACGAGCGGATGCGGACTGCGGACCTGGTCGATCTGGAAGGGCGTCTTGCCAAGCGGCGTCGGCAGCGTCATCAACGCCGTCGGAGCAACCGTGGCATCGTTCACCACGCAGTGGGGGTGTCCCTGCTGTGAGCGAACCTGGCAGCGCAACAGCACGACCGCGGGTACCTGGAGCGCATTCTCCACTGGCACAATCACCAGGTTCGGACCCGCGAACACCTTCGTCTCGCCCGCCGTCGACTTGCCGACGGCGACCACCTCACCTACGCCGGGAAGTTGCAAACCTGCCGTGATCGTCGCGGCGCCCGCGGCATCGAGATTACCGAACGAACCGATGGCGATAATCTCGGTTGGCGGGAGGGACGACGGCCCCACGGACAGCGCGCCGGGGAGCCGGGAACGTTCCTGCGCCTGGTCGTAGAGGATCACGTCGTACTCGCCCGGTGGAAGGTGTTCGAACCACACCGCGGCTTCGGTCGTGCTCTTGAAGACGAAGTCCTTCGCCTGCTGACTGCCGGCGGACACCCGCATGTACGGGCGGAAGTTCTCGCCGATGACCGTCATGCGCAGCTCCGGTGCCGGCTCCGTTCGCGACGGGGTCACGCTCACCAGGCGCGGCGGCTGTTCGCGGAACAGGACGTAGGCCGCATACCCCAGCGGTATCAGCCCGGCCACCATCGCCAGCAGCACCGCGTCGAGCAGGTTGAACCGTCCAAACAGCCGTCCTCGAGAATCAACGATCGCCATCGAGACCGCTCCCTTCGCGACCATGACGGTCGACGACCAGACGAACGAGCTCGTGCCCGCCCAGCGCCGACAGCCAAACCAGATACGGAAACGCCAGCGATCGATGCCTGATCAGCGTGCCGATATTTCCGCTCGTCATCGCGACCAGCACCATGGCGCCGGCCGCGTGCATCACGAGCATCGACGTGAGCGCCCGGTCGCGGCGCATGCCGACGACGATGCCAAGCGGCAACAGGAGCGCCATCACGTACCACACGATCTGCTCGGGAAGATAGGCGAGCAAGGCGCGCGACTGAGCCTGCCATGGCAGCGGCTGCGCGAAGTAGCCCCAGGCTGCCTTCACCGTGAACCGGCCGGCTTCGACCGGTGGCATGTGATTCAAGATGTAAGCGCGATTGAAATAGTGGCGGGGCTCGAGAAGCAGGTACGAGTAGCCGGGCGTCAGCACGTGACCGGCATGGTAATGGGCCCCGTACCGCAAGTTGGACAAGACACGGTCCTGAACCGCGGCCGAGCTCGCCACGATCGCGATCGCGATCGGCGCGGCCACCAGCACGCCGGCCAGACGACGCCCGCGCGCGAGCACAAAGGCCAGCGAGATTCCACCCACCGTGCCGAGCGCGGCCGTGAGCAGACCTCCGGCGCGCAGGCTGTCCATCGCCATCCCCAACAACACCACGCCGGCCGCCGCCAGGGCCTTCTGCCAGACACGAGGCGCGCGAACGATCGCGACCGCGCACATCAGCTCGCCAGCCAGCATGAGCACGTTCACGGGTTCCTTGAGCACCGAGATCGACCAGAAGATGAGGCTCGGCAGGAACAACAGCGCAATCACACCCGCGAATGACACCGCGGTGCCGTACGACGCTCGCGCCAGGCGATACAGCGCGAGGACGCCGCACACGTAGAGCGTCATGTTCATGACGTGCAGGCCGTACGGCGCGTCGCCGGCCACGGCTTGCACCAATGCCAGGGCGTACATGTAGGCATTGCGTCCCACGGCGTCGACGCTGTAGATCGCATCGGACGGCGCGATCGGGATCTGTTGGGCAAGGTTGCGAATCCACACCGTCCGGAACTTGTAGAGCTCTTCGTCCCCGAAGAAGCTCGCGAACGGCTGCGATGGATCCGCGGTGAGAAACAGCGCCGCAATCGCCGCGAGACGCAGCGCCACCGCGGCGGCGATCAAGGACCAGAACCAGCGCCGCTCCCCTTCGGACAATCCGCGGCTGGCGGCGCGCATCGCCCAGGCCAGCACGCCGAGGGACAACACGGTGAGCGGCGACAGTGTGTATGCGAAGCCCAGGGTGAGTCCCGCCGCGACCGTCGCGATCGTCCACGTTCGATGATTTGCCATCGGCATCGCCATCGTCGTCATGCGGCCACCTGCTCGAGCACCGCGTCGTAGCGGGCGATGACCTTCGCCGCCGCAAAGCGCTCGGCGGATCGTCGCGCCTCGCGCGCCATGGCCGCGCGCGTATCGTGACTGGCGAGAATGCGGCCGAGCGAGGCCGCCATGGCTTCCGGCGTGTGCGGCTCGACGAGCAGGCCATCCACGCCGTGCGTGATGATGTCGCGCGTGCCAGCGGACGCGGTCGCCACCACCGGAATGCCGAGCGCCATCGCTTCAATCAGCACGTTGCCGAAGCCTTCGTAATGCGAGCTGAGCGCGAACACATCCGCCCGCGCCATGAACTTCCACGGATTCCGCTGGAAGCCGAGCAGGGTGATGGTGTCTTCCAGCCGGTGATCGGCAATCTGCCGGCGCAACGCCGGCTCGAGCTCGCCCTCGCCCAGGATGAACAGCCGCGCCGGCACCGTGGCGCGAAGCACGCGCATGGTGTCGATCAGGAGCGGGTAATTCTTCGCGTCGGCCAGGCGGCCCGCCGCCATGATCACCGGTGTGGCTCCGGCCGGATCGTCGCTGGGTTCCAGTGGTTCGGCCGCTCGCTCGCGCACGGCATCAAGATCCACCGGGTTCGGTACGACGTGGACCAGATGCGGATTGACGCCGAAGTTCTCCGCCAGATCGTCGGCCACGCCGCGTGACGTCGCGATGATCGAATCGGCGGCCGCATAGGTGAGGCGCGAGGCCGCGGTGAACACGCTGCGCCGCCAGAGGTTGCGCCACTGATAGTCGGCATCGGTCAGAAACGCGGTCATCGGCGTCTGCTGGTTGAACACCACCTTCGCGCCGGTGTGCGCGGCGCGCACGGCGGTCAGCGCGGTGGCATAACTCAGAAACGCGACCACCACGTCGGGACGCGTCTGCTGAATGAATCGCCGCAACGACTGCCAGCGCGCGCCACGAGACGGCGACGACGCCGATTGCAGCTCGATGCCCGGATCGAGATCGGCCAGGTATGGGCCGGTGCGCTCGAACAGGAACATCGAACGATCCCACCACTCCGCATCCAGTCCGTTCAACACCTGCACGGCCGCCCGCTCGGCGCCGCCGCCATTGAGCGACGGCAGCACGAAACATACGCGGTGGCGGCATTGCGACATCAGGCGGCGGTCGATCGGTCCAGGCCGAACGCGGTGTTGACTTCGGCCATCATGTGCGCGGCCTGGCGCTCCAAGGTATGCGCGCGCGCGGTGGCATAGCCGCCCTGGATCACGCGCTGACGAAGCGGCGGCGACTCGACCAACCGGCGAACCGCGGCCACCAGTTGATCGGATGACGTGTCGTCCACGAGCAAGCCGTTCTCTTCATGCGTAATCAGGCTGGCGATTCCCGACACGCGCGTGGTGACGATCGGCACACCGGCGGCCATGGCCTCGAGCAGGACGCGCGGAATGCCTTCGCCGGGACGCGTCGGCAGGACAAACAGATCGTAATCCCGGTAGAGAGGCATCAGGCGATCGAGGGCGATTGGCCCGGGCAGGCGCACGCGATCGCCCACACCCGCGGCAACGGCCGCGGCCTGAATGGCATCGCTCTCGGATTCGCCAATCAATCCAATCGGCGGCCCGACGATGTCGCTCGTCACATTGATACCGGCGCCAACGAGCGACGCCACCAGCGCCGGCAGCGCGCGAAGACCCTTGCGAGGATCGATACGGCTCACCGTCAGCAGGCGAATGGCCGGCCCCGTACAGGTGTCGGTCCGCGTCGCCACATCAGTCGCCGACAGCGTGGTGGTCTTCGTTTCGACCACGCGCGCACCCTGCCGTTGATGTTTCTCGCGCAACGCCGCGCCATTGGCAAACGTCAGCGCTCGCGTCGTCATGTAGCGCAGCGCCCATTCCTCGAACGCAACGTAGGCGCCAAACAGCGCCTTTTTGACGCCGTGATAACCGAGGTGCGGCATCAAGGCGGCGTAATCACCCACCACCAGCAGAAAGACCGGCTTGTTGCGGGCCCGCGCGATGCGGAATGCGAAGATCGCCGCCGGGCTCGGCACTCGTAGATGGATCACGTCGCACTGCTCCACCCAGGCCCGCAGCCGCGCGCGCATGGCGGGGAGCAGTGGATAGAACTGGCGCGGGCCCGGGAAATACGGCAATGGCGCGAGCACCACGTTCGGGGATCGCACGCGCGAGCCTGACGCCGGCGGCGTATCGAATACCGGCACCGACAGAACCACTTGGTCGAAATACGGCGCCAGCGAATCCACGTAGCGCGCGAACGAGCCTTCCGCTTCCCACAGCGCGCCATCGGCGGTCTGCCAGAACGGCATGTGGTAAAGGATGCCCAGCGTCACGGCTTGTCCGCCGTAGCTTCAGCGGAGGTGGAAAGTCCTTTGGCGGCGAGCAGCCGATCGTACAGCCCGGTGATCGAGTCGACGTACTTCTCGACACCGAACCGCGGCAACACAAAGGCCCGCGCCCGCTCGCCAAGCCAACGTCGCAGCGACGCATCCTCGACCAGCCGCGCCAGCGCCTGTGCGAGCTCACCGCTATTTCCAGGAGACACCAGTAACCCGCTGACGTCGTGCTGCACGACTTCCGGAATGCCGGCCACGCGCGTCGCCACGACCGGAAGCCCCGCACCCATCGCCAGGACGAGCGAGAGGGGCAGGCCCTCCCACAGCGACGGCATGGTGAATAGATCGACGGCGGCCAGGATGTTGCCGAGATCGCGCCGCGCACCGACAAAGTGGACGCGATGCTCCAGGCCGAGCATGTCGACGCGCTGCTTCAGCGATTCGCGCAGGTCCCCATCACCCACCACCACCAGATGCAGTTGCTGCAGCGGCGCATGTTGCGCCATCGCGTCGAACAACACGCGATGCGCCTTCTGCTCGGTCAACCGCGCAATGATGCCCGCCGCAATCACACCCGGCGGCACCTCGATCGAGGCGCGGAACTCGTCGCGGGTCATGGTGGTGTCGAGCTGCGACCAATCGACGGCGTTGTAGATCACCTCGACTTTGGCCGGGTCGGCGCCAACCTGGCCGATGTAAAAGTCCTTCACCGATTTGGCTGAGGCGATCACCGCGTCGGTGCCGCGCATCAGCCATTTTTCGAACCGGGCGTGTGAGGCGCGTTTGTTCTCGTAAATGTTGACCTCGGTGCCGATCACCACGGGCACGCCGGCCATCATCGCCGCGAAGCGCCCATAGAGGCTGCCGGTCAACAGGAACGTATGCACAATCGCCGGCTGGAACGCATGTAGAAAATTCCGCAACCTCAGCACGTCGAACGGCCGTAACAGGCCGGGATTGAGGCCAAGCACCTTGAACGTTACGCCGGTCTTGCGAATCTCCTCACCGATCGGTCCGGCGCTGTGAATGCAGACCACCGCGGGCTCGTAGCGATCGGGAAGGCGCCTGACCAGGTTCAGCACCATTTCCTCAGCGCCACCGACCATGTACGCGTGCGAGAGATACACGACCCGCCTTCGCCCGGAGGCTTCGGCGGGGCAAGCCCGTGTCATGACGGGGCCCCACCTTCGCCAAGGCTTCGGTGGGCAAGCCGGTAGAACGCCACGGTGCGCTCGAGCCCATCGTGCAAGCCAATCGCCGGCCGCCAGCCCAGCTCGCGCTCGATGCGGGAGATGTCGGCCACGAAGTCACCCGTCTCGACCTGCTCCGCCAAGGCAGGCCACGGCACATGTTCGACGCGTCCGCCCCCGGCAATGGCAATCACCTTGGTCGCAAGATCGACGAGACGGGTGCCCGAACCGCTGCCGACGTTATAGGCGCGGCCATCCGACCGATCCGAATCCGCCAGCGTCAGCAGCGCCGCCACCGCGTCGTCCACGTGCACGTAATCACGCAACTGCCCGCCGTCGCCATAGATGGTGAGCGGACGATCGGCGATCGCGAGGTGAATCATCCGGTTGATCACGCCGTAGGCCGTCCGGCCAGCCGGTTGTCCGGGACCATACGGATTGGTGACGCGGGCCACGGTGTAGCGAATGCCGAACAGCCGCCGATAGAGCGCCAGGTATTGCTCGACGGTCTGCTTGTGGACGGCGTGCAGGCAGAGCGCATGCTGTGGAGCGTCTTCGTTGACCGGCACGTGATCGGGATGGCCGTATTGGAGCCGCGAACCGGCGAACACGATCTTGGCGTCGCGATTGTGCTCGCGCAGCGCCTCGAGCAGCACGAGGTTGCCGCGGCAGTTGACGTCGAGATCACTCCACGGGTCTTCCATGCTGCGCACGGCGCCGGACTGGCCCGAGAGGTTGATGACGATCTGCTGCCCGCGGACCACGCCTGCGATCACATCGCGATCGCGAAGATCGCCCTCGACCACCGCGACACCCGCCTTCTCAAAGGCCGCCGCCTGTTCGGCGTGCCGGCCGCGGGCGGGCGTCAGGATCGTCGTCTGTGCGTCACCCTCGACCAGTTTCGACGTGAGGTTGACGCCGATGAAACCGAGTCCGCCGATCACCAGCACACGCGAGTCGTGCAGCGTCATCCGCCAGGCTTTCTCCCCACACAGCGGCCGTGCAGATGAACATCCGATCGAAAGCGATCGATTGTCTCGATCGCGAACAAGCCGCCGAGCTGCCGGCGAATCCAGCGCTCGTCGCCGTACATGCCGCCGACCATCAGGCGGTGATGCAATGCATCGCCGATCGGGCCCGGGGCAAGCGGCAACATCGCGGTGGCAACGCGGCGCCGCACGGTCATCGGCACATCCGGTGATTGCGGATCGATGGTGGTGAAGGCAAAGCGGCCGCCGGGTTTCAGCCATCGCGCCACACGCTCGACGAGCGACCGGGTCAGCGCCACATGCTCGGCCAGCACGCCAATCGAGTAGACGAGATCGAAACTGCCGTCCGGGAATTGGTGCGTGGCCAGATCGCCTGTCACGAGCGAGATCTGCCGGGCGCCGATCTCGCCGGCGCGGGTCGGATGCGCGGCCTCGGCGAGCATCGGCTCCGACGCATCGAGGCCGGTGAGGGTGTTCACCTGGCGAAGGCCCCAGAAATAGCGGCCAGTGCCACATCCGAGATCGAGCACATCAATTGGATGATCGAAGCGATCGCACACCGCGCCGACCCACTGCACCAGCGCGTGATACGAGCCGACACCTGCCAGCTCTTCGTCGCGGCTGCGATAGCGGCGCGCATACTCGGCGTCGTAGAGGGCCGACATCACGCGGGATCGAAGAGGCGGTCGATGGACACAAACTGAACGGCCGGAAAGCCGGCGGCGTAGTCGAGGAACCGCACCAGCACCTGCTTCAGCGCGGGATCGACTTCCCAATAGTGTGTGGCCAGGCAGAAATGACCGTGCGCGGCTCGCGCTTCGTCGAACGCGCGCTGCAACTCTTCGACGGTCGTACCCGGGATCAGCCCATGGCAGCCGAACTCGGCATGCTTGCGATAGCGCAGCACGTGGGGAAACACCATGCGATCGCTCTTGCGGCGGCCGGTCTTCTCCCGATACTGCTTGATCCGCCACCAGTTGCCAGGCGTCTGCAGGTCCCACGGACGCAGCGACGGGCGAAACGACAGGAACGAGCCAAGCACGTTCAGCCCAGCCGATCCCACGGCCGCCAGGCCTCGCTTCGACAGCGCATTGTGGGGCGGCACGAACACCCGGATGCGCGTGTCGAGCGCGCCTTCGAGGTAGGCCTGTCCGCGCGCGAGGCGGCTGTCGAGGTCGGGCGCCGCCTGGAATTCGTGGCCGTCCGGAAAATCCTCGTGCGTAAACCCATGTTGCGCGATCGTGACGCGCCCGGCCTTGAGGTGATCGCGTAGCGACCTGACGAGCGACGCGTTCTCCTCGAGCGGAAAGGCGCGGCCGGCGTCCCAGTATTTTTTGGGCACCGCTTTGTCGACAAAACCGGCCGCCTGCGGCACCACGGCGAGACCGACGGGGATGCGATTCCAGACGTCGTGATACACCTCTTCGAGGCGCCCGGGCTCGGTGAAATACGAGGTGTCATCGTCGCGGAGGGCGACTTTCATCGCGCCACCGCCTCAACGTAGGTCTGCTCGAGCTCGGCGGCGATGACGTCCCAGGAGAAGGTGCGCATCACCCACTCGCGGGCCGCGGCGCCCATGGCGCGGCGCCGCTCGTCGTTGCCGACGATCGACAGCACCGCCTCACCGAGCTGGCCGACATTGCCATTCTCGAACACCAGGCCGCTCTTGCCGGCCTCGACGGATTCCGGAAGCGCACCGGCGTTCGAGACCACGACTGGCACACCCGACGCCTGCGCCTCGAGCGATGTCAATCCCAACGCTTCCGGAAACACCGACGGCACGACGCTGACCGCGGCGTCGCGGTACACCGCCGCGAGCTCGCGATCGTCATAGGTCGGTCCGCGTACTTCAATCCGCGGGTTCGCCGCGCATCGCTCGCAGAGGGCCTGGTAATACGTCGACGGCTTCGCGTCCCAATAAGAATGTGGTCCGACAATTCGCAGCCGCGATCGCGGCCGCTGTTTGCTGATCACCTGCTCGAACGCATCGACAAGCACATGAACGCCTTTGCGTTCTTCGACGCGGCCGACATACAGGATCAGATCTGAGCCTGTCTCGCCGAAGCTCGCGCTGGTTCCAGCGAGCGAAGGCGGATCAGGCGAAGGCGGACTTGTCCCGCCGTAGCCGTCAGGCGAAGGCGGACCTGTCGCGCCGTAGCCGTCAGGCGAAGGCGGATAAAACAGCGTGCCATCGACACCGTTGTAGACGGTCCGTGACTTGCCGATCACCGACGGGTAGCGTTGCTCGGCATGTTCGCGGATGAAGTTCGAGACGCCCAACACGCGCGTCGCGGCCGCAAATCCGCGGTTGAACAGGCAGCGATCCCACCGCGCATACCCGAACGACCAGCCGTAGTCCATGCTGTGCAATGAAATGATCTGTTTCGCTCGAGGTGCGCCGCCTTTGCTCAGCCAGAGGCCGGCCGGGCGGCTGTGATGATGCACCACGTCAGGGGCAATCATGCCCAGCAAATGCTTGACACCGATGTAATGCCAGAAGCCGCGGAACATCACGGCCGCGACCCCGCTGTCGATGGACGAGGGGATTTCGACGAAATGGTAATGGACGCCGTCCATGACATCCTGCTTCCGTCCATCACGGTGATCGCGCGCAATGACGTGGACCTCGTGCCCGCGGGCATGCAGGTGCACGGCCGCATCGCGAATCCACCGCTCGATGGCGCCGCCACGGGTGGGCGGCACGGGCAACAGCTCTGGACCCACATGACAGATCCTCATGCCGCCGCACGGGCGCCGGCGGCCCCCAGCTCGTCGAGCACGAGGCCGGCGACGCGCTCAGCCGAGCGGCCATCGGTGAATTGGCACTGGTCGAGCACCACCCGCTTGCGCCCGGCGGCATCGAGCGCCGGATTGGCCAGGTAGGCGACGACCGCATCAACCATGTCCGCGGGTGAGGTGGCCACGCGCACGGCCTGGCGCGACGTGATGTTCACGTAATGCGTGAACGAGTAATAGCGCCGCGCCGATTTCACGTACGGGCTCTCGCCAGGACCGTCGAAGTTGATGT
>JBBDWL010000003.1:0-9561 GCA_040902895.1 Vicinamibacterales bacterium | reverse complement strand
GTGCGACCGGCGATACCGGCGCAACCGGCGCGACGGGCGACACGGGTGCGACCGGTGCAACGGGCGACACGGGCGCGACCGGCGCAACGGGCGACACGGGTGCGACCGGCGCAACCGGCGATACGGGTGCGACCGGTGCGACCGGCGATACGGGTGCAACCGGTGCGACGGGCGATACGGGTGCGACCGGTGCGACCGGCGACACGGGTGCGACCGGCGCGACCGGCGACACGGGCGCGACCGGCGACACGGGCGCGACTGGTGCGACGGGCGATACGGGCGCGACCGGTGCGACCGGTGCGACCGGTGCGACCGGTGATACGGGTGCGACCGGCGCGACCGGCGATACCGGTGCGACGGGCGATACCGGTGCGACCGGCGATACCGGCGCAACTGGCGCAACTGGCGCGACGGGCGATACGGGTGCGACCGGCGCAACGGGCGATACCGGCGCGACCGGCGATACTGGCGCGACCGGCGATACGGGTGCGACGGGCGCGACCGGCGATACGGGTGCGACCGGTGCGACCGGCGATACGGGTGCGACCGGTGCGACCGGCGATACCGGCGCAACTGGCGATACCGGTGCGACCGGTGCGACGGGCGATACCGGTGCGACCGGCGATACCGGCGCAACTGGCGCAACTGGCGCGACGGGCGATACGGGTGCGACCGGCGCAACGGGCGATACCGGCGCGACCGGCGCGACCGGCGATACCGGCGCAACCGGCGCGACGGGCGATACGGGTGCAACCGGCGCGACGGGTGATACGGGTGCGACCGGCGCAACGGGCGATACGGGTGCCACCGGCGCCACGGGCGCGACGGGCGCCAGCGGTACAACGGCGGTCTATGAACCCGACGGCGACCAACTGTCAGGGGCTCACATTGTTGCCGGTTCGACCATGACGAACGGGTCGGGAGTTGCGACCGTGATCCTCGCACTCTCGGCCGCTTTCAGCACAGTCGATAGCTACCGCTGCACTGCGACAACTGAGGCCCCCGGTGCCCCTTCCATAAACCTAAGGATCCAGCGGGTCAGCGGAGCGCAGTTCAATATCTTGGGCGGTAAACTAGAGAACGTCAGCTTTATCTGCGTCGGAAACTGACGTGGCCCAGTTGAACAAAGCAAGACGATTAAGGCTTAGGGATTGACTCACGGGTCGGCGAACCCCGGCGGGCTACCACCGCCGGGGTTTGTTGTTTAGGCACCACCGCTATCGCACATTCGCGCGGCAATCCTGCGCGGGGGGTGGGTCAGAGTGTGAATTGACGTCGAACGGAACAAGCGCAAGGATAGGCCATGGAGAAACAGCAGAGGTTGGATCGGGAACGCCCGAACTGGGTGTTTCCGGGGGGCTGCATCCTCGCGCTGGCGGTTCTTATGGGCGCGTACTCGAACTTTTTCCAGAACTCCTTCCACTTTGATGACAGTCACGTTGTCGAATCGAATCTCTACATTCGCAGCCTCGGAAACCTTCCGCTTATATTCAGCGACCCGTATACGTACAGCAGCAACCCCGCCAACGCGGGGTATCGCCCGCTCGTAACTGCGACACTCGCACTGGACTACTGGCTAGGCAAAGGTCTCAACGTCCGGCAGTTTCACATCACCCAGCTCGCGATGCTAATCGCGCTGGGCGTGGCTTCATTCTTTTTGTTTCTGCGAGTAATAAATATGGCCGTCGAGCGGTGGTGGAACCGCTGGGCAGCGCTAGTGGCCGCCACTCTCTACTCGGTGCACACCACCAACACGGAAACACTCAACATCATCCACGTGCGCTCCGAGTTGCTGTCGAACCTCGCCGTAGCGGGATCGTTTCTCTGCTATTTATATTGGCCTTCAAGCCGACGTGCGTATCTGTATCTCCTGCCTATGGTCGTCGGCGCGTTTGCGAAGAGCCCCGCAGTGGTTTTCGCGCCCCTGTTCCTCGTCTATCTTTTGTTGTTCGAGTACGGTCTTGCCGCGCCGGACCTCCTGAAGGCGCGCAATTGGCCGCGAGTGCGTGCGGCCATCTGGAGAAGTCTGCCAGCGTTCGCGGCTGGGCTGGCCGCATACCTGTTCACGGAGTCGATGAACTCTGACACGCTGGTGTTAGGCGGCGGCACACGCGCCGAATATTTGCGCACACAAGTCTTCCTCTGGTTTCACTATGTCAGGCTCTTCTTCGTGCCGGCGGGCCTTTCTGCCGACACGGACTGGGGTCTGATCCCTCATTGGTACGACACCCGCGTGTTCGCCGGCTTGCTGTTTGTTGCTCTGCTGACGCGCATTTTGTGGGTCACGTCACAAGCGCCCGCTCTCCGACCCGTGGCGTTCGGCATCGCGTGGTACATCCTCGCCCTGCTGCCGGCATCCAGCATCTTTCCACTGGCCGAGGTGAGCAACGACCACCGACCGTTCTTTGCGTATATGGGCCTCTCGCTGGCGGTGGTTTGGGCGGCCGCGCTCCTCACCGAGGGATGGGCAGCGAGGTACCCGCGCCTCGGCGCAATAATGCCTCGCGCCGTTGCGGTGCTTGCCATCGTGGTCATTGGTGGGAATGTCGCGGGAACCTATGAGCGCAACAAGGTGTTTGCTACGGAAGAAACCTTATGGCGTGACGTCGTCGAGAAGAGCCCAGCCAACGGCCGCGGGCTGATGAATTACGGCCTGACCCAGATGGCCCAGGGCCGGTATCAAGAGGCTAAGGATCTTTTCGATCGAGCCAGCGTGTTCGTGCCGAACTACGCCACTCTCGAAGTCAATCTGGGCATTGTGACCGATCGGCTCGGTCAGCCAGTCGAAGCCGAGCAGCACTTTAACCGCGCCTTGCGCCTCGAGCCGGGGCTATCCGTCGCTCATACGTTTTACGCCCGGTGGCTACGGGAACAAGGACGCATGAACGAGGCGCTCGACCATTACAAGCAGGCCATCGCCCTTGGGCCCGCGGACATCGACGCACGGCACCAACTCCTCGCCGCGTACGACGAAGCCGGACGTGCCAACGAGGCCACGAAACTTGCGACTGACACTCTTGCGTTGGTTCCGGAGGACGCTCGGTCGAAGGAATTCTTGACTAATGGAACGATCGCTGCGCCGAAAAGAGGGGAAGGACAAAATCCAGGGTCGCTGCTCGAAACGTCGCTCCGCCGTTATCGAGCGGGCGATTATCAAGGCAGCCTTGATGCGGCGAGAAAAGCGCTGGAACTGAAACCCGACTATCCCGAAGCGTACAACAACATCGCTGCCAGTTTGGCGTCGCTTGGCCGCTGGGACGAAGCCATCGCCGCAGCTCGCGAGGCTATTCGCCTTCGACCGGATTATCGCCTTGCGCGAAACAATCTTGCGTGGGCTGAACGAGAGAAGCAGAAGGAAAGCCAGAATATAAAGTGATGCTGCAAGCCCTCTCTACCTCAGATCCAAGGCGTATCACGCGCGAATTTGCTGCATTTGTCGTCGCAGGTGGGACACGGGCGGTGCTGGCTTACGTATTCTTCGCGGCGTTCCTTCTGGTCGGTTTCCACTACGCCCTGGCGACGCTCTTTGCTGGAGTGTTTGGAATTATCTCAGGTTATCTGATGAACCGTCGATTTGTCTTCGCGCACGAGGGGGAAAGCCGGCTAGTTCGGTTCCTTCTGGCGTTCGGCGTCGGCTATCTACTGAGCGTCGGGTCACAACGCGGGCTGATCGATTCCGGGTGGGTCAACAACCACTATCTGGGCGGCGCCATCGCGGCGGGAATCTGCGCGATTCCAAATTTCCTCATGAATAAGTATTTCGTGTTCTGGTCACCAAGGCAGTTGGGCTCCCCGTGTGCGACTGTGCTGGCAATTTATGAGTTGACGCGCTCGAACACGGCTACAAACTGCAGGCGGTTAGTGAGAGCACCCAAAATCCCTGAATGACACGATGCTGGATGAATCAATTGGCGCACGCCGAACCCGGCGTCGGCGAGGTGATCGAGCCAGTCCCACCCTCGCTGATACCTGCCCGGAGATTCGATGCCGAATCGCCGGTTGCCGAGCTCGTCCATCACCGCGAGGGTCACGCGTCCAAGCGCGCTCGCGTAAGTATGGTCCTTCAGCACGATGAACCGATCTGCCACCCGTGCCATCTCGGTGAGCAACTCTCTCGGATCGTTCGCGTGGTGGACGACATCCACTGCGTAAACGAGTTCGGCTGAGCGCTCGCTAAACGGGAGCCGCTTGCCGTCATACAGAACAGGCTCGACAACGGTCAGGGCTCGTCGTGTGAGCTCCACCGGAGTACAGTGGGCGACCAACCCGTCCACCATGAGGGACTGCGCATACCAGCCTTCGCCAGCTCCAACGTCGACTGCTGTGGCCACGGGCCCGAGGTCTCGCATTAGGGCGGCTACATGTGCGTACGTACGCCCACGGTAGCCAGTCAGTGTTCCCGCGCCGCGACCACTCATAGTTGACAGAATTATGACTCCAGTTCCAAACGGGTCAAACACAAGTCCTTCGTCACTGGCAGTGCCATCGGCGCGCCGAATTGACGGCCTCAACGTATTGGTCGTCACTCATTACTATGCTTCCCATGGAGGAGGCATCGAGATTGTGGCGGAGAAACTGATCCACGAGTTGTGCCGCAGCGGTCTGGTGATTCAATGGGCAGCCAGCGATGTCGATGCCTTGCCCGCGCCCTGGCCCGGGTTGCGCGCGTTGCCGATGTCGGCGTCGAATTTCACAGAGCGCCGACTTGGTTTCCCTTACCCTGTTTGGGGCCCACGTTCGCTGCTCCGGCTTTTTCAAGCAGTCCATGACGCAGACGTCGTGCATCTTCACGACAGCTTGTATTTCGGCAACCTCTGCGCCTTTGTGATCGCGAAGGTAAAGTGCAAACCAGTTCTGGTGACGCAACACATTGGCGAGATTCCATATCGAAGTCGTCTGTTGAAAACACTGATGAAGACCGCGAACCGCTTGGTGGGGCGTGTCGTTCTGTCCCGCGCCGATCAAGTCGTCTTCATCGCCGATCAGATCCGGCGTTTCTTCGAGGGTCGTTTCAAGTTCCGCACGCCACCCGCCCTCGTGATGAACGGCGTCGACGCTGCGACATTCTCTGCCGAGAGTGCCCCTGCTGACCGTGCAGAGGCGCGGAACACTCTAGGACTGGACGCACACCGGCCGGTGTTCCTTTTCGTTGGCCGGTTCGTGGAAAAAAAAGGCATCCCACTGCTTCGGTCGATCGCGGCGTCGCTGCCGCAGGTCCAGTGGGTATTCGCGGGCTGGGGCCCGCTCGATCCGGGTGCGTGGAAGCTGCCACAGGTGCGCGTCGCCGGTCGCTGCTCTGCCGACGAATTGCGACAGCTGTACGTCGCTGCTGACGTCCTCGTGTTGCCCAGCGTTGGCGAAGGGTTTCCGCTGGTTGTTCAGGAATCGATGGCGTGCGGCACCCCCGCGATAGTGTCGACCGAAACGGCCAGCGCCTGTCCGGCAGCTGGGGATCTCATCCTTCACGAGGACGTAAGCGGCGTATCCGCGCTTGATGGGTGGACACGTAGGCTTGAGGCGCTCGCATCCGGTCCGACGCTGGAAACGATGCGGCCGGCCGTTGCGGGCTTCGCCAGAGATCACTGGTCTTGGGCGCGCGCGGCCAGCGCTTACGAGCAGCACTATCGCCGGCTGGTCGTCAACGCCGCCTCAAGCCCAGAAAACTCATAAGGAAGCTGGTCAAGACAATCTGTCCTCCCAGGCAAATCGCCGCTGCGGCAGGGATGGCGGTGCGGAGCGTGTCGCGAGCATCCAGCGGTCCGAAGCCTACGCGCGACCAAGTGATGACCGTGTACACGGCACCAGCAATTCCGAACGCGAAGAGGGCAACTCCTGCTATCAGCCCGGTTTCGAGCGTGTATCTCTGAAAGAGGCGCTCGATCTTGGGATCTTCCGGAAGCAATTTTTCATTGAGCGCGTATGCTCGAGCGCAGAAAGCAAAAGACACTCCCTGAAATCCCAGCAGGACGGCGGCGAACGCAAAGAGCAGGGTGTGAACGTCGAGGCCCAAATTCGGCCTCAACATCAGAGGTCCTGGAAGCAACATCGCCCCTACTACAAGGCCGACAGCCATCATTAACGCGCCTGGATAGAGGAACAGCCACCGCGGGCTGTACAGCAGCATGAAGCGCAGGTGACGCCAGCCGTCTCTCCAGGGCCGCAGGTGCGGCGGTCGATCGCGCCCGTCCTTGTCGAGCGTCGTCGGCACTTCGGCTATCCGCATGCCGAGGAGGGTGGCCTTGATCACCATCTCCGAGGCGAACTCCATCCCGGTCGTCTGTAGTCCCATGCGCTCGAACGCATCGCGCGAGATTCCGCGCAGTCCGCAGTGGAAATCGCCAGCAGGGGAATGAAAGAACAGACGGCCTATAGCTGACAACACCGGATTGCCGATGTACTTGTTCTTCCATGGCATCGCTCCAGGACGAACACCGCCAAGGAAGCGGTTGCCCATCACCAGGTCGGCGCCGTCCCGCAACTTCTCAACAAAAGCGTCCAGCTTGGAGAAGTCGTAGCTGTCGTCCGCATCTCCCATGATGATGTAGCGGCCACGCGCGTCGCAGGCGCCATGGTATAGAGCCGCGCCATATCCGCGCACCGGCACGTCGACGACGCGCGCGCCTTCGTTCTGGGCAATTCGCTGAGACCCGTCGGTTGAGCCGTTGTCGGCGATCAGGACTTCGGCTGCGATTCCGAGACGTTCAATACAGTTGCGAGCTTTCCGAACACAGGCGGCGAGTGTCTCGGCCTCGTTGAGGCAAGGCATGAGCACCGTTAACTCGAGCTGACTCTGGGACATGGCGGCGATTGACGGGAAAAGTATACTGCTGAGACGGCTCTTAGATCACTTGCCACCTGACAGTCGTGCTCGCGCCGCATTGGTCGTCTCGGCGTCCCGCGCCGCTTCGGCCATGCGCAGAACTTCCCTCCAGAACGTGAGCGCTTCGTCTCCCTTCCCGGCGCGGTCGAGCGCCTTGGCAAGCTGCAGCGTCGCTCCGTAGTGGGTGGGATTGAGCTTCAAGACGGCGCGGAACCGCGCGACTGCCTCGATCGGATCGTCGCGCTGATACAGCGCGTCGAGGCCTTGCGACATCACCGCCTGGATGTCGTTGGAACGAAGCAATGCCTCGAAGTGACGAGCGAGGACCGATCCGGTGCCGGGACTCGACATGATGTCAGCTGCGTCGGGAACCAGCTCCAGCACCTGAAAGCCCTCCGCCACGAGATCCCGGTAGCCGCGCAAGTACGCATCGGGAAACCCAAGCAGGTGACCGAACTCGTGGGCGAACACGCGCCGCGCCACATCATGCGGCGCGAGAGCGAGCACGCGCCCCGCCACGATTCGCAGCGACGAGGCGCCCGTGGTAAGAACCGCGCCGTCCTTCGGAAAGCGCGCGGCGTGCGCCGCCAGATCAATCCGATCGCCCCTGGCCGGCGGCGTACAGCCCGCTGCGCGCGCGCGCGTCCCATCCGACTGCCCGCAATACAGCTGCTCCGGCGTGAGCACGGCGATCACAAGCTCCACGCGGAACGCGTCCTCACCCGCGCGCACGTGCCACTGCGTCTCGACCGCGGACTTGAACGCGTCAACGAACCCGGCGTCCGCGATGTCGGTATATACGGGAACTGAGATCACTCGCTCGTGGCCGTTGGCAGGCTGTACACGCACGAAAGCCGGCGGCGCGACCGCGCCGATGCCGGCTGCAACTTCACGTGTCAGTGACTCGGCGCGCCCCGCCAGCGCCTGTTGCAGCTTTTCGCCAGTGAGCGCGAGATCGATTCCCTTGATGCCGCGCACCGCGCGCCGCTCCGCATCACTGCCCACCGCCAGCGCGTCCTCGATCGCCTGGCGTTCGACGAATGCGTCGAGCCGTCTCGTAATGCGGTCGAAGAGCGGACGATCGTCGGCAATCTGCTTCTGCCAAAGCCGGTTGTAATCGATGTCCGCGTCGATGGGCCGTCGTCGCTCCACAGCCTTTCGGTACTCGGCAGCCAGCGCCTGATACGTGGCCCTGTCCGCGCCTGAGGCGGGAATTTGCGCGAGCTGCGCTTCGAGGCGGGCGAGCGTTGCTGTTTCGCGCGCGATCAACGTGTCGGTCCACGCCCAGCTGTAGCGCACCACCTGAGGCCTTGCACTCGGCGATGGCGGCACGTCGCTAATGACGCGCGGCAGGAGTTGGTAACCGACGACTCCCGGAGGCGGTGGTTCGAGGCTCGATAGGAGTTCGGGCGCGCCGCGCTCGAGAGCGGCGGCAAGAACGTCGCGGAACCGCCCGAGCCGTTCCTCGAGCGCGCGCTGACGGACTTCGGTTTGCTTGCCACGCACGACGTACGCCGGCTCGCCGCCCTGCGCCTGAGCGGCCATCCATGTCCCGCACGCGAAAGCGAGGCAGGCGACGGCGATGAGGCGCCTCATTGACACGCTGCGAGTATCTCAAATTCGAGGGATGCACGCGCCAACCAGGGGGCGCCCCGCCAACGGCGATCCAAAATTTGCCATGCCGGTTACGGTTCTGAACCCCCAACACACGCAGCCGCGCTCGAGACTCAACCGCTCACAGGCGCAACGTATGCCTGTGCAGCGACTTACAAAGGGTGTGAAGGCTGAGCACTGCCGGGCGCGGCTGTTGCAATAGTATCGAGACAGTGCGCGCTCAACGTTTCCCCCTGGCACTACCTACTCGCTATCGCCGCGTCGGCGATTCGGTGTGGCAGACAGGTACGACGGAGAACATCAGCCGCTCGGGCGTCTTGTTCCACGCTGACCGGCCATTCGACGTCGACACGCCGATCGAAATCAGCATCGCGATGCCCGTTGTCGCTCCAGCCTCGGCAGCTGCGGAAGTACGATGCCGCGCGCACATCGTCCGCATCGCGACGCCGTTGGACGAGGCGCACACACTGATGGCCGCAGCCTTCCTTGATTTCGAGATAAGCCCGCCAGTTCCCCCGGCAGTTTCGCACTGACAGCCTCGCCCGACCTCGATTCGGGAGACAGCAGATCTTCCGAGCCAAGATTTGGTATCTCGGTGTGCCGCGGAATCGCTTCGGTGGCGCCGGTGGCTGGATTCGTCCATAACGAGTGTGAGGCGCCTTCCCGTTTTAACACGCAACCGTGCTTGCGCAGGTGTTGCAGCAGAGCGCTGCGTTTCACCTCAGAACCACCGTACCTCGCTCAGCATCGGCCGGAACACCCCGCAGGCCGTCCTCTCGGCAGTCGTCGAGAATCAGCCTGATAGCCTGTGCGAGGTTCTCGCGCGCTTCATCTGTGGTCCGACCTTGGCCGTTCGCCCCCGGGATCTCCGGGCAGAACGCAATCACCCAGTCGCCGTCACGCTCGAACACGGCCGTGAACTCATTGTGCATCTTGCCGCTCCACGCTTACGATAGCGCGTACGCGGTCCGCTGTCTAACAGCGGCTGCACCCGACGGCGGCCGAGTCACCGAGTACCGTGTAGAATCACCGCCGTGCGGCCGCCGCGGGTGAGCCGCATTGCGTTTAGCCAGACAACCATGGGCACTGGGATCAATGACTGATGGGCGAGTCGTCAGGCGGCTCCC
>JBBDWL010000002.1:0-9752 GCA_040902895.1 Vicinamibacterales bacterium | reverse complement strand
GGCAAAAGGCCGGGGGGGGGGTTTGTTTTCGCGGGGGGGGGGTTGTCGCCCGCGGCTCACACCGACAACCGGCTACCAGCAACCAGCAACCAGATCCTGCAGCAGCGGGCCGGCATTCACGTCGGCCGAGCCGAAATGCAGGCGGATGACGCGGCGTTTGTGGGCCGCGAGCGCCTGCAGATCGCCGAGCGCCTGCGCGCGCTTCAGCGCCGAGAACGAATAGCCGGCGCCTGGCACTTCCGTTTCCGTTGCGTCTTCTCCAGTAATCACAATGAACACGCCGGTGTCCGGCCCGCCTTTGTGGTACTGGCCGGTTGAGTGCAGATAGCGCGGCCCGATGCCAACCGTCGTCGCTGCGCCGGTCGCTCGAGTGATCTGCGCCCGCACCTGTTGCAGCGCATCCTCGAGCGCAGGCTCCGGCGTCAACCAGACGAGCAGGCCGACGTAATCGCGTGCGCCGACCGAGCGCACGAGCTCGCGCAGGGCGCCGGCGCCGGCATCTTCGCCCGAGGCCGTCAGCACGGAAAGCGGTGCGCTTCGGCTGAAGCGATCGCGATTGAGCGTCTCCCGATTCGCAAGCAGCGCCGACGTGCGATCCTTCGCCTCCTTGACGTTCGGCTCGTCAAAGGGATTGATCGAGAGGCCGGCGCCCGCGGCGGCAGTCGCAAACTCCCAGCGAAAAAACTCGGCGCCGAGATGCTCGCGTCGCGTGCTGATCGTCATCACCGCGTGTCCCGCCTTTTCGAGCGCCGCGGCATCGGCTTCGCGCGAGCGATCCTCATCGGTTGAGACGACGACGAAGGCCCGATCCGCACGATAGTCGCCCGGCTCGAACGCGGGCTCGCCGGTGACCGGTATCAATCCGACGCCGTGCTTGCCCGTACTCTCCGCGACCAGTTGTTCGACCCAAAGTCCGAATGCCTGGAACGCCGGCGGCAGCAACAGCGTCAGTTTGTCTCTCCCTGCCCTGGCTGATTCCACCATGAACGCGCCGAGTGCGAGCCCGGGATTGGCCGCCGAGTTCTGGCGGCAGCCTTCGGCGGCGTCGTGCGCCGAGGTGAGAAAGTTATCCAGGTCGATCCCGAGGAGCGCGGCGGGAACGAGCCCAAACAGCGAGACGGCAGAAAAGCGTCCGCCGATGTCAGGCGGATTGATGAAGACTTCGCGATAGCCGTGCTCGCGCGCGTGCGTCTCGAGCTGCGTCGACGGATCGGTAATCGCGGCGAAGCGCCGTCCGGCTGCGCCGGCGCCGAGCGCTGATGCGACAACGCCGCGGAAATAGCGTTCGAGCGATGTCACTTCGATCGTCGAGCCGCTCTTGCTGGCGACGATGAAGAGCGTACGGGCGGGATCGAGGCGGGCCGACTCGCGCTGGATGGCGCCCTCGTCGGTGGTGTCGAGCACAACGAGGTCGGGCCACCCCGGTGTGGCGCCGCCGACGTCGCGCAGCACTTCTGCACAGAGACTGCTGCCGCCCATGCCAAGCAGCAGCACGCGATCGAGACCCTCCGCGCGCGCATCCTCTGCAAATCTGCGCACGCGCTCCACTTCGGCCTGCATGTCGCCGGGCGCGGTCAGCCATCCCAGCCTGTTCAGAACCGCTCGCGCCACCTCGTCGCTGCCGCGGGCCGGCGCGAACGCGAGGGGATCGCGGTTCCAGATCCGATCCGCGAGTTTGTCGCGCACCCAGAGATCGAGCACGCCGGCGCTCACGATGTCGTCCTGTTGATGACCATCAGTTTCGGCTCCGTCATCTCTTCAATCGTGTAGCGGGGACCTTCGCGGCCGAGTCCCGATTCCTTTATGCCGCCGTACGGCATGTGGTCGATGCGCCACGCCGGCACGTCGTTGATGATGACGCCGCCGACCTCCAGCGCCTCATACGCCAGAAACGCGCCGGCGAGATCGCGCGTGAAGACCCCGGCCTGGAGTCCGAAGCGCGACCGGTTGACCTCGGCCACGGCATCCTCGAACTTCGAGAAGCGCCAGAGGCCCACCAGGGGCGCGAAGACTTCCTCGGTACATACTTTCGCGTGGCTGGGCACGTCAGCCATCACCGTCGGCGCGTAGATCGCACCGCCGAGCCGGCGGCCCCCCGTCAGCACGCGCGCGCCTGCGGCAACCGCGTCACGCACCCAGTGATCCACGCGCGCCGCCTCATCCTCTTCAATCATCGGCCCGACATCGGTCGCCGCATCGAGCGGATCGCCGACTTTCAGCGCTTCGACGAGCCGCACCAGCTCGGACGCGAACGCCTCGAACACACGCTCGTGCACGTACACGCGCTGCACCGAGATGCAGCTCTGACCCGCGAACGAAAAGCCGCCGGCCGCCACCCGCTTTGCCGCGAACATCACATCCGCATCGTCATTCACGATGACGCCGGCGTTGCCGCCGAGCTCGAGGATCACTTTCTTGCGGCCCGCGCGCGCTTTCATCGCCCAGCCCACGGGCGACGAGCCGGTGAAGGTGAGCAGCTTGAAGCGCGGGTCCGTCACGAGACGATCGCCGACGTCGCGCGACATGGGCAGCACGCTGACGGCACCCTCGGGCGCGCCGGCTTCACCTAGCAGCGTGCCGAGCGTCAGTGCCGACAGCGGCGTTTTGGTGGCCGGCTTCAACACGATGCTGTTGCCGGCGGCAATCGCGGGCGCGAGTTTGTGCGCCGAAAGGTTCAGCGGAAAATTGAATGGGGAGATCGCCGCGATCGGACCGATGGGAAAGCGGCGGACGATGCCGATGCGGCCGGCGCCGTGAGGGGCGAGGTCGAGCGGAATGACGTCGCCCGAGATCCGCCGGGCCTCGTCGGCCGCGACGTGAAACGTCATCGCCGCGCGATCCGTTTCGACGAGCGCATCCTTCAGCGGCTTGCCGGCCTCCGCGGCAATGGTGCGCGCGATGTTCTCGCGGTCCGCTGCGATCGCGCCCGACACGTGCATCAGCAGCGCGGCGCGTTCGTACGCCGGCATGCGCGCCATGGCGGGCGCGGCCGCCACCGCGGCATCGGCCGCGCGATCGAAGGCCTGCGCATCGGCGAGCGGCACCTTCGCCACTGTCGAGTTGTCATACGGATTGCGAACCTCGAGCTCGTGCGGCGGCCGCTCCATCAGGTCAGTATGTGATCAGCCCGGCCCCTCCACAAGGGCGCCGTTGAACCGTGGAAGTGCCACTCTGTCAACGAGATAGAGGCTTTAATCATCCTCCGGCGGAGGGAACGCGTTATAATGAAGAACGGGCATTCGCTCGAGGAGATATCCGACACATGATCAACGTTACCGAAACCGCGGCCGGCAAGATCACCGAGCTGCTGACCGAAGAGAACAAGCTGGGCGCCGGGCTCCGCGTCTTCGTGCAGGGCGGCGGCTGTTCGGGATTCCAGTACGGCCTGATGATCGACGAGGGCGAAGGCGATCCGGCATCCGACCAGGTGTTCGAGGTGCAGGGCGTCAAGCTGCTCGTGGATCCGATCAGCATGCGCTATCTGCAGGGCGCGGAAGTCGACTTCGTCGATAACGTGGCCGGCGGCGGGTTCACGATCAAGAACCCAAACGCGAAATCCACCTGCGGCTGCGGATCGTCTTTCAACGTTTAATGGTTAACGCCGGCGACCCCTTGACACGGTGTGGTATCAGAGCATCCCGCCTACCACACCGTGTCAAGGGGCTCGCCGGCTGAGTTAAAGGAGACGGTGGACACCGGCGCCTACATCGACAGCCTGCGCCCCGCCGGAGGCCGCCGCTCGAATAAGCGCGACCTGATCGTCAACGTGTTCCTCCGCCAGGAGGGGCACCTCAGCGCCGACCATCTCGTCGATCTCATCAAGCGCGAAGATCACAAGATCAGCCGCGCGACCGTCTACCGCACGCTGCAGTGGATGGTCGATGCAGGCATTGCGCGCAAGGTCGACTTCGGCGAGGGGCGCTTCCGGTTCGAGCACTCGTATCGCCATCCGCGCCATTTCCATCTGATCTGCAAGAGCTGCAACCAGACGTTCGAGTTTCTCAGCTCCGACATCGAATCGCTGATCGAGGAGGTCGCCGCGGCCCGCAGCTTTGCCGCGCGCCAGAGCGTGCTGCAGATTTACGGCACCTGCGAGTCATGCCAGACGGGGCGTCCTGCACCCTCGAGACAGATCGCGACCGACCTCGTGTTCTCGCGCGATGCGCTTCGCATCGCGATTGCCACCGAGCGCAGCGGACGCGAGTTCTACGGCCGCGCCGCGCGGATGACGAAAGATGCCCGCGGCCGGCGCATCTTCGAGAAGCTGGCAGGCGAGGAAGACGATCACCTGGATCGGCTCGAGCGGCGGTATCAGCAGATCCTGCGCCAGGATCCGCAGCTCGAGTCCTATCCGACGTTCCTCTTCTTCAAGGGGGCTGCGAACGGGTTGTTCGCCGCCGGCACCGAGCAGCTGACGAAGGGCGTCAACGACAAACAGGCGCTGATGATTGGCATCAAGTGCGAGCGCGGCTCGCATCGGTTCTTCAAGCGTTATGGCGAGCGCTTCGAGGAATCGGAGGGCAAGCGCATCTTCCTGGAGTTTGCCGACGAGGAGCGCCAGCATCTCGAGCTGCTCATTCGCGAATACCGCGCGCTCACCGAACGGCAGCGCCGGCGCCAGCAGTCGAAGCGCCGCGTCCGCCGCTCCGCGTGATCGACCTTCACCTGCACACCACCGCATCCGACGGCCTGCTCTCGCCCGAGGCGCTCGTCGCGCGCGTCGCGGCCGCCGGCGTGACGGTCATGGCGGTCACCGATCACGACACGGTCGCCGGCATCGATCGCGCTGAAACGGCAGCCGTGGCCCGCGGCCTGCGCCTGATTCCCGGCATCGAGATTACGGCCATCGAAGATGGCCGTGACGTGCACGTGCTGGGCTACTTCTTCGATCGATCGCACAAGCCGCTCGCCGACTTCCTGGACGCGCAGCGCGCCGATCGCCGCCGCCGCGTGACGGAAATGACGGCGCGGCTCGCCGCGCTCGGCATGCCGCTCGACACGGCCGATTTGGTGACGCGACACGCCGGGCACGCGATTGGCCGGCCCGCGCTGGCGGCTGCGCTTGTACGCGCGGGGTACGTCGCCACGACTGCCGAGGCGTTCGATCGCTTCCTCGGCAGCGACGCCGCCGCGTTCGTGCCGCGACAGGGTGCCCCGGTTCGCGATGTCGTGAAGGTCATTCGCGACGCGGGCGGGCTCGCGTCAATCGCGCATCCCGGCCTGCACCGCGATCCGGCGCTGATCGAGCGTCTCGCCGCCGCCGGCTCCGCCGATCTCGACGCCATCGAGGTGTTTCATACCGATCACGATGCGGCGACGAGTGCCCGGATGCTCTCGCTTGCGACTGCGCGCGGGCTGCTCGTCACAGGGGGATCAGACTTTCACGGCGACGCGGCCGGCCGCGCGGTCGGCCTGGGGCGTATCGCGCTGCCAGCCGAACGGTTCGCGTTGCTCGCGGATCGCGCACGGCAGGCGCGCGTGTCGTGACGGCGCTCGAGTTCAAGGGGGTGGTGAAGGACTATCGCGGCCTGCGGCCGCTCCGCGTGGCCGATCTGTCGATCGTGGTGCACGAGCGCGTCGCGCTCGCCGGCCTCGACGTGCCCGCCGCGGAAGTGTTCATCAACCTCGCCACCGGCGCGGGAGTTCCCGATCAGGGCCAAGTGCGCGTGATGGGAGAGCCCACGACGGCCATTACGGAAGCGGATGCGTGGCTGACATCACTCGACACGTTCGGCATTGTGAGCCATCGCGCCGTGCTGCTCGACGCCATGACCGTCGCCCAGAACATCGCGATGAGTTTCTCGCTCTCGATCGAGCCGATTCCTTCCGGCACCCGCGCCCAGGTCGACGCGCTGGCCGCCGCGACTGACATCACCCCTGAGGAGCTCGAACGACAGGCAGGCGCCGTCAGCGGCGCCGCCAGGATGCGCGTGCACCTCGCGCGCGCCCTCGCGCTCGAGCCCAAAGTACTCGTGCTCGAGCACCCGACAATAAGTGTAGAGAGATCCGACGTCCGGACCCTGGCCGCGTCGATCGTGCGTGCGACGTCCGACCGCGCTATTGCGGTGCTCGCGCTGACCGACGATGAAGCACTTGCGAAGGGCCTGGGTGGACGCCGGCTGAAACTGAACGCGGCAACAGGCGGCACCGAAAACTGGGGACGGGTCTCATTTTTTCGTTTTCTGAAAAAATGAGACCCGTCCCCAGTTTTTATCCGTTAGCGCTTCTCGATCACGCCGCACGCGACGCGCGGGCCGCCGCTCAGGCCCGACTTCGGCTCGCCGGTTTTTCCCTGATCGGGATTGCCGTGCACGATGATCGCGGTGCCGTCGGCGTCAAAGACCGAGATCGGACCGGCCGACAAGGTCACACGCGTGGTGGTGGTCTTTATTCGCGCGGTACCGTTGCGATCCGCCACGAGGTTCGGCAGGTCGCCCATATGAAACGGATGGTTCGCGTCGGCATCCGTGTTGCTGGCCGGGCCGGGATCGAAGTGGCCGCCGGCCGCGAGGAAGTCGGGCTCACATTTGCCGACAGCGTGCAGATGGAATCCATGTGGACCCGGTGCGAGTCCCCGAATGGTCGCGGTGATCTCGACTGCGCGGGTGCCGGTGTTGTACCCCGCGTGAACCTGCTGCGCGTTCATGACTTCGCGAAGCTCGACCGTGCCGCTGATCCCTGCGCCTTTGATGGCGGCCTCCGCGCGCGCCACGGGCTGTTGCCCGGCAATCGCCACCGGCGCGGCAGCTGCCAGAATTGACGCGACGAACTGTAACTTTCGCGAGTGTCCCATCGGGCCTCCTGAGAATCGATTCTACCTTTACATGCGCACGCTGCTGCTCTTCGACATCGACGGCACCCTGATCCTCAGCGGCAGGGCCGGACTGCGCGCCCTGAACAGGGCGTTTCACGAGGTGATCGGCGTCACGGATGCCTTCCAGGCGATCAGTGCCGCCGGACGCACCGACGGATATCTGCTCGAAGAGGCCGCGCGGCATGCGTCATGCGCGCTGACGCCCAAGCTGCGTGACGCGCTTCGCGCGCGGTACTGCGCGATCCTCGAGGAGGAAATCCTGCTGCCGGGCGAAGGTGCGAAGGGGATCATGCCGGGCGTGCGGCCTCTCGTCAACGCGCTGCACCGGCGCGACGACGTCGTGCTCGCGCTGCTGACCGGCAACTTCAGAGAAAGCGCCCGGATCAAGCTCGAACACTTCGATCTCTGGTCGCCTTTCGGCTTCGGCGCGTTTGCCGACGACGCGGCGGATCGCAACCTGCTCGTGCCGATTGCCGTGGAGCGAGCTCGTCAGGCCGGCCACGACCCGCACGTCGATCGCGTGATTGTGATTGGCGACACGCCGCTCGACGTCGAGTGCGCGAAAGCGGGCGGTGTGCGGGCGCTCGGAGTCGCGACAGGCTCGCACACGGTTGACGAGCTGCGCGAGGCCGGCGCATACGAGGCGCTGGAGGATCTCAGCGAAACAGAGAGAGTGCTCGAGCTGCTGGGACTTGGGTAGAACGCCTTCTGCGTTCTGTATTCTGTATTCTGTGTTCTACAACGGAAGCGACTGGGGCCCGGTGGCCCTCCCGGTCTTCAAAATCGGCGCTGCCTGCCAACGCGGGCGGGATGGGTTCGACTCCCATACGCTTCCGCCAGCCTTCGCTCACGCTTGTGCGTGAGCTTCGGCCCGGCAAGCCAGCTACTGTCCCAGACCGAGCCGATAAGCCACCAGCTTTGGCAGCTCCGAGACCACCCACCGGGCGCTGCCGCGATCGCGCCACCAGCGCGCCGGCCTGAACGCGTCGTACCGGCTGCCGCGCACCTGCACGCCGATGCCTGCGTCATCGAGCGCCCGCCGCATTGCGAGTGCGGTGCGCCGTGTGTGTGGGAGCGATGTGACGATGATGGCGCTGCGCCATCCGCGGGCGAGCGCGACGCGCCGAAGGGCCTGCGCTTCGGCGGCGGTGGTGTCGACCGGGCCTTGGAGCACTTCAACGGCCGATGCGGGCACGCCCATCTGCCGCACCATGACGTCGTGCGCGATCTCGGCCTCATCCGGCAGATGGATGCCGCGGCGCCGTAGCTGCACGCCGGCTGGACCCGGATAGCCGCGGCTGATCAGGATCAGCGGCGCGCGCTTTTCGCGCCACAGGTCATAGGCTTCGAGCCAGCGATCCGCGAGGCCGCCCGACAGCACGAAGATGACATCGGCGGGCGCCGGTGTCTCCAACGCCCGCGGATCGACGAGCATGCGGCCGGCCGTGATCGTGCACGCCGCGGCCGCGGCAAGCGCGGCGATCACGAGCAGCAGGATGAACGTGCGGGCGAGGCGGAACAGCCCGAACAGTCGCTAGCCTTCGATCAGGCGCACGTCGGCCGCGCGCGGGCCTTTGGCCGACTCCTCGATGGCGAACTCGACGCGCTGTCCTTCGCGCAGCAGCTCGAACACCGCGCCGCGGACGGCGCTGCGGTGAAAGAAGTGTTCAACGCCGCCTTCATCGCGGATGAAGCCGAAGCCTTTGTCGATGAGGAGCCGTGCGATTGTGCCGGTTGGCATACCCTAACCTCCAGTCAGGTAACCCCTGGGAAACGACCCAGAGGTCAGAGGCTGGCAGGCGAGAGCGAGGCGATATGACGACCCGACCGCGAGCACAGCCTCATGCCGTGCTGCTCTGCGGACCGCCGAAGACTCACGGAACCGCACGAGCTGAGCAAAACCCGGCCAGTCTAGGGGCACGCCGCGGGCGAAGTCAAGGAATCGCTGTTGCATGACGACCGCCCTCCCGTTTCCGTATCCGCCCATGGAAGCCCGTGTCAGCGGCACCCTGCCGGCCGGCGATGACTGGCAGTTCGAACCCAAATGGGACGGCTTCCGCTGCCTCGTCTTCAAAGCCGCCGGGCAGGTGCGGCTGCAGTCGAAATCCGGCCAGCCGCTGGAGCGTTATTTCCCGGAGATCGTGGAGCGGATCCAGAAGATGAAGGCTCCCGCCTTCGTGCTCGATGGCGAGCTCGTCGTGCCGGATCCGTCCGCCAAAAGCGCGTTGTCATTTGACGACCTGCTGCAGCGCATCCACCCGGCCGAGAGCCGCGTGAAACGTCTGGCGCGCGAGTCGCCCGCGTTACTCGTTGTGTTCGATCTGCTCTCTGACGGCAAAACCGTGTTGGTCGACCGGCCGTTGGCCGATCGGCGCGCGCGCCTCGAGAAATTCTTCGCGCGGGAAAAGGTCGACGGGCTGTTTCTGTCACCCGCGACGCGCGATCGCGCCGAAGCCAAACGCTGGTTGAGCGGCGCAGGCGGCGGCCTCGATGGCATTGTCGCCAAGCGCGTCGACGCCGCGTACGCGTCCGGCTCGCGCGACGCAATGACCAAGGTCAAAACGCGCCGCACCGCCGACTGCGTGGTCGGCGGATTCCGTTACGCAACAGGCAAGAAGGCGGTTGGCTCCCTGCTGCTCGGCCTGTATGGCGACGACGGGCTGCTGCATCACGTGGGATTTACATCGAGCTTCAAGGTCGCCGAGAAAGCGGCGCTCACGAAGAAGATTGAAGCGTTGAAAGGCGGAAAGGGATTCAGCGGGCGCGCGCCCGGCGGGCCGAGCCGGTGGAGCACCGAGCGCTCGAGTGAGTGGGTGCCCGTCGACCCCAAGCTGGTGGTCGAGGTGGAGTACGACCATTTCAGTCAGCAGCGCTTTCGCCACGGCACGAAGTTCACTCGCTGGCGCCCTGACAAGGCCCCCAGGCAGTGCACGTTCGA
>JBBDWL010000001.1:0-9917 GCA_040902895.1 Vicinamibacterales bacterium | reverse complement strand
ACTGGATCACGTTCTGAGCGGCGTACTGGTCTACTTTCCGAGCGGCGCCTCCACCTCATTCGTATCCTCCAGTTTCGAAGAGGACGTCCAGTCTGGTCTCAGCTGTCGGCTGGTGCCTCCCCGAGGCCGGCAGTCTACCAAGCCACGTGCTCCTGGTGATGTGATCCGATCACACGGCACTCACACGTCAACCACGCATGGGATCGTCTCGGTCTGCCGAATCTAACAACGGACTACCTAGGGGAACTAAAATCGTTTGCGCTCCGTGGACCAGCACGCCTGCAATGCGGAGCCGCGCGATGTAGCGACCCACGAATTCGCGGCTAGTCGCGGTAGCCTCAGCTATTTCTTGATGAGTGATGATGAATGGCAGTTGTATCCCGTCAGGCCAAGGCCTCATCGTTCCGCCACGCCTTGAGGCTCGGACCAATCTTCGGAGTAAGCGGAAGATACGATCCCCAGGCGAAAGGCTACGCTCGCCAAGCACCGTGCTCTGGTCCTGAATCTCCTTGGCTTGTCGTCTCAAGAGTGAGTTAGCGACGGCTATGTCAGACCCGGCTAGTTTTGCCACTCGTCCTGCGTCAAAGCGACAGGCGAGGCACGCTGTAACCGCGCGAATACTGGCGTCGGCCGGACTTCCGATCCCAATGGCTGAAAGACCCAACAGATCACCAGGCCACGCGAAGCGCAATAGGCTTTGCCGGCCACAGGCTTCCATTCGAACAACTTTCGCAACGCCCACCATGAGAAGCCAGAGGCTTGCGACCGAGTCACCCTGGTCGATGAGTGCAGCGCCTTCATTGATTTCGATGATCCGGTCAGCGAAATGAGTCGGTTTGACTCTCGACCGCTCTAGGCAAAACACATCGCCGCAAGGCACATGTCCGGAGCGATCCAAATCGCACCCAAGACATGGCGAGTGAGGAGTCGCCAGAAGGAGTCCGTTCTAGGGGAGTGCATGCACCCTAACACTCGATGTCGGTTCGGTCAAGGCTTAGAGGCAAGGTTGTCAAACCGACGTCGAAATGTCCTGCCTGAGGCGCTCGGGCACGGTCGGCGGCGATGAGGAGTGGAGGTCGCCCGTACGACCTCATGCTGCGTACTCTCCTCGCGAACGATGAAGTCGGCAGCCGTCGGGTCAGCGACGGGGGTCCTGGAGCAGGCCAGGCACAAAACGAAGGGTGACATTGAGCTGCTCATTGCGAAGATGAAGCCGCAGTCACCGGTCGCTTCCATCTTTCGCAAGCTGCCTGACCCGAAGCCTGCGCAGGAGCCCATTTAGGCCGCTGCGAGTGCCGGGGTCGCCGCGACTACTGAGCCCCCGATCACTCTGTCGGAACTCGTAGAAGCGACTCCGGCAAGTCAAGGCTCACCCTCACGCCGCCCCGTCGTCGCGCCACTGTCCAAGTCACAATACAAACTGCAAGTCACCATCAGCGCGACCGCGCGCGAGCGACTGCAGCAGATCCAGGATCTGATGCGCCATCGCATTCCGAGGGGCGACCCTGCAGCCATCGTCGAGCACGCGCTCGAGGTGCTGCACGCCGAGTTATTGAAAGAGAAGGCCGCGCAGGTCGCGAAGCCGCGCGTGGGAAAGGCAGCGGCCGAGGCAAAGGGCCGCTACATCCCGGCTTCGGTCAAGCGCGAAGTCTGGCGGCGGGATCAGGGAAGATGCGGCTTCGTCGGCCGAGATGGCGCGACGTGCGGATCAGCTGAGGGCGTCGAGTTTCATCACGTGCAACCCTACGCCGTCGGCGGCGAGGCAACTGTGAAGAACATCGAGCTGCCCTGCCGCGCGCACAATGGATTCGAATGGACACGCCACCTTCACGCCGAAAGTGAGAGTTTCGTGGCGCCATGATGCCCGGCAGTCAGGGCACACGCTAGAAATCCGATAAGATTCCTCCATGCTCAAGCGCGCTCTTCTGGCCTTTCTCGCTGTTCTGATTCTGCCGGCCGCGGCTCTGTCGCAGGAACTCGCTCCCGGCACCCGCTACGATCCGAAGATTCCCACACTGAAATCGGTGCTCGGCTGGGATTTCGGCGAGCGCATCACGCCCCCGGACGGCATCGCCGCCTATCTGAAGGCGCTGGCCGCCGCCGCCCCTGAGCGCACGCGGCTCATCGAATATGCCAGGACATGGGAAGGGCGTCCGCTTCACGTGCTGATTCTTGGGTCGCCCGAGCGCATGGCGAACTTCGACGCGGTGAAGAAGGGCCTGCAACAGCTCGCGGACCCCCGTGGTGTGGATCAGGCCACGGCCGATCGCCTCGTCCGCGAGATGCCCGCCGTGGTGTGGCTGATGCACGCCGTGCACGGCAACGAAATTTCTTCATCTGACGCCGCGCTGGCCGAGGCCTATCATCTGCTCGCCGCGCAAGGCGACGCCGGCGCCGATCTGATCCGCCGCGAGACGCTCGTCGTCATCGATCCGCTGCAGAATCCTGACGGCCGCGCGCGCTTCGTGCAGAACAATCTGGCCGGCGAAGCGGCCGTGCCCGATCCGAATCCCGCATCGCTCGAACACGACGAGCCCTGGCCCGGCGGCCGCTCGAATCACTATCTGTTCGACATGAACCGCGACTGGTTCTCGATGTCGCAGCCCGAGACGCGCGGACGCGCCGGCCTCATGCTCGAGTTCTATCCGCACGTCGTCGTCGACCTGCACGAGATGGGAGGAGACTCGACGTACTACTTCGCGCCGCCGGCCGATCCCATCAATCCTTACATCACGAAGGATCAGCAGAAGTGGTTCGACCGCTTCGGCCGCAACAACGCGGCGAAGTTCGACGAGCGCGGCTTCGGCTATTTCATCCGCGAGACGTTCGATTCGTTCTATCCGGGATACGGCGAGTCGTGGCCGATCTTCCACGGCGCCGTCGGCATGACGTACGAGCAGGCCTCATCGCGCGGACTGCGCTTCACGCGCAGCGACGAGACCGAGCTGACGTATCGCGACGGCGTGGTGCATCACTTTACGGCGGCGATTCAGACCGCGAAGACCGCGGCTGAAAACCGCGAGCAGCTCGTGCGCGACTATCTCGAATATCGCAGCAGCGCCGCGCGTCTTGGCGAGATCGGCACGCGCGCATATGTGCTCGTCGCGCCGGATCACGATCCGGGCCGCGCCGCGCATCTTGGCCGCCGGCTTGCCGCCCAGGGCATCGAGGTGTTTCGCGCCGACGAAGCGTTTCCCGCGGGTGGCCGCACCGTGCCCGCCGGCTCCGTCATCGTGCCGCTCAATCAGCCGGCCGGACGGCTCGTGCGCAATCTGCTCGATGCCGACATCTCGCAAGGCGACGAGTTCATCAAGGAACAGGATCGCCGCCGCAAGCGCGGACTGAACGAGCAGATCTATGACGTCACGGCCTGGAGCCTTCCCGCGGTGTACGACCTCGAGGTGATCAGCGTCGAGCGTCCCGTCCAGCCGCGCAGCACGCGGCTCATGCGCGACATGACGCCGCCCGGCGGCGGTCCGCTGCCGGCCGCGCGCGTCGGCTACCTGATTCCGTGGGGACTCGGCACCGCCGAAGCGGTCGTCGAAGCGCTGCAGGCCGGACTGCGCGTGCAGACGATGGACCGGGAGTTCTCGCTGGGAGGGCGTCAGTATCCGCTCGGCACGGCGCTGTTCCGCGTGGCGAACAATCCCGCGGATCTTGCCACGAAGCTCGGCGCGATTGCCGCACGCCACGGTGTCACCGCTACACCCATCGACACCGCATTCGTCGAAGCGGGCGTCTCGCTCGGCAGCAACGACGTGGCGCTGCTGAAGGCGCCCAGGGTGCTGCTCGCGTACGATGCGCCCTCGTCGAGTCTCTCGGCCGGATGGGCGCGCTACATCCTCGAGCGCCGCTGGAAGCAGCCGGTCACGACGGTGCGCAACAGCTCGATCGGACGCATCGAGCTCGGCGACTTCGACGTGCTGGTGCTGCCGTCGGGCAACTATACCTACAACGAGGATCAGATCCGCCGCATCCGCGAGTGGGTGCAGCGCGGCGGCACGCTCATCACGATCGCCGAAGCCTCGCGCTGGGCGGCGCAGGAGCGCACCAACCTGCTTACGACCTGGACGCTCTTGCGCGACGGCGCCCCCAACGTGCCGCCGCCGGCGCCGTCTGGCGGCAGCGCCCAGCGGCCGGCGCCGCCGAAGGTGGATGTCGAGAAGTTCGATTACGAGAAGGCGATTCAGCCCGAGCGCGCGACGTCAGACGGCACGGCCGGCGCGATCGTCCGCGTCGCGCTCGACAAAGAGCACTGGCTGACGGCCGGACTCGACAACGAGATTGCCGTCATCGTCGAAGGCTCGCGCGTCTTCCATCCGCTGAAGCTCGATCGCGGCACGAACGTCGGCGTCTATGCGAAAGCCGATCGTCTGGTGGCGGCAGGCCTCGTGTGGCCCGACGTGAAGACGCTGATGTCGCAAAAGGCGTTTCTGATGCACCAGCCGCTCGGCCAGGGACATGTGATTGCATTCGCGGAGGATCCGAACTACCGTGCCTTCGCGGAAGCGACGCAGCTGCTGTTTATCAATGCGGTGCTCTTAAGCGGGGGGCACTAAGAGTAAGTCGAGTAAGTCGAGTAAGTCGAGTAAGGGAGTAAGGAAACGGTTACCCCCGCGTGAGGCGGCGATCGAAGAGCCCGTCGAGGCGGTGCTCTTCGAACCGCTTCTTCCAGAGCGCGATCGTGCGGGTGCTCACGCCGGCGGCTTTCGTGATTTCGGTATAGGACTTACCGTCGGCGAGCAGCAGGACGACGCTCGCGCGGCGGCCGACGCCGGCACTGCCCCTGCCATGCCGCGCCCTGGCAATCAGCTCGGCCCGCTCCGCGTCGGTGAGCGCCAGCATGACCCTTGTCCTAGAAGGCGAATCCTATTCTTCCAGCGAGCCGCAGTCCGCCGAGCTGCGATTCGCCGAGCGCCTCGGCCGCGCCGCCGCCAAGAATGTCTTCGGTGCGCGTCCACTGCGCCTCGCCCGCCAGCATCACCCATTTGATCGGCTTGACGTCGACGCCAGCGAGCACGTGCCAGCCGGAGCCTTTGGAACGATCGGTCTCGTCGTTCGATCGTTCGGTCAGCGAGTACTGCGTGCGGCCGGCCGCGGCAAACAGGGCCCATCGCGGCTTGACCAGAAACCGATAGCCGGCTGAGAACTCGGTGGCCCGCACGGTGACCTCGAGTGGAATGTTCAGCGAAAAGACTTCGCCGGCATCGACGAACACGCGCGTGCCCGTGTCGGAGAACTGCGAGACCTGCCCACGCACCAGCCAGCGCCTCGCGACGATCAGCTCGCCGCCTCCACCGATGAGCAGCAGCCGCTCGGATCCGAAAATCGCATCGAAGGTTTTCGGCGATTCCGTCTGTTCGGATCCCGCGACGAAGTAGCCGCGGATTTCGAACGCGCGCGGCTTCCTGGGGGCCGGCGGCGGGTCGACCTCCTGCGCAAACGCAGGCGCTGCACCACAGAGCAGACACACAAGCGCGAGCCGTGGGCGAATCTTCACTTTCCGAGTCCCAATCCGCGCAGCGTAGCGCGCGCGCTTATCAGCCCGTGGCCGAACGTGTCGTCGCGTCCCGACGTGCCGAGGTCGGTCGCAAAGCGCGCAATCATGCGCTCGATGACGGCAGGATTGCGAATGCCCTGGTGCATCAGCAGCGCCGCGAGTCCCGCCACGTGCGGCGCGGCCATCGACGTGCCCTGAAACCCTCGATACGAGAAGCGATCGAAGCGAGGGGCGGTATAGACCTCCGGGCCGCCCAAATAGCTGTTGCTGTCGCCGGAGAAGATCGACTGCTGCAGCACCGTGGACCCCGGACCGAGCCGCGAGTTGCCGCCGGGCGCCGCGATCTCCACATAGGCGCCGGTGTTCGAATAGGGCGCCTTCGCGCGATCGGGACCCACGGCCGATACCGCCATGACGCCGGCGATTCGCGATGCGATCTCGGCGAACCGGTGCAGGGGATTGCCGTTTTCGAAATTGTTGCCGGCCGTCAGCGCCACGAACACGCCGCGATCCACCGCATACCGAAGTGCCGACTCGATTGCCGGCGCGGCGCCGCCGCTGCGCCCCAGGCTCATGTTGATGATGTTCGCGCCGTTGTCGGCCGCATACCGTATGCCCTGCGCCACCACATCGTCGGTGCCGACACGCGAGTTGCCGAACACGAAGTCCCACACGTTGGAGAGGACCTTCACTGGCATGAGGCGCACGTTGTAGGCCACCCCCGCGGTGCCCACGCTGTTGTTGGTCGCCTGCGCAATCGTGCCTGCGACGTGCGTGCCATGCCCGTCCAGGTCGAGCGGCGTCGTGTCGTTCCAGATGAAATCGCGCGGCGAGACGAAGCTGGTGGCCGGCCCGAGATCGGTTGCGCGCGAGAAGGGCACGGCGATGGTGCCCAGCGACGGCAGATTGAAGATCGTATCGCCGTTGCGGAAGGTCCATGCGCGGGTCGGAAAACTCACCGTCAGATCACGATGCGCGATGCCGGTGTCGACGACGGCGACGATGATGGATTGGGAGCTGCCGGGATTGATGTCCCACGCGCGCTCGAGATCGATGAGCGGGAAGTTCCACTGCTGCGCGTAGAGCGGATCGTTGGGTCTCGCGTCGGCGTAGACGCGATAGCGCGGCTGTGCGTAGCGCACGCCGGGTGCGCCGTCGAGCAGCGCCGCTGCTGATTCGGGATCCTCGCCGGGCGCCAGGCGCACGATCGCAAAGTCGGCGCTGTCGGGATACGAAACCGCCTGCGGCGAAAGGCCGGCGGACGCAATCGTGTCGCCGGCCGACTGCGCGGTCAGCGCCCCGCTCTCGAACGCCACGATGATCTCGTCGGCATCGAAGGCGGCCTCGCTGCGGCCGGTGCGGAACCCGGGCGCGAGCGCGGCAGCGTCCAGCTGGATCTGCCCGAGATCGACGCCCATCGGACCGGGCGCCAGGATGGTGCGGCCGCTTTGCGCGTCCGAGAGGGAGAGAGCCAGCGCCGTGCAGGCGGCGGCGAAGGGAAGCGCGCGGGAATGCGGCCTGAGCATCGTGACCTCGCTATCTGAAGTCGAAAACCACGGCAGACAGTATCACCTTGCCGTCGACCACGTGAGGGAACGCCCCGGCGACGCGTCCCTCTCTGGCATCGACACCGAGATAATCGCCGAACGTCACCTTGTCGCTGACCTCGAACGGGGGGATGGCGATCGCGTGGTTGACCAACGTGGCGCCGCCGTCGGTGCTGCGCGCGAGCGTGAGGCCGGAGGTGGTTCCGCTGCGCCCGCGGCGATCGTAGAAGAGCACGTTCACCGAGCCGTCGGACGGATCGACCGCCATCCAGGTGAAGAACTGCACGGCGCCGTTCTTCGCCGGGTCGTCGTTGACGCGCACCGGCGGCATCCATGTCTTGCCGTTGTCGCTCGATCGCATCACGAAGACATCGGGATCGCCGTTGCGCGTGTCGATCCAGTTCACGTAGATCGCGCCGCGATGCGAGCCGCGGCTCCTGTCGATGGCCGTCACCGGCATGCCGTTGTGGCGCGTGATGCCGGGAATCGGCAGATCCCAGCCACCAGGAGTGCTCGCAATCACACGATCGTCATTCCACGTGACCCCGTCGGCCGAAGAGTCATAGACCAGGCCCTTCGGCCCGGCCCACACGACATGCACGCGGCCGTCGGCTCCAATCGCCGGCACGGCGCCCTCGACGGTGTTGTCGCTGTCGACACAGTCGCCCGGCGCGTCGGAGATCGGGCGCGGCATCTGAAACGTCTTCGCGCCGTCAATCGACCGCGCGAACACGATGTGCGTGCGGCAGTCCGGATCCTTCACGCCGTATTCGTCGAAGCGCGTCCAGGCGAGATAGACCCTGTCGCCCTCGGCCGCCATCCACGGCTTGTCTTCGAATGGCAGCACGGTGTTGGCGTGATCGACGGCCGCCACCGGATTCGACCAGGTGATGCCCGCATCGTCGGAGCGCGTCACGAAGATGCCGTTTTCGGCGCGCGGCGGATGCGGCACGCGAATGCCGAGGAACGAAATGTAGGTACGCAGCGCGACGCCCGGTCCCGCGAAGGTCACCACATCGTCGCCCTGCGTGCGCCCGAGTGGGTTGGCCGCGCGCTCGTTGCGCCACGTGCGTCCGCCGTCGTGGCTCACATAGATGTAGCCGGTCGTGCGCGGCGGCTTCGTGAAGCCCGTCTGGTACGAGACGGCGATGATGCGATCGCGATTGCCGGGATCGATGGCGATCGATGACTCGACGGGATTCGCGGCGAGCGGGTCGGAGATGCGATACACGCGGTGCGGATGCGCCGGCCAGCCGGACGGCGCCTGGACATGTGCGGCCGGAACGGCAAGGGTCGTGAGCGCGGCCAGCGCGACGGCGATTCGCATGCGAGATATTAGAACCGTACTGCTATAATTTCAGTCATCAAGCCACCTGGCGTTCCGATGGCGGTCTTTTCAAGGCCGTAGGACGCCGCTTCTTTTGCAACGGAAAGCGCGCGGCGTTCTCCGGGATTTGGAGGCGGAATGTCCGGACCTGTCTCGCAGTTCATCGATCATCACTACCGTCATTTCAATGCTGCGGCGCTGAAGGATGCAGCCGACGCGTACGTGCGCCATCTGGATTCCGGAGGCAGCATGCTCGTGACGCTTGCCGGCGCGATGAGCACGGCGGAGCTGGGACTCTCGCTCGCCGAGATGATTCGCCAGAACAAGGTGCAGGCGATTTCGTGCACCGGCGCGAATCTCGAGGAAGACGTCTTCAATCTCGTGGCGCACAACCATTACGAGCGCATCCCGCGCTATCGCGATCTCACCGCGGCCGACGAGCAGGCGCTGCTCGATCGCCACATGAACCGCGTGACCGACACGTGCATTCCCGAATTCGAGGCGATGCGCCGCATCGAGCACGTCGTGGCCGAGGAATGGTACGCGGCCGGACGGGAAGGGAAGCGCTACTTCCCGCACGAGTTTCTCTACGCCATCCTGCTCGAGGGCAAGCTGAAGGAGCACTACGAGATCGATCCGAAGAACTCGTGGCTGCTGGCGGCCGCGGAACGCAACCTGCCGCTGTTCGTACCGGGATGGGAAGACTCCACGCTCGGCAACGTCTTCGCCGCGCATTGTCTCGACGGCCGGATGAAGAGTCCGCAGACGATGAAATCGGGCATCGAATACATGATGCAGCTCGCCGAGTGGTACACACAGTGTGCGCCTCAATCACCAATTGGCTTCTTTCAGATTGGCGGCGGCATCGCCGGCGATTTCCCGATCTGCGTCGTGCCGATGCTGCATCAGGACCTGCGGCGCGACGGCGTGCCGCTCTGGGGCTATTTCTGCCAGATCAGCGACTCGACGACCAGCTACGGTTCGTATTCGGGAGCCGTGCCGAACGAGAAAATCACGTGGGGAAAGCTGGGCGTCGACACGCCCAGCTACATCATCGAGTCGGACGCGACAATCGTGGCGCCTTTGGTTTTCGCGAAGGTCTTAGGCTGGTAAACAGCTCGAATACTCCGAGCCCAACCGTCATTGCCAGCAGGCAGCCGGCGATGACGTCGCTCGGCCAATGCGCGCCGAGCGACACGCGGGCCGCGAGGCCTGCGATCAGCACCAACGCGCATCCGGCCGTATAGGCCGCGCGTGCGACGCCGCGCGTGTTCTGCCACGCCAGCACCGACAGCAGTCCCACCGTGCTGCCGAACAGCAGCGCCCATCCTGACGGCATCGAGTAGCCCGCGGTCGGCGATGGCGCGCCGACGGTCATCCCCATCGTCATCGGCGTGCCGGCAACCTTCACCAGCTCCGCGCTCGGCCGCGGTCGCGCGATAAGTTCCTTGATGTTCTGCTCGACCTGCATGAACACGAAGAACGTGACGGCCATCGCGGCGGCCGCACGCCAGCCGGCGACGCGCAGCGCCGCGAGCGCCGA